>CAMVBK010000121.1:0-2807 GCA_947165685.1 uncultured Bacteroidales bacterium | reverse complement strand
TGGGACCACCGCTTCATGAAAACTCCTCATTTTTGAACATGAGGAGTTTTTTTATTTCTTCATCAGATACTCCTCCACCTCCGCCCAACTTGCTCACTGCGTTTGCGGCGGAATGGCGCTTGCCGGCGGATGAAAGAGGGAGAAAAAGAAGGGCAGCGGGGGTGCGAGTAGCAGAAATAATGCCGTTCTCTCAAATTTGATGGAGAACGGCATAATGGTGTAACTGAATGTCAACTATTTATTTCCTTTCGCCCTGTTGTGTGTTTTGCACAGCATCTGACAGTTGGCTATGCTGGTAGCGCCGCCCTTGCTCCATGCGGTCACATGGTCGGCATCCATTTCCTCAAGTTTCCATATTTTGGATTTGTTTGCATCGTGCCCGATGGCACATAACGGGCAATTGGATTCTCCTTTTGCCTTCGCTGCAGCAGTTTGACGGTGATAAACGGTCGATTTGTCAGCTTTACTAAAAATTCTGATATTCAAAAGTTTGGTATCTTTTTTTCCTCCTAATACATATTCAAAAATTCCTTTCTTGTCCTCCACACTGCCATCAGCAAACAATCGGGCCACATCAGCATCTACCGCGGAAGGACTGTAAGGGTTGGTATGGTATGTGTCGTAAAGGCGACCCCACTCCACCCCACACATTTGGTCGTAATAAGTTGGGAAAACACTTTCTATCCATTGGATAACATTTTCGAAGTGGAGCTTGATTGGATCAATATTCGTATCGTGGCGGTGACGGCTCATATAACCTTCAATGTCACTTTTACTTACCCAATCCAATGCCCTTTCAAAAATGGCCTGCCGATTCACCTCACCACTAACGTAAGCCTGCCATTTCTGCATAATAGGCTGCTTACGTTTGCTAAACACCTCTTTGCAGAGTGTGACGAACGAGCCAGAATAAATTGCATTGAGCAGTTCTTGAGGTTTTAGTGGTTTTCCTTCGATATTAATGGTTTTGAACCACTCCTTGATTTCTTGTTCTGTACCCTTGCAAACATAAATCAAGAGTTTGCTGTCCATAATCAAATCTTGGAGATTGGCGGGCAGACTACTGAAATACTGCGGCACGCCATGTGCATCAACGATCGGGAATTTATCTGTCACAAAACGTCCAATGCTGGTTATACGTTGCTGACCGTCGAGTACTTCCAGCATGCCATCCTCGCGTTCATTGAAATAAATAAGACCGAGTGGGTACTCTTTGAGAAGTGATTCGATAACGGCCACGTCTTTTTTACCATCGCCATAAATGTAGTTGCGTTGGTATTCCGGCTGAATAACTAATTGGCCAGAAAGACCATACAAACCTTTTTCTTCTAATTCGTTGTAAACAAACCCGTTGCAAATATCTCGAACGGTGATGTTAGTTTTTAATGTGGTTTTCATATTTGTGAGGTTTCAAGTGAGTTATTTTTTTTTAATGAATATTCTTACATATTTGTTTTTTCCATTAATAAGAGGTCGAGCGTCTTTCCCTCCTAATAATTCAATGCCCACAATATCTTTATTATATCCAGCAGAAGAAGCCATCCCCAACACATCAAACTGTTCAGGGCAATATTTGTCAATAAAAGTGATAGGGACCCCCATTACTTCGTTATAATCACTTGGTATAGAATCTACTTTGGGTATATCTATTGCATTATAGTTGTCGTAGTGGTCAAAAGCGTTTTTCCCTCTCAATTCTGAATGTTTGCTATATTTGAAAATATCAGATGTGGTCATCAATTGCAATTTTTCATGACGACGACCATGATCAAGATTAGTGAACCAACAAGAATTACCCAGTCGTGTATAATTTCCAAAATAACCCATCTTTTCCGCTTTCAATTTGTCACTTGCCTTGACAACAGTCCCTTCTGGAACACCAAAAACCATATCCGTCATGAATCCAGTAGCACCAAGCCAAACTTTATTGCTTCTAATAAATGGAAAAACATCTTTATACGAAATAGAATTTACATTTCCTATCATCAAGAATTTCTTTTCGGCATCCAAAGTCCATTTCCAAAAATCTCTGAATAAAGAAAAGGGTGGGTTGGTAACGATTATGTCGGCCTCATCACGCAATGCTTTTACTTCATCCGAACGAAAATCCCCATCGCCGTTTAGATATTCCCATTTCAAATCATGGTAATTGATGCATCCGTCGGCATTGCAATCCCTGTCGAGGACAAAGATTTTTCCACGTGAACGAGTAATGTTAGCATCGTATTTTTTTGACGTTTTCTCATAATCCGTCTCAAACAATGATAATTGAGAGCCATACAGATTATGTTTGCTTTCTATCGCATACGATGTGGATATCAGCTTCTTCAACCCGAATCTTTCGAAATTTTGCGAGAAGAAAAGAGTAAAATTACTCCATTCAGGATCGTCGCAAGGTAGAAGAATGGTTTTGTCACGGAACACGTCTGGATTGTAATCCAAATAAGCGTTCATTTCGTTTTGAATGTCGGCGAGCTGTGTATAGAACTCGTCTTGTTTGGCTGCTTTTGCCTTTTGTAAAGTATTATTTGCCATAAAAATTGATGATTGCAGCGCGACTATCAATCACTCACGGCAAAAAGAAAGGTGCGAACCTCTCTACTCGCGTTCGCGGGAAGCGTAGGAGAAACCCGCTGCATCTCTATAGATTAGTTCACACCCTTTTGAGCAAACTTTATAGAGATGCATTGCGGACTCTAACCTTACGGCTTCGCCGCGAACATTACCCGTTTTTTCAAGAAAACAGTTTCCTACGCTTTTTTCTTTGAACGCGAATAATAGTTAACGCTATGGTTTATACTATGTTA
>CAMVBK010000120.1:0-3605 GCA_947165685.1 uncultured Bacteroidales bacterium | reverse complement strand
CAAGATTTGACAGGTTTTATCGCAAAAAAAATCGCCGCCTGCGGCGTCGCGAAGGACTTGCAGGCGACGATTTTTCTGTCACTCTTACTTGAACGCGGCTGATTACCTTTGCCGAAAATCTTTCAAAATGGAGTACATACGCCAAGGAGTATTGTTCGAAGTGGCTCCCCAACTGGAGGAGTTCAGCATCACTTGGGCTTCGGCTGAAGGCCATTGGGTGCATATCGATAAGGCAGCGTTCACCTCTTTACACTCGGAGGGCGACACCATGAACATCAAGAACCTGACAACGGGCGAACTGGCTACAGTCATCCTCGACACCATCAAGGAATTCGCCGGAAAGGAGGTTGTGCTATGACAGACGATGTGGTTTGGGTTGGCGAGAACACCGCGCTGATGGAGAAAGCTCATGCCATCCTGATGGTGACCAGCCACAGCTTTTTCGACGAAAAGAACCTCAACATCATCGAGGACGACAATTATCGCGTGGCGCCGTGGGGCTTGCAAAACCTGCTGCCACAGACGGTGATGGACAAGATAGAGAGCGTTGAGATCATCGGGACGAACTCGGACTTCAACGCCCGTGTGTGCTACGGCAACGGTCCGAAGGTGGCACGGCTGATACGTGACGAGAGTGGAAAGATTCGTGATTGGGCCGAAGTGACGGAAGGCAAGGAATACGACTGGTTCCTCGAAAACAACGTGCCGCAACTCACGCTTGAGATATTGACCGACCTGAGCTATTTCCACAACGCATTCCCGCTGTTTGTGTTCGACAAAAAATTCACTTACATCAAAAGGGTGCTTCACCGCGAGGCGATGTTCAGCCGTTGGGGCTTGGACGGGAACGACCAGATCAAGTGGTTGCTCTACTCGTCGAAATGGGACCGCTCGCCTGGCAGCATCCCCAAAAAGGGAGACATCGAGAAATCATACGTCATCGACGAGTTTGCAGCCGTGAAAGACATTAGGACGCAGATGGCGGCGAAGGCATACAAGCGCGTGTGCATGGCGCTCTACCTGCCCAGTCCGGGACGGCCTTACTACTCGTATCCGAACTGGTATAGCGTGTTCCGCTCGGGCTGGTACGACAACATCGCCGCCATCCCTGAGCTGAAGAAAGCCATCCTCGAACACAACCTCGGCATCCGTTACATCATCTACGCGTCTGACAAATACTTCACCTACCGCGAGCAACAGGCCGGGGTGCCCGCCGACGACATCGCGAAGCGTATAGAGCTGAAGAAAAAGGTGGTGAAGGAGTTGAACGACTTCGCCTGCGGTGCCGAGAACCAAGGTAAGGCGATGACCGTGCTGAAGGAGATGACGGGCAACGGCAATACCGAGGAAAAGTATATCCACATCGAGACCATCAACGATATGGTGAAGGAGGGAGAGTTTTTGACCGACTACGAAACCGTGGCCAACGTCATCAGCTACGCGATGGGCGTTCACCCCTCGCTGATTGGGGCAGTGCCTGGCAAGAACAGCAACTCGCTCAGCGGCTCCAACATCCGCGAGATATACCTGATGAAGCAGGCGCAGATGCGGCCTTACATCGACTTGGTGTTGCGCCCGTTCTCGATTGTGAAGCAAATCAATGGTTGGGACAAAGACATCGCCATTGTGCTGCCGGAATACATCTTCACTACGCTCGACCAAAACAAGAGCGGCAAACAGGAATCGACTAACACTTACGCACAATGATACTTGACGGAATCAGTGAATTGAGGAAGCTGCTGCCTTCAATCAACCTGCGCGACGACAGCCACCGGCTCGACGATTTCGCCGCAAGGGCCCAGGCTTGGGTGACGGACAACATCATCGGCACGGAATTGGAGGAACTGCTTGAAATAGAAATAGAGGGCAACGACCCTCACCCGCGCCTTCGCCTGCTTGTGAAACGGGTGATTGCCGATAAGGCCTACCTGACGGCGGGCGACGAAATGAACCTGCAACTCGGCGAGGCAGGCATGGTGGTGCAGAACAACCAGGCCATGAGCGCGGCCAGCTCGCAACGGCGCGACAACCTGATGCGAAGCCTACTGGAAAGGCTTGACACCGACTGCGATGCCTTGGTGGGCTTCTTGATGAAAAAAAGCGGCAGTGAAGAATCTTATGATGATTGGCGCGAAACTGAGCAATTCGCCTATCTCACGGTGGCTTTCATCCCCACGCTTAAAATGCTTCGCCAGCATCTACCATTCAAGTCCAACTATACAGGGCATTGGGGTGACTTCCATTCGTGCCTGATGAACATGAGCGTAGGGATGATGGACGTTGCCGGAAGCTATGTTTCGACGGCTGAGATAGTGCGACTTCGTGAGCTATATCGCGGAGGCAACCTCAGCGATGTGCAACAACAAGCCGTTTTCAGGCTCCAGAGCGTTGCGGCTGCCTGCCTCATGGAAGACCGGTTGCAAGCAACCAAGTCGGCCATCGGTGCGCGAACCATCATGCTCGATTATCTTTCGGAGTTCCCTTGCTTTGCCGCATCGGATTGTAGAACCCTGCCTGGTGTGGACTTCAACGCCGGACACATAGTAGATACGATATGAGTGAGAGGATTGATCTGACGATTCCGACCAGCTGGCATGAGGTGACCCGAGAGCAACTTGCCATCATCGCCTCGCTGATGAACGAGCAACTGAGCCGCGAGGAAACGCTTTTCGTGCTGTTTTGCCGCTTGGCGGGACTGAAACACGAAGGGAGGGGCGTGTTTCGCACCGCCGACGGGCAACGCATCAGGCTTGAGACTTGGCAACTGGCGGACTTCTGCAACAGGTTGGCTTTCATCATTGACACGCTGCCTTGCGACATCGTGAATCCGACCAGGGTGAACCGATATTTAGACGACATCAAGTTTGGGGACTACTTCCATGCCGACGCACTGATGTACAGGTACCGGCTGGAAAACGACCCAAGTTTGGTGTGGAAGGCATTGAACGACTTGGGCGACCACCGCCGTGGCGTGTCGCCGCAATTCGCCAACGAGGTGGCGTTGTGGTGGGCTGGTGTGATGCAATGGTTGAAGGGACAATACCCGCTGGTGCTCGACAGCGAAGGAGGCAGCACCGAAGGCTACGACCCGCTGAAGGCAAGGCAGAACATCATGCTGATGCTGAACAACGACTGCCCGCAGGACAACGAGCACATCGAGAAAAGCAAGATGCACGATGTGCTGGCCGCCTTGCAAAACAAAATCGAACTCGCCAAGAAACGCGAGGAACAAATGGCCGCCTTGCGGCAAAAAAACCGAAATCCATGAACCACGAGATTCCGACAATATGCCCGGTTTGCGGAGAGGAATACGACGCGCACCTTCACTGGACCATTTGCCCAGTGTGCGGATTCGATCGAGAGAAACTGTCACTGCAACGCCGGAGGCAATTGCCATCTTTGCAACAAAATTCAAAACAATGACAGCATTATTCATCATCTTGGCCGTCGTCCGCCTGGCACAGCTGCTGCTGGTTGGCGCTTTTGCCGCAGGGCACCAATGGTGTCTGACGGCTTTCTTCGTCGTCACGGTGATCTTGGCCGTGGCCGACTTGGTGATGTTCATCACCGTACACATCACCAACAAAGAGGTCGAAAGGAGGGAG
>CAMVBK010000119.1:0-3773 GCA_947165685.1 uncultured Bacteroidales bacterium | reverse complement strand
ACGACGAGAATTGTCGCAAAGCCTTAGAGTGCCTGCCCCAACTGGATGGTTGCCAGGTGCATACCACCGTCATGCTCAGTGAGGTGGATCACAAGATTTTCAAGAAGTTAGGGGTCGGACTCACATGCGAGCCCATTCGGAAGGGGAAGTGATAAAAGAAGCTTGGGATTTTCCAGGCTTCTTTCATTATGGGATGTTGGAGATTCGTCGTTAGAACGTGTGGCTGTCCATTACATCTCCATAATAATCTCCACCATGATAGCGGCAGAGGTTCACCTTAATACCTGTGCCGGAAACGTTAATGTCACCTTCCGGACTGTTTTCGAGTGCTTTGTAAGCCTTTCTGAAAGATTTCTTGGCTCGGTTGAGAGTAGCAGATTCCCCGCCGTTGAAATATAACATTTGGCCTCCTTCTGTGTAGCGGTCGGCATCGTTTTTCATGACATTCAACATGGAAGGTTCGATAATACTAAAGAAAAGATCCTGCGCTACCATATAGTCTGTACTGGAATCTAGTTGGATATAGTATATCCATTCGCTCTCTTCTTGCGGCTTGCAGGAGGAGAAAATGCCGGAGAAGGCAACTAAACAACTTATAACTGTAATAGAAAATAATTTTTTCATTTTATTTAATTTTAATAAAGATTAACACACGTAATAAAGATTAACACACGGCAAAGATACACTTTTTCTAATATGACGAATGAAAAATCGGAAGGTTAAAATTGTAACAACAAAAAACGGCCTCCGGGAGGGAAGCTGTGGTAGGGTAAAAAAAACGCCTTCCTTGGGGAAGACGGCGGGCGGTTTTCTTCAAATTTTATTTATCCGAATAATGACCACGGAGAGATATGACCGTGATTATCTGTTCCTCTTCGTAAACACAATATACGAGGCGGTTCTTTTTGTCAATGCGCCGCGACCAGTGGCCGAGCATGTCGCCTTTAAGCGGTTCGGGTTTGCCAATTCCCGACTTGTAATCAAGTTTCACCGATTTCTTCTGTCCATGGTTTTCCTGTCACCAGATTTTTTCCACTGCTCAATGTCGCGTAAGGCGGACGGGGAATATTCTATTTCCATAAGTCTTCAACAGCCATTTTAACACACTGTCCGTTCCGATGGGCAATTCTGCTCTCTTCCGCTTTTTTGAGAATCTCAGGATTGTACCTCGGTTCATTTTCCTCTGTGATGGTCACAACGGCACCCAACTCCCTTATCGCAGAAAGAAGGAGGTCTATGGCCTTGCGGTTCTCGCTGTATTCTATTGTCACTGTACACATATCTTTATGCTTTGCTTTTTTTTACGCCGAAAAAATACACTTTTATCTTCGCGGAAATAGTCTCGCGGAAAATAGTTTCACAACACCCCTTCGTGGCTCGCGGTGCTGGCCGTGTTGATGTCCAACTTCTTGAAGTTTTACCCCCTTCGTTTTTTCACAACATAAAAACAAAAACTGTGCCGTTAATCCTTACCAACCTACACCTAATCTCATACAATGGATTCTCGCTGGAATAACTACGTTACGATTGCATTCATCACAGCATCTTCCTTCCTTCTTGACTGGTCTTGGGTTGTTCCCGTAACCCTTGAATCTCTTCCCACAGATGGGGCATACATACTCATTTTCATTCTCTGCGTTTTCGTGGTTTGCGATTACGTTGTTGACATTCTTGTTGATGGTCTTTCTGATGTTGTTTTTACTCATATTCTTCTGTGTCCCTTTGCTTATCAGTGGACTACCGTTTTAAGTTAATAAAAAATGTTAATTTGACAACCTTAATTATACAAATACCTTGCCAAAATCTAACTCGTTGATTTTGTTTTACCCCCTTCGTTTTTTCACAACATAAAAACTTTTGCGTTGTAACAGTTTGATTTACAAACAATCATATCACTTTTTTGCTAAAAATAATCGATGTTTTCCGGTGCTTCCAGCAAATTGTCAGCATTTTTTCTTGACCTATACCCCAACTGGAGGAACGCCATATAGACAAAAAAACAGGGCCGTCCTAACCGGATAGCCCTATTCTACATTCATAATTCATAATTAGAACACCCCCAATATCCAGGCGACCAAGATGCCGAGGTAGTTGCCGATGGCATAGCCGGCCAAGCCGGTGACGATGCCGCTGAGCAGCACCTTGCGGTTGCCCATGGCCTCCACGATGGGCGGGACGAACGGCGGAGAGCACAGCAGGCTGGTGATCCCGACCGTGAACAGGTCGCCCTCCACCTTGAAAATCCTGCAGATGATGAGGTGCAGGGAGATGGAAAAGAGCATCACGAAAAGGATGTAATAGAGGATTTTGATGGAGGAACGGTCGATTTGGTGGATGTTGAACTGCGAAGCGACCACCACACTGAATATCAGGATGAAGAACATGCCTAATTCAAAGGTCTTGGGGAGGTTGCGCACTTTCGGGCTGAAAGAGGCCAAGATGGCCAACGTGGTGATGGTCAGGATGATGATGAGCTCGTTGAGTTTTTTCGTGAGGAGCAGCGAAAGCCCGACTCCGACGGCCAACATGCCGGCCGAGAGCAGCAGTGCGAGCATCATCCGGCCGAAAGTTCCCGCCTTGAACATCCCCGTGTAGTTCTCGAAATCATCAGTGTTGAACGTCTGTCCGGACTCCTCGGTCTGCTCGTTGGACTTGGCGGGCAGGATCTTGCGGAAAAGCTTGTAGCCGCCGGCCACGACGAAGAGGATGAACGGGAAGGTGACAATCTCCTCGAAGGTGAGCGTCAAGGTGATGAGCGACGGATCGACCTCCAGCATGTTGCCGAGGGCCGCGAAGTTCATGGTGCCGCCTGTATAGACGCCCGTCATCATCGCCGCGATGCGGTTGAACTGCGGGATGCCGGCATCGCGGAAGAGGTAGTAGCCCGCCACCAACGCCACCACCACGGACGCCAGCCCGCCGACTAAGACCACTAACGTCTTCGACAGTGACCGGGCCCACATCTTGAAGTCGGAGTTGAAGAGCATCAGCGGGATGGCCAGGGGCACCGTGACGTTCATCAACGTTTTCTGCATCGAGGAGAGCGACTCCGCGCCGGCTTCCGCCCCCGTCGGCAGGAGGCCTGACAGGGCCACGACGATGCCGATGCCATAAGCCATCAGAACCGTCCCGATTTTCTTTGCCCATTCAAACTTGTTGTATAACAGGATGATGACGACGGGGATGATAAGGTATCCGATAAGGGTGAGAATCGTTGCCATTGGTGTTTCTGTTTTAGAACTTGAAACGGCAAAAGTACATTTTTTTCGCTGTTAGTGATTTGTGAATAGTGAATGGTGATTTGTAAGCTGTGACACCTGAATAAAAAAAACAATGCGGAAGCGAATATTTTTTGTACTTTTGCGGCCTCATTAATATCAAAAGAAAAAAAGTTTATATGCGCCCTGATTTCAGCAATATCGACTTCAAGAAACTCCCGCAGAATCCGACGGATTTCCGTCAGTGGGAGAAAGACAACAACATTATAGCCAACTGGATGACTTCCGAGCAGATCCCTGTCAAGCAGGTGTATGGCGCGGACGACCTCCTCGGCATGGAGCACCTGAACTATGCGTCGGGCATCCCGCCGTATCTGCGCGGACCCTACTCGATGATGTACGTGTTCCGTCCCTGGACCATCCGCCAGTACGCCGGCTTCTCCACCGCCGAGGAATCCAACGCCTTCTACCGCCGCAACCTCGCCGCCGGTCAGAAGGGCCTGTCCGTGGCCTTCGACCTCGCCACGCACCGCGGCTACGACTCCGATCACCCGC
>CAMVBK010000118.1:0-3976 GCA_947165685.1 uncultured Bacteroidales bacterium | reverse complement strand
ACACCTACGAGGAACTCGTCATGGAGGTTGACCGCTCCGTGGCCCTTTACAACAATGAGAAACCCCACGTTAAGTTACACCGGATGAGCCCCGCGCGGTTCGAAAAAAATTTTACCTTTGCAGGAGGGTGTGTCATAAGTCTGTTTTGGCAAAAATTGCTATTTGATTATCAAATAGTTATAAATCGAAAAATGCCGATTTTTGGACTTTTGACACACCCTCCTGCAGCCAAAAGAGTCGCGTCGAAATGCAAAAGAAAATTAACAAAAGAGCAATCACAAATAAGAGACAAACGGTCAACCTTATTTAGGCATTGACATTCAATAACCCATAACCTATAACCTATAACCATTAAAAAAATCGTATCTTTGCCGCGAACAAAAACCCCACGATTATGCAATTGGAATTCACATTTGAGGATAAGGAATTTATGGCGCAGCGCGGCAGCGACCCCGCCCAAGTGGAACAGCAGTTCGCCAACTTCGAGAAGGGCTTCCCCTTCGCCGACATCGACCGGCCCGCGACCGTGGATGACGGCATCCTGCGCCTCGACGAGGACCAGGTGGCCGAACTGGAGGCCGAATACCCCTACGCCATCGAAGGCAAGAAAATCGAGAAGTTCGTGCCCGCGTCCGGTGCCGCCTCCCGCATGTTCAAGGACCTCTACGCCCTGCTGAACGAGAACTTGGACGACAAACAACAGGAGCTGGCGAAGACCTTCCTCGCCACCCTGCCCCGCTACCCGTTCTACGAGGCACTCAAGCAGGTCATGGCCAACAAAGGCCTCGATCTCGACACCGAAATCCAGAAAGGCGACTTCCGCCTCATCATCCAATATCTCCTTGAGAAAGAGGGACTTAATTACGGAAACCTGCCCAAGGGTCTGCTCCTTTTCCACCGCTACGACAACGAAATCCGCACCGCCATCGAAGAGCATTTCGTGGAGGCCGCGCTCTACGCCACCTCCGGCACCGACGCCTACCTGCACTTCACCGTCTCCGAGCACCATTTGGAGCTCTTCAAGGCGAAAGTGGCGGAAATCCAGCCCGTGTATGAGGAGCGTTTCGGGGTGAAATACCACGTCACCTTCTCCATGCAGGCCGCTTCCACCGACACCTTGGCGGCCACGGAGGACAACCTGCCCTTCCGCGACGAGAACGGACGGCTGCTCTTCCGTCCCGGCGGCCACGGCGCGCTTATCCACAACGTCAACGACCGCGACGCCGACATCCTCTTCGTGAAGAACATCGACAACGTCACCAAGGACCAGAACGTCGTGACCACGGTCATATACAAGAAAGTGCTGGCCGCGTATCTGTCGCAGCTGCAAAGCATCCAGTTCACCTACCTGCGGGCGTTGGAGAGCGGCGACGTGGACCCGATGGACTTGTGCGAGATCATCGACTTCGCGCAAGACAAGCTGATGATCCAGGTGGGCGAGCAACCCACGCCGGAGGAACTTTTCGACCTGATGAACAGACCGTTGCGCGTGTGCGGCATGGTGAAGAACGAGGGCGAGCCCGGCGGCGGCCCCTTCTGGGTGCGCGACTCCGAGGGTCGCTGCTCGCTACAAATCGTGGAATCGTCGCAGATTGACAAGAACGACCCCGAAAAGGCGGCCATCATGGCAAAGGCCACGCACTTCAACCCCGTCGATATGGTCTGCGCCATCAAGGACTACAAGGGCGAGAAGTTCGACCTGCTGCAGTACGTGGACCCGGCCACGGGATTCATTTCCTCGAAGTCATACAATGGCAAGACACTGAAAGCCATGGAGTTGCCCGGTCTCTGGAACGGTGCAATGGCCGACTGGATCACCGTGTTCGTGGAGGTGCCGTTGGCTACGTTCAACCCCGTGAAGACCGTGTTCGACCTGCTGAAGCGGAACTAATCAACTCAGAATCCAAAACTGTCCTGGTTGTCGTCAATTGAAAGACAACCAGGACACAAAATAGAACACTACCTACCTTCCATCACCCCTCTCCGGCAAGAGCGATGCGAGTATCTGGAGGCGGCGTGGGGCGGGACAATCACTTCCGCTTCCCGATCCTTTTCGACACCCCGATGGCGGATACCGGGCAGACCAGCCGGCACAGGTGGCAGCCAACGCATTTCGCGCCCACAAGACGCAGGCGCCGGTTCTTCGCATCGAATGTGAGGGCCTGGTGGCCGCCGTCGCGACAGGAGATGTAACACCGGCCGCAGCCGATACATTTCCCGTGGTCGAACACCGGCAGCACTTTCGTGTCGCGGTCCAGGTCGGAGGCGGACACAAACGACGGCACCCTTTCGCCGACAATATCCTCAAGACGCTCGATGCCACGCTCTTGCAGATACGTCTGCATTCCGGAGATGAGATCGTCGATGATACGGTAACCGTACTGCATGACAGCGGTGCACACCTGCACGTTGCGGCATCCGAGCTGCATGAATTCCACCGCATCGCGCCAGGTCTCGATGCCGCCGATGCCGCTGAACTCGATATTCTCGTTTTTCGGAAGCCGGGTGTTGCTGGCCGGATACGACTGTGCAATCTTGACTTTGTCATCGTTGTGCTGCCTGTTCACGACCGGATTCTGCGCCATTTCGAGGATAAACCGCAGGGCGATGGGCTTCACGGCACGCCCCGAGTAGCCTGAAACGGTCCATTTGTCATCAACTTTGGATTCCGGAGACATGGTCACGCTTTTGATGGTGTTGATGGCCGAGACGGCATCGGCGCCGGCAAAGTAGGACGCCAGGAGCGGGTGGTTCATTTGCGTGATGTTGGGCGTCATCTTGGGAATGACGGGGATGCTGACGTGGTGTTTCACGTAGGTGGTGTAGTACGCCACGAGTTCCACATTCTGGCCCACATCGCTGCCCATGCCCGCAAGGCGCATCTGCGGACACGAGAAGTTCAGCTCCACGGCGTCACAGCCAGACTCCTCGGCCATTTTCGCCAAATCAATCCAATCCTCCTCGAATTCACCCATGATGCTGGCCACGACCACCTTGGACGGATAATGCTGTTTCAGCCGGCGCAGTATCTCGAAATCGACCTCGTAGGGGTTCTCGCTCAGCTGCTCCATATTCCGGAAACCGGTGATTTGCGAGCCCTCCTTGACCGCGTCGAAGCGAGGCGACACCTCGTGGATGTCCTGCTTGCAGATGGTCTTGTAGAAGACTCCCGCCCAGCCCATGTCGAAGGCGCGGGCCACCATCTCGTAGTTGGTGCAGATGGCCGACGAGGCGAGAAAGAACGGGTTTTCGCAGGGTAGGCCGCAGAAAGTGATGGCGAGACTGGGGGCCTGCCCATGGGGTTCAACGGCTTCGCGCTTGGCCGCGTTCAACAACTCGCGTATGCGGATCGGCCGGTCGTAGTGGATGCAGGCCTGTTCGGCGCGCTCGAGGTCGGCGTCGGTGCAGCCGTCCAGCCACTTTCCGACATTCTTCGCGTTGTCGAACCGGATCGCGCGGATGGCGCGTGCGGGATCTCCTTTCCCGCAAGCCTTTGTGCAGGGCGCGTCCTCACATAGCAGACAGCGGGCCGCCTCTTCGTGGATAGGTATTTGGCGCTGATTCATAATGGATATTTGCAAAGGTGTGGTTTCTTCTCGTTAATTTCAGCTTGCAAAAATAACATTTTCAAATTATCGGGGCATCCCCGGAGAAAATTTTCCCCTTCTGACCCCGTGCGCGACGCACCATTCCGCAAGTGCTGCTTCACTGTTTTTGGGATCATAGTCAATAGGCTTAAAAACAGACAACTCTGCATAAAAATTGCGCGAATAGTATTGACGGCTTTATCAACAGGAGGTTTCTTGGCTTCAAAGTCGGATTTCCACGTTGTGGAATCCATGCATGTAAATATGTTTAACGGAGCAAAGTATTTTTATTATTTTTGCACTTGAAAAATTATCAAAATTTCAAGGGTGTACACACTGCTGTCCCGTTAAAACTTAAAAATGTTCTTTGAAACGATTGATATATAGTT
>CAMVBK010000117.1:0-4019 GCA_947165685.1 uncultured Bacteroidales bacterium | reverse complement strand
CTGCTGCCCACCACAATGCTGCGCTTCGGCGTCACCAAGTTCGCTGAACTGCGGTTAGAGTACGACGGCACTTTTGGCCGGCTTTACGACCGCCACTGGTCCTACGACGTGCAGCCGCTCGTCATCGGCACCAAGGTCAAAATCTTCGAGGGCTACAAGTGGGTGCCCAAAATTTCCCTGATGGCCAACCTCGCCATCCCGCTCTCCCGCGTACCCGACAGCTATGTGCAACCCCATACGGCCCCCTCGCTCTACCTGCTTTTCCAAAACGACGTCACCGACTGGTTCAACATCGGCTACAATGTCGGTGCGGAATGGTCGGGCGTGTCGCATATTCCCAGCACCTTCCTGGCTCTCAGCCTTGGTTTCAACATCGGCGAACGCTTCGGAGCCTTCGTGGAGAGCTACAACTACCTCACACGCTACGGCAAGCGGAACACCGAGGCGGAATGCAACCTCGACTTCGGCTTCACCTGCCTCGTGCATCCCCGCGTGCAACTCGACCTATACGGAATGTTCAACTGCCAAGATCCCCGGAATTTCAACGGGATCGGCCTCGGCGTGGCGTGGCTGATTAATTAATTAAGAATTTAGAAAGAAGGCCTTAAGCAGCCCCGAAGGGGCAAAATCCCAGTAACCCCACACAAGCGTAAGCGCAGTGTGGTGCCTTTACGAGGGGACAAATCGTAAATCGTAAACCGCAATAATGAACGACAGAATTTACCAATTCAAAAAGGAACTCAACCGCGTCTTCGACGACAATCTGCACACCAAACAGTGGCACAACTACGTTGATTACGCCATTATCGGACTGATCATCATCAGCACGTTGGAGGTGTTCGCCTCCACATTTCCCGGCGCGGAACAACAGTTCGGTGGACTACTGAAGTTCATCGACATCTTCACCACCATAGTCTTCACCATCGAGGTGACGCTCCGCATCTGGAACGCCGACATGCTGGATCCAAAATACAAGGGATTCTGGGGGCGCGTGCGCTATTGTTTCAGCTTCTACGGACTGATCGACATCCTCTCCACCTATCCTTTTTACGTCAGCTTCTTCTTCCCAATACCTTACACAGCTTTGAAAGTGCTGAGAATCGCACGATTGCTGCGTGTGTTCCGCTACATGCACTCTTTCAGACTCCTCTCCAGCGCAATCAAATCCAAGAAAAGCGAGCTGTGGGTGTCGTTGCAGTTCCTCGGCATCGTTACCATTATCCTGTCGCTCATCCTCTACTTCGTGGAACACAACGCCCAACCCGATGTGTATGTGAACGGCTGGGACTCGGTGCTGTGGGCCTTCCTGCAGTATATCGGTGACCCGGGCGGCTTTGCCGACACCCCGCCGGTGACCATCGCCGGGCAGGTCATCGCCGCCTGCGTGGGCATCCTCGGCATCGCCATCTTCGCCGTGCCCGCCGGTCTCATTGGCTCTGGCTTTACCGAAGTGATGGAAGCCGAACAAAAGGAGGAGGAACTTAAGGAAAACGCCAAAAATATCAACGAGTTTATGCTTATCAAAGGCTTTAAAAGAGAGGGCCTTTTTTGGCCAGCCAAAAATCTCAGTTTCGGCGACATCAAACTTGAGCTTGGACTCTCCGAAGAAGAAATTCTGAAGGCTGTCACCCTCGCCAAAAACCTTCGTGTAAAGAATCTGGCAACCGCCGTCAACGAAGGCCCCAAAAACGATATGCTGGTAGTTAACCAGTTCTACTTGAATACACCCTACGGCAGCCACGTTGAACGCGGCTCCAGTGTCACCATTGTCAACCCTATCGGAATAGGTGACAACGGGCTCAGTTTCTTCGACTGGCACATTGCCCAGTTGGGCGGTTTCAACTACGTGTCCAACGAGTTTTTCTCCCGCCAAAACAGCAACGAAGATGTGCGTTGTAATTTCTACACCGTTGCGGAGGATACGATCGAAAATCCCTGTTTTCGTCAATTTATAGATGACATCACCCGCGACCGAAATGAGAACGATTGGATCGTGGTCGTCGCCGGCGAACAAATTGTCAAAAACATCACCGACTTTCATTTCGAATTCGGTGGAGAAAAAGGGGAAACGGGGTTCGATTTTCCCGAATGCATCACCCGCGACCGTACGCTGCTGAAACAATTGTACGACGATTTCAGCAAAACAATGGAAGATAAGGGGCTTAAAACCGATGCTCACCAAGTACAACCCAAACTAAATAAAGACAACGTCACACGGTATATTCAATCAAGGACAAATGCCAATGTGCTACTGATCACAGTATCGTACAAGCTGATGGTATTCGACAAAACAGTACATACCGCCATTTGTAATTTCGCGGACACACTTAACCGCAATCTTGAAACAAAGCAAGAGAAGGGACTGCACAAAGAGGAATACAAGACCCGCTCTATAGAGAATGCCTACTGGCGAGAACTATACGGGATCGATGAAGAAAAAACGAAAGAATCGGATAACCTATAAAGAATGAGACTTCTCAAGCAACTATATCAGATCAATAGCAAATCGGGCCAGGAAGCCGAAATCAAGCGCTTGGTGCTGGACCAACTGGAAGGTTTGCCACTGACCGTTGTGGAGGATGCCTTCGGCAACGTGTTCATCACCAAGGGCCAGGCTTACAATTATCCTTGTGTGGCAGCCCATCTTGATGAAGTTCACCAACCTGGTGTGCGTCACCTGCAAGAAACCGACGGAATGATTTTCGCCACCGACGAAAAGGAGGAACGTGTCGGCATCGGCGCCGATGACAAAAATGGTGTCTGGATTGCTTTGCGGCTCCTTCACGAAGTGGAGACCCTTAAGGTAGCCTTCTTTGTGCAGGAGGAAAAGGACGGGGAGTTGAGCGGCTGCCGCGGCTCCCGGGCCTGCGACCTTGCCTGGTTCGACGATGTCCGCTACATTCTGCAATGCGACCGGAAAGGCAACAGCGACATTGTCACCTACTCGGAGAAAGCGGATGTGCGCTTGTGTGAGGATGATTTCATACCCGCTGAAATCCGCAAGCTATATGGCTATGAGCCCGTCCACGGGGGCAAGACCGACGTGGTGGCCCTGAAACAGCGTGGCTTGAAGATTCCCTGCTGCAATCTCAGCTGCGGCTATCAAAACGCTCATAAATCCGAAGAATACACCATCGTGAAAGATTTATTGAACGCATACCATTTTGTACACCATATCCTAAACGTCTTATAGTTATGAAACTACTACTCACCGGTTTCGAGCCTTTTGGACAAGAGTCCGTCAACCCCTCCTGGGAGGCCGTGAAAGCCTTTCCAGATATGGTGGAGGGCGTGGAGGTGGTGAAAGTGCGCCTCCCGGTCACTTTCAAAGGGGCCGCAGTGATGCTGGAGCAGGCCGTTGACGAGTTTCGTCCCGACGTGGTGCTGAGTGTGGGGCTAGGGGGCGGAAGGTCCGAGGTTAACATCGAGCGCGTCGCCATCAATATGGCCGACAGCAAGAAGCCCGACAACGAAGGCTATCGAGCCGAGGAGATGCCGGTGCGTGCGGAGGCGCCCGACGCCTATTTCAGCAACTTGCCCGTGAAGCGTCTCGTGGAAGCCTTGCACACGGAAGGCATTCCGGCGGTGGTCTCCAACTCCGCGGGCGCATACGTATGCAACAGCGTCTTCTATACCGCCCTGCACCTGGTTCATAACAAGTATCCGGACATGCGGGCCGGTTTCGTCCACATCCCCTACTTGCCCTGCCAAGTGGTGGAGAAAAGCAAGCAACCCTCAATGGCCACCGAGACGGTGGTGTTGGCGTTGGAAACGATATTGCACACATTGGCAACGGTAAACCACGTTTGAGTTAGTCATAAAATATTGTAAAACAAAAAGATATAAAAAATGAACACCTTAAGACAACTGACACTCGCATCCATCGTCCTCCTGACCCTGACGTTGGGCTTTTCCGCTTGCGGAAGCAAAAGCCAGTCCTCCCAAGAAGCCACTAAAAACGGCCTGATGAGCGAACAACCCCAGAAAAGCCCGGAGGAGATAATCAAGGAGAAAGCCGA
>CAMVBK010000116.1:0-4114 GCA_947165685.1 uncultured Bacteroidales bacterium | reverse complement strand
GATCGTGTAGGTCGGGGCGGTTGCCGGAGTCTCGGTGTATTCCACGCCGTGCCAGGTGAAGGTCTCGCACTCCACGGCGGTGGTGTCGCCCTGGGTGGCGTGGTTGATGGTCAGGTGCAGGGTGACGACGCTGTCGCAGCCGTTGTGGTTGCCGCCTGCGATCGTGTAGGTCGGGGCGGTTGCCGGGGTCTCGGTGTATTCCACGCCGTGCCAGGTGAAGGTCTCGCACTCCACGGCGGTGGTGTCGCCCTGGGTGGCGTGGTTGATGGTCAGGTGCAGGGTGACGACGCTGTCGCAACCCGCCGCGTTGCCGCCTGTGATGGTATGTTCGTAGCTGCCGCCTGTCGTGTAGGTCTGGCCGTACCACGTGAATGAATCACAAGCAATTGCGTTGGTGTCTCCCGTGGTCACTCCCTTCACCCTCACCACCACCGTGTCCACCCGAGCACAGCCCCCCACGGGCGTCACCGTCACCGTGTAGGTCGTTGTCGTATTAGGGGAGACTTGGATATTCTGCGCCGTGTCGCTGGTGCTCCATACGTAGGTGCAGTCCTCGCCTCGCGTGCCCACGTAGTCGATGAAGGCGCGGGTGTCGTACTGGTTGCCATTGGAGACGGTCTCCAGGGTGATGGTCGAGGCCACGGTCGCGCCGTCGAACAGCAGCGAGTGGCTGCGGTAGGCGTCGGTGCCCGGCCAGCGGTAGGTCGGGTCGGTGTCGAAGTATCTGATCTGCTCCATGGGCTGTCCCTTGTCCACCACCACGTTCACACGCGTCTTTTTGGGTGCGGTGCTGCTGGCGGGTTCGGAACCCCATCCCTTGGCCCTCACCTGCACCGAGAAGGGACTGGAGAGGTTCATGGGGGCGGAGGTCATGCTGCCCGTCTCGCCTCCGTTTCCTAACTTCACCTTCCCTCCGGCTGGGAACACCTTCGATCGGATCGGAAAGTCCGACAGTGCGGACACGTATGTGGAGATGGCGTCAACCTCCTGGCTGCCTGGACCGTAGTAGGTGTGACCGTCCTCGTTATGGCTGAGGGAATGCCAGGTGTCGCCTCCGGTGCCTATCGCGTTGAAGTCTTGCGAAAGCCGGCCCTCGGTCCGTGCGCACTGGGCCGTCAAAGTGACGCTCTCGCCCGCGCAGACGCTTAGGCTGTCATACGAAAAGCCGCCTTCCACTCCGCGTATTGTAATGGTCACTGTCGTGTCATACCAGCATCCCGTTTCACCCGCCTCCGGGTCGAACACCCGCAGCGTGACCGTGATGTCGCTGTCCTGCACCACCACCGGCGCGTGGAACACGAAGGTTGTGTCGGAGCCGTCACGGGTGAAGAACGGCGAGGCCTGTCCGCCCGAGTTCGGGACCAGCACCGCTGCGCTGTCAATCGTGCCGACATCGCTTGCCAAGCTCTCGTCAAACACAATCTCCCAGTCGAAAAGGTAGCCGTTGGCTTCGTTAAATGTTGAATGATTGCAAATAATTTCAATGTTCCATTCTCCAGAAATTGGACATCCGGAGAATATGTTGAAATTGTCTTCAGGACGATAAAAATGGGATAACGAAGCAAAGTCTGTTTGGCGAATGGCACCGGAAAGCGGATCAATGTTGTTTGCATCGCGATAAAAGAGACCATCGTTGTTGGAGTTGAGGCTTTCATGATTAGACCATCCGTAGTTCATGCCGATTTGAGGGGCATTGTCAAAATCGCTGGAATCACAGGGGTCGTACGACTCGTTTTGAACAGGTTGCGCACCGAAATATGCCATATTGTCATCTATATGGGGCTCTTGCCATCCATACGAGAAGTTGGCATCATTACAATCATTGTCAATTGTTGAATTATATGGTTTTAAGATATGGGCTATTGTCCCATTGGGGCAACTTAATCGAATATTAATCGATGAAGCTTCGTAATGTTCAATGTTTAATCTTACATATTTTATACTGTTTGAATCGAGGATTGTCCCTTGGTAGCCAGATATGATGATGGGAGAAAATTGGGTACAAACACTTTCGCAATGAGAATTCGGTATGAACATCCTCTCCGGCTTCGTGGCGCTGGGCACGGGCGGGGCGAGCACTGCTGTGTTGGAGGTGTCGTAGCCGATGCGGAGCGGGATGGTCGCACCAGAGCAGACCGTGTCGGGGAAACGCCAGGAGGAGAAGATCGGGCGACCCGGATCCGTGCAGTCCTGATACCCCGACTGCCCGCGCAAAGCGGGGATAAATAGCAGAAAACACAGCGCGATGAACGCACTCCGTAAGGCAGTTCTGGAAAATCGTTTGCTGTAAGCGGTTGAAGTATTGCTAGTTATAGACAAAATTCTCTTTTTAAGTGTTAATTTGCAAGGGTTGCAAAAATACACTTTTCTTCGTAATACAATATATAGTATTGTAAATCTTGCCACACAGGGGCGCTTTTTAGTATGTTTCATTTCACGGTTTTTTTAATTCGCAAAAATAATTTTTTTTTGAATACATGGGAGGATTGTTGAAAATTTTTTTTCGGACGATTTAAGAAATTGTTGTAAATAATAAAAACGATGGTTTTGCTCGTGGCTTGGACAGGCTCAACTGCTTTTCTGACCGCCTAACACAAAAAAATGTATCTTTGCCACTTCTAATAAACAGGTGTCTATGGCATTGGAATCGCTTATTGAAAGAATTAAGAATCAGAAAGTTATCATATTGGGATTCGGGAAAGAAGGGGTGTCCACCTACCGATTTATCCGCAGGCATTTTCCGAAAATGAAGCTGGTGGTTGCCGATCGCAACGAGAACCTGAAGACCGATGAGTTTGCGGACGACAAATGTGTGAAGTTTGTCAAAGGGGGTGAATACGACCGCAACCTCAACCAATATGATCTCATTTTCAAGAGTCCGGGCATTAGTTTTAACCGTTTGGACTATTATGTTGAAAATGAGCGTATCACATCGCAGACCAATCTGTTTTTGGAGTATTTCCACGAACAGGTCGTGGGGGTCACCGGGACGAAAGGGAAAAGCACCACGGCTTCGCTGATTTACCACATCCTGCAGCACTCGCGTGGCGACGTCTTCCTCGCGGGCAACATTGGCACCCCGTTCTTTGATATCGTGGAGCAACTCACGCCCGAGTCGCTTGTGGTGGCGGAACTCTCGGCCCACCAGCTGGAGTTCACGCACCATTCGCCCGACTATGCCGTGCTGCTCAACATCTACCAGGAGCACCTCGACCACTTCAACTCGTTCAACAATTACCAAAATGCCAAGACCAACATTTTCAAGTTCCAACATGCGGGCAACTTCTTGGTTTACAATGGTGATGACGAGTATATCCCCGGTTGGGTGAAGGGTAACCAGCCCGAAAGCGACACCTGCGTCTTCGGCACGCAAATCCATCCTGGCCTGCACGCCCGCTGCCGCGACCACCTCATCCGTTTCATGGACGACGGCGAAATCGTTGATGAATACGACCTCATCGACTACAAGAACCTCCCTGGCACGCACAACTACTTCAACATCATGGCGGCCATCGCCATCTGCCGCCGGCTGGGTGTCAAACACAAGGACATCATGGATGCCCTGCTGACCTTCAAGGGACTGCCTCACCGCATCGAGTTCATAGGCGAGTTCAAGGGCATCGAGTTCTACAACGACAGTATCTCCACCATCCCCGAGTCGGCTATCGCGGCGGTGCGCGCCCTGCGCGGCGTGGAGACCCTGATCCTCGGAGGCTACGATCGCGGTATCGACTACCAGGTGCTCATCGACTTTCTCAAAGAGACCCCCATCCGGAACATCGCCTTCACCGGTCCGGCCGGACACCGCATCAAGACCCTCCTGCAGGATCAGAACGCCCTGCCGCAGGACTTCATCGAAACCGACGACTTCGAGGAGATCGTGCGCTTCGCCTACGGGAAGACCCCCGTCGGCGGCACCGTGCTGCTCTCCCCAGCCGCCGCTAGCTACAACCAGTTCAAGAACTTCGAGGAACGCGGCGACACCTTCAAGCAATTGGTAATCAATGCTGTGTGATGGCAATAGCTGACAATGACTAATGACAATAACTAATGACAATAACTAATGACAATAACAATGACTAATGACAATAACAATGACTAATGACAATAACAA
>CAMVBK010000115.1:0-4230 GCA_947165685.1 uncultured Bacteroidales bacterium | reverse complement strand
ACATCCCCACCAGCTGGGTGCGCCTCACCCTCACCGAAGGCAAAAACCGCCAGGTACGCCATATCACTGCCGCCGTCGGCTTCCCCACGCTGCGGCTTATCCGTGTCCAAATCGGCGACCTCGGCTTGGGCACGCTCCAGCCGGGAGAGTGGCGAATCGTCAAAAAGTGAAGAAGTTGTCCGTCACGAAGATGCTGTCCCGCGTGATTTTCAGCTGGGGAACGCAGGTGCGGCGGTTGAGGTCCCGGTGCTGGTCGAAGATGAAGTTCCCGAGACTGTAGTAGATGGTTTTGCCGCGATACCGCTCGATGGTCTGCAACGTGTGCGTGTGGTGGCAGACGAGGGCATCGGCGCCGGCATCGATCAGTCGGCGGGCGATGCTGCGCTGTATCGGCTCCGGCTCCAGGGTGTGCTCCTTGCCCCAGTGCAGCGACACGATGATGACGGCGGAACTGTCTGCCCCGCGCAGGGAGCGGATGCGAACCAGCATGGAGTCGATGGTCTCCTGGTTGACGGAAGGGCGTTCGGGAAGATAGGGGAAATGCTCCAACGGCAGCTGCAGGGAGGCGAGAAGCCAGACCTTTCGGGGGTGCTTTGCCAGCAAGACCGGCCGCGCGGCTTCGGCCATCGTATTGCCCGCCCCGACGGGTGTCATGCCGTACCGCTCCACATTGCGCCACGTATCCACCAACCCGCGACGGCCTTGATCCACCGAGTGGTTGTTGGCCAGGTTGAGGTGGGTGAAACCGTGGGCGTGCAAGGCTTCTAACCATTCTGGCTCGGCACGGAACACGAACCGCTTCATCATCGGTGTGCTCAACGCGGTGGCCGGGCATTCCAAATTCCCCACCACGATGTCGGAGCAGCGGAACAGGGAGTCCGCCCTCGCGTCGAAGAGGCTCTCGATGCCGAGGCTTTCGATCTGTCGGCGCACCCCCCGGTCGAGGAGGATGTCGCCCGTGAAGGCCACCGTGAGCGTGTCGCCGCGCAACAAAGCCGCCGTCTGCGCCTGACCACCCTGAAAAGAGAGCAGCACCGCCAGCACAAAAATCCAAAAAGCCTTATAAACCAGCATTCTATCTCTACCGAGCTCTTGCCCCTGACGGGGCCGTTCAAGGAATTTGTTTAACCCATAACCAATAACCTTTTAACCCTCTAAACATTAAACTCTAACCTCTCAATAACCAATAACCCATAACCATTAACACCCTGTGCTGTAATAGATCAAGTCGTCGTCTTTCGGCACTTCGATGGGGGCTGTGATGCTCTCCATCCATTTGGGGACGCCGAGACGGGGCTTCTCCTTCAACAGTTCCTGCCACTCCTCATCGGTGTGGCGGGGGACGTCGAGCGCGTCGTGGAACTCGCGGTACGAGAAGACCGCGCCGCGCGTGAGGTAGAGATAGCCGTCGATCTCCACCACGACATAGATGACGTCGGCGGGACCGACCGCGTTGTAGAGCACGGCCTTTTTCTCCATGGGGACGTTTTTGCCGTTGGCCGTGTAGATGTCGGCGATGACCGCCACTTTGCGGTCGGCACCCTCAATATCTTCCCATTCGAGATACTCGTTCCCGTTGCGCATCATGTTCAGCGTCATGTTCTCGAACACCGCGCCCACGATTTCGAGCTGGCGGTATTCTTGCTCGCTTAAGGTTTTTCCGGCAAGCTCCTTTTTACTGCAGTTCAGGAAGAATTGCGCCTCCTCGGCCATGTCGTCGGTCAGGGCGAGCATCTCGTCGGTCATGATGCCGAGTGCGCCGAAGGCCTCCTTCGTGGCATTCAGTAGGTCGATCACCGCCGTCCAGAAGTCGATGTTGGGCTCCACATACCCTCTCACGATGGGATCCTCCGGCCCGCCGTCGCCGCATTCAGCCCCCATAGGCTGCTTGGCATAGAGGATGGCGTCGTGTTTCAGCTCGGCGTAAGAGGCCAAGGCTGCGTTCAGGTCTTTCTTCCCCCATGCCGTACCGGTCATGAAATAGGGGGCGTTCGAGGGGTGGCGGCCTTTGGAAAGTTCGAGTAGCACCTGCTGCCACCGCACGGCGATGTTCTCCTTCCAGTCGATTTCGCCCATCCGCTTTTGCATGCGACTCATGTTCGCGTCGAACTCGTCCCAGGTCTCCCCCTCCTTGTCTAACTGGAGCGCGAGCGGACTGCCGCCCGCCGCGAAGAAGTCGATGCCTTTCGGGCAGAAACGCTGCGACACCTTGCTCTTCCAGTCGTACATCTCCTGCAGCACTTCGGCGTCGGGCTGGTAGCGCTGGGGCATCAGGTTGACCTTGTTACGGCCCGAGAGCTGGATCTTCGGGCGGATTCGCGTCTGCCGCTCCGCCAGGACATCCACCTCGGCGACAAATTTCCGCAGCTCCTTGTCGTTTCTGATCAGTTTGGCGTAGTTGTAGCGTTGAAGAATGTCATATACCTGCATCAGGGTGATGTTGTCGGGCTGGCCCATCAGGAACGTCATCGGGTCGAAGATGGCCTTGAAGGCGGCGTTCAGCTCGGCGTTTCCGCAGACGGTTTTGGCCATGAAGGCGGCCCTGCGCATCATGGAGGGCTTGTCGGTGTCGAAGGCGGCCGTCTGCACCCACATCATGCCGCGGAAATAGCGTTGCAGCCGTTCGTTACGCGTGTAGTGCCCGCGCGGGCGGAACAGGGCGTAGGGGAACATCACCTCCGTATATTCCATGAAAGGCGAGAAAGCGGTGCTCGCGGAAGTGCATTTCGCCACCTCGTCCTCTACCATTTTCTGGTATTGCGGGGCCACGGCACACTCCTCCTTGGGGTCGAGCAGCCGCAGCGCGATGGCGAAATAGGCCTGGCTGAACTCGGCGAGCGCCTTCTCCTGTTGGTTGACGGGGTTGGCAACGGCGCGCGAGCACTCGCGATAGCCCTTGCGGCAGAAGTCCTGCAGGGCGTTGAACAGTTTGCCGTCCTCGGCTCTGCGCAACATGCAGTCGAAGTACATGTGGTAGAGCTGCAGATAGAGGTCGGTGGTGACGAAGCTGGGGAAGTTATGGTAGTCGTTGTTCTCATACACTTGGAACAGCTGGTCGTAGGTGTCGGGCACGATGGCGAAGCCCTGTTTCACGAGCATGTCCGTGAGCTTCGGGTCGGGGCTCTCGATTTGGAAGCGGTTGATCAGGTTGTCAATCACCGGCTTGCCGTCGGCGAAGTTGTGCTTCTTGAGTTCCTCCTCCCTTGCCTTGAGTTTGGCCATGAAGGCCTCCTCCTCCTTGGTGAACTGGTACTCCGGCACCTTTCTTCCTTCGTATTCTGCATATTCTTCAAGTTCCCAACGGCCCATCATAGTGTCCCAATACCACGTGGTCTGATTGAACACCGACCGCAGATCGGACATCATGAACGCATAGCCCTGCCGGGCGTAGAACGAATTGCGTAGTACCCGCAACTCGTTGACACTGAGGTTGGAGATGTCCATGTTCAGGTCAATCTTCTGGTTCAGCATCTCCACATCGATCTTGCCGTTGCCGGGAAGGATGTAGTGCTTTTTCTCATTTTGCTGGCTCCATCCCGTCAGGACGAGCATCGACAGCACGACTGTGGTCAGTATTTTTCTCATATCGGTTGAATGTTTGTTTGACTTCTTCCAAGGTTGCGTTGGTCAAGATGTATTTCGAGAACCGGGGGCCGAACCTCGACCATTCCCACTCGTCCAAGTTGTATTGTCCGTTCCGGCACCGCTCTATGCTGATGAGTTTGCCGTCTGCCACGCAGAAATCGACGATCTCTTCCCCTAATCGCGACCCCATCCAGAGGGGGCGTACTCGTCCGTCGCGGTTTTTGAAGACAAAGAGCCGGTTGCCCATGTCGGGGTAGAACCTCGTGGCCTTCACCACGCCCACCAAGGCCTCCTCCACGCCGTCGCCATCCACGTCGCCGGTGCGGAACTGATAGACGGGATGGGGCAGCGGCCATTCGTCCGACAGGGAGTCCGTCGTCAGTGTCAGCACGCTGAGCGAGTCGTGGACCCAAGCCAGCGAGAACGTCTGGGCGGGCAGGCGGAATGCGGCCAGGCAGGACAACAGCAACACTATGGCGATACGGATCGGCATACGGATCTGGGGTTGTTTTGAGACGGCAAATGTACATAAATTATGGACATAGGCGATTTCAGGGGGAAGAGTTTTTTAGTGAATAGTGATTAGTGAATAGTGAATAGTGATTAGTGAATAGTGATTAGTGAATAGTGATTAGTGAATAGTGA
>CAMVBK010000114.1:0-4359 GCA_947165685.1 uncultured Bacteroidales bacterium | reverse complement strand
TTGTTTTGGTGACTTTGGTGTTTAAAAACGGTCAACCTATTTCAGGCATTGACAACAGCCAACAGCCCAAACTCAGCAGAAGGAGGCTTTCCCGAGAGCTAAACTTCCTAATCTCACTAATCTCACTAATCTCACTAATCTCACTAATCTCACTTTTCACAAAAAATCGTATTTTTGCCGCTCGAACCAAAACATATAGAAATATGTCACATAAAATACTGGTAGCGACGGGCGGCGGCGACTGTCCGGGACTGAATGCGGTGATCCGCGGCATTGTGAAACGAGCAGCCCTGGAAGGGGATGAGTGGAAAGTCTATGGTTGCGTTGAGTCGTTCAACGGGATATTGAAAGACGACGTGGAGATTATGGAACTGACCGAGAGCAGGGTCTCCGGTCTGCATGTGAAGGGCGGCACCATCATCAAGACCACCAACAAAGGCGGTCCCTTCCATTTCCCGGTGCGGCAGCCCGACGGCACATGGAAGACGGAAGACCGTTCGCAACTCATGAAGAAGCGTTTCGAGAACATGGGCTTCGACGCCATCATCAACATCGGCGGCGACGGCTCGCAACGCATCTCTTTGGACCTCCTCAACATCGGCATCCCCGTGGTGGGCGTGCCCAAGACCATTGACAACGACTTGTCGAGCACGGACTTCACGTTCGGATTCCAGACGGCGGTGCAAATCGCCACGGAGGCTTTCGACAAGTTGGTGACGACGGCAGAGAGCCACAACCGGGTCTTCATCATGGAGGTGATGGGCCGCGACGCGGGCTGGATAGCCCTGCACGCCGCCATTGCCGGCGGCGCGGATGTCTGCATCATCCCTGAAATCCCCTACCATCCCGAGGCTATCGCCAAAAAAATCGAGACACGGTACAAGAACGGCATGGGTTTCTGCAACATCGTGATTGCCGAGGGCGCGAAACGGGTCGGCGGCGATGTCGTCGGCAAGGCACCCACGGCGGTCGGCGACCAGCACATCAAGCTCGGCGGGGTTGGAGACGTGTTGAGACAGGAACTCCTCGACCTCGGCATCGAGCATGACATCCGCGTGACGGTGCTCGGGCACCTGCAGCGCGGCGGCACTCCCGTGGCCTACGACCGCATCCTCGCCACCGAGTTCGGCGTCAAAGCCTTCGAGCTCGTCAAGGAAAAGAAATACGGCAACCTCGTGGTCTATCGTAACAATAGTATTTCATACGCGCCGTTAGAAGAGGCCGTCAAGGAACCGCATCTCGTGAAGCCGGACGATTTCCTCGTGCACACAGCACGAAGCGTAGGCATGGCCTTCGGCGACGAGATCAGTTAGTAGTTAGCAGTTAATAGTTGGTAGTTGTGACGAAAGGCTCCAATTCACTTTCTTTAAGAATGGGTGCCCGCAGGGCGAGGTGGTAATATAAAACATCAGAATTCCTTGTGAATAGAAAAGAATATCAGAGTAGTAGTATTTGTTCAACATTATTTTTATGAGAAAAATTGTTTTGTTCTTTGTTGTGATCGTCATGCTAGTTATGTCAGGTTGCCAAAGACATCCAAAGGATGAGTGCGAAGATATCCTCACCCATGTATGGCTTCTGCCCAAAACTCTCAACCAGTATCTGCCATACGAGGTTGGTCAACACCTGACTTTTACCAATGAAATGCCTGACGAGCTTGGAGACACCGTGATTTATGAAATAGTTGACGTTCGATTACTGGAATATGATTCTGCGTACGTCACCTCATCATACAATCCTTGTTACCCAACAGGACTATTACCCGATTATGATGTAAGGTTGATTCGCATCTCTGAACAAACGGGAGACAAAACCCCAAAACAGATATTATTGTTGTTTGGCGGGAGTGCCGGAGGCTCAAATGGTCAAGTGGTGAATGTGGAATTTGGAATGTTGTCTGATTTCGAGAATCATCAGAGTGGCCTGAATTCAAAGAATTATCAAGGCAATGTCTCGGAAATGGGGGATACCATACGGTTGGATCAATATGGTGATCCATACGTGGATTATGCCGAAATACATAAGGATAAAGGATTGGTCGGTTTCTCGAGCCATCGTGATGGTATCGTATCCTGGATGTTGTTAGAGTAAACAGGGAAGATTCTAAAAAGTTGTCTCAATGCCAATGTCAATAACCAATGTCAATAACCAATAACCCATAACCAATAACCATTATGAAAAAGATCGTAGTCCTATCCGGTGCGGGCATCAGCGCGGAGAGCGGCATTAGCACGTTCCGCGACAGCGACGGCCTTTGGGAAAACCATAATGTGGAAGATGTGGCCACCATTGACGGGTGGTACCGCAACCCGCAGTTGGTCATCGACTTCTACAACGAGCGGCGCAGCCAGTTGGAGCATTGCGAGCCCAACGACGCGCACAAGTTAGTCGCGAAGTTGGAGGAGCAGTACGACGTGACGGTGGTCACGCAGAACGTCGATAACCTGCACGAGCGCGGCGGTTCCTCGAAGATCATCCACCTGCACGGCGAGCTCACCAAGGCCTGCAACGAACGCAAGACGGAAGTCTTCGACATCGGCTACAAGCCCATGAAATACGGCGAGCGCGCCAAGGACGGCTCCCTGCTGCGCCCCTTCATCGTCTGGTTCGGCGAGGCCGTTCCTTTGCTCGATGCCGCCGCCCGCGAAGTGGAACAATGCGACATCCTCATCATCGTCGGCACCTCCCTGGCCGTCTATCCCGCCGCAGGACTGCTCTACTACGCCCCCGCAAACGCGGAGATCTACGTCATCGACCCCAAGCAGCCTGGCAGCATCTCCCGCCGCGTGACCTACATCACCGAGAAGGCCACCATAGGCATGCAACAACTCTACGAACAACTCACCACCAACAGCTAAGAACCTCTTTCCAAAAAGGGCTGAAAGCCCGACCTATGTCAACCCAGGGCTCGCTTCGCTCACCCTGGGACAAAAACAACGAATATGAAGAACGTAACAAAAATCATCCTAATGCTGATCATGGCCGCAGCGGCCATCGGATTCACCTCCTGCGAGAACTACCCGGAGGGGGCACCGAGCTTCTACTCCAGCGAGTACCGCATCGTGGGCTCCTGGCAGGTGTCGCACACCTACCTCAACGGCGTGGAAATCGACTCCACCGAACACATCGCCTACGCGCCCAAAACCTACTACAACATCTACGCCGACCATGTGATGGAACTGATGGCCATGTATGACGGCCAAGTCAGGGAGTCGTCGTTCGCCACATGGGTGATACGTCCCAAGGAGAAGACCGTGGAGTTCAACTTCACCTTCTTCGGCGAGCAATACCACTTCACCGCCGATGTGAAACGCCTCGCCAAAAAGGAGTTCTTCTTCGAGTTCGACGACGAAAACGGCGACCACTGGCGCTTAGAGCTTTTCTCGCGATCGAATTTCTGACGAGTTGACTTGGACGAGTGACTTAGACAAGTGACTTAGACTAATGACTTGGACGAATGACTTAGACGAATGACTTAGACAAGTGACTTAGACAAGTGACTTGGACGAATGACTTAAACGAATAACTTTGACCACTATTCCCTAAATGAGTGACATTGTACCGCATATAAACATCCCTGACGGGAAGTCCGAGGGGGAAGGGAAACGGGGAGTCGCGCGGGGCATCCTGCTGATTGTCGCCGCGGTCGTGGCCGTCATCCTGCTGCTCTGGGGGGTCAACGTGCGCCGCGACCGCCAACAGGCTGCCGTGCAGGCACAAACCGCTCGGTCAGGGAGCGACTCGCCGGCGGTCTCGCGACAAGGCAGTCCGCTCGTTCAGTTCACCCCCGGCGACGTGACCGTCAGCCACCGGTGGTCCCTTTTCGCAGGCACCCACCCGGCAGTCACTTTCCGATGCCGGCTCTCCCCCACCCTGCCTGAGACCGAATACGTCATGCTCCGCTACCGCACCCTGGCTTCCGACACCTGGCACAGCGTCGAAGCCAAACCGCGCCGCGGCGATGAATACCGCATCACCCTACGCGACCTCCACCGCGACATGCACTACGAATGCTTCTTCCTCGCCTACGGAAAAGACACCGTCACCCTCAGCGACTTCGTCACCTTCAGCACCACCGAGGAACGTTAGCTGTTGGCTGTTAGCTGTTGGCTGTAAGCTGTTGGCAATTAGCTGTTAGCTGTTGGCAATTAGCTGTTGGCTGTTGGCAATTAGCTTCTAAACTCCTAAACCACTAAACTCCTAAACTCCTAAACCACTAAACTCCTAAACCACTAAACTCCTAAACTCCTAAACCACTAAACTCCTAAACCACTAACCCACTAACCCACTAAACCACTAAACTCCTAAACCACTAAACTCCTAAACCACTAAACTCCTAAACCACTAAACTCCTAAACC
>CAMVBK010000113.1:0-4479 GCA_947165685.1 uncultured Bacteroidales bacterium | reverse complement strand
CCAACTTCTCATAATGGGAATTATCGTCACCGCGATAAATGATTGATTCGTTCTTATCTTTCTTGATTTTACCCTCTTTAACAAGCCGGGCTTTCTCTTCCCGAATTTTGCGAAGCAATTCGGAAGCAGGCTCGTCATTTGGATCCTGCGGTACAAGTTTGCCTTGTATCGCCCATTGGAGTATGCTGTTTTTCAGTTGTTTGCCGTTCATTACTTCACAATGCTTTGAATGTCAATGCCTAAAATTTCCTGAATCTCTGCCAATGTTCTGTCAATTTCACGGTCAAGTTCAGCACGTTTGGCGAAATAATCCTTGAGCAGTTCTGCGGGAGGCAGTATTTCCTCCTCGCTCTTTGGAAACTTGCATTGGTCGAAATTGCAGCTTAATGAAATCAGTTCCTCTGCAGAAAAACAGCGTGCTTTGTCGTTGCCATCGGCATCCTGCAACGGTATGCGGTTGATCCACCATTCGGCAGCGGGCTGGCAATGTACCAACTTCATTGGGTTTGTCTTGTTAAAGTGCTTGTAGCCCTCCGGCATATCGAGGCGGTAGAACCAAACTTCTTTGGTTTTAAATCCTTCGGGCGCACCCTCGGCAGCTTCATTGTTAAAGAAAACGATGTTGGTAGCTATGCTGGTGTATGGAGCAAAAATGCTGCCAGGCAAACGGATAATGGTGTGCATGTTGAAATCACGAAGAAGAGCGGTTTTGATTGCGAGTTTTGCTCCATCAGTGCCAAACAGGAAGCCATCGGGGATAATTACACCTGCACGCCCGTTTTGTTTAAGTCTGCGCATAATAAGAACCATAAAGAGGTCTGCGGTTTCCGATGAGCGGACATCGGTTGGGAAATTCTTTTTAGCCGCTTCGGTGGTGCTGCCGCCGTATGGGGGATTCATGGCTATGACATCCACCTTGTCTGATTCTTTGATGGACGACATCGGAGTGCCCAATGAGTCGCCATTCTCAATATTCGGGGCTTCAACGCCGTGGAGGAGCAAGTTTGTAATGGCCAGCAGATACGGCAACGGCTTCCATTCTTTTCCTCTAACTGCATCCTGCCACAAAATTTCGTCCTGCGGGGTTTTCTTCTGCTCTGCAAGATGGTTGAGCGTGGAGATAAGAAAGCCTCCTGTCCCTGCCGAGAAATCCCCCATTTGCTCCCCAAGTTTTGGGTCGAGCATTTGAACGATGAAGTCGGTCAATGCACGGGGGGTGTAAAACTCTCCCGCGTTACCGGCTGATTGAAGACCTTTCAGAATGCCCTCATAGATGTCACCGAATGTATGTCGGTCTTCGGCATCCGTAAAGTCAATTTCGTCAATGACATTGATGACCTGCCGGAGCATTGTGCCATCTTTCATATACTGGTTTAAGTTGGCGAAAACCTCTTTTACTATCCATTGTGAGCGAGGAGACTGCAATGTAAGTTGCAGATCCTTGAGCTGTGGAAAAAGTTTGTTGTTGACGAAATCCAACAGTGCGTCACCCGTAAGGGAGTCGTTGCTGTTGGCGGATGCCGCCCAATTCCTCCATCGGAGTTCTTCCGGGATGATAGATTTGAAGTTGTCCTGTTTCAATTCCCATTCCTCCTCTTGTGCGTCATAGACTTTGAGGAAGAATAGCCATGTCATCTGCTCGATACGTTGCGCATCGCCGTTGATTCCGGCATCGTTGCGCATGATATTCTGCAAACGTTTGACGATATTGCTTACTGCCATAATTCTACGCTATGTTTTGATATAATTGTTTTTCAAGTTCGGAAATGGCGGCGAAATATTGCTCTTTGCCTCCAAAAAGTTTCACAATCTTGACGGGAGAACCAATCTGTGTAAATGGATTGAGTTTTAACGTATCAAGATTTTCCATATTGAGTATGCCTTGGTCGGCATACTTTTCCAATAAGGCTTCAAGCACCTCACGTGCTTTGCCCTCATATTTTGCGAAATAGTTCCGTTTCTTGACGTTTTCCGCCCTCTCTTTACGGGTGAGAGGTTTCTGTCCGTATGCCACATGGCATATTATGTCAAAAACATCGGAATCGTTCAATGTGGGGTTCGCTTCTTTGACGGCATCAATCAGAACATCGTACTCCTTGAGTTCATCTATGATGATTTGTTTCCTGCTTTCTTTGTTCCATCTTTTGAGGAAATCCTCCAAAGAAGCGTATTGCTGTCGTATGTTTTTGCGCGTGAAGTCAATCAAATTAGTGGTCTCAAGCGTTCGCCCATCTGCGCCAATTACGGAAACTGTTTCTCGAACAATTTCTATATTGTGCCCTTTGAAAACGGCTTTCTTCTGCTTCGGACCTTTTTTCCCTTTGCCTGTACCTGGTGGCGGATCTACGATTATTCCACCAGGAAAGCCGTTGCCACCATCTCCACCATCTCCACCATCATCACCGCCATCAACGGGGTCTTCCAGCGTATCTCCGTCAAATTCAGGGTCATGGAACAGGTCGGTAGCTTGACGGAAGTCAAGGATGTCGAACATGAATTTACCTTTGGCGGGGAAGAGCCGAGTACCACGTCCGATAATCTGCTTGAAATTAGTCATAGACTCTATTTCTTTGTCGATGACAATCAAACCGCAGGTTTTGCAATCAACGCCTGTTGACAATAGTTCGGATGTGGTCACGATAGTCGGATAAAGAGATTCGGGGTCAATGAAATTGTCAAGTTGGCGTTTACCCTCGTAGTCGTCACTCGTGATACGCATGATGTAGCGACTGTCCTTTTTAACAAGGTCTTGATTCATTCGGATAAGCAGGTCGCGCATGATACCAGCTTCATCAATATCGGGGCAGAAGATAATAGTCTTCGTGTATCGCCCCAAATTATGCAGCATATCCGTAATGCGCTTGGCGACAATCTTTTGACGAAGTTGTATGGTGATTTCTCTGCCGAAGTCTTTCCGGCTGTAGAAATCCTGCAATTCCTTTGTGCCGAGTGCGACCAAATCGCCCTCTCTTGGCTCAAATCCGTCTAAGTCAACGTCAATAAAAGATTTCGTTACACGATATGGAGCGAGGAAACCATCGTCAATGCCTTGTTTGAGAGAATATGTGTAGATGGGGTCACCGAAGTAATCAATGTTGTTAGCTCCCTCTGCGTATTTTGGGGTGGCGGTCAAACCAATTTGTGTTGCGGAAGAAAAATAGTTCAGCACTTTGCGCCATGTGGAGTTTTCCTTTGCGCTACCTCTGTGGCACTCGTCAATGATTACGAGGTCGAAGAAGTTTGGGTTGAACTGCGTGAATGGGTCGGGCTTCTCCGGATCCGTCGAAACAAGCTGCTGATAGAGAGCCATGTGGATTTCGTACGCGGAATCGAGCTGTCTTCCTTGCACCTTGGTCATTACCTTTTGGAACGGTTTGAAATCCTGCTGCATTGTCTGGTCTATCAGCACATTGCGGTCTGCAAGGTAAAGAATGCGTTTTTTTATCCCTGATTTGTGCAGTCTCCAAATGATTTGGAACGCTGTAAAAGTTTTGCCCGTGCCTGTAGCCATAACGAGGAGAATACGTTGCTGACCTTTGGCAATGGCTTCGATGGTTCTATTGATGGCGATACGTTGGTAGTAGCGGGGCTCATGCGAGTATTGGTCTATGAAATACGGGGTGGAAATGGCTTGCTGCTGTTCTGCAGTCAACATCTTTTCGCTGACAATTCTATCTTTGAGTTCCTGCATGGTCGGGAACTCATCCATAGTGAACTCCCGTTCTGTCCCTGTTATCATGTCATGTTCCCTAAAGCCCAAACCATTTGAGGAATAGGCAAACGGAACATCAAGCATGGCTGCATATTCAATTGCTTGTTGTATGCCTTTAGTCAAATCGCTCTCTGCGGCTTTGGCTTCAACCACAGCTAACGGCGAGTTTATATCACCGTCAAAGAGCAGGTAATCAGCTCTTTTAGGTTGTTTCTTATGATGCAATTTGCCGACGAATAGGATTCTGCCGTCAGTAAAGGAATACTCCATTCGGATATAGCTACGCGACCATCCGGCCTGTTCCGTGATAGCAGGTGTGATGAACTGAAATTTGATGTCCTCTTCTGACAAGTGGAGGATTTCTTCTTCTGTCATTTTCGTGATAATTTGTATTATCGGAAGTTATAAGCCAAAAAAAAATTATTCTTTTTCCCTCTCCAACCTAATCTCCCACAAGGTTTTCCCATTGTGACTAAAATACTTCGGGCCTTGGTAAGATTCACTCTTGTTGTGCATTTCTTCGGGCAGGTAGGTGCCGCAGAAAGCGGAGAGGCTCCAGAGGCGGCCTTCATACTCCACCTTGTTTTTGCCTGCTACCTTTACAGGAAGGTTCAGTGCATCGAATATGACAGTGTCACCCACATTCAGGCCAATCATGCTGAAATCAAAAGCTTTGCGGATTTCCTTCTTCTCTTCCTTCTCTTTGATTTTCTGACCTTCCACAATTGGATAAATCTGATACGGCTTATCCGCATCATACCGCATAA
>CAMVBK010000112.1:0-4527 GCA_947165685.1 uncultured Bacteroidales bacterium | reverse complement strand
TGCCGAAGAGCCACAGCGAGCATAGCGACGGCTGGGTCATTATGGGCAGCAGCAACCTCAGCGCACAAGGGCTCGGCACCACCGAACCGCCACGCTATGAGCTGAATGTGGCCATGAAGGATTATGATGATGTGCATTACTGCGAGGAGGAATTTCAGCATCTGTGGAACGACGCCATACCTGTGACTATGGATGACGTGAACCGTATCGTGGACGGCACTCATCTCGCGCCACCTGAACATCAGCCTACGCCTTACGAGCTCTATATGCGGATGCTCATCGACCATTTCGGCAATCAGGTCGAAGACCTTTTCGTCCCTCATCTTCCCGACAATTACGACGACCTCACCTACCAGCGCGATGCTGTGGTGCAAGGGTACGACATTATGATGCGGCACGGCGGATGCTTTATCGCCGATGTGGTGGGCTTGGGCAAAACCGTGGTGGCGGCCATGATTGCGCAGCGGTTTATCGCCGCCAATGGCGACAACACCCGCATCCTCGTCATCTTCCCGCCTTCGGTGCAAAAAAACTGGGAGGACACCTTCAGGGATTTCAGAATCAAGAACAAGTATAGCCGTTTTGTCAGCAACGGCAGTCTTGATAAAGTTGTTGATGGGGATGGCTACGATGAGAAGGAGTATTATGACCTTATTATTGTTGATGAAGCTCATAACTTTCGACATGATAGTACTGGCAACTACGACCTGCTGCAGCGCATCTGCAAGTCGGCACGGCTGAATAAAGGCAATGTGGAAGGGAACAAACGCGTGCTTTTGCTTTCGGCCACGCCGCTCAACAACACGCCCGAGGACATCAAGAACCAGTTGCTGCTGTTTCAGGATGTCGCGCGCTGCACGATTGACGGCGTCAGCAACATTGCCGACACGTTTGCCCCGTGGATCAAGGAATTCAAGAGTCTTATGTCACAGCGTCGCACGATGAGCGCCGGTTTCCTCACCACCCGTATCGATGCCATCAATCAGGAGCTTCGGCACAAGGTGTTGGAGAAAGTGATGGTGCGCCGTACCCGCAGCAATATCCAGCACGAGCCCCGCTATGCCCACGAAATCCATTTTCCGCAGCTGCTTGATCCCACCGACCGCACCTATCAGATGTCGCCCGAATTGCTGAAACTCTTCATCGACACCTATATAAAGTTGGTCGATACACCGTCGGCCAATCTGAAAGAGGTGAACTCGGATATCTTCAACGGAAGCGGTCTGCATTATGCCCGCTATCGTGCGGTGGAGTATTGTCCCTCGTACAAAGTCCCTTCCGGCAAAATGGCGAAGCATATAACCGATTCACTCGCTTCCATCTACCAGACGCACATGGTCAAACGGTTGGAAAGCAGTTTCGATGCCTTCCGCCGTTCGCTCCACACCCTTTTGGATGCCACGAGGGGGATGATAAAAATGTTCCAGGAAGACAAAGTCATCATCGCCCCCGAGCTGAATGTGAAAAAGTTGCAGTCCGACGGGGTCGAGTTGGACGAAATCATAGAACTGGCCATCGGCAAAGGGTTCGACCAGAAAGAGATACTCTTCCACGCGGCCGATTTCAAGCCCGATTTCCTGCCGATGTTGGAGTATGATGCCGATGTGCTAGACAAGCTGTGCCAACGATGGAACAAAGTGAAATCCGACCCCAAACTGGAACTTTTCATCAACATGCTGCAAGGGGAGTTGTTCGACAAAGAGAAGAATCCGGGCGGCAAATTAGTGGTGTTCAGCGAAAGCGTCGATACCGTCAACTATCTGGAAAAAGAGTTGAAAGGGCGTCTGCATCGTCAAGACATTCTGGCTGTGTGCGCCAAAAACCGCAAGCGACTTCAGAAAACGATCCAGGCTAACTTCGATGCCAAGTACAAAGAAGAGTGGCGTAACGACTACAACATCGTGATTACATCCGATGTGTTGGCCGAAGGCGTGAACCTGCACAGGGCGAATGTCATTGTCAATTACGACAGCCCGTGGAATGCCACGCGGTTGATGCAGCGCATCGGGCGTGTGAACCGTATCGGCTCCACCGCCACCGCCATCCACAACTACATGTTTTACCCTTCCGACCCCGGCGATGCCATCATCAGTTTGAAGAAGAACTCCCTCATCAAGCTTCAGAGTTTCCATTCCGCCCTCGGCGAGGACACCAAAATCTACTCGCACGACGAGCTGGTACACGAGTTCAAACTCTTCAACACCGACGTGCGCGACGAAACCGACCGCAGTCTGGAGCTGCTGCGCGAAGTGCGAGTCCTTCACGACAACCATCCTTCGCTCTACCGCCGCATCAAGAATCTTCCGCCGAAAAGTCGCTGTGCCCGTCTCGGAGAGACGACACATCACACCATCGTCTATCTCGCATCTCCCCTCAAAAAGGCCTTCTACCTCGTCGGTAATACCACCCGCGAACTCTCCTTCCTCGAAGCCGCCGACATCTTCCATGCGGAACCCGACGAGAAGGCCGTTCCCTTCGGTGACAGCATACAGCGGCATTACGAACAGGTACAGAGCGCGATACGGCAATACACCCTCGATCAGCAACGCGAATATCAGGAAGACAAGCTCAAAATCGGCAGCAAAGACAACGATGCCAAAAAGGCCGCCGCTTTCCTGCGCGAGGTGCGGCCTATGCTCGACGAAGAAGGTCGCAGCATCCTCGACCGTCTGAAGCAGATGGTGGAACGCGGTGCCTACAACCAGTTAGCCGATGCCCTCAACCGTATTTCGAGGAAGCAGAAGAAAGAGCCAATGCCGCTCATCAAGATACAGGAACAGCTTGAGGAGTTGGACAGACGCTACAGCCAGTCACAGACGCAGACCGAAACCAAGCAGATGGCCTACACCACCGCCGACATCATTTTAAGCGAAACCTTCAAATAAACCCGACAATGAATACCGAAACCCTCCGTCAGATTTTCAAATCGCCGTTCGACTATACCACTTACAGCCGCGAAATCGTGCATCGTCTTTTCGGTTGCCACGATGTGGCCTCGCGTCCCGAATGGCTCGACACCAACGCCGAAGGCGACCAGAGTTTTTTCATCGGTCAGATGGATGATGCCGACCATCGTCTGCTTGGCTTCTTCTACACCCGCGTGGCCGATGGCGGCGATGTGCGTCGCAAGCGTGTGGGTCTGCGCAAGCTGATCAGTCCCTATCTGAAATACGATGTCGATGGGGCCATTGCCGTTTTCGACGACGGCCGGCACTGGCGTTTGTCCTACATCTGCGACCTCAAGGAGGGCAGCACCTCGGCCAAACGGTTCTCCTATATCTTAGGTGACGAAAACGGGCAATACAAAACACCGCTGGAGCGATTGGAGAAGGTGGCCAGACTGAATGGGCGTTTAACGCTGTCCGACCTCAGGGAATCCTTCTCGGTGGATGCGCTCAGCGATGAGTTTTTCGACGAGTACCATCTCCATTATGACCGGATTGTGGCGAACCTCACGCAATCCTATCGCAGAGACGTGCCATGGCGCGTCTCTGCCGAGGGAACATCCGATACCCGTCTCCACGACTACGTCAAAAAGATGATGGGCCGCATCGTGTTCCTCCATTTCCTGCAGAAAAAAGGCTGGCTCAACGACAATCCAACGTTCCTGCGCGACCTGTTTCGTTCAAGTCCTCATCAGGCCGATTTTCTCGAACAAGTCTTGGAGCCGCTCTTTTTCGGAATCTTCAACACTGAGCCGGAGCAGCGAGAGGAACTGTTCGCCAACGAACATTGGGATAAGGGGTTGCTGAAACAGTGGGAGCAATTGCCCTATCTCAACGGCGGTTTGTTCGAGCGTGACGAAGTCGATAAGATGGACATCCGGCTGCCGGCTTCGCTATTCAACGATCTTTTCACCTTCTTGGCCTCCTACAACTTCACCGTCGATGAAAACGACCCCGACGATGCCGAGATCGGTGTCGATCCCGAAATGCTGGGCAAGATTTTCGAGAGTTTGTTGGAGGACAACAAAGCCAAGGGCGCATTCTACACCCCGAAGGAGATTGTGCGGTACATGTGCAAGGAATCCCTAATCGCGTATCTTAGTGAACAGTTGTCAGTGAACAGTGAACAGAACAAAAACACGAAAATCCCAACCGACATCGATTCTCAAATCACTGATCACAGTTCACTGATTACTAAAATCCGCACCTTTGTGGAGACACATGAGATGCAATCGGAATTAGAACCTTATCGTGATATGCTCAACAAAGCTTTGCGCGAGGTGAAGATCTGCGACCCGGCCATTGGCAGCGGTGCGTTTCCGATGGGGCTGTTGAACGAATTATGGAGATGCCGCGAAGCCTTGACCGACCACGATTCCTGTTCACTGATCACTGTTCACAGATCACAATTAAAGAAAGAGATCATCGAAAACAACATCTACGGGGTCGATATCGAGCGGGGTGCCATCGACATTGCCCGCTTGCGTTTCTGGTTGAGCATCGTGGTTGACAGCGACGAACCCGAGCCGCTGCCCAACTTCGACTACAAGTTCATGCAGGGCAACAGTCTGATAGAGAGCTT
>CAMVBK010000111.1:0-4747 GCA_947165685.1 uncultured Bacteroidales bacterium | reverse complement strand
GCGTGGTGAAGGTCATCTCGTTGCCATAGACGGTCTGTCCGTTGAAGGTGATGAATGCACGGAAGGTGTAGCCGGTGGCGGCGGTGAGGCCGGTGAGGTTGTAGCTCAGGCCACTGCCGGTGGCGTTCACCGTCTGGTAGGTGCCGCCCGTGGTGGTCTTCCACTGGAAGCCCTTGGCTGAAATCGTCACATTGTCGGGGTTGGTGATGGTGCCGTTCAGCGTGGCGGTGGTCTGCGCGACGTTGGTAGCGGCGCTGGTGGCCACCGTCGGGTCGGTGATGACTGGGCCGGAGCCCGTGCCGTTATAGACTGTCACATCGTCAATGCTGCAACCGTCTGCATCTTCACCCATACCGACAACTTGGAACTTGATCTGGTAGGAGGCGGAAGCGGCGGGCAGTGCCACAGAGTCAACCCTCCAGTCGTAGGCCACATTGCCTGTGGAGAACAGCAAGGTCCAGGCATCGCTGCTGGTGGCACGGTAATACACCTTCAGGGAGTCAGATACTCCGCTATTCTCATAGTCCGTGTGCTGATGGGAGAATTTCAGATACGGGTTAGTGACGGCGGTGATGTCAAACGTGGGAGCAATCGCCTCCGCAGTGTAGGTGCCGTAGCTATGATAGATATAGGGACTATAGGCACTCCAGGACATCGGATCTGCGCCGGCGTTGAGGTTCCAGCAGGAAGGCTCGCTGCTGAAGCTCTCCGCATACGGGGCGGCGTCGGTCACCACGTAGGTACCGCAGGCCGTGGTGAACGAGGTGCTAGTCCAGTTGCTGAATTCATTGGCACCGCAAACGGCTTGTACACGCACGTTATACACCGTGTTGGCCATCAAGCCCGTCAGGGTGTGGGAGGTGGAAGTGGCCGTGGCCGTGTTCCAAGTGGAGGCGCTGGCTTCCTTGTACTCGATGTTCCATTCCGTCTCGTCGCCGCCGGCTGTCCAGGTGAGGTCTGCGGTGCTCTCCGTGATGTTGGACACTGCGAGGCCGGTGGGCTTCGTGCAGTTGCTCATCTCGGCAACCACCACATTGTCGATGTGCAGGTCGTTGTCGCCGTTGGCAACTGTGGACTCGCCGTAGAAGGCGATGCGGATGGTCTGGCCGGCATATTGGGCCAGGGAGATGGAGACTTCCTCGCCAGCGGTGGAAATCTGGTTGTAGGAGTGGTCGCCGTTGCCCGTGTTGTCCCAGACAGAAACGGCCGTCCATGTGGAACCGTAGTTGGTGGAGACAGCCACGATGAACTTGTCGTCAGCCTGACCTGCGGAATCCTCGATTGGGTCGGCGTTGTTGTAGTCCGTCAGGGCCAGGTCGAAGGTCAAGGTCGGGGTGTTCAGGGCGCTCAGGTCAATATCGGGAGTCACTAACCAATAGTTGGCACCGGTGCCGTAGATGTTGATTTTGGGGTGATACTGGCCGAACACGTTCGCGTTGTCGAAACGCCAGCCGCTGGTGGAGGGCTGCAAGGAAGTTCCGGCGAAGACGGCGGAAGCCAGGCCAGAGTAGATGTTCCAGCAGTCAGGTTTCGAGGCGGCGGCGTTGAAGTCCTCCATGAAGGGGGCGACATACGTGTTGCACGGGGTCGAGAAGTTGGCCGTCGCGCTCTGCAGGTTGGTGTCGCCGCAAAGGGCCACCACGTACCAGCTGTATTCGGTGTTGGCGGTCAGGTTGGTCAGCGTGTAGGTGAGGTCGGTCACGTTGGAGACTTCCGTATAGACAGAATCGGAAGCGACTTTGTAATAGACGTTGAACTCCGAACCGGTGGAGTTCCAGGTCAGCACGGCCTGGTCGGCGGCAGCGACAGCAACCAAGGTGTTGGGCTTGGAGCAGGCGGGAGGCTCCACGCAGGTGGCAGTGGCCACGAAGCCGGAATATGACACGGAAAAGTCGGAGTGGAACAGCAGGGTCAGCGGGCCGGACGTGGACGTGTAGGGTCCGAAGGTGATCTGCGTGCCGGAGGATGCGCCGTCCATGGTAGAATAGACCTTATCGATCAGGGCACTGCTGTTGGTGGTCGTACCTTCAAAAACGCTCAGGTAGTCGGCACTGCCTTCGCCGGCGAAGACACCGGAGATGGAAACCATCATGCCTTCCGTTTCAGGATAGATGGTGAGTACATAGTGGCAGTTGTGGGAATAGTTGCCGGAAGCACCGCCGTCATCCGTGATGGTGGCACCGCAGCTCGAAATCGTCATGTTGCCGGAAATGCCCATGGCTATGGTGTTGGGCGAGGCCGTGACCGGGGCAGTCCAGTCGCTCACGTCGCCGCCGCAGTCGGTGCGGACATAGAAATCGTACATCATACCGGCGTTGAGGTCCGTGATCTGGACGGTGGTCTCCGTGATACCGCTGATCAGCGTGGCGGTGTCGGAGTCAACACCGAAGCCGGCAGGACCGTAAGCCACTTCCCAAGAGGAACCGAGCGCGTCGGTCCAGCTGAGGGTCACGGTGTCGTTCGGGCCGAAAGCCGTCAAGTTGGTGGGTTTCGGACAGGAGATGGCATCTCTCACCTCAACATTGTCGATGTGCAGGTCATTGTCGCCGTTGGAGACCGTCGATTCGCCGTAGAAGGCGATGGTCACGGTTTGGCCGATATAGTTGGCAAGGGAGATGTTGATGTTCTCGCCCGTGGTGGAAATTTGGTTATAGACATGGGCGGCCGTGCTGTCGTTGCTCCACACGGTGGCGTTGGAGGCACTCCACGTGGCACCGTTGTCGGTGGAGATAATCACCATGAACTTGTCGTCCTGTTGGTCGTTCGCATCATCGATGGGGCTGGCGGAGTTGTAGTCGGTGAGGGCGAGGTCGAAGTACAACGTGGGTTCGGACAGGTTGCTCAAGTCAATGGGCGGGGTCACCAGCCAGTATTTGGCGCTTGTGCCGTAAATGTTGATCTTCGGGTGTCCTTGGCCGAAAACGTTTGTGTTGTTGAAGTTCCAGCCGGAGGTGGTGTTGGTGGGGTTTGTGCCGGCGAAGGCGTCGGAAGCCAGACCGTAGTAGAGACCCCAGCACATCGGCAAGCTGGTGGTGAAGTTCTCGGTGAAGGGTGCCAGGAAGGTGGCGCACTCCGTGGTGAAGGAGGAAATGCCGGAGACCTGCTCGGTGCCGTCATCGCAGATTGCAGCGACTTTCCACTGGTAGGTGGTGGCGGCGGCAAGACCTGTGAGCTCGTAGCCCATGGTGTCAACGCTCACGCTGGGAACCTGTTCCCAAACGGTGTCGGCGGCTACCTTATAATAGACATTGAAATAGTCGGAGGGACTTTCCCATTGAAGCACAGCCGAATTGCTGGTCACACTGCCGACAGCAAGGTCGCTGGGCGCGAGACAAGACGGAACTTCCTGCACTAAGAAGTTATCTACATAGAGGTAGTATTTGTAATTGGAGAAATAGTTGATGGCGATGTATTTCGCCTCGCCGGGGATGGAAATGTTGATGTACGGCGTCCAAGTCGTGTTGTTGGACGAGTTGATGGTGTCTCCCCAGATGAAGGCGTCAATAGTCGGGGTGGTAGTGGAGTAACCCACGCTGAATTGTTCGGTCAAAGTGTTGGAGCTCATGTAGTCGAACGAGACCATCTTCGAATCCGAGACGGGAAGTTCGGGGGTCACGGCATATTGGTTGTAGTTGTCCGCGCTGTTAAAGGAGGAGAAGCGCAGGGATTTGCTGCCAACCGATGCGGTGTTGTACAACGTGATGCTGTTTGTGGAGTTGGCGCTTCCGAACAACCAGCACGTCAGGTCGGCGGCGTCTTCGAAGCTTTGGCTGTAGGGCATCGTGATGTTGCTGCAATCGACGCACTGGCCGCTGAGCATGACCGTGCTGCTGAGTGTTCCGGAGGTGAGCACGATGCTATCGACATCGGTGCCTTCTGCCGTCGGGGCGTAGCGCACATAGAGGGGGCCGCCAGTGGCGGGCAGGGTCGCGTAGCTGCTGAACGAGACGCTGTCGGAAGAAAGCTCGAACGACGAGCCGGAAACAGCGGCGGTGATGTCGGCCGTAAGGTTGGCGGCTATAACCTGCACCGTCTGAACGGCAGAATAGTCGTTGGGGTTCACGGTGCCGAAGCCCAGCATGGTGGAGGCCACGCCGAGGTAGGGCTCCGTGCCGGTGGAATAGACCGTGATGTCGTCAATGCCGATAAAGTACAAATCGTAGCTGTTGTAATGGCGGAAGGCGATATAGACCGTGCTGCCGGCGTAGGCGGTGAGGTCCACCGTGCGCATGGTCCATGACTGGTTGTCAACGGTGGGGGTCTCCTCGAACAGCAGTGTGAAGGACGCTGTGTCTGTGGCTGACGTGGTGGAGATGTAAACCCCATAATGGTCGCCAATGTAGGCGGGGTTTGCGGGGTCGCAGAACCAGTAGGTCAGCGTGCTGGTACCGGACAAGGAGATGCCCGGGGTCACAAGCCAGTTGTCGGGAGTGAGTCCTTCCCCTTCGTAGTTGTCGTAAGAGTACGAGACAATTGCCCCAGTGCCGGTATGGCCATCCACTTCATCCTGTTCGGAGGAGTGCTCCCAGCCGAGGCCGTCGTTGTCGGCATCGATGGTCGTCCATCCCGTCGGGACGGTGCCGCCTTCGAAGCCTTCGGTGAACACAGGTATCTGCGCCTTTGCACCGAATGTCAGCATTGTCAGAAACAATGCCAAAAACAATACGTTTTTCTTCATGTTTTTTTGAATTTGGTGAATAATATTAAACGGTTAGTTGATGTATTCCTCGAATGATAGTTTAAAAAA
>CAMVBK010000110.1:0-4837 GCA_947165685.1 uncultured Bacteroidales bacterium | reverse complement strand
GTGGTCCCACAAGGGCTCGAACCTTGGACCCTCTGATTATGAGTCAGATGCTCTAACCAACTGAGCTATGGGACCCGACAGTCGTGCTGCCAAAATTTCAGTCGGCAAAGATACAATTTTTTTTGATATGGTGATTGGTGAATGTGAATGGGGAGAAGAGGATAGGGAAAGGTTAGGTCTTGGTAAGATTCCGCGTCATGAATCGCGAAGAAAGTGTATTTTTGCCGCATAATTATTTCGCGATGGCTGCAGACAAGCATTTTCTGCCGATAACCAAGAAAGAGCTCGACTATTTAGGTTGGGATTACGTGGATGTCATCCTCGTGAACGGGGATGCCTACGTGGACCATCCCTCGTTCGGGGCAGCGGTCATCGGGCGGGTGCTCGAGCGCGAGGGGTTGCGAGTGGCCATTTTGCCGCAGCCCAACTGGCAGGACGACCTCCGCGACTTCAAGAAATTGGGGACTCCACGCCTTTTCTTCGGGGTCACTTCGGGCAACATGGATTCGATGGTCAACCATTACACTGCTAACAAACGTCTTCGCAGTGACGATGCCTACACGGCCGGAGGAAAATCGGGTTTCCGCCCCGACTATGCCGCAACCGTCTATTCGCGCATACTCAGGCAGCTTTTCCCCGACACGCCCATCGTGCTCGGTGGTGTGGAGGCCTCCATGCGACGGCTCTCCCACTACGACTATTGGAGCGACTCTCTCAAACCCTCCATACTTGTTGCAAGTCAGGCGGATGTGCTCGTCTATGGCATGGGTGAACGCCCTATTGTGCAGCTCGCCCGGCTGATGCGCCATCCCGACTGGCGCGAACACCTGCACGAGTGTGCACAAATCGCCTTTATAGATGATGCTGTCGAAAAATACAGGTCCGAGAACCCAATTTTGTTGCATGATTATGCGGAGGAGCTAAAGGACAAGCGAAAGTACGGCGAGAATTTCGTGGCGATGGAAAAAGAGTCGAATAAGCGTGTCCAACGTCCATTGATTCAGCCATATATGGACAAATTTGTCGTAGTCCGCCCTCCTTTTCCAGTGGCCACGGAAGCCGAGATGGACAGTTTCGCGCTGTTCGACCGCATGATGAACGCACCACATCCCAAATACCTGAAACGGGGCGATATTCCCGCCTTCGAGATGATTAAGAACTCCATCACCATCCACCGGGGCTGTTTTGGAGGATGCAGTTTTTGCGCCATTGCCGCCCACCAGGGCAAGGCCATCGCCTCACGCTCTGTGGATTCGGTGATGCGGGAAGTGGAGAATTTGGTGAGGCGCCCATACTTCAAAGGACATATCAGCGACCTTGGCGGTCCGTCGGCCAATATGTACAAGATGCAGGGTGAAGACCTGTCGAAATGCGAGAAATGTGCCCGTCCTTCCTGCCTTGTCCCGAAAAAATGCCCGAATTTGGTGGCTGACCACCACGAGGTCACGGCGTTGTACCGGCGGGTGATGGAAACGCCCGGGGTGAAGCACATCACCATTGGCAGCGGTATTCGCTACGACATGCTGCTGACGGACAGCGAGAAAGAACGTGCGATGCTTGGATTAGGGGAGTACCTCCGTCAAGTGGTGCGGCATCATGTGTCGGGGCGACTTAAAGTGGCTCCGGAACATACTGACGATGAGGTGCTTGCACTCATGCGAAAACCGTCTTTCGACCATTTCCTTGAATTTCTGAAAGATTTTAATGCTGAGAACAGGCAGTGTGGAAAAAATCAGCAGTTGATTCCCTATTTGATTGCTTCGCATCCCGGCTGCACTGTCGAGAAGATGAGCAGACTGTGCGACATCGCCCACCAGTACCATCTGATGACCGACCAAGTGCAGGACTTTACGCCTACGCCCATGACATACGCCACGGCGATGTATTTTCTTGGCTATGACCCATATACAGGTAAGAAGGTGCATGTTGCCAAAAGCAAACAGGAACGGCAGGACCAGCATCTGTTCTTCTTCGCAGACCTTCCTGAGAATCGGAAAAGGGTCAGACAGCTGCGCGATAGTTTCAGGGCAAATAAAAACAGACCGAGATCTAACTGAACCTGCAACCGGGTTGCAAACAGGGCGTTTGAGGTTAGTTTGCAACTTGGTTGCGAAAAGGAAACTGTATTTTTGCCTCGAAAAATAAAAGTTACAGTCATGGAAGAGAGACAATTGGAAAAATGTGATAGTCAATGCCATTGTCACAAACACAATCACGGTCATGATCATAATAGTCACGGTCATGAACACGGTCACAGTTGCGAGCATGGGATGCGAGCACAACTCCTGAAAATCGTGCTTGCGGCGGTGTTGTTGGTTGCGGCGGTGTTGTTGGAACGATTCACCGCACTGTCCACGTGGCAGTTGTTGCTGGTTTACCTGGTTCCGTACTTGCTGGTCGGGTGGGACACGCTAAAGGAGGCGGCCGAGGGACTCGCGCACGGGGAGGCTTTTAACGAGCATTTTCTGATGTCGGTGGCCACAATTGGCGCACTTTGTATCGGTTTTCTGCCCGGTGCGGAGACCCAGTTCCCAGAGGCGGTCTTTGTGATGCTTTTTTTCCAGATAGGGGAGCTTTTCGAGGGCTATGCTGAAGGGAAAAGCCGAGATAGCATTGCACATCTGATGGATATTCGTCCCGACACGGCCAGCGTGGAGCATGATGGTAAAATATTGGTTGTCAGTCCTGAAGAGGTGAAAGTAGGGGAGACCATTCTGGTGCGTCCGGGCGAACGGGTGCCGTTGGACGGGGTGATCGTGGAGGGGAACACTGCGTTGAATACCGTGGCTCTTACGGGTGAAAGTGTTCCGCGTGAGGTTCAGGAGGCCGATGAGGTGTTCTCCGGCTGTGTCAATCTCACCGCTGTCATCAGGATGCGAACAACTAAAAGCTATGGCGAAAGCACCGTATCGAAGATTATCCGGCTGGTAGAGGATGCTAATGATCACAAGTCCAAGAGTGAGACGTTTATCAGTCGCTTTGCTCGGATTTATACGCCGGTGGTGGTCTTTGCGGCATTGGCCTTAGCCGTGTTGCCGCCGCTTTTCTCCGGCCATTTCGCCGCCGCTTTTCCAGTGTGGCTCTATCGTGCCCTTCTTTTCCTTGTGGTTTCTTGCCCGTGCGCCTTGGTCATCAGTGTGCCGCTCACTTTTTTCGGCGGCCTTGGCGGGGCTTCGCGCAACGGCATCTTGGTGAAAGGCGCCAACTATATGGACATCCTTGCTAAGTTAGATACCGTAGTGTTTGACAAGACCGGCACGCTAACCTACGGACAGTTCGCCGTAGAGGCCGTGCATCCGGAGCTGCTCGACGAGCGTCAGCTTCTGCATCTCGCCGCTCACGTGGAGCATTTCTCCACACATCCTATTGGTGCGGCACTACGCGATGCCTTCCCGGACGAAGCAACGGATGGGTGTACAATCTCGGAAGTTGAAGAGGTTGCCGGTCAAGGGGTTAAGGCGAATGTGGGGGATAATCGCGTATGTGTGGGCAATACGAAGTTGATGGAGGCGGAAGGTGCGAATTGGCACGAATGCCACCTGACGGGTACGGTCATTCATGTGGCGGTCAATGGTGTGTATGCCGGTCACATCGTCATCAAGGATCGGGTGAAGGAGGAAAGTGTGGCGGCGGTGGCACAGTTGAAAGCGTTGGGGGTTCGTCGTGTCGCGATGCTGACTGGCGACCGGAGTGAAGTGGCTGAAGAAGTTGCCAGAAAGTTGTCTATCAGTGATTTCTATGCGGGGTTGCTGCCAACGGAGAAAGTGAAGCATGTGGAACGCTTTTTGCAGGAGAAGCCACGTGACAGGTTTTTGGCGTTCGTGGGCGACGGTATCAACGATGCGCCGGTTTTGGCTCGTGCAGACGTGGGGATTGCCATGGGGGGCTTAGGCAGCGATGCGGCCATTGAAGCTGCTGATGTGGTGCTGATGGACGACAATCCCTCCAAAGTGGCGGCGGCAGTGAAGATTGCCCGCCGTACCATCCAAATTGCCCGTCAGAACGTCGCTTTCGCCATTTTTGTGAAGGTGGCAGTGCTTCTGTTGGCAGTGTTCGGGTTTGCCACGATGGGGATGGCCGTCTTTGCCGATGTAGGTGTGACGGTTTTGGCTGTGCTGAATGCTATGCGGGCAATGAAGTCCTGTTAGGGTGTTATAGCGGTATGTGATATGATACTATTTGATATATGGACAATTATAGTGATGAACAAATAATGCGAAAGGCAGGAGTGCGGGTGACAGCCGTGCGTTTGCTGATATGGCGGACTATCCGTCGAGGACACGCAGGGGTCTTCAGTTTGGCCAATTTGGAAGAGGCGTTGCCCACCGTTGACAAATCGACTCTTTTTCGAACGTTGACACTCTTGAGCGAACACCATCTGTTAGATACCATCGATGATGGGTCAGGATCTCAGAAGTATTGTTTGCGTGATGGTGAAGACCCGTTGCGTGGTGTCCGGCATGTCCATTTCAGTTGTCGGGTCTGCCATCGGACGGTCTGCCTGACGAACATTGCACTTCCGGAGGTGGCTCTTCCTGAAGGGTTTACAGTGGAGGACACGGAGTATGTGGTGAAGGGAGTTTGTCCGAAGTGCCGGTAATTGTGAAGGCGGGCGAAAGAGGTGGGGACGTTCGTATTCTTTTTTGATTTGAAGGCAATTGTAGGATTGTGAGCTCGTCTAATATGTTGTTTTATAAGTGTTTACTTTTCGTCGGTCTCCTTTTTCCAGTATATGGAAGTTGACTGTTTACCCCTTTCCGGCTGTTTGGAACTGTTTAATTTACAGTTAAATAGTGACAATCTTTTTGCTGTTTCTGGCGGCCGGCACTTGCGCGGT
>CAMVBK010000109.1:0-5093 GCA_947165685.1 uncultured Bacteroidales bacterium | reverse complement strand
CCCCCTTCTCCTCCGAAGAACTCTTCGAACTCTACCACGACAGCGGCATTGAGTTCAACGTGGTCTATGGCGCGGCGTCAAGGATCTTCGACGACCCCGACACGCTCCACGAGCAGTCGGTGAACCTCGCCAAACACCTCTACGACCAAAGCACCCACCCGAAAATCAAGGGCGGGGAGTTCTACACGGTCTATTTCCGCGACTGCATCGTGGATGGCGACACCGTGGACGCCGTCGGGCTGTTCAAGTCGGAGAACAAGGACACGTTCCTGCGGGTGCTGCACGAGGACGGAAACTTCAACCTCGAAAGCGAGCAGGGCATCAACATCAAGAAGCTCGACAAGGGCTGCCTCATCTTCAACAAGGAACGCGAGAACGGCTATATGGTGGCCGTGGTCGATAACACCAACCGAGGCATCGAGGCGCAATATTGGATGGACGACTTCCTGCACGTGCGCCAGCGCAACGACGGCTACGCGAACACGCAGAACGCGATGGCCATGGCCAAGAACTTCGTCACCAAGACGCTGCCCGAACAGTTCGAGGTCTCCAAAGCCGACCAGATCGACCTGCTGAACCGCTCCTTGGAGTTCTTCAAGGAGAACGACACCTTCGAGATGGAGGAGTTCGCCAACGAGGTCATCGAACAGCCCGAGGTCATCGAGAGCTTCCGCCAGTACAAACGAAGCTACGAAGAGGAGAACGACGTGGTGATCGACGACAGTTTCGACATCTCCGACTACGCCTTCCGCCGCCAGCAACGCTCCTACAAACGCGTCATCCGCCTCGACCGCAAGATCCAGATCATCATCGACGGCAACCGCGACCACGTGGAACAGGGCGAGGACGAGCGCGGCAAGTACTACAAGGTGTACTATAGCGAGGAAGAGTAGTTGTTTCTGCCCGTATCGACCATACAAATATTTTATTATTTTTGCGGCGGACAAAAGTTCACTGATTGGTGGTCCACCAATCAGTGGCCCACTAATCAGTGAACAAGGTAAAATGTTTGTTTATAACATATTGTAATCTTTATGCGGGAAATTGAAAGACCTTTTGTTTATGGCGTTTCTGTAAGTGGAGACAACTTTACAGACAGAGTGAAGGAAACTCATCGGTTAAAGGTGAACTTTGAGAGCGGACTGAACGTAATCCTCATCTCCCCTCGTCGCATGGGCAAGACATCGCTCGTCAAAAAAGTACAACAAGAAGTGGATCCGAAAGTTGTTCACACGGTATATGTTGACATATACAATTGTCGATCGGAATATGACTTCTACAACAAATTTGCTGTCGCACTGTTGAAGCAAACGGCTTCCAAAATGGAAATGGCCATCGAAAACATCAAACGCTTTCTGGTCCGCCTCACTCCCAAAATTTCATTCAGTCCGGATCCGACCGCCGACTATTCCATATCATTGGGCATCACACCGAAGGAATATGAGCCGGAAGAAATCCTTAATTTGCCCGAAGTTCTTGCTCAACACATCGGGAAGCACATCGTGGTTTGCATCGACGAGTTCCAGCAAGTGGGCGACTGGCCGGACAGTCTTAATGTGCAAAAACAGATGCGCAGTGTTTGGCAACACCAAAAGAATGCTTCCTATTGTTTGTTCGGAAGCCGCCAGCACATGATGACCAACCTTTTCCAGAACAAACGTATGCCGTTCTATCAGTTCGGGGAACTAAACTATCTGCAACCCATCCCAACCGCCGACTGGATTCCCTTTATCCAGCAGAAATTTATCGAGAAAGGACATTCCATAGATGAACGCTATGTGATCCAAATTTGCGAAATGGTACAGAACCAGTCGTCATACGTGCAGCAACTGGCCTGGAATGTAATGCTTAACACTGAAAACGAAGTTACGGATGCCGATCTCGAACAAGGCGTTGAAGATCTGTTGATGCAATGCACACCGTTGTTTATGGAACAGACTGGGGCACTCACGACCTACCAAATGAACTTCCTACGCGCCATCATGGCAGGACTGCATTCGGGCTACTCTTCTCGAGAAATACTTGAAAAATACCAGCTTGGGGCGAAATCCAATGTAAACAAGATGCAGAAATCCTTGATAGAGAAGGATTTTATCGAGATTCGGCAAAATGGACTGTATTTATCCGACCCTGTACTCCAAATTTGGCTACAACGACAACAGATATTATGAACATCAACTCCACCACCCTCCAGTACATCTCCGCACACGCCACCGACGACGTGGCCCATCTTGCCCTGCACCCCTCCAAGGACCCGCAGGTCGATATGCCCATAGCGCTGCAACAGATCGCCGGTCGGCAGAAAGCCAGGGAGAAGCTGCCCGAATGGTACGCCATCGAGGGCATCCTCTACCCGAGGAAGGTCTCCATGGAGCAGTGTTCTTCATCGCAAACAGCTGATTATAAAGCCTCTTTGGTGGAAGGGGAATCGTTTGCGGACTTCAGCGGCGGCTTCGGGGTCGATACGGTCGCGCTTGCCCGGGAGTTCTCCTCGGGCTACTACGTGGAACCGCAGGAGGAACTCTGCGAGCTGTTCCGTCACAACAGCAAAACATTGGGCATCAACAATGTGGAAGTCATTAACGGCACGATGGAGGAACGGCTGGCTTCCATAGAACCCGTCGATACGATCTACCTCGACCCGTCGCGGCGCGACACACACGGCCGAAAGGTGGTGGCCCTCGCCGACTGCACCCCCAACCTCCTCGAATGGAAATCCGCCCTGCTGGAACGCTGCAACACCCTGATAGTCAAGTTGTCGCCGATGATTGACATCCACCAGACATTGCGGGATTTACCCGAAACCTTCGCCGTCCACGTGATTGCCGTAGAGGGCGAATGCAAGGAGGTGGTGTTTCTGTTATCTCGTGCGGACAATATAAACCGCATCCCGACAATCATTGCCATCGATATTTGCAAAGAAGCAAACAACCGCATCGAATCCACCCTGGAGACCGAGTGCACCACCCCACCCCGCATCGCCACAGAACTGGGCACCTACCTCTACGAACCCAATGCCGCCGTGATGAAGGCAGGGCTTTTCAACACCCTGTCGCAGCAGTTCCAGATTTCGAAGCTGGCGGCAAACACCAACCTGTTCACCGCCGACGAGCTGCACGAGGACTTCCCCGGGCGCATTTTCCGCATCGAGGCCGCCCACGAGTTCCACCCGCGCAAAACCGCCAAGGAACTTTCGCACATCGGGTGCGCCAACATCGCCGTCCGGAATTTTCCGCTCTCAGCGGAAGAACTACGTAAAACATTGAAAATCAAGGATGGAAACAAACATTATCTATTCGGATGCACCATCGGGGAAAGGCATCGGACACTACTGCTTTGCACTGCGGCAAAGTCACACCCCGGCCTCTCCTAACCAACGCTCCAGCTCCGCGACCCGTGCGCGGTACTTCGCGATCTGCCCTTCGATGAAGTCGTCGCTGAACTTGCGGTCGCAGAAGCCGTTGCCCCGCGCCACGTACTCGTCGTCCTCCAACGAGCCGTACAGCTCCAAATAGTTATCCAAATACCCCTGGTTCTCAAGCAGCAGGCGCTTCAAATCCTCCGCATCGGCCTCGAACGATTCGCCAGTGGAATAACGGTATGTTTTCTTTTTTTGCATAATCGATTTTAAGACTATTCTTGTTTTTTTTTAAGACAACTGGGACAACTATGGACAACCTTTAATTCGGAGTGCTTATGGAATGTACAGGAGAATAACAACCGAGATTTTGTGATGGGAAGTCGAAATGGACTACTTTCACCGTGGTGCCGTCTATGTCAATGAGACCGCATTCCGAATTCCCGTATTTGGCATTGAATATAAGCAGACATTTGTCGGGTTCCATGTTCTGCCGATTGAGCGTGCTTATTTGAAGAGCAGATGGTGCGATTTCGAAATGCCGCCCGAAATCCACCACTGGGGTAAGACGACTGTTGTCCAAGCGCGCGATAAACGTTTGATGAGGAACGCTCACCACCAAATAGATAAGATTATCCACACAGAATGCCCCGTCAAAAACAGTGTCTCCGTGACCATATCCGTCAACATAGTAGTTGCTGTAGCGATAAGTTGATTTCCTTTTAGTCACGTCATAAAGAATGGAATCTTTGTCAATATAATCTTCTATATAATGACCATCATGGTACGTGTTTTTGTACACATCCGACAGAATCGGGTCGCTAATCATGGTGTTCCGGCGGATTCTCCCTCCTGGCGACAAATCATCTTGACGCGTTCTTACTTGACAACGATGCACAAAATAATACTGTCCGTCGGAGTGCAAGATGCGAGTCGGCATTCCAAACCTATCATATTGTCTATTAATGGGTTCCATCTGCAGCCAGCCGTTAGAGGTGTTGGCTTCCCATGTCGTTTGTTTCTCTATGAAACGAACGTACTGTTGCCCAAACACCCAATAACGGTCGTCTTCAAATGCCAGATCTGACACCTCTTGCTCGTATTTCCACGTCCAATTAGATTCATCAAAATAATAACCCGAATGATTCTCTGATTTTCGGTACGATAAAGACGATTTTAACCATAATGTGTCGTTTCTGACAAAAAGGTCTGCAGTATGTGACATGGAACCGTTGAATTCATCAGGCATAGCCACCTTTCTCGATGTCTTGTCTTTTTCAGACAAAGCCACCAATATGGATCCGTCCCAGTATTTTGTCGGATTTTCTTCAAGACAGTGCACGTGCAATTTCAGAAAATAGTATCCGTGGTATTTCACGGCATGATATAGAGGGGTCATATCATAACGCATTGTGATCCCGCTGTCAGGGGTGATTTTTACTGGAATATGATCCGAATCTACGGTGAACTCCTGTGCACGCACACCTTGCAGTGCCCCACACAGTAAAAGCATTAACGCCAATGCTATCAAGCGGTTATATCTATATCTGCTTTTCATACGGCAAAAATATAAAAGTTTCATATATAGGATACGAAAAATGTAAAAGGTTGCAGTAGGTTTGTTTTTTTTCAATCTGTCACCCCAAACGAACCTAATTAAACCCCTAACATTCTAATCTTCTGTCAATGCCTGAAATAGGTTGACCGTTTTTAAACACCAAAGTCACCAAAACAA
>CAMVBK010000108.1:0-5454 GCA_947165685.1 uncultured Bacteroidales bacterium | reverse complement strand
AGATGATGATGACGGTGCGGTCTTTCTTGATGGCGTCGATGCTGTTCTTGATTTGTTCGGTGGCGATGGCGTCTAAGCTGGCGGTGGGCTCGTCCAAGAAGATGATGGGCGGGTTCTTGAGGAACATGCGGGCGATGGCCACGCGCTGTTGCTGCCCGCCGGAGAGGTCGGCTGCGTTGTTTGCGAACTGCTTGGGCAGCTCCATCACCTGGTCGTAGAGGTGTGCTTTCTTGGCCGCCTCCACCACCTCCTCGTGCGTGGCGCGCGGGTTGCCGTAGAGGATGTTCTCCTCGATGGTGCCGTCGAAGATGTGGTTCTTCTGCAACACTAAGCCGATGTTCTCGCGCAGGTATTGTGTGTCATAGTCGCGCAAATCGATTCCGTCCAACGTGATGGTGCCCACTTGTGGCTCGTAGAATTTGTCCAACAGGTTCACGATGGTGCTCTTGCCCGCGCCGGAGAGGCCCACCAACGCCGTGATCTTGCCCGGCTCGATCTTCATGTTCACGCCGAACAGTGCCTGCGTGCCGCTCGGGTAGGTGAAATCGACGCCCCGCAGCTCGAACTCGCCCCGGATTTTTTCGGGACGGTGGTCGCCCGACGGCTCGATCTCCTTCTCGGAGTTGAGGATGCCGAAGAATCCCTCCGCGTAGATCAGCGCGTCGTTCACGTCGTCGAAGATGCGCTGCAGCTGCGTGATGGGCGCGATGACGTTGCTGAACAACATCACGTGGTACATGATTTTACCGATGGTCATGCCCGGATACTCCTTCAACACTAAGAAAGCCGTCAGAATGATGACCAGCACGGTGCCTACCTGCCGCACGAAGCTCTTGAGTCCGTTGTAGTAGAAGGCCACCTGGCGGGTCTTCATCTGGTTCTCGGTCACCTGGTTCTGGATGTCCAACTGCTTCTGCGCCTCGATTTTCTCACGGTTGAAACTTTTGATGACGTTGATGGAGTCGATGATGTTCTTGATGCCCTGGCTTTTGGTCTCCAAGTGGGTGCGCATCTCGCGCCGCCAGCCTTTGAGCCGCCGTGCCTGCCGGTAGGTGATCCAGAAATAGACGGGCACGATGGCGAGGGCGACTAAGCCGACATAGACGTTGGCCGCGAACATCAGGATGAGGGCGAGCAGGGCGCTGGTGAACAGCGGTAGCAAGTCGATGAAGAAGTTCTGCACCGTTCGTGACAACGAGCTGACACCCTGGTCGATACGGGCCTGCAGCTTGCCGGTGGCGTTGTCGCCGGAGTTGAAGAAGGCGATGCGGAAGGTGAGCACCTTCTCGATGACGCTCTGCGCCAAGTCGCGGCTGACGTAGATGCGCATCCGCTCGCCAAAATAGTTCTGCGCGAAGGTGATGATGGCGGAGAGCACCTCCTTGCCCAACAGCACAACGCTGATGATGGTCATGATGCGTGCCGCCTGGCCCCAGCTGAAGTTCGTGCCGATGAGCGCGTTGATGGCATCCACCGTCCGGTCGAGCACGATGGCGTTGACCTGCGCCATCAGGGAGCCTACTAATGTGAGAACTAATGTGATGAAAACCAGCCACTTGTATGGCTTAACGAAAGGCCGGATGTTTTTGAAAAGTTGGAGGAGGTTCATTGGGAATGGTTATTGGTTATTGAAGCGGGAGATTGCACAGAGCGATTTATTATCTTTTTTAGAGTTTCAAGCCGCAAAAGTACAAAATAATTTATCTGAAAACGGAATTGTTTTTTTTGAAAAAAACGTATTTTTGCCCCGTCATTAATAAACATATATGGAATATACTGTTATATTGGAAAAAATGGACAATGGTCAATGGTTCTGTCAATGTGAACAGGTACCAGAGGCAGTAACCCAAGGAGCCACCATTGAAGAGGCAAAAGAGAACATCAAAGATGCCATAGAGATGGTTCTGGCCGCCAAAAAAGAACTTACCAGAAAACAATTTATCGGACGTCGCATATTACGACGCAAAATAGCTATTCTTTAATGAAACGAACAGCCTTAATCAAATACTTATTGGAAAACAATTGCATCCTTTTCAAAGAAGGAAGTAATCATTCTGTATATATTAATAAAAATGGAAAAGGGTTATCTGCTGTTCCGCGCCATTCTGAATTAGGAGACCGCTTAGCAGTGGAAATCTGTAAGCAGCTGGGTATTCCAAAAATTAAATGAATACTTTTAAAATGTGCAGACCTAAAATATTACTGATACTCTTTACACTTTGTCTTACCGCATCCTGCACAAGAGTTCGGAATAAAGTGGTGGATTGGTTGAGGACAAGTTCTAATTTCGAAGAATACCATGTCAGGCAACTTTATCCTTCTTTGGGTCAAGACGATGATTGCGGGGTTTGCGAAGAATGGCCGCTCTACAATATGTGGTTTCGGTATCAAGGCACACCGGCGCAAGTGGGGTCTGCTATTATCGCCAAAGAATGTACCTACACAGAAATCACGCCTGACTCCGCATTTATCAGTTGTGATCGAAATTATATTTTGGAAAAACAGAGCCCTCATCAGAGAATCGACTTTTTTGACGAATGGGAAACCCTACCGGAGGATCATCTGCTATACTATCACTGCTGCAGGACGCCGCATCATCACTTTTTCGTGTTTGATACGGTTACCGGTTACGTGTATCATCACATAGTCGAATTTCGGGAATAAAATTTCCCCGCACACCTAACGACGTGCGGAACTCATCGTGGCCGCCCATCCCTACTACCAAGCCCGGCAGACCTAACGGCCTGCCCGTGCCTGTTTTATAACTAATATGGGGAAATGCTCCGTCCGCAAACCAGCCCGTTAGGGCTGAAGGGCTCGGTAGCAAATGGGGTTTCACGCGCGATTTTTCGCAGGCCGTTAGGCCTGCGGGCAAACAGTCCCGAACAAATCATATTCCGCGGCGTCGGTGATTTCCACGTTGTAGAATTCGCCAACGGTCAGCGGTTGGTTCTTGTCGATGAAAACATCGTTATCGACATCGGGTGAGTCGAACTCGGTGCGGCCGATGTAGCAGTCCTGCTCTTCGCTGTCGATCAGCACCTTCATCGTGGTGCCGACGCGGGTTTGGTTGATTTCGTGGGAGATTGTCTCCTGCAATTTCATGATTTCGTTCACCCGTTTGTTCTTTTCAGACGCCTTGACGGGGTCGCCGAGGGCGTAGGCGGGCGTGTCGTCCTCGCGCGAGTAGGCGAAGACCCCGAGCCGCTCGAAGCGGTTGCGGCGCACGAACTCCACGAGTTCCTTGTGCTGTTCGCGGGTCTCGGTCGGGTAGCCGGAGATCAGCGTAGTGCGCAGCGCGATGCCGGGAATCGTCTCGCGGATACGCGCGATGAGGTCGTAGATGTAGGCCGAACTGCCGCCGCGCCGCATACTCTGCAGGATGTCGTCGCTGATGTGCTGGAACGGGATGTCCAAGTAGCGGCAATATTGCGGATATTGTTTCATCACCTCCAGAATTTCGTAGGGGAAGTTCAGCGGGTAGGCGTAATGCAGCCGGATCCACTGGATGCCGTTCACCTGCGCGAGCTTGTCCATCAGGTCGGCGAGCTCGCGCTTGCCGCTGCGGTCGATGCCGTAGTAGGTGAGGTCCTGGGCTATCAGCATCAGCTCTTTCACCCCTTGGTCGGCCAAACGCTGCGCCTCCTCGACGAGAAGCGGAATCGGCTTGGAGACTTGCCGGTCGCGGATGAGCGGGATGGAGCAGTAGGAGCACTGGTGGTCGCAACCCTCGGAGATCTTGAGGTAGGCGTAGTGACGGGGCGTGGAGAGCATTCTGTCGGATGTGCCAAGCAATTGGAAATCAGGAGACTCCAATAACTTCGGCAATTCCGCGAAGGTGAAAAAACCATCCACCTCGGGTAACGCCTCCTGCAATTCCGTCCTATTGCGCTGCACAAGGCATCCCACTACGTACAACTTCTTGACCTGACGGCGTTTCTTGCGCTCAATCTGGTTCAGAATCTCGTTCACGGACTCCTCACGCGCGTCGTGGATGAAACTGCATGTGTTGATGATGACGATGTCGGACTTCTGCGCACTCTCGTAGTAGAGCTCGTGCCCGTTGCGGTGCAGCTGCGCGGCCATGACTTCCGAATCGACGATGTTCTTGGAACAGCCCAAGGTGATGATGTTGATGGTCATAAGGCTCAAATTTTAGCCGGCAAAGATACAAAAAAAGCCGCAGCAATTCGCTGCGGCTGATGAGGTTTCGAGGAATGCTTAGAAGACCTTCGAGGTGCATTCAAGACCGGTCTTTTTACCGTCAACTTCAACAACGGTGTTCATTTCAGAGCAGCTCTTGTAGGAATCCTTGTCTAATTCCATTTCCGTGGGGTCACCGACAACCACGCCTGCGAGATAAGTTTTGCATTCACATTTCTTGTTGCAAGAAGTTGCAACGCCTGCCAGCAACAGCGTGGCAGCACAGATAGCCATAATCTTTTTCATTTCTGTCAAATTTTAAGGTTCGTTACTGTTGTTTTTTTCAACGGCAAAAATATATTTTTTCTCAATATACAGCGTTTTAATCTTTTTATTTGTCAACAGTCTAACGTTCGTTCAAAAATTGATCTATTGCAAATATCGAATGACTATCATCTTTTTTTGTATCTTTGCCGCCTGAAAATTGTATCACCAAAAAATTATAAGAAAATGAAAAAGATTATTCCGATCCTGTTGGTGGCTGTCCTCGCACTGACTGGCTGCCAGAACAAAAATCAGTATGCCGGCACCTATGCTGGTAATTTCACCTTCTTCAAGTTCAACACCACGGACATTTCGCAAAGTGCGACAAGCTCAGACAACAAGCAGGGTAAAATGCAGTTCCTTACTAACCCGTTGACAAACGGCTTGTTCCTCTACAGCGTTATCCCGCTCAACGCCGTCACGCCTGAGCATTATGTCTCCAACAGCGGTCTTTTGGACTACCTCGATTTGCTGCTTACGAACATCGGTTATCAAAACAACATCTACAATGCTGCTACAGAGCAGATTAAGAACATTGGTATTACTGTTGATTTCTCCGGAAATGACGTTCATGCCGAGTTGCAGTACGAAATTGAAATCTTGGGTACGATCAACACTCGTATCACCATCGTCAAATTTGACGGTACCAGATAATCATTGAGCCTTCATGATGAGAAAGTGGACTCTTGGGCTGTTTTTCCTTTTAGGATGGGCGTTCTGCCAGGCTCAGGATTCCACTTTTTTGCCTGATTACAAAATATTCCATTACCCCAACGGCGTGAAGTCGAGCGAAGGCCGCCTTGTTGATGGCAAGCCCGACGGCTGGTGGAAATCCTACAATGAAAACGGTATCCTCGTCTCCGAGGGCAATCGCAAAAACTTCCTTCTCGACAGTCTCTGGACGTTCTACAACGATGATGCGTCGTTGCGCATGACGGTGCATTACAAGGAGGATAAGAAAGAGGGGGAACAAATTGTGTATCAGAA
>CAMVBK010000107.1:0-5513 GCA_947165685.1 uncultured Bacteroidales bacterium | reverse complement strand
TCAGCGAAATCACGCTGTCGCAGCCGTGGACGCTTTGCAACGTGTGGGTGTAAGTTCCCGCCGTGGTCAAAGTCTGCCCGAAGAAGTTGTAGCTGCCGCCTTCGCAGATTTCAGCGGTGATCGGCGTGTTGAAGACATCGTTGACCGTCAGGGTCAGCGAAATCACGCTGTCGCAGCCGTGGATGGATTGCAACGTGTGGGAATACGTTCCCGTCGTGGTGAGGTTTTGCCCGAAGAAGTTGTAGCTGCCGCCCTCGCAGATTTCAGCGGTAATCGGGGTGTTGAAGACATCGTTGACCGCCAAGGTCAGCATAATCACGCTGTCGCAACCGTGGACGGACTGCAGCGTGTGGGAATAAGTTCCCGCCGTGGTGAGCTGTTGCCCGAAGAAGTTGTAGCTGTCGCCCTCGCAGATTTCAGCGGAAATTGGTGTGGTATAGCTGGAATTTACGATCAGGTGCAGCGTATCCGCGCTGGCACACCCGTTGGCATTGGCGTAGTCGTAGGTGTAAATCCCTGATTCGGTGTAAGTTTCGCCGTGCCATTCGTAGCTGTCACAGACGGATTCGGTTTCGATGTTGTGCGTGCCGTGGTTGACAGTGAGATACAGGATATCTTGACTCTCACATCCATGCTCGTTGGTGTAATCGTAAGTGTAAACACCTGATGTATTGTATGTTGTGCCGTGCCACGTGTAGCTGCCGCAGACAGTCTCTACGAGATCCGTGTGATCTGCGGCATTCACCGTCAAATGCAGAGTGTCCACAGCCGGACATCCGTCAGGTAAAGTGTATTCATGGATGTAAGTACCTGATTCCGTATAGATTACACCCTTCCAAGAGTAACTGTCACAACTCTCGGCATTGAAGGTTTGTCCTTGTGGGTCGCAGAGCTCGCTTGCTGTCACCATGCCTCTCGCCGCCGCCCGGCAACCGTCGCTCCACACCGCCCATACATCATAGCGGTAGTCCCCGTTGTAAATCAATTGGTCCGTATATGAGGTGCCGGAAGTTTGCCCTGCCAAGACCCCGTTGCGGTCTGCTTCATAGTGTGTCAGCGAAATTAGGGCGTCTTCTATGGTGGCCTTCAGCGCAAAACTGTAGTTGGTTGAATACTCTGTCCAATAGGTTGAAGTTGCGGATTTGACCAGACATCCTTTTTTTGACACTGCCGGGGTGGCATATCGGATGGGGTAACTCCCACTTGGGGCTTCCAAATAGATGCCGAACCATAGCTCCTGCCCGGCATCGATAGTGACGGGAGTGTCTAATTCAATCGTGTTCCAAATTCCCATTTCGAGAGTGGAGATGTTTACGGTTTGATCCACAATTTGCGTGCCCGAGGTAAAAGAGTAGTTATTTACGGCATGGCCGCCCTTGAACACCACGACTCTATAGCTCGTGACGGCGGCGTTAGGAATGAAAGAGATTTTCTTGAGCCGCCGGCCATGGTGAGGGGAGAGGTCTGCCGTGTCGAAGCGTTGCGCGATGAACAGCGACATGTTGCCGCTATACCCGGTGCTGTAGTTGTTGAGGGCGGTCATCCATGTCAGTTCGTCTTGTTGTACAACGGGAATGTCAGGCGCCTCCCAAGTCAAATCGACCATGTTGCCGGAGAGACTGATCTCAAGGTCCCGGGGCGGATTGCAGCCTTTGGAACTTTGGCCCGAGAGCGGGATGCTCGCGCCGATGCCGCCGCTTTGGAGTACGATTTGTCCGGTCTCGAATGGGGCCGCGTTTGAGGCTGGCGTATATCTCACGAACAGGATACCCCCCATAGACGGCAGCGTGGCGGAATGGGTGAATGAAACGGAGTCTGTGCTGATCAGAAAGTTGCCGGTCGCGTCTGCTTGGATGTCTTCGCTTAGTCCGTTCCCACTAACGAAAACTTTTTGTGTCAGATTGTTATGGCCTTGTTTGGTGTAAAAATCCACTGCTTGGGGAACGCACGAGATTTGGGCGATGTTGGTGAACGTTTGTTCTGCCGAAGCACTGCATCCGTTGCTCCAGTTCGCGGTCACGGTGTAGCGGTAGGTGTCTGTGCTGTTCACAATGTCTTCAAAACTGACAGCTGTGGTGGAACCAATGATGGTTTCGTCCCGCAAAATCTGATAGTCCGTGACCGATTGCGTGTTCTCCACGACACCCCGCACGCAGAAGGATCGGTTGTTGTAACGCTCGCTCCAACTGATGGAATTGTTGGAGTAGAGACCGACAATGCTCCCTTTGCCCGGCGCGGTGCCTGGACTTAGGGGCAGACAATAGGTGCCGCCCGGAGCTTCCACGTAAATGCCGATCCACAGTTCCTGCGCGGCATTAACCGTTACGGGGGACGAGAGCTCCACACGGTTCCAGCTATTGAGGGTCAGAGTGTTTCTGTCAATGTCCTGGGACAGCACCAAGACCCCAGGGTCAAAGGAGGAACCGTTGTATTGACCTCCTTGATAGACGACAGCTTTGAACACCGTAGCGTCCGCATCGGCATAGAACTCAATGGCGGTCAGCGTTCTCAGATGCAGGTTCAACAAATCGGTGTCGGCAAACCGCTGTGCCATAACGGCTTGGTAGTTGGAGCTGTATCCGAAGCGACTCTCTAAGGCTCCGGTGCACCAAGAGAGTGTTTGCGGATCGGATGCGATGACAGGTTCTTCCCAACTCAGCGTGATGTGTTGCAGGTCTTGGGAACTGACGTGGAGGTGTTCGGGAGGAAGACACAGGTCATGGAGGCTATAAATGTTCCCCGTCAGTGAAACACTGTCTGTTGTCGCGCCAGATACAAATCGCAGTATCCCGAAGTCCGTGCTTTCGCTCGTTGTCGGCTCGTGCCGTACAAACAGTGTGCCGCCCGTGTTGCCCATGAGAAGCGAGGTGGTGAAAAGTTGCCCGTCAGTGCTGATTTTGAAGTCGCCAGAGACCGTGACGGTGATGGGCTCTTGCAAGAGGGTCGCCAATACGGAAATGGTCTTGGGTGCGCTGACGCTGCCCGCTTCGGTGAGAAAGCTCAGAGAGCGAACATTAGGGTGTATTTTGGGCTGCGATGCGTCAATGCCGATGATGGCGATTTGGTTGTTGCTGAAGTCATAGTTGCCGGGCGTAAGGCCTGAAAGGGTGTAGTAGCCGTTGTAATTTCCGCTCCAGCCCCAGTTGAAATGGAAGTAGTCCTCGCTGTCGTAACCGTCGCAAATGAACGCATGGCCGCCCGAGCTGCCGTTGCCGCTGTAATAGACCGGCCGCAGGTTGTCTAATTCCCCTTTGATGAGGCTGGTCCAGGCGGCGGATGTGTAGTTTAACTTCCTGACCAACTGCGCTCCCGTATAGCCGAAATGATCTTGCAACGCGGCCAAGGCTTTGTTGTCGTATGCCCCGCTGCCGTAGGGGCCGTACATCATCTCTGCAGCTACGCCGCAGTGGTAAATCAACTTGGCCACTTCGTTGATTTCACTTTGCGAGGCGTTGGTCAAACTATTGGGCATCAGACTGTAATTGTAGTTCCCCGTGCTGAAGTCGGCACTCAAGGTGCCGTAGTCGCTGTAGCCTTGGTTGGAGAAGTTCGCATTGTAGCTGTGGCTGCCGACGCCATTGGCCGGAAACCGCCAGTAGCGCAGGAGTTGGGCCAACGTCGTGGACACGCATCCGGCGTAGGCATGACCGCCCGGACCGTTCGCGTCGGCCGGACAGAACAAATTGTACGGACTGTTCTGGTTCCAGGAGGTCTGTATCAGGGGAGGCACGACAGCCGTGGCGGTCGTCGAACGCAGGTCCCCGGAGCGCAGACGCCCCCATTCGCTTTCGGTGTCGGAGTGCTGCGTCCCTGTGGTCGTCAGGGTCGCCATCTCGATTTCCGCCGCGTAGTCGTCCAAAAGCTGTTGCAGTTGCGGCGGAAGGTTTTCCGGCCGGAAAGTCGATTCGGTGGAGTAGGCGAGAACGGGCCGTACCCGCGTGTCTGCGGCGACCATCACGAAGCCGTGGTCGAAATTGAAAACGTAAAGGGCGTTAACGGGGGACGTCTGCATGTTCGTCCTTTCCGGTGCGGTCTGCCGGGTGTAAACCAGCTTGGCGTTCCCCGCCGCTGACCTTCCCGTCCGCATGTTGTAGAAGCGCGTGGCCGCATTCCGCGCATCTGCCGTGTCCACCGGTGAGGCCGAAACCGGTTCAGTAAACATCAATATATTGACAATCAATATGAACAATGTCGAGAGTAAATTTCTATTTTTCATATCGGCAATATTTAACGTGAACAATTCTTATAACAATTATTTGAAAATCAAAACGATAAAAGCTCTGTTTGCAACAAGGGCGTATTTGCCCTATCGCAACACACTGCTTCAAGTCAGCAAAATTAAAGAAAATATCGGTAAACTGGGCTTTTGTTGAAAAAAATTCAAAAAACCCCAAATTGGTCATAATCGCACCATTTTGGGGTTCGTTCAAAAAGAACACCTTTCCCCGTCACCTCCGCTGAGGTTGCCATTAACAACACCTCGCAGAGGTAAAACACTAACGACGGCTAACAATGAATTTTCGCGTAACGGTATGGCCATCGTCAAGCTGCACCTTCAGAAAGTACTGCCCGGAGGCAAAACGGGTAACATCCACCTGCTGCAAATCAGAAACGAGGTCTTCTTTCGTGAAAAGAAGCTGACCATTGGCATTGTATATGCAAATCTTCCGCATATTCTCGCCCTTGATGTTGAGCAGGGTATTCGCAGGGTTGGGGAACACTTCGATTTCATTGATGTAGATGGAAGGAACACCTTCGTTGTACATCACAAAGAGAATCAAATGAATAGTGCTATCGCATCCTTCGGCGGTAGAATACTGGAAATCGTATGTGTAGGTTCCACTGTCCGCCGGCGTAATAGTAAAGTCGCCGAATTGATATTCATGCTCACGCATTGCCGTGTCGTAAACATCAATGCTGTAGGATGGATTTACAACGAGATGGAGCGTCACCACACTGTCGCACCCTGCCGCATTGTCCAAATGAACGGCATAGTCTCCCGAAGTGGTGTAGGTCTCCTCGTTCCAGGTGAAACTATCGCAGGCGACCACCATGGTATCGCCAGTGGTAGGCTGCCCGATCGTCAAGTGCAGCGTGTCCACTTGCATGCAGCCGTTCGCATCTGCATGACTGTACGTATAGTCGCCACTGACCGTGTAAGTTTCACCATTCCAAGTGAAACTCCCGCAAGCCGTTTCCGTAAGCGCGGCATGAACGGGATTGTTAATGGTCAGGTGTAACGTTACCAAACTGTCGCAGCCTGCCGCGTTGTTGGTATGGAAGTCATAATTCCCCGAGGCGGTGTAGGTCTGGCCTTTCCACGTGAAGTTCTCGCAAGCCACCGCCGCGGTGTCGCCGACCGTGGGTTGGTTGATTGTCAGGTGCAGCGTCACCAAGCTGTCGCAACCTGCCACATTGGTGGTGTGGAAGTCATAATCCCCCGAAACGGTGTAGGACTGGCCTTTCCAAGTGAAGCTCTCGCAAGCCACCGCCGCGGTGTCGCCGACCGTGGG
>CAMVBK010000106.1:0-5516 GCA_947165685.1 uncultured Bacteroidales bacterium | reverse complement strand
AGTTCAAAGTTCAAAGTTCAAAGTTCAAAGTTCAAAGTTCAAAGTTCAAAGTTCTAAAGTGCAAAGATAGAAAAATTACGTTTTGGGGCAAAAAAAAAAGCAACGAACGGTTGGGAACCATTCGTTGCTTCACAAAAATCATCTAAATGTTATGAAAAAAATAAGTGTTTTTTTTGGAGCGGAAAACGGGACTCGAACCCGCCACCTACAGCTTGGAAGGCTGTCGCTCTACCGGATGAGCTACTTCCGCATAAAAAAAACAAGTGGGAGAGGAAGGATTCGAACCTCCGAAGGCTTAGCCAGCAGATTTACAGTCTGTCCCATTTGACCGCTCTGGAACTCTCCCATATTGTTTCTCTTTTATGCCTTGAGCCGATAGTCGGACTTGAACCAACGACCGGCTGATTACAAATCAGCTGCTCTACCAACTGAGCTATATCGGCATAGTTTCAATGAACGTCTCGTCGTTTTTGCGGTGGCAAAGATAGTATTTTTTTGATATGGTGTCACGCTGTGTGAAATTTTTTTTGATTTTTTCTGCAAAATATTGTGTTTCAGTTATATATTTTTAATTCGAGATTGGAAAAAGTTGCTTTTTGCGACATTCTTTTGACTTATTCCAGCCTTCTGGGAGACTTCGTTTGGAAGATTTTCGGGAAAAACGTGAAAAAACCGTTTCCTTTTTGCCTTGGATTCTTTCGAGAAAAAGGACCCTGTTCCGAGGTCGAATACAATTTTTTCGTGGCGTTCGCTTTTTTTTTCCGTGGTACGTACTTTTTTGCTACTTTTGCACGCTCAAAAAGTGCCATATATGGACATGAAGATTATCGTACAATAATATAATATAAACAATAAAGAATAAGATGAAAGACATTTTCGAGAGAATCAAGGAATCATCCGGTGGTCCGATTGGACAGTACCGTGAAAAGATAGATGGATATTTTGCGTTCCCGAAGCTGGAAGGCGAGTTGGGCCCGCACATGCGTTTCAACGGCAGGGAGGTGCTCTGCTGGAGCATTAACAACTACCTCGGGTTGGCCAACCATCCGGAGGTGCGCAAGGCCGATGCGGAAGGCGCCGCCCGCTGGGGCATGGCCTATCCGATGGGCAGCCGTATGATGACCGGCCAGACCGCCCTCCACGAACAGCTCGAACGCGAGCTTGCCGATTTCGAGCACAAGGAGGCCGCCTTCGAGTTCAACTTCGGCTACCAGGGCATCATGTCCACCATCGACTCGCTGGTGTGTCGCCGCGATGTCATCGTCTATGACGCGGAGGCCCATGCCTGTCTGCGCGACGGCATCCGCCTGCATCTCGGCAAGAGCTTCAAGTTCCGCCACAACGACATCGTCGATTGCGAGCGCATCCTCGGAAACGCCTGCAAAATTGCCGAAGAGCAGGGTGGCGGTGTGCTGCTGATCACCGAAGGCGTTTTCGGCATGACCGGCGCACTCGGCATCCTCGACCAGATCGCGGCCCTCAAGAAAAAGTACCCCTTCCGCATCCTCATCGACGACGCCCACGGCTTCGGGGCGATGGGCCCTCACGGGCGCGGTACTTCCGAGCATTTCGGCGTGATGGACGACATCGACATCTACATCGGCGCCTACGCGAAGTCCATGGCCACCATCGGCGGTTTCGTGGCTTCCGAAAAGGGCATCATCAATTTCCTGCGCTATAACATGCGCTCCCAGATGTACGCCAAGTCGCTGCCGATGCCCATCGTGGTCGGCTGCCTGAAGCGCCTTGAGATTATCCGCAGCGAGGAGGGCGACCGCCTGAGAGCCCATCTGTGGGAAATCACCCGCGCCCTGCAGAAAGGTTTCCGCGACCTCGGTTACGAGATCGGACCCGCCGAGGCGTGTGTCACTCCGGTGCATCTGCGTTGCGGCATCAACGAAGCCGCCAACATTGCCGTCGATCTGCGCGAGAACTACAACATCTTCTGCTCCATCGTCACCTATCCCGTCATTCCTCCCGGAATGCTCATTTTCCGCATCATCCCCACGGCCGCCCACAGCATGGAGGACGTGCAGCGCACTTTGGAGGCTTTCCGCGACATCAAGGAACGCCAGGCCCGCGGCGAATACGACAAACCGATTCCGGATATGGCGTTGATCAAATAGATAAGTGCATTGCGCCGCTATGAAAAAAAGTGCTCTTTTTTTGTTCTTGACGCTTTTCTTTTTTTCAGGCTTTGCACAGAACAGTCTGAACACAGGCAAAGTGTCCGCCCATTTGGCAAAGTTGGTTGACCGGTATGCCGAATCCAAGGCAACTCCAGGTGACGCGGTGCCGAATGCGAGCGTGGCCGCCTTGGTCTCGTTCGCCATTCCATGCGATGCCGGGACCTTTTTCGGAGCACACCACTGTCGTCTCCTCGACCAGGTGGGGCGTGTCTATATCGTGCGCATCCCGTTGGGGGAGGTTGCGGCCCTTTCCAACAACGACACCATCGAGCGTATTGAGGCTGAACGGATGCCTCGTCCCGCGATGGACGTGACCCCGCAGCAGGTGAACGCCTCTGCCGTCTATGCCGGCCAGAATCTGTCGCAGGCCTACACTGGCGCTGGAGTGGCGGCGGGGGTCTTCGACAGTTATTACGACTTCACCCATCCCGCTTTTCTGGATGCCAACGGCGATTTGCGCATCCAATACTACTACGACTTCCACTGGCCGAACGCCGACAGCACGTTGGGTCATGCGTTGGAGACGGCTGCGGAAATCGCCGCCTTGGAACATTCGCAATACACCCTGAACGGCGTCCACGGCACGCATGTGACTGGCATCATGGCCGGTTCCGCCGTGAACGGGCAGTATCAGGGCATGGCGCCCGAGGCCGACATCTACCTCGCCGACTTCAACTCCGAGCGCGAGCAGTTCGAGAACCCTGATGCGAACACTTCAGCCATTGCCGTGTTGGGGTTCAAGAAGATCTTCGACCGTGCGCAGGCTGACAACAAGCCCTGCGTCATCAACTTCAGCAGCTGCGAGAGCATCACGCTGACCCGCCAGCGCAAGTTGGAGGGCGAGGCACTGCAACAGCTCGTCGGGCCGGGGCGCATCATCGTGGCGGGAGCCGGAAACGACGGCAACCGCTCCTGTTTCTTGGCAAAAGGGGCCTCGGACCTTCAGGCAGGCACCGGCATCGAGAACGGGATCTACAGCGGCCAGTACATCGACATTGACTTGGTGACTCCGGGCAACCAGTTCGTCCGTTTCGACTTCCTGGGCATGGGCATCACCGGCGGGGGCATTGAAGGAACCATCTCCTTCCACACCGACAGCATCGACGCTGTGAACGGCAGCCATTTCACCACTACTGTCAGCATGGGCGAGGTGCAGCTGGATGTCACGTTGACTCCCTTCCAGGACCCCCGTGGTTCCGTCTATCACATCCAGGGTGTCATGCCGAACCTTGGCTACTTGTTCTTCTGCGGCGCACTCGTGCTGCTCACCAGCGAAAACCCCGCATGGATGTACAGCGACATCAGTTTCAGCCCCTTCACCAACGTTGAGAACGTGCCGCAGTACCATTTTGCGCAGCCGGGCTACTCCGTCTCCTGGCCGGCGATATTGCCCGACATCATCGCGGCGGGAGCCACCGGTTACAAGTCCTCAGTGACCAACATCGACGGTGAAGAGTACTACGACATGGTCCAGTTCGCGCCTGACCAGAACGGGCAGATCACCAAGTTCTCTTCCTGCGGCCCCACTTTCGACGGGCGGATAAAACCCGATGTGGTGGCGCCCGGACTGAACATCAATGCCGCCTACAACAGCTTCTACGGCGACTTTGCCGGCATCAAGAAGAGCATCACGCACCAGTTCCAGCATAACGGCAAGGACTATTACTACTTGGCGGAAAGCGGCACCTCCATGGCCTCGCCCGTGGTGGCCGGTGTCATCGCGCTGTGGCTGCAGGCCAAGCCTGACCTTACGCCCGCCGAAGCCATGGAAGTCATCCGCGAAACCTCCACGCACCCTGACAATACGTTGGAGTACCCGAACAACACCTACGGCTACGGCCAGATTGACGCTTACCGCGGACTGCTCTACGTGCTGGATTTGCCCTCCCGCATTCCCGACCTGAGCCAGAACCAGCCGCAGGGAGTGACCTTCCGGGTGGTGAATCGCCATCTGTATGCCGATTTTGGGGACGAATGCCCCAAGCAGATCGTGTTCAACGTTTATTCGCTCAACGGAAGCTTGGTGCGGACCCAAAGCGGTCGTTCCGACATCGATCTCTCCATGCTGAAGGACGGGGTCTATGCCGTGCAGCTGCTCACCGACAAGCGGAGCACCACCGGCTCCACGCTGATCCGGTTACCGTAAGGTTTTGTCGCTTAGGTATTACCGTTTCGCGGCCGTTGAGTTATGGTATGAAATTGAATCATAAAAAAGCAGTATATGAACAACAAATATAAATTAGTCTGTACCCAATGTGGCGAGGTCATCCCCGATTTTGCCACTTGGTTTTCCCAAAACCAGCAGTGCAAGTGCGGCTGCAAACGAGCCGATGTGGTATATTCGGCTGATTATCAACAATTAACAGAGCTGACGAAGCCAGAACACAAACCCGCCGACTTCTACCACTATTTCGACTTCCTGCCCCTGATGGACCGGAAGAACATCGTCACGCTCGGAGAGGGGGCGATTCCGATTGAGGAGTGGGGCTTCCTTGAGCAGTATGCCCGTGAAAAGCACGGCGTTGACAGCAAGGTGATGGTCTATCGCAATGACCTGAACGGTGGCAGCAACACTTTCAAGGACATTGCCGCTTCGTTGGCCGCTTCCCTCTTCAAGGAGAACGGCGTGAAGGAGTACTGCGTGGCCTCCACGGGCAACACCGCCACGGCTTACGCCCGCTATTTGGCCGAGGCCGGCATCAAGTTCACGGTCTTCATGCCCCACGATGCCTGTCCCGACTCGGTTGCGGCCATCCGCTCCTACGGGCAGACGGTGGTCGTGTGCGACGGCAACTACGGCGACGCCAAGCGGGAGGCCAACGAGTTCCACGAGAAGAACCGCGTGCTGATTTCCGCCGGCAACATCGACCCGATCCGCGTCGAGGCCAAGAAGACCATGGTGTTCGAATACCTGCGGCAGCTGGGCAAGATGCCCGACGTGTATGTGCAGGCCGTCGCTGGCGGCACAGGCCCGATCGCCCTCGACAAGGGCATCCGCGAGCTGCAGGCATTCTTCCCTGAGACCAAGCTGCCGCGTATGCTGCTGATTCAGCAGGACACCTGCGACCCGATGGTGCAGGGGTGGGAGAGTGCCGTGAAGGCCGGCTTCCCGGAGGGATACGAGAAGAACTACCCCGTCATCACCAACCCGCAGACCATGGTTTCCATTCTCTCTGCCGGCAATCCAGGCATGTTCCCGATTGTCGCGCCCATCGTGCGCAAGAGCGGCGGCACGTTCCTGCGCGTGAAGGAGGGTGAATTGGCGAAGTTCGGACGGATTGTCAAGGACGAGCGCGGTATCTATTTCGGTCCCGCCTCCGTCGTCTG
>CAMVBK010000105.1:0-5777 GCA_947165685.1 uncultured Bacteroidales bacterium | reverse complement strand
AATACCAAACAACGAAAGGAGAAAAAATATGGAAAAATGGCAATTGATTGTTCTCGGAATAGTGCTCGGGGTTTCACTTGGGCTACTGGGTATCTCGTTATATAAACACAATCACCCTTAAATAATGGGCAAGACCTGTATTCCCGTCTTTGTCCCTAAACTTGATATAATTAGGACGCAGCAAGGAGACCTTCTCAAAAACCACTAAATCATCCCTGCCTTCAACTCCCACCTTGCTTCCTTCCAAACTCTTTCCTTTCAACGTGTTCTTTGAACATCTGTTTGCAATAATCAGATACAAAGAAAACAGGGCCAAAAGGCCACACAAAACAGCAGACAGGATAATCAATCCGGGAGTTGAACTCACAACGGAAAAAGCAAGGAAAATCACAGATGCCAACAACGATGCGACTACTGATAACACGAAATCTTTCATACAAAAACATTTAGGTTAAACGATTCCGCAAAAATACAAAATCACCAACAAACCAAAAGAAGAAAAATTATGCCCAACAACCTCCTCCAGAACATCCTCTCCGACCTTCGCGTGGACCTTACCGACCACTTCGACAAGAACTTCTCCAAGGGCGGGTTCTTCGGCAAGAAGTGGAAGCCCCGCAAAGACGGCGTGGCCACCCACCTGAACAACACCGGCACCCTGCGCCGCTCCATCCGCTCAAAGGTGTCGGGCAGCAGCCTCACCTTCACCTCCTCCACCCCCTATTCCGCCATCCACAACGAAGGCGGCACCGTCGTCACCAAGGTCACCCCGAAGATGAAGAAGTACTTCTGGGCCATGTTCAAGAAAACCGGACTGACCAAATACAAATACATGGCCTTGGTGAAGCCCGGATCCAAAATCAAGATCCCCATCCCCCAGCGGCAGTTTCTCGGAGAATACCCCGGCCTCGACAAAACCATCGACCGCGTCGCCAAACGCAACATCGAAGCCGAACTCAAACGCATGGCCAAAAACTTCCGATAAAGAAGGCTTCAATAACCAATAACCCATAACCAATAACCATTATGAAGAACATCTTCCTCGCAATCCAAAACAGACTCTCGGAAATTCCCGGGCTCAAATACATCGACAAAGACTGGGGGCAGCTCCGTTTCGAGAGCCCGCCCGTGAAGTTCCCCTGCGCCCTCATCGACATGGCCAACGTGGACTTCAAGCAGCTGGGGCGCGGCTTCCAGCAGGGCGACGCCGACATCACCGTCACCGTGGCCGACATCCGGCTGGTGCGCTCCTCGGCCATGGCACCCCGCCGCGAAAACGCCTACGCCGTCATCGATCTCCTTGACGAGATTCACCAGGCGTTGCAACTCTTCTCCGACGGGCAGCATTTCTCCCCCATGATGCGCACCAACCTCCAGCGCGTCGATATGCTCGACAAGGAGGGCGCGGAGGTCTATGTGATGACCTACCGCACCGCGTTCACGGTGGAGAAAGCAGGCAAGGAAACGGTGGAGGTCCAGGCGGTCACGCCGGCGATCCGTCGTCTGTGAACAGATCCAGCTGGTTCGCCGCCACGGGGTTTTTTTTCGCCCGTTCCACGGCCAGCTGCTCCTTCAGCCTCGGCATGTTGATGATTTCGATGAACCGCTTGTAGGTCATGGGATAGACCGGCAGTACATATTTGCGCCAAATGCCCGCATACGTGGTCACGTCGGGATCGTAGTGGTCCATCACAATCTGCTGGATGTTAATGTAGCGTTGGATATGGTTGGCGCGGTTGTATTCCATAGTTTTTTGATTGCAACGCCGCAAAAATACAAAACGCCCGCACATTGGCGGGCGTTCCTACGCTTTTGTTAATAATTTTTCCGAGTCAAACCGCCGAATCGAATTTCCAGATATTTCTGGCCGGCGGCCTCGTCCACCTTGTTGAGGAGCTCCACGGCTTCGCGCTGCACCTTGGGATAAACGTCGATGTAGCCCTGCATCCGACGCACCGCCGCGCACACGCTGCTGTGGTTGCGCCAGCCCATGTAGTCGCGGATGGCCGTCACCCGGTGGCCGTAGTGGCGGGCCAGCACGGCGAACATCTGCTTCTTCTCCGCGACCCTCGGGCTGCGCGATGTTGACAGCCGGAACGTCTGGTGGTAGAAGTCCGTCATCACGCCGTATATCAGGTCAAGCGTTACCATGGTGCATAGCGTTGTAGATGTTCACCTCCCGTTCAATCTGTTTGCGCAGCTCCTCGTCCATCGCGTAGCCGATGGAGCGCATCCCAGGGTTGTCGGCTTTCCGCAGCGCGGGCGTCACCACGTTGGTCAGGACCGCCACCTCGATGACGTTCAGCTGCACGATGTAACGGTCGCGGTCCGGACGGTACATGTTCCGCAACCGGCTCCACAACCGCTCGCAGGTCTCGTTCATCGCGAGAATCATCACGCTCTGGTCCGCCTGCGGCATCCGCGCGTCGCCGCCCGCCGCAGCCACCATGCACACCCCCGCGATAAACTCCATTTCAGCTTGGTTCAGTTTAATCTTGAATTTGCTCATAATTGTGATTGGTGATTAGTGAATTGTGAATTGTTCATTCCGCATTAACCATTGCACATTGTACATTGCTCAGTTGTTCCAAAGCTGGTCGTTCAGATACGTCGTCGCGTACTTCATGCACACCCCCTGCGGGATGGAGCACTTGTAGCGGTTGATGTAGCGGTAGGCCTTCACCCGCTCACCCTCCGGCATCCTGTCCCACACCCGCCGGGTCTTCACCTTGCTCGACCGGGCTTTGTCGTCGTAGCGGTCCCAGAACATCTCGAAGGTCACCGTCTCGGCCTCCTCGGTGAGGATGCCCGTCCTGCCCTTGGTGCGCTGCAGGTCTTCGGGGCGCAGCGGGTCCGACCTCAATACGATGCCCCGCACCTGTATCGGGAAGTCGCCGTTGAAGGTGATGCTTTGAACAAAGTCGTTCTCGTCGAAGGTGAACACCACCTCGCCCTCGTACTTCGGTATTGTCAATATTATCTTTCGCATTGCTCTTCGGTTTTGGACGATATGGAATGCCCCGTCATTTTCGCCGTGTGCGCCGCCGCCTTTCTCGGCACGAACGTCATCACCCGCATCCCCAGGCGCGAGGCCACGTAGTACTCGGTGACGGCGCCGGGGCTGTCGCCCCAGTCCTTCAGCAGGCAGATGGCGTCGCACTTCACCAGCTCCGTGAGGCACACCCGCATGCACCGGTCCCACGGCCAGGTGGAGGAGCAGAGGCGAAGCGGGTTCACCGCCTCGTGCCCCTGTTCCTTCAGCCACCATTCCGCCTGCGCGAACTTGATGAATGTCTCCCCGACGGGGAGGCCGCTGACCTTGCCTGCTATATACACTCTCATAATCTGTTAATGTCAATGGGCTGAGCCGGAATCGAACCGGCACCTCTCTTTCCTGTTTTTTTGATGCGCATCGAGCGGATTTGCCAATTCTCCCATCAGCCCAATTTTAAGGTTTATTCTTCCTTTTTCGGTTCCACATAGAACGTCTCGTCCTGCACCACGGCGATGCCCACCTTGGGGAACAGGGCGGCGGTCTCCTCGTCGTCGCGGTCGGCCAGCAGCTTGTCCTTGGCGGGTTCCTCGATGGTGCGCACGTAGCCGGGCAGGAACTCCTTCAGCAGGTTCAGCACGCTGGCCCAGGTGAAGCCCTTCAGGGTCTTCAGCTTCGGGGTGCCGGTGCGGAAGCCGAGGGTGCCGTGGGTGGTCTCCAAGCTCTTGCGTTTGCTGAACAGTTCCTCGCGGTTCTCCATCGCGTAGGCCTGCATGATGTCGAAGGCGTTGTCCTTCGCCTCGGCCAGCTTCGCCAGCTCGTCCTGCCACTTTTCGCGGATCTTGGCCATCTGGATGTCCATCTCGGCGGTGATTTTCTGTTGTCTCGCGTCCGCCTTCGCATAATCGGCGAACGCCTGTTCCATCTGTTCCGATGTGATGCCGCTGTAAACGGTCTTCTTTTCTCTTGTTTTTGCCATAATTTTAAGGGTTATTGGTTATAGGTTATGGGTTATTGAAACAGTGTTGTCCGGGTTGTCCAGGTTGTCGTCTTAATCAATGCACAAGCACTTCTCCTCGTGCACAAGGCGCACCATTTCGCGTTCCCGGGCGGCTTTGCTCGGCCATTTGGAATGAATGCGCCAAACGCCCCACGTGTCGTCGCCACCGCAGATCTTGATTCTGTATTGCCCTCCGTTGTTGGCATCTCCGTCGCCAGTGCGGATGAATTTGTAGCCGTCATCCAACAGCTTTCTTCTTGTTTCGGTAATTGGATTCATAATTCTTGGGTTTTAATTGGTGATTAAATTGGATTTATTCAACATATTCAAATTCTCTGTAGAGAACAAGCACAGGTCCCTTGACCCCCATCACCCATTCGCCACGTGTGTTATCCTCCCCCTCAGGTGGGGCTATCGTGGAATGTACGGATCCGGGTGTCAAATTCTTAAATTCTGGTCCGGCCGCTGTGCAATACGAGATTTGTATCATTCTCGTTTTCGGGGATTTCTTACACCTTACGTGTGCAACATCTATTGTCACACAGCCGAGATGATAGCTTCTTACTTTCACCCCGCAGTACTTGCATCTGTATTCGTCGTAGGATCCTTTTCTACTTGATACAGTGACCAGATTCAACTTTTCCCATTCGTGGCCACCGTCTTTGAGGCTGATTTCAATTTTTCCCATAACTATTCGGTTTTAATTGGTGATTAAATTTCGGTAATGCACTGTTTCAGCTTCCTATGAAGCGTCCTCACTTTTGCCACGGCGGTTATGATGGCCAAAACAGCTTCTGTGATCTCTTTGACAATTGTGTCACCAGCCAAAGGGGTTTCATCCGGTGCTGTTGCCACCTGATGACTTTCTGCATTTCTTCGGTAACTGTTAATTGTGGTTTCACCAACAGTCGTTTGAAATTCCCTTTCGATAATTTCTTTGATTTGTTTGGCTGTAATATGGCCGCCATATTGGCTGTTAATGTCAAGGATGCGGATAACAATCTGCGGGTTGATTCTCTGTCTTCCTCTTGCGGCTCTTTTCTTTTTTAGTTGTTCCATAACTCCTAATTTTGCATTGCAATTCCTAATTCCACATTCCTAATTCCTGATTGCACCGCCTCCTGCTTGTGGCAGAACTCCGCATACACGCGGGCGAGCGCGTCCGGGGAGATGCGGTTGAAGCTGTCGGCCTTGGCGGCACGGCAGGCGATGGCCTTCACGTAGTCCATGCTCGCGTTGGTCACGCCGCGCAACTCCAGCCAGCGGTAGATGGCGCGGATCACGCCCTTGCGCCGGCGGTCCAGCGTCACACGGTCAGGGTCGCCGTCAGGCTTCCGGTCGATGCGCTCCGCACGGCTGTCGCGCCTGCCGTGCCCGACGAGCGTGCCCTGCAGGAACTCCGTCAGCTCGCGGCACTCCAAGTAGGAGAGCTCGGAGGTGTGGCAGGTGCGGCCCTCGGTGAACTCCAGCACCACATCGGCCATCGCCTCTTTGTCGAGGCCCAGTTGCCCGGCCAGCCACCACAGCCGCCGGTTCTGCTCCGTGGTTCTCAGATTCGGGGTCGCGGTCTTCATCGAGCTCCTCCTTTCAGCATCACCTGCACCTTCTTGCGCAGGCTGATTCTCGGCAGCTTCCCCGACTTCAGCAGCCGGATGAACTTCTCCTTGGCGAAGAGGCCGTACATGCCGCCGCACACCACGCCGTTGTTGTCGTAGAAACTGATGTTCCTCACTCTCGGATAATAGACTGTTGTACTCATAACTGTGAATTTGATTGGTGAATATT
>CAMVBK010000104.1:0-5781 GCA_947165685.1 uncultured Bacteroidales bacterium | reverse complement strand
TCTACAACGGCGACAAGCAGGACGAAACCTACGTGAAATGGTGCCGCCACTACGCTTCCTTGGGCTATGTGGCCGTGTCCGTCAACTACCGCATGGGCTTTCTACCCTACAAGAACGCCATCGACTGCGCCGGATACCGCGCCACCCAAGATGTGAATGCCGCCATTCGATATTTGCTGCATCACGCTGACACTTACAGAATTAACCCCGACTGGATTTTCACGTGGGGCACGAGTGCGGGGGGCATCACGGCGCTGAATGTCGCGTTTATGAAGGATGAAAACCGGCCGAAGTCCGTCCTGCAAGAGGGAAAAATCGCCAAATTGAACCCGAAATTCACGGAGACTTTCAACATCAAGGCCGTGGCGAACATGTGGGGAGCCGTACACGACACGTGCATCCTCGCCAACAGCCGCATACCGGTCATCTCGTTCCACGGCGACGCGGACGGCATCGTGCCTTACGGCTACGGGCAGCCATTTTTGAAATTGCTGGCCTCTTCGCTGACAAGCGAGGTGAAGAACCAGCTCCAGCGTTTCCTGTCTGAACAGGCAAACCCATCGGAGCATCGTGATGGGGCGTTGGAAGATCATCCCGTAACGATCAGCGTGTGGGATCCGGTGGCGGAAAAGGTACAGGAGTGGGTCCAATCCTTCTCGGTGCCCGTATGGGACAAGATTGTCTCGCCCATGTACGGCTCCGCGTGCATCCACGAATACCTCGACCGGCACGGTGTCCGCAACAAGCTGTTCACCGTGGCGGGCGCGAGCCAGCACAGCCTCCATGTCGATGAACATCGCAACATAGTTCCCTATTTCTACACCATCCAAGACTCCGTGGCGCAGTTCTTCTACGCGGAAATGGTGCCTAAGCCTGTAAACCTGCATCAAGAAAGTGCGGGATCCCCATTCTTCCGTATCGACAACACGGATGTCGCCGAAATACATTGGCAGGTGGATGGTGGCGTGTTGTTGGAAAAGTCCGACAATCGTGCAAAGGTGGTGTTCTTCAGGGATGCGAAGCGGCACCTTGTCCGCGTGTCCGGACGATATAAGAACGGGGTGGCGTTTAACGAAGAAATCCCAATGGTTTAGCTTATGAAAACGGTCAGACTTTTGCTTTGCGCGATGGTGCAGTGGACGTGGGGGATTGTTCAGAACGCCATCGGGTTGCTTCTGTTCCTGGTGTTCCTCCCGAACCGGCATTTCCTCTTCCGATCGAGCGTGGTGACCTGTTGGAAAATCCCTTACAGCGCCGGATGCGGGATGTTCATCTTCCTGAACGACACGGACTTGAGCGAAAGCGACAAAGGGGCGATTTCGAAGATGGACTACGACTTGCTGGTGCACGAATACGGGCATTGTCTGCAGTCCATCCTGTTGGGACCGCTGTTTTTACCGGTCATCGCCATCCCCTCCATCCTTTGGGCCGCCCTGCCCTGTTTTGAACGGTTCCGAAAGAGGAAAGGGATGTCGTACTACGAGCTGTACTGCGAGAAGTGGGCGAACCGGTTCGGCGACCGGGTGTGCGGGAACCGGCGGGTGTTTTGCCGTAAGTGAAATATCATTGGCTCTTGAATTGTTTGCTTTTATTTTGTAACTTTGCAGGCAACAACTTTAAAATTTAGAGATGAAAAAGAACGAGGCTGAACTTGTTGATAATATCCATGCAGACGGACACCCGCCAGATAAACTAAAAACGCAAAATATGAAGAAACAAAAAAGTCATTCTCCTGAACTGATAAGCAGACCTTTAGTCACTAGAGCTTCTCAGGAAAATGACGCTGCAAAGATACAAAAAACATTAGAACTTACAAAAGAAAAATTAAACAGTCTTGCCGAAAATTATAACCAGCGCAACTACTAACTACTAACTGCTAACTCCTAACTATTTTCCTCACCACGCTCACCCCTCGTTCGAAGTTGATCTTCACGAGGTACGTGCCCGCGGGGTACGGGGAGAGGTCGAACGCCGGTATGGGCTGCATCGTGGAGGCATTGGAGGGTTGCCATGCCTCCACCAGGTCGGCGAGTTTTCGGCCTTGGAGGTCATAGAGTTCTATGCTCTGGTAACCGTACATATAACCGTGCACAGAGGTCGGACCGCTCGTGGGGTTGGGAGAAATGTAAATGTCGCGCTCGCGCCTGTCAAGGTAATCCTCGATGCCAACGGAGTCGTCGGGGACGAAGGGCTGGGTGAGTTCGGGGTTGTGGTAGAGGGCGAAAACGGCGCTGGATTGACCAGCAGGACAATTGGCGAAAACGCCATTGGCAAAAGACACAGATGATGTTGTCCCCATGCTGAACAAAAGACACCCTTGATTATTCGCCAAAACCGAATGGCCTTTACTAGAGCCAGACACATTGAGATCAATTGCTTGGATAAATTCCCCTTCATTATCCCATTGATATATCTTTGTGTCAGTGAAGATATCGGCATATGCAAACACTCTGTTGTTCATCACTGCAGGGAGCAGACCGCTTAAGGCATTATTTGCAGGAACGACTCCGTGATTGAGATAATTACCCGTTTGTACATTATAACGGACAAAAAAAGTCTGATTGGACGTGCTTTGTTGATATCGCTGTAGTGGGTTGCTCTCATCATCAAAATATACAAGCCCGCCTTCGTCATAGTGTCCTTGTCCTAATACTACAACAGCACCATCATACATCTGCACACCGCCGAAAGCAGCACTAGCGGAAAATTGTGTTTCGCCGCGAGTGAATATCTGATTGCTCCATTGCACTATTCCATTTGTGTCATATTTAATAATAAATCCTAGAGCATTAGCTGATGTTATGTCTTGGATGTTGGAATAATTTGTACTATCCCAGTATATGTGAACTGGATATTGATGCAAATCGCCACCCATGTCCCCAGAAAGAGTCAAATATAAAGACCCCGAAACATACATGTTGTCATCTTCATCAAATGACATGCCCTGAATATATAGTAGATAGTGAGCATTAACACTATCATTTGTCAATTCCCATGCGGTTGCAATGCCTTCCGTATGATGCACCATAGGTTTTGCATATAATAATTCCCAGTCCGGTGAGAATTTATATATCATACCATTGAGTAAATTGTTTCCTGGAGTTTCTACATTTCCAGGCAAAAAAATGTCATATTTGTTATTTGTGTCCCCATCCACTATTAAAGTGTACGGATCACCTTCCAAACCACCGTATGAAAGTTTTGTATATACGAAAGTGTTGCCGTCTCTGTCAACATGAAAGGGAGAGTACCCCCATCCAGCTTGACATAATCCAAATTCTCCACGCACACCTCCTATAGAAATTTCTCTTGAAAATGTTGTAACAAAATGATTGTCAAGCAGATTGCCGTCCAAATCAAAAGTGGCAAAATAAGTATATCTGCCCGTTTTATATGGAGGTTGTCGTTGTTCAACAGGTATGGCGTGAACCTGTGGTCCAGTAATCAAGGTGTCAAAATAATATAGCCAAACATCATTTACTGTCGCAGTATTTTCTACATAATCTAAAGACAAATTACCAGAAATATAGACTTTGTTATCCCTCACCTCCATCCAAAATGGGTAACAGGGAACACTTTCACTACTTTTCACCACCTTGTACCACAACATATTGCCAAGAGTGTCAAATTTGGCCAAGAGGCTTGACCTGTTGGTCGAACCATAAACCTGGGGGTTGCTAATGAACATCAATGGCGAACCGTTAAATGTCAGTTGTCCAGCCATTTGACCAAAAACATATATGTTACCTTCTTCGTCAAAGGATGTCTTAACTATGTCATTATAATACTGAGTCGGATTCCCCCCTGTCCCGCTCCAGTAATGCGCCCACTTCCACTCGCCCTGGGCGGAGGTAGTAAGGAAAGAGAAAAGGGTGGCGAGGGTGGCCACGAAAAGGGATAAATGTCTCTTCTGCATAATTCGGGTTTTTAAATGAACATATTTTAATTTTATAACGAAATTGCGCCAAAATAATTGCAAAAAAAGTGCGATTTTTTATGCTTTCGTGGGGGGAGGGGTAAGTGATTGATTTATATGTTGTTACGATAATGATTTTTTATTTCGGAAGAGGTATTTTTTGAATCGAAAAATGTATCTTTGCGGCATCGTTCACATTAAAAATTATTGGTTATGAAAAAGAGTATTGTTTTTTGCCTCTGTATGGCTGTTGTGGCTTTGTTCTCCGCCTGTAACAGGGACCAGGGTGAGGACGGTGTTTTCAATCCTTCCAAGAAACTCCAAAAGATATACCTCGTGGAAAACGGTGTCCAGAATCTTCAACAAGTATGGAACTGGAACGGAGACCTGCTCTCTTCCATAGATTTTTATTCGGACGGAATTGTTTCCACCACCAATTCGTTTTATTATGACGGCAATCGTCTGACTACAATGCGCAATGAATCATCGTATGCCACGTTCAGCTATGATGGGGAAAAGATTGACCATATTGATGTATTTCAGGATAATGATAACGAACCATTGGTCACCTATTCCTTTGAATATAAAGGGAGTAAGGTTGGAAAGGTGAGGGTTGTCATTGATTATGATCATTTGACGAATGAAAAAGTCCTTATCAATCCGTTAAAGTTCCTTTTGCCCCAGGTTTGTGACAACATTGAGCATCTTGTGGCAAATCGCATGAAAGAGACCAAAGGGGGTGATATGATGGAGACACTTACTATGGAACTGACTTGGACTGGCGACAACATCACCAAGGTGAGGACCTCGGGCTTCTCAACAGCGGAAGAGGTGACCCGATACTCCTACGACAACAAAGAGAATCCTTTCAAAGGTTTTTTAGGCATGTATGCCTTCGGTACCACCGCCAGTTTCTGCGGTAACAGGAACAATGTGCTAACCTCCACCAGCAAAAAAGGAAGCATTTCCTATTCCTCCCGTAGCCGCTACGAATACGAGGACAACTATCCTGTGAAGGAGACCCAGACGTTCACGTTGAATGGGGAACCCTTGGATGATTCCGTCTCATTCGTTTATGAGTATTGAAAGGAGGTGGAGTTTCCCTATTTCGTTATCAGTTTTGCCGGGAGAATCCTGTCAATTATAACACTGTCATCCTCTATGTGAAAGATATAGACCCACCGCTTGTTGTGCGACACCATGCGGCGGGCTTGGGGATGGTAACGGCGGATGTCAGCATATTGGCTGGGAGAATATACGTTGGCTAAAATGGACAGAGAAAGAACCTCGTTCGTTATCATGTCAATATAACGATTTGCCCCATCGCGTGACATTACGTTGATGAGGAAGTCGAAAAGATGTCTTAAATCAGACTCTGCGGAATCGTCAATCCTGATCTTGTACGTTGTCATAATACGCGTTCACCATGTAACGAAGTTTTCCGAAATATTCATCCACCGTCATCCGTTTCTTGACACCGAAAATTGCATCGGCTTCCGCTTTCAATTTGGCATAACAAGCGTCAAACTCTTCCGGTTTTTCAACTGAAGATTCAGGTGTCAGACTTGATATGACAGCATCGTTACTGATGGCAGCCGTCGTACTGTAGGTGGCGACAGGCTCTTCCGCTTGGGGCAGGGGCTTTTCTTTGGATTTGTACTTTTTTGTCTTCATTTTGAATTTAAAATTTTAGAGTGCAAAAATACAAAAAATCACAAATGGAGACGCAAATTTTTTCGTCTCTACGATTCATAGCACCCCAATCCCTAAATTTTTGTATCTTTGCCAGTTTTTTGGAAAAATCCGTTTATCGATGAAATATACTGAATACAAAGGTCTTAATCTCCCTGCCCTTGGGGAGGAAA
>CAMVBK010000103.1:0-6005 GCA_947165685.1 uncultured Bacteroidales bacterium | reverse complement strand
TGCATCTCATCTTCGCTGTCAATGGGGATAATCTCAAAACGATCCTGCAGGAATTCCACGAAAGAGCGATCCTTTTGCATGAGGGTGTACTTCTTTGTGCCAGGCGCGCGCGCCCACACATCGCACGTGACGTACTCCGGATCATCTTTCTGCGCATTCAACCGACTGGAAGTCAGTGTACACAGGTCTTCATCAATGATGTTGAAGTAGGTATCGAGGTGCATCTGCATCTGCCAGAACTTGTGGTCGCGGACCACCACCACGGTGTCGTGGCCGAAAGCGTCCGCCTCCATCATCTGCCGGATGCCCTCGTCGTTGGTGCGCATACCGCAGCCGATGAGCGACAGGGTGCCGGCGGGCAAGTAGTCGCCCCCCTCCAAGCGTCCTTCGTCCTGGATGCGCAGAATCGGCTGCAAGCCGAGGTGCGCGTAGCACAGGCTAATGATGTCGGACTCGGGTTCCCGCTGGGAGGAGTTCATGTTGCAGATCACGTGGCCGCGCGGGGTGGTGATGCTTTGGTCGCGGGTGAAATAGAGGTTCATCAGCGGATTATGCACGTACTGGGCCTCGTAGCCCGTGTTCAGCCCCGTCTTGTAGAGCACCACCGTGGGTTGCAGCAGGACACAGCGGATCAGGTCGGCGCGACTCATCTTGGCGATCACCTCCTTCTTGTAACGGTCCGCCTCCACCGCAGCGTCATCGTCCAACGCAGAGACGTCGTACTGGAGCAGCTCGCCCGCCAACACACGCAAGCTGTCAATCCCCGTCTCCTCTAAAATCTGCCGAACGGTATAAACCTTGATGCCGTTCTTCTGCAGCATCTTGATGTAGTTTCGGTGCTCGGCCGCCGCCTTTTCCACATCGAAATAGTCTTCGAAAAGCCCTGCCGACGGATGAATCACCCCGTCGAAGAGCTCCTGCCCGGGGGTGTGCATCAAGATGACGGACGCTTTCGACCACTCGGCTTGCGGATAATCGACCTTGTTCTTCTGTGCGAACGCACAATTCACTGAATTACAAACAACTAAAACGACAACTAATGTCCAAATTCTCACTCTGCTCATCGTCAAATATCATTGATTTTTTCAATCGGCAAAAATACGTTTTTTTTTCGGATGTTCAAAAGCGGTAACAGCCTGAAAAAGCGAATGTTATCAAACAAACAAAAGAAAAATCGGCCAACTGCTTGGAAAAAGGTCGCCGACAAACTGCAACCTTTCGGAAGATTTGCATCCTACGTAAGTGGAATAATTGCTAATTTTGCAGCGTCACACCAACAGGTTCTGTTTAACGGGCCTCGCAGAGACTGTGTGTAACACGAAAGCAGTAAAATCAGAGGTCCTCGAAAGAAAATGAGAAAAACGATCCTGCTTATGTCGGTCGGATAAAGTCTCGAACCGGATTTCGAAACTGAAGCACGCATTCTGACCATTTCGTATCCCAACAACCGCAAAAAACCAGCATCCTGGTAAACCAAAAAAACATATTTTTGCACCGATAAAACAAACGTTATAATGAAGAGAATCATACTGTTGGTCATAGTTTTTTCTGCACTGGCCACTTTCGCCCAGCCGCAGCTTTCCGTCAACAACTACGCGCCGATAGAGTCGCAGGGCAGCTTCCCCGCCGACCTGAAGAAGGCCGCGAACACCCCAAAATCGGCCAAGGAATACAGCCCGTTTCTCGTCTCAATGCTCCAGCAGGGCCGAATCCTCTACGGCAGCGAGATGAACCAGTATCTCGACAACATCAAGGAGAAGCTGTTGGTGAACCACCCGCAACTGCAGCAGGAAGTCCACGTCTATATCTTGCAGAGCACCATCGTGAACGCCTATTCGCTTCCGAACGGCACCATCCTGGTGACCATGGGGATGCTGGCGCAGGTGACCAACGAGGCGGAACTGGCCTTCGTGCTGGCGCACGAGATCGCCCACTACAGCGAGCGCCACGACAAAGACAACGTCTCGAAGGGGAAAGACAAGGACGCGGTGAGCCGCTACATGCGCTACCACCAGTTCTCCCGCGAGCAGGAGTTCGCCGCCGACCGCGTCGGACTCACCACGTTCTACAAAGACTCGCCCTACAGCTACGACATCCTCGACGGCCTCTTCGACGTGCTGCTCTACTCCGACCTTCCCTTCGACGAGATACCGTTCCTGCGCAGCGAGGTGGAGACCGACTTCTACCATTTTCCAGACAACTACTTTCTGAAGACGGTCGCCAACATCCCCGACCGTTCCAACATGATCGACACGCTACTCACCCACCCCAACGTGGAGAAACGGCGCACATTGGCCCAAAGTCTGGCGAGCAAATTCTCCAATGAGAACCGCAAACGCTTCATACAACCCGAAGAGCAGTTCACGCGCCTGCGCAACGTGGCCCGCTTCGCCTGCATCGACCGTTTCCTCATCAGTCACGACTACGACAAGGCCATCTACAACATCCATGTGATGGAACAGAGTTTCCCCGGAAACGACTACCTGAGCCGTGCCAAAGCCACCGCCTACTACGGAGCCTCTAAGCACAAGTGTTACGGTCATACCAGCTCGTACTTGGAGCCCTACCGCGAGGTGGAGGGCGAGCAGCAACAGGTCAACTATTTCCTGTCCAAGATGAACCGCAACGAATATGCCGTGTTGGCCCTGCGCGCGGCATGGGCCGCACTGAAGTCCGCCCCCGAGGACGAATACCTGCAAAACGTGGCCAAAGACCTCATTGCAGACATCTTCGTGAAAAACAAGATGAAGTTCATCGATTTCTGCGACTACCCGCAGGGAACCTCTCTGGAGGAAATCGCCCAAATGGGCGGCGACACCACGCGCCCGGCAGCGGCCAACTCAAAGTACGACCGCATCAAACAACAGAACACGAGTGCGAAAGTGCTGCCCGACCCGAAGTTCAAGACCGTCAACTACATGCTGGCCGACATCCACAGCGACTCGCTCTTCAAGGCCTGGGTCAACGACGCGGTGGTGAACGCCGACATTCAGGCCGTTTTGGAGGCGGTTTCCGATGCCAAGATCGGCAATGAGAAATCGATGCTTGTCGCCACGCCCATCTATCTCACCTACAACGACAACGGCCGCGTCACAAACACCGCCGCCAGCAAACGCAATGCCGAGCAGCTACAGAAACTGATGTGCCGCGCCCTCAAACGCAACCACATCACCCCGGTAACACTCCGCATGGACTTTTCAGAACCCGAGACCGAAGCGTACAACAACTTCGTGAAAATGCGCCAGTGGAACGACGAGTTCACCAATGCCGGCGGCCTCGACATGCGCTGCCACACCTCCGAATACCTCGACGACATCGCCGCCGACTTAGGCAGCCGCAAACTCTGCTTCGCGCATGTGACCGACGCCCCCGGCCGCGGTTTCTTCGGCAACAAACTCACTTTGCCCTGGATTGCCCCTGTTTTCCCCTATTCAATCCCCGTAGTCATCAGCGTTCTCTGCCTCCGCCAGCACGACGTGGACGTGAACTTCCGTGTCATCGACGTGGTGGACGGCAAAACAGAAGTTTCCGACCACTACAGCAACTCCGAGGTGATGCGCAAGGCCTACATCAACGGATATGTGTATCAGAAGGTCGAAGACTACGTGAAGCCAAAGATGTACAATTACTTAGGCAATCACGTGATTCTCAATATGGAGGGGTTTTTCTCGCCCGCGTGGCTGAACCCCAACCCCGTGAGCTCGGGATGGGACATTGAGGAGGCGGCGCAGCGCTATCTCGGCCTCAACTACATCCTTTCCCCCAACATCGAGCTGATGGTTTGGAAAAAAGGAACCGTAGGCGTGGGCTACAACTACTACAACTCGCCCTTCAAAGGCAAAGACTGCCGCCTTCGAGTAGGTCACCAATACTATGGGGGCACCGACTGGCGTGAAGCCGAACTCCGCGGCAACGTCATCGCACACGGCTTCAACGCCTACTACAAGCAATATCTCGGCGACCGTTTCGCACCGCTCGGCCACTACCTCAAAGTCCAGTTCGACGGCTTCTTCTATCGCTACAAGATGGACACCGAAGGCTTGCAGATGGGCATCGTCACCGGGACGACAGACCCCTACGAGGAAATCATCGAGAACAAAGGCAGCCTTTTCGGCATGAAATTCGAATACGGCTACGATTTCATCCTGCTGAACCGCCTCAAGCTCACGTTAGGCGCAAGCCTCGGCACCACTTTCGGCGGCTACCAAGTGGCTTTTACCAAAATGAAAGACAAAGCATCCTACTATTACGAGGAGCCCACCCTGCATTACGACAACTACGCCCGTTCCCGCATCCTCGGTGCCTACTGTTTCGGGCTCAAGTTAGGTATCGGGTTTATCCCGTTCTGAGACGAAACGACCACCCCATAGAGACGGCTGCATTGCGTCTCTAACCCAATCGCAGGAATGCAGTTACGCCTAATCCAGAATGTTATCCATGAATAATCCGATACGGTTCAGCACGATGCAGGTTCGGCTTTGGTCGATGACGACCCGCACCTTCTTCGTGGTGACGGTCTCCGTGAGCACAATCCGCTTGTAACCGATAGTGGTCTCCTCGGCGATGGTGCGCCAGTTGCCGTTCTCGTCCTCCACCTCAATATGGAACTTCTCCACGCGCTGTCCCAGCGGGATGTACTCCTGCAGCATGACGCGGTTGAAGGTCTGCGGCTCGTCGAATATCAATTTCACCCAAGCAGTCGTAGCCGTATCGTCGGTGGCCCAATAGTTATCGTAATGGTTGTCTCCAATCAGATGGAATGGGCTATATCGAAAAGAATTACAGTTGTTTTCATGCCCCTTCATATAAGCAGGGATGTTATCCCAGCAAAGGCAGTGCCTATGGTTGCTTTTGCGGACATTTGACACATAAATCCCGAAATATCCTTCACCTTTCGCCGCTTCAACCACTAAATCGTGTGCGAAGATGCTGTCCAGCGCGGCGCGGAACTCCATCAGCCGGAGAGAGTCCTCGGCGGGGATGAGGCCGCGGTTGTCGGGCGGCACGTTGAGCAGCAACAACGAATTGCGGCCCACGCTGTTGTAATAGATTTCCAGCAGTTCCTGCACGCTTTTCGGGTGCTCGCTCTCGCGCCAGAACCAGCCCGGCCGGATGGAGACGTCCGTCTCGGCGGGAACCCAGCACGCGCCATTGTAGTTGCCCGCGTTGAGCGTGTCCTGCGAAGGGGCATCAGCACCGGGGCCGTAGCCCTTCACATCGAGCCGCGACCAGCAGGTGCGCCCGCATCTTCCCTCTTCGTTGCCGACCCAGCGGCATCCCGGACCCACATCACTGAAAATCACTGCATTGGGTTGCAGCCTTTTCGTCTGCCCGTTGAACTTTTTCCAGTCATAGACCTGCCTCTTGCCATTCGGACCCTCGCCGTTGGCCCCGTCGAACCACTGCTCGAAGATGGGGCCGTAGTTCGTATGGGCGTGCCGCAACGTCTTGAGGAACACCTTGTTGTAGGCATCCGTACCGTAAGTGGGCGCGTTGCGGTCCCACGGGGAGATGTAGATGCCGAACTTCATGCCGCCCTTCTTGCAGGCATCCGACAGCTCGCGCAGCACATCGCCCTGACCGTTGCGCCACGCGCTCTCGCGCACCGTGTGCGTGCTCTGCGGATTGGGCCACAGGCAGAAGCCGTCGTGGTGCTTGGCGGTGAGGATGATGCCCCCGAAGCCGGCCTGCTTCGCCACGGAGACCCACTGGCCGCAGTCGAGGGCGGTGGGGTTGAAAATGTCCGCCGCCTCCGTGCCCTCGCCCCACTCCAGGCCGGTGAAGGTGTTGGGGCCGAAATGGCAGAACATGTTCATCTCCATGCGCTGCCAGGCCACCTGCGCGGCCGTCGGCACGGGACCATACGGCTTCGGGGCGTTCTGCGACCATGCCAGGCCACAGAACGCCACCACCGCCGCCACGCAAAACAATCGCGACATAACTATAGTTTCAGGTTTCAAGTTTCAGGTTTCAAGTTTCAGGTTTCAAGTTTCAGGTTTCAAGTT
>CAMVBK010000102.1:0-6172 GCA_947165685.1 uncultured Bacteroidales bacterium | reverse complement strand
ACTGGAGCAAATGGAACTGCTACTTTTTATTCATCCACAAGCGGTAGTCAATATAGTCCGTGGCGTGCTTGCGGGTTAGATTACAATGATGACAGAGTGTGGAATAAGGGAGACAATTATTACAAGAGTTGTGGCCGCTCCGTCCGCTGCGTCCGCAACTCATAGTCAAAGTTCAAAGCTCAAAGCTCAAAGTTCAAAGCTCTAAGCTCAACAATCCAAGTTCAAAGCAAATAAGAGAAAAACGATATGAAAAAGCATTTATGGATTTTCATCATGTTGTTAGGCTGGGCGGGGATGGCCTTCGCCCAGGGCGGGCGCATCAGCTATCAGGCCGTGGTGCGTGACGGTGGCAACGAGTTGGTGCGGAACACCGCCGTGAGCGTCACCGTGGAGGTCTATGACGCCGCCGACGCGCTGGCCTATCGCGAGCAGCACAACGCCACCACCAACCAGAACGGTCTGCTCTCCATCCTCGTAGGTGGCGGCACGCCCGAAGCGGGCAGCTGGGAGAACATCCCGTGGAGCCGCGCCTGGTTCAGGGTGCAGGCCTCCGTGGGCAACCTCACGCTCACCGACACCGTCGCCGTGGGCGCTGTGCCGTCCGCGCGCTATGCCTCCGAACTCAACCCGCAGGCCGCCGTCTTAGGCAACTTCGTGACCCCTGGGCAGTTGGACAACACCCTCGGCCAGTACCTCAAGGAGGAGGCATTGAAGGCCGCCCTTCACGACACCGCCCAAACCCTCCGTGGGGAGGCTGCGGCCGTTCATGACGAACTTGCCGCGAAAATGAAAGCCGACAGTGCCGCCTTGGCTGCGCAGCTTCGTGCCGACAGCAGCGACCTCGCCGCCCTCATTGCCGCCGACAGCAGCCTGCTGCGCGACCGGATGGGCGAGGCCGTGCGTGTCCTCACCGCACGCACCGCCGCCGACAGCGCCACGTTGACCGCCAAGAAGAACGCCAACCGGGAGGCTTTGCGCGTGCACGCGGGACAGCGGCTACAGCAGGATGTCGCCCCGGCATATTCCCGATCAAATGCCGCCTTGCAGGCCAAACTCGTGGCCGACAGCACCGCCCTGCTTGCCAAACTGCGGCAGGACAGCGTCGCCCTCACCAACCAGCTCCGCACCGACAGTGCGGCCGTGGCCGGGGAATGGCGTGCCGACAGCACGGAACTCCGGCAGCTACTGCACGACGACAGCCTTGCGACGGAGAACCGGCGTGTGGCCGTCACCACAGCCTTGACCGGCATGATTGACGGTGTGGCGGGCGACCTCGGAGACCTCCAAAGCCGCGTGAACACTTTCAACGCGAACGTCTGCGACAGTGTGAAGACCTGCGTGAACGGTCAGATCCATGCCGCTGCGAATACGTTGCGCACGAACGTCGCCGACAGTACCAAAATGCAGCGTTTTTATAGCACCCGTGGACTGAAACGGGTGGCAGGTACCGGAAGCTATATTGATTTGAGCGACAAGCCCACACTTGCCGCCTTCGATAATGATGCCGGGTTTATAAGCAATGCCGACTGTGACAGCTTGAACTATTGTCAGTTGATGGCCAAGGTCAACGGCATCGCCGAACGTCTCAATGCGTTGAAGGCGCAGCAGGATGCGCAGCGGAACGCCATGGATGAACTGGTTGCAGAGGCCGACTCCACCCGCGAGGCCGTGTGGCCGACGCTGACCGTGAGCTCCACGCACGAGAGCCTCTGCATCGCGAGCGGCAGCACAGCTAAGGTGACCTACACCGCCGCGTTGGTGGGCGACGATCTGAGCCGATACGCTATCGTTTGGAAGGTGGATGGCAGTGCGCAAAGCGGTGCAACGGAATCCACCATGGAGATGACCTATACCGGCACGGCGGCCACCCACGAGGTGGTTTGCACGATATCCCGCCCCAATGCCGAGATTTCCGACACGGTGCAGACCATGGTGACGGTGCCGAGCGCGGTGCCGGTCATCAGTTTCACTTCCCAGAACAACACGTCCACCTACAACCTTGACAAATCGACCATCACGGCGGTGAGCAACGTGAGCACCGCCTCCTGGTACAACGCTAAGGGCGAGCTGGTCGGAAATTACAAAACGGCCAACACGGACATCTCTTTCCTGAAGGGCACCTACACGGTGGAGATGACCAACAGCGAGGGCTGCGTGGCCACTCAGACGGTGGAGCTGCTGCACACTTCCTGCACGGTGAACGGCGACCTCTATGCCAGCGAGTCGGGTGTGGGCACCGTGGTCGATTCCGTGCAAGACCACCAGGGCAACTGGTACGACGTGGTGCAGATTGGCAGCCAGTGTTGGCTCAAGGAGAATATGCGGTGCACCACAACTCCGAACGGGAGATTAGGCACAGCGACATCAATAAGCACGGGTAGCACCAGCACTCCATATTTTTATGAGAACAATTTCCATCCCGAAGTGCGACGTTTTGGTTATCTGTATAATTGGGATGCGGCTATGGATACAACTGGAGACAAAAGCATTTCGCCAACTGATCGCCGTGGCATTTGTCCGGAAGGTTGGCATATCCCGAAACGTGATGAGTGGCAGGTGTTGTACTCAAACACGATAGGAACGAGTACAAGTAGTAATTACACTGGAAACGGAACGGTCAAATTGGTGGCAGGTGACGAATGGAAGAGCAATACTACGACAAACACTCCAGGATATAAGAGTGCGTCAAACCGTAATGAGTCGAGATTTTCGGCCTTGTGTACTGGAAGAAGAGAAACTTCTGCAGCAACGACGGATGGCAGTTCGAGCAGTCATATCCAATGGTTCCTGCAGAGCGCCTCTTTTTGGACAGCGGGGTCTTCTTCAAACGCAGATGCTTACTATGAGCAGATTGAAGTAGGTAAAACTGGCGTGTACAGGACGTACTCAAGTAAGGCCTTCGGACGTTCCGTCCGTTGTGTGCGCAACAGTTAGCGGCATGGCATTCGTGCCGTGATTTCAAGAAGGGGCTCGCAAGAACCCCTTCTCCATATACAAGGGGTGTGTAAGAGGAGGACAGGGTGTGCAATGAAAGAAATGAGAAAAATTCGATGATGGCTTTCCGAAGGATAGGGTTGTTGCTGTTAGGTTGCCTGTTGTCGCTGTCGGGCTGGTCGCAGTCGCCGTGCGGGGGGATGATTCTCACGCACGACACGACGATTGTGGCGGGCGAGTCGGTGCAACTGCAGGCCGCCCCCGGCACGGCGGGCGCACACTGGGAGCCTGCTTCCGCCTTTGCCGACCCGTCCGCCCTCACGCAGACTGTCACCCCTCCGCAGACCACCACCTACCACCTCATCGGCTCCTACAATCTCGTGGTCAACGGCGACTTCGAGAGCGGGAACACGGGGTTCAGTTCGGACTATAGCTATAATTCGAGTAGCATTTTCTATACCAGCACGTACTCCATTAGCACGAGTTCATCGAATGTCCATCAGAATTTCGACAATCACCCCTGCGTGGACCATACTTTTCAGGATGGGAATGGGCATTGCATGTTTGTAAACGGAGTGAACTCAAGTTCCACCGTCACGGCTTGGAGCGTCACCGTAAGTGTGACCCCGAACACGACTTATGATTTTGGGGCGTGGTTTGCTTTAATCGCGTCAGGGATTTCGCAGGAAAGCCAATATTTAGCCCGATTCCAGCTTTGTATCAATGGGGAGGTGGTGTTGTCCTCTTTCCCGACGTCAAATACGACAGGCTTATGGGAGCTACATAATGCGACATGGAACAGCGGTGAGCATACGACAGCGGTTTTATCCATCCAAAATATCGGCCACAATCAGGGTGGGGGTGGTGGTCATGGCAACGACTTCGCCATCGACGACATCTTTTTCAGGCCGGTGGATCCATGTGAGGACTCGGTGACGGTGACGGTGATTTCGCCCGTGACGGCGGTGCCAGACACGCTGACGGCCTGCGCTGGTGCCGTGGAAACGGTTTTCGTGCTTGCCAACGACACCCTTGCGCCGGCATGTGCCTCCGTCGTGCCGGAAATCCTGCAGCAGCCTCCGCACGGCACGGCCATGGTCGTGGGAAACGCCGTCGCCGTGACGCTCGCGCCCGACTACGTCGGCGAGCAGACCTTTCGCTATGTCATCTGCTGCGGCTCCTTTCACGACACCGCCGAGGTATTGCTCGTCACCGACGGCTTGCCGTCCGTCCCTACCGACACGACGGTTTCGCGCTGCGACGCGTTCCAATGGCATGGTACAACCTATACGTCCTCCGGCGACTATCGCGACACCCTGACCAACGCGGCCGGCTGCGACTCGGTGGTCGTCCTGCATCTGACCATCCGCAATTCGGCGGCTGAGGTTGTCGAGGCCGTCGCCTGCGACAGCTACACCTGGAACGACAATACCTATACGCAGTCCGGCGACTATACGGCTGCCTTCACCGCCGCCAACGGTTGCGACTCGGTGGTGACCCTCCACTTGACGGTCAACCACCCTGTAGCGAAGACTGTCGAAGCCACCGCCTGCAACTCCTATGTCTGGAACGGCATCCCTTACCTGGAATCCGGCGTATATACGCAGACCCTCACCACGGCAGCGGGCTGCGACAGTGTGGTGACGCTGCACCTGACCGTCAACCATTCCACTGGGAGCGTGAAAACGGTAAGTGGCTGTTATTCAGAATATATATGGCATGGTCATACTTACACGCAGTCGGGGATCTATACGTACGAGTATCCGGGTTCGTCGGGTTGCGGACAGATTGACACTTTAGTGTTGGAATTGCAGGCAGCGAACTCTTCCGACACGGTGGAGGCTTGCGGCCATTATGTCTGGACGGAAAACAGTGACTATTACTACACGTACCAGTCGGGAGCCTCGTCGGATATCAGCGACAGTGGAACGTGGGTCAGAACATACCTTACTGAAGATTGGTGTGAGGGTTCGGACACGTTGCACCTGACCATCCACGACCCGGTGGCTGAGCTTGTCGAAGCCACCGCCTGCGACAGCTACGACTGGAACGGCCAGACGTTCACGCAGACAGGAGACTACACAATGACGTTCACGGCCGCCAACGGCTGCGATAGCGTGGTGACGCTGCATCTGACGATAACGGGTAGCCCTGACATACAGATTATTACGGATCCCGTCCCTGCGAGTGTGTGTGCGGGTGACACGGTGATGCTAATGGCTGTGGTAGAGGAGTGCGTGCCTGTAGGCGGGAATGTCGTAGCAGAAGAGGATTTCAATGGACTCACATTAGGTAATAGTGACAATTTCAATGGACCTAATAATATTGATTTCTCAAGTGGTTTGCCATTCTTGAGTAACGAACAAGATCTCAGTTTAGGAGGGTTGTTTGTGTCGGGGGAAAAGTTGTATTCTGCTGGAGGTGCTGTGAAATTGGGCTCAAGCAGCAGTTTTGGAACGCTTAGCACCCATACGTTGGACTTGTCAGGCCCTTTCACTATAAGAATCATCGCAAAAGGATGGTTTAACGAGAAGAATTCTTCTTTGAAAGTGACGGTGGATAATGCTGAAAACCATACGTTTACTATTCCAGGAAACACTTCTTTCGCGGAATATACCTACACGTTCGGAATGGCCACGGCCCATTCGACCATCACCATAGAGACCGTGGCGGGCACCAATCAAGAGAAACGTGCTATCATTGACTATGTGCAGATCCTCCGCGACGAGGTGGTGGAGTGCGAAGGACAGTGGAGCGACGCGTCGGGGGTGTTCTCGGAGTTGGAGAGTGTCGCGGTGGTTCCTGCGTCCACGGGCTGGTACACCTACACGGTGACCACGTTGGATGGTTGCGCGAATGCGGACAGTGTGTTTGTGACGGTGAGCCAGCCCTCGGTGGCTGATATTGTTGAAGCCATCGCTTGCGACAGTTACGAGTGGAACGGGCAGACCTACACGGAGAGCGGGGTGTATCATGACACACTGGTGAATGCGGCGGGTTGCGACTCGGTGGTGACGCTGCACCTGACCATCCACAACCCGGCGCATCAGGCGGTTACTGTCTCCGAGTGCGGTTCCTACACTTGGGCTGACGGCGACGGACAGACCTACACCGTTTCGGGTGACTACACCCACAGCCACGCCGATGCGAACGGCTGCATACAGGTCGACACCCTGCACCTGACCATCCACAACCCGGTACATCAGGCGGTTACTGTCTCCGAGTGCGGTTCCTACAC
>CAMVBK010000101.1:0-6284 GCA_947165685.1 uncultured Bacteroidales bacterium | reverse complement strand
GTCGGAAACCGGCACCATCGGGATTTTACCCACACTGTCGCGTTCGGCAACGGTTCCATCTTCCAACAGCTTCTTGGTTTCAAAATAGTTACCACGGAACGGGTTATATTCCGTCACATCGTCGTGGGAAGACTGTCTATAGACATCCATCACCCACTCGGAGACGTTACCGCCCATGTGGTACAAACCGTAGTCATTCGGCCAGTCGGACTTCACCTCCTTGGTGTAGAAGCCGCCGTCGTTCAAGGCGCTGGCGACACCCATATAGTCACCGCGACCACGACGCACATCCGTCATGAAATCACCGTAGTATTTCTTATCCTCCGTACGCAACTGCTGACCGTTCCAAGGATATACTTTGCGTTCCAGCACTCGCTCGTTCAGGGTGTTGCCGACGGTTGCGTAGGCGGCATATTCCCATTCCGCCTCAGTGGGCAGGCGGTATTTCGGCAAGAGGATACCGTCTTCCATCTTCACATTACGGTACTCACCGCTGGAGATGTAACGGAGACGTTTCTGTCCTTCTGCCTCGTATGATTCGTAAGTCAAGTAAGCATCGGTGTTGAAGTAGCCCTCGGCGGAGGGGGTTTCTGCAAATTCAATGTAACCGCGGTCAACCAGAATCTGCTCATTCACGCGGTCGGTACGCCAGGCTGCATAGTTGGTGGCCTGCAGCCAGTTCACACCCACGACAGGATAATAACGAAACGCCGGATGGCGGAAATAATATTCCACCTGGGGCTCGTTGTATCCCAAGCGATCGCGCCAGACAGCCTCGTCAGGCATGGCGTTGTCATAAACCACCTTCAGATCCTGCGGAACGAAAACGCGTTCCAGCCAATAAAGATACTCCAAGTAGTCCACATTGGCGATTTCGCATTCATCCATGTAGAAAGAGGCCACGGAAACGCGACGAGGATTGTTGTTCCAATCTTTCATCACATCTTCCTCCATCTGTCCCATCACGAAGGAACCGCCTTCGATGAACACGAGTCCAGGACCGGTGGCCTGTTCCTCGAACGGAGCCACCTCGAAACCACCATTCTTGGCATCGTTATAGTTCCAGCCTGTGGTGGCGGATTTCTGTTTCTTGCAGGATGTCATCCCTAACAGCAATGCTGCGATGGTGAACAATCCGAATAATTTTTTTGCTGTATTCATTGTTTTTTATTATTTTTCTGCGATGTAATAATCAACGATAACTTTCAAGAAATAGTATTTTCGATTAGAAAGAGGGGCACGGCAGATCTTTCAACGCCTTGCGTTTGTTGGGACACGGCAGCATGAACTGGAGGGACACCTCGTGGGCACCGCCCGTGGCATTGGCCAACTTTCCGATGGTGGCATCGTAAGAATACGCCACTTTGAACCATTCGTACTCCACACCGAACATCACGATAAATGCATCCATGTTATGATAGGAAATCGGCTGAGTGACGGGGTTCCCGAGGGTATCGACACCCACGAACTGTTCGCCTTTGTAGGTCAAGCCGTGGCGCAGCCACATACCGAGAGTGAACGGATAGAAATTCAGATAAAATCCCTCGCTGAAGTAATTGAAATTCTGTTGGTGTTGATAGATGAAATTCGGGCTGATGGAGATGTCCCCGAAAGAGGTTTCTTTCTTGCTCTTGCGTTTGAGGTCGAAGTTCGCGCCAACATGGGCGGTCCATTTCACGGGACGGTAGTCGTAAGGACCAAGACCATTGGAGATGAAGCCCTTGGCACCGATGATAGGCACGATATGATGAGCGGCCACGCCGAAATAGACATGCGGTGTATAACCCAAGATACCCGCAGCCATGTCGAAAGAGTGGATGGTCAACTGGGCGGGCGGCAATTCAGAAGTTTGATAGACCACACCGTATTTCGGGTCGATCATGTCGCCAAAGACCAGTTTGTCCCAATTCAGATGGCGGTTCTCATACGTTGCCTGCAAAGCGAATCGGAGGTTGAACTTCTTGGAAACCTTCAACTTGAAGGAATACATGACGCTTGCGTTATAGGTGTTGATGATGCCGCCCTCACCCGCACGGTCGCCAAGAAGAAGCACACCGACACCGCCGGAGAGTTTATCGAAATGTTCATCGTAAGAAGCCGAAAAAGTCATGAACGTTCCCGGAGCGGAAGGCCACTGGTCACGGAAATGGAATGCCAGACGGGGACAGACATTCGTGCCCGCAAAAGCCGGATTCAGATACAGCGGATTGGCATAATACTGCGAAAAAAGAGCATCCTGCGCTTGCAAACGCAATCCTGCAAAGGCCAATACGATGGTGACTATGATAGCAACTCGTTTATTCATATCGTTTTATTTATAGCGGGCAAAGATACAAAATTATTAAACGCTCCAACCCTGATTTTGTTACATTTTTTCTGCAATAATCCAAACGCATTTTCGTTAAGAAAATTGTGTTTACAATAATAAAACGAGTAATGGCAAAAAAAACTTGGGTCAGATTTTTACTTTTTAGCATACTTTTTTTTCAAATAACTGATATTCAGGCACAAACAATCCAAAAAAAAATTTCTCTCCAATGGCAGGAACCTGTTGTCCACACCTTTTCCAACGATGAGAAACAGTCCTTCCTTTTCTTCGAAAATGCCCACTACGGGTCCGATTTTCACCAGCTTCCCTCCTATTCCGAAAACATACCGTCCGGCAGTTTTTTTTCGGAATACCGTGTCACGGTGTTGGAACAGCATTTCGAGGAGATGACTTCATCAGAATGTCAGCTGATCCCTTCCGACTTCCATCAGAAAAACATTGACTACCAAGTCAGCTCTGCATACGACCGCCGCCAGGCATACACGCAACTGTCGTTCATTCCGATTGTTGAGACCTCGCCCGGGCACTTCCAGCGGCTCGTGTCCGTTTCCCTACGCATCGAGGGCAAAAAACCGCTCCAGTCGAAAGGCGTGAAGGAATATGCCGCGCGGTCGGTGCTCGCCTCCGGGAAATGGCACCAATTCTCCCTCACGGAGACCGGCATCTACAAAGTGACCCATTCGGACCTCATCGCAACCGGGATGTCAACCCCGATTTCATCCGCCCAGATAGCCGTCTTCGGCAACGGCGGCATGATGCTCCCGGAGAGCAACTCCGCACCCCGGCCCGATGACCTGCAGGAACTTCCCATCCAGATGCACGACGGCGGGGACGGCACTTTCGACGACGGCGACTTCTTCCTGTTCTACGGTCTTTCACCGCACCGGATCTCCTATGACACCGCCAACCGGCAATTCGCTCACGCCTTCAACATCTATTCAAATGCTTCCTATTACTTTGTCACCCAAACACCCGGAGTCGGAGAAAAAAAACGCATCCCAACCGTCAACAACGAAAGTCTGAATGCCAACCTCACTGTGCAAGACTTCACTTTCTTCGATTTCTACGAAGAAGACATCTCCAATCTGAACGAATCCGGGAAAACCTGGTTAGGGGACCGCTATGACATCACCTTAAACAGGAGCTATGCCTTCCAGCTGCCCGGCACACCCACCGGCTCCGGCCGCGTCTCCGTCCGCACCGCGTCCACCGCACCGTCCTCTTCCGCGTTCCAAGTCGCCTTGAACCAAAACAACCTTGGCAACATCATCTTGAAAATGGTGAGCGGATCCACCCAAGCATGCCTGACGACTGGCGACCTGCCGTTCAACACCTCTTCGAGAGATCTCAGGATATCCCTGACATACAACAAGCCCACCACTTCCGCAGTCGGCTATTTAGACTGGATTGAGGTGGAAGTGCCGTGCACCATTGGGTTGCACAACGGGCAGACAAGTTTCCGGAACCTTTCGTCGGCAGGCGCGGGAAATATCACCCGTTTTAACCTCCAAGGGGTTTCGACCACCGCCTCCGTGTGGGATGTCACCGACCCTGCGCAGGCTGTCCGCATCGCCCTCGCTTCCGACGGACAAGGCACGCACTTCAAATCGGAAACCGACGGACTTCGGGAGTTCATCCTTTTCGACGGGAGCGTTTATAAATCCGTCACTCCGCTGTCCTCCGTCGCCAACCAGAACCTGCATGGCACAGGAGCAGTTGACATGGTCATCGTCACGCACCCTGACTTCGTGAGCCAGGCAAACCGATTGGCGCAGTTCCGCGCCGAAAACGACGGATTGTCCGTCAAAGTGGTCACCCCGCAACAAATCTACAATGAATTCTCCAGCGGATCGCAGGATCCCATCGCCATCCGCGACTACATGAGGATGATTTACGACCGTACCGGCAAGGAGTATCCAAAATACCTCCTGCTGTTCGGACGCCCCAGCTACGACTTCCGCGGCCTTGCCCAAGGAACCAAGCTCTATGTGCCTAACTTCCAATACAATATTGAATATATAGGAGACCTCAGTTCTCCCCAATACAGATATATTTCTGAAATCCGCAGCCAATATACGGGCGACGACGCGCTGGGGCTGTTGGACGAGAACGAAGGGTTCAATGGCAACGGGCTTTATGACCTCGCCATTGGACGGTTCCCCTGTACCACGAGCGCACAGGCGACCATCGCGGTGGACAAAAGCATACGCTACACCGAGCGCCGGAACCTTGTACAGGAAAATTCCGCCCAAATCTCCAATTTCGGGGACTGGCGGAACATGATGGCCTTTGTGGCTGACGACGAAGAAGGCAACGACTTTATCTATAATGCCGACTATTTCACGAAATTCGTGGCCAACACCAACCCCAACATCAATTTCGACAAGATATATTTGGATGCCTACCAGCAAATCTCCAACGCAGGCGGCCAAAGATACCCAGACGCCGTGACGGACATCAACAACCGCATGAACCGGGGTTCGCTGTTCTACACCTATATCGGTCACAGCGGCAAAGACGGCTGGGCGGCGGAGCGCGTGCTCGAGAACTCCGACATCAACAAGTGGAGCAACAAGTTCAATATGCCTGGAATGATTTCGCTTTCCTGCACTTTCGCCTACTATGACCGACAGGTCCAGTCCCCGTCCGACCTTATCTTCTTCAACCCCAACGGGGGGGCCATCACCGTCACCGCCGCGGCAAGGGAAGCCTGGTCAGCTCCAAACAACACTTTCGGAAGACACTTCTTCAACCTGATGTTCCAGAAAGATGCCAACGGCGAATACTCCTCCGTGTGCGACCTGCAACGGAGAGCCAAGAACATGTATGGGGCGCCGCAAAACGGAAGAGGCAACGACCTGTGCATGTTCGTCACGTTCGGCGACCCGTCCATAAAATTGTCGGCCCCGGCATACCAAGTGGTGACCGACTCCATCAATTTCCATGCGGCTGGAGCCACCACAGACACTATTCGCGCCCTTTCCAAAGTCACCGTGAGCGGCCGTGTGACGGATGCCGGCATGCAAACCCTCACAGGGTTCAACGGCACGCTGTTCCCATCGGTTTACGACAAAAAAGTGACGGTCTCCACGCTGAACAACGACCCCTCGCCCAACTATAGCCCGTTCGAGTTCGAAGTGCAAAAGAGCATGCTTTTCAAAGGCAATGTCAGCGTCAAAGACGGCCGGTTCCGTTTTTCATTCTATGTTCCGAAAGACATCGACTACAGCTACGGCAACGGCCGAATCAGTTACTATGCCCGTTCGGAAAGCGCCGATGCCGCCGGGGCTTTCACGGATTTCGTCATCGGCGGAATGGACACGCTCGGCATCCAGGATGACGAGAAGCCGGTCATCGAGCTTTACCTGAACGACATGAACTTTGTCAATGGCGGCATCACTGGCACGGACCCCGTATTGATTGCCAAGATTTCCGACAATTACGGAATCAATACCACGGGCAACGGAATCGGCCACGACCTTACCGCTGTACTGGACCAGAGCAGCAACAAAATCATCCTGAACGACTACTACGAGACCGAAAAGGACAGCTTCAACCGGGGTGTTGTACGCTACCCGCTGCAGAACCTCACCCCCGGCGAGCACTCGGTCACCGTGCGCGCCTGGGATGTCAACAACAACAGTTCCGAGCAAGAAATCACATTCCGCGTGGTGAGTGAGGACAAATTCGAGCTGAGTCACGTGCTAAACTACCCCAACCCTTTCACCACGCACACCGACTTTTTCTTCGAACACAACCAGCCGGGCGGCACTTTCGACATTCAGGTGAACATCTACACCATTTCGGGAAAACTCGTCAGAACGCTTTACGATACGCAGTTCATGGACGGCAACCGCTGCCGGGGCATCTCTTGGGACGGACTTGACGACTACGGGGACAAGCTGGCGAAGGGTACCTATCTGTATCGCGTCCGGGTGAAGAACCAAGACGGAAA
>CAMVBK010000100.1:0-6419 GCA_947165685.1 uncultured Bacteroidales bacterium | reverse complement strand
GACCTAATTATGGAACCTGAGGCGGACATCCAAGTGGTGATGACCAGCCACCATCCCTATATCATCAACGCCATTCCCGTCAAGGATTGGAAGATTCTCACGCGTAACGGAAGCGATGTGCATGTGCATACCGCAGAGGAACTCCATATCGGCGAACATTCGAAACATGAAGCATTTATGCAGTTGCTGCAAACTCCGGAATACAAAACAGGACTCAACAGAAACTAAATACACTACATGAATTTCTATATCATTGTTGAAGGTGATACGACCGAAATGTCGGTCTATCCGGCATGGCTCTCCATACTGGCCCCAAACTATATGCGTATCGAAGATGCTGGGGATGTTGGCGAAAACAACTACTATCTTTTCAGTGGGGGTGGTATCCCTTCCATCTTTTCACATGTGAGAAACGCAGTCTTTGACATTAATGCCATCAATAGCCAAGGCGGGTCACGATACGATTACCTCTTGGTCTGTCTTGACACAGAAGAGGAATCCAGGGAGTATATCATGAAATGTATTAACGACGAGTTGCAATCCAGTGGTACAATCTTGCAAGATGCCGAGCTGGTCGTTTTTGAACAAAAAGTGTGCATGGAAACGTGGTTCTTGGGAAACCAAAATGTGTTCAAGGACAATCCTCAAAACTCTGAATATTTGGATTTTATCCGTTACTACAACGTGGGGCGTGACAACCCTGAAGAGATGGGCAATATGAATGAGAACAAGTTTACCACAACGGCCAAGTTTCATCTTCGTTATCTTAAAAGGATGCTGGAGGAACGAAATATGACTTATTCGAAAAAGAATACGGAAGTTGTTCAGCAGCAAGCGTACTTGCAGCAATTAATCAGACGTTATGAGGAAACTGGACACCTTTCTACATTTGGCAGTTGGTATGAGTTCGTAAAGGCACATTTCAGATAAGATTATGCGCAACTTCGACTACATAAAGGATTTGGGGCTGAACGACCTCTACACCTTCTGTTCAGCGGCTGAAGAGTATCAGCTCAGCAAACCTGATTTCAGTGCCCTCAATTCCCGAAAAGCACTGGAATACATCGTTTATGCGCTCTATTATCTGAAAAGCTTTGACCGACCCGAAAGGGCCACTTTGTTTGAGTTGATTGAAGGTGAGCCTTTCCGTGAGTTTGTCAACGATGATCGCGTGATGATGGCGGTTCATTATGTGCGCAAAGTGGGCAACCGTGCTGCGCATACGGTGAGCGTGACGAAGAAAGAGTCGTTCTTTGCGCTGCTCAACATCTACAATGTGGTCGGTGCCATTCTGTTGAAGCTAAAGATAGTCAACGAAGTTCATCCTTTTGACAAGAATCTTATACCCAAAACGGCTGAGCAACCTGTGCTCACTCCCGCCGACGTGGAGGTGAAAGCCAGCGATACTTTTGTGGCAGCCGCTGACAAAACAGCGCTAACCGCCAAAGAACCGGTGAAAGAGTTTCCGAACGGTCTGTCAGAGGCTGAAACCCGCAGGCTGTATATCGACTTGTTGCTGGCGGAAGCCGGATGGGAAGTGCTCGCTCAAGAAAATCTGCCCGCTGCCGCTAAAGCCGGAATAGAGATTCGGGTGGAAGGAATGCCCAACAATAAAGAGGAGGGTTACTGCGATTATGTGCTTTATGGCAAAGACGGCAAGCCGCTGGCTGTGGTGGAGGCCAAACGAACCAGCGTGGACGAAAAAAGAGGCAAACACCAAGCGGAACTTTATGCCGATTGTCTGGAAAATCAATACGGTGTCCGCCCCGTTATCTATTACACCAACGGCTTCCACACAAAAATTATCGACGGCTTGGGCTATCCGCCTCGTCCTGTGATGGGTTTCCATACCATCAACGATTTGGAACTGATCCTTTCGCGCAGAGGACGGAAGAAAATGACAGATTTGGCCATCAAGGATTCCATCACGAACCGGGCCTATCAGAAGCGAGCCATCCGTGCTGTTTGCGACCACCTGAACGACATGCATAGAAGGGCGTTGATTGTAATGGCGACGGGAACAGGAAAGACCCGTGTGGCCATCTCGCTCTGCGATGTCCTATTGCGTAACCAATGGGTGAAAAATGTGCTGTTTCTGGCCGATCGCACCTCGTTGGTGAAACAGGCCTACGATAATTTCAGGGAACATCTGAACCACTACTCCTTTTGCAAACTTACTGAGCCCGAGGATGAAAACAACCGTCGGAGCGCCCGACTAATGTTCAGCACCTACCAGACGATGATCAACTACATTGATGCTGAGGACAAGGAGTTCTCTATCGGTCGGTTTGACCTCATTATCCTTGATGAAGCGCACCGTTCCGTTTTCAGGAAATACACGGCCATTTTTGAGTATTTCGACAGTTTCTTGGTGGGGTTAACTGCAACGCCCCGCGACGAGGTTGACCGCAGTACGTTCGACCTGTTTCAGCTTGAGAGCAACGAGCCCAACTTCACCTACACGCAAACAGAGGCCGAAAACGATCATTGGCTTGTGGGCTATAATCCGATTTCACGAACCACCCGACGACTGCGGGAAGGCATTTTGTATGACTCTTTGACTGACGATGAAAAAGAGCAGTTGGACCAGGCTTGGGAGTACGAGAAAGCGCGTGCGGAAATGAAGACGGGATTGCCCCAAACCAAAACCCCACGCGATATTGAAAAGAAAGAGCTTTTCGACTATATCTACAATATTTCCACCGTTGACATTGTCATTCAGGATTTGATGAACAATGGTTTGAAAGTGAACAACGGCGACAAGTTAGGCAAAACCATCATCTTCGCTTACGACCACAAGCATGCCCAGTTGGTCGTAGATCGTTTCTATGCACTTTATCCCCGATTTGGCAGCGATTTTTGTCAATTGGTGGATTATAGTGTGAATTATGCACAGGATATCATTGACAAGTTTAAGGTGCGGGAGAAGATGCCGCAGATTGTCGTTTCGGTGGATATGCTTGATACGGGCATTGATGTGCCTGATATTCTGAACCTTGTGTTTTTCAAACCCGTTTACAGCAAGATTAAATTCATCCAAATGATAGGGCGCGGAACACGTCTTAGTCCAGGTATATTCGCAGATGGCACCGATAAGAAGGAATTCTACATCTTCGACTGGTGTGAGAACTTTGAGTACTTCAACGAGAATAGCAACGGTCACGAGCCCCAACCCACGATGTCGCTGTCGGAACGCCTTTTCGGGTTAATGCTCGACATTGCGGTGATTCTTCAACATCAAAAATACCAGCAGGACACCTTTGCACAAGAACTATGCACCAGCTTGAAAGACGAATTGTATGAGCAGGTGAATCAGCTGAATGAAAAGCATATTTCTGTCCGAAAGCACTTGGATGTTGTCGATAGATTCAAGCAGAGACAAAAATGGCTCTATCTTTCTGAACTGGATGCGTTGGACATGAAACAAAAGATTGCGCCCATGATTCTCAACGAACAGGACGACAATGGGAGCCGGATGTTCGACGCATTGATGCTGCATATTGAACTTTCCAAACTTACGAAAGAGGTGAATGCCCGACGTAGCAAGAAAAAAGTCTCCGACATAGGCCAACTGCTTCAGCGCAAGGCAAGTATTCCCGCCGTGATGGAGAAGATGGATATCATCATAGAGGTTAGCAATTTCGCATTTTGGGATACCGCTTCGCTTGAGCGGTTGGAAGATGTCAGGTTAGAATTGAGGGGTATCGTATATGTTACATTGGGCTCGCAGCATGAGACGTTCTACATCAACATCTCCGACACAATGGAGGAAAAGGAGGGCGTTGAGAAACCTGAATTTGAGACGGACTACCACACTCGCATTTTGGACTATCTAAAAGAGCACCGAGACAGTGAAGCAATAAACAAAATCTACCGTTTGGAGCAACTCACTCCAGCCGACATTGTGGAGTTGGAACGCATCTGTTGGCAGGAACTCGGCACCAAAGAGGAATATGAGGATTATGTCAAGAAGGGACAGATGATTTGTGGTGACCGAGTGGCAGCATTCATCCGCTCCATCATCGGCATAGACAGACGCATTGCTAAGGAAAAGTATTCTGAATTTTTGAGCGACATTGTGTTGAATAGCCTTCAGGAAGAATATCTCAACCAAATCATAGGTTACGTATGCGAAAACGGCGACATCACTCCTGAAACGCTTCTCACCGATGAGAACTTCCGAGGCGTGGATCTCCACACTGTTTTCGGCAACAACCTTGTTTCAATAAGGCGGTATGTGGAGAAGCTACATGGGGTGATTGCGTAATTCTTACGTGTCTATTTTAAGAATTGGATAGGTTCAACATGACTGAACCTATCAGTTGTAATTTTGCCGCCGAAAATCAACGTTATTATTCATCAAAATTTTGGAGTTATGATTTTATACATTCTCATTGGTTGTTTCGGCTGGCTTCTGGAAGCCGTTGGTGGTGCTTTAATTGGTAAGAACCCCGGAGATATGTTCGGCAAAAAGTAGTTCAAATTCAACGGAATACACAAGTCAACAAAATCCTTTATCAAACCTAAATCAATTCTTCGTTATGAATACATTCATATACATCATTTTAGCATTGATAGTGATCTGCACTATCTGTACCATCATTTTGATGGTCAAGGTTTTCTCCAGACAAGAAACCACATCGGATGTCTCATCAAAAGACTTTGACCGCTTGGAGAGTAAAATCTCGGAGGAGAACAGAAATGCCCGCCAAGAGTTGTCCGATAACATTGACAAAATTAGAAAAGAGCTATCGGACAATGTAGGGAAGACTCGGGAAGAACTGTCAGACAACATGGGAAAGATGCGAGACGAACTGTCGGGAAACGTTGGGAAGATGCGAGAAGAAATTTCCGGCACGGTGGACAAATTACGTTCCGAATTCACTGAAAATGTGAGCCAGTTAAGGAAAGAATCATCGGAAACTTCCAAAAGCCAGCGAGAGGAGACACAGAAAGTGTTTACGGACTTTCAGACCGCATTCGGTGATAATGTCACTAAACTCAATTCTTTCCAAAAGGAAGGCTTCGATGACATGGGTAAGCGCAACAAAGTGTTTGCAGACACCATGGAGTCCAAACTTGAAACCTTGAAAGATACCACCAACACGACGCTGACAAAATCGTTCGAGCAATTCTTCAAAACATTCGATGCCAACACTGACAAATCGGTTGAGGCGCAGAATGTCGGTTTTGAGAAGATGGAGAAACGCCAGTCTGACTTGATCAAGACTACGGAAACTAAACTTGATGCGCTGCGTTCCATCGTCGAGGAAAAGCTGACCACGATGTCCGAGAAGTTCCAGGAAGGCTTCGAGAAGAACACTGAAAAGATGGTGGAGGCTCAGAAGGAACGGTTTGCCGAAATGGACAAACGGCAGTCGGACCTGATCCAAACGACAGAGAAACGGTTGGATGAGATGCGGGCCACCGTGGACGAGAAGTTGCAGAAGACCCTGAACGACCGGCTTGGGCAGTCTTTCAAATTAGTCAGCGAGCAACTCGAAAGCGTCCAAAAGGGGTTGGGCGAGATGAAGAACCTCGCTTCCGATGTCGGAGGTTTGAAGAACGCGTTAACCAATGTCAAAGTGCGTGGCAATTTCGGGGAGCTGCAACTCAAGGCGTTGTTGGAGCAGATGCTGGCTCCCGAGCAATACGATGAGAATGTGGCCACCGTGCCCGGCAGCTCGGAACGCGTGGAGTTCGCCATCAAGTTGCCCGGCAAGGATGATCCCCACGGCTCGGTGTATCTGCCTGTCGACTCCAAGTTCCCCAAGGATGTCTATGACCAGTATGTCGATGCCATAGACACGGGGGACGCTGCGGCGATCAAATCGAAATCCAGTCAGTTTGAGAACACGATATTGGCCATGGCGAAGGACATCAGCACCAAGTACATATCCGTCCCCGACACGACCAATTTCGCCATCATGTTTGTACCCGTTGAGAACATCTACGCCGAGGTCATCCGCCGTTCGAAACTTACGCAGGAACTGAGGGACAAATGGAACGTGCTCGTCACGGGACCCACCACATTGGGCGCCTTGCTCAGCAGTCTGCAGATGGGCTTCCGCACGTTGGCCATCGAGAAACGTAGCAACGATGTCTGGACCACGTTGGGCGCGGTCAAGACGGAGTTTTCCAAATTCGGCGACCTCCTTGAGAAGGCCAAGAAGAACATCGACTCCGCTTCCGCGACCATCGAGCAGCTTCAGGGCACCCGAACCAAAGCCATCAAGCGCAAACTTCGGGAGGTCGAGGCTCTGCCGACGGACCAGGCGGCTGCACTGTTGCCGGATATGAACGAGGAGAGTGTCTTGAATGATGAATGATGGCATTATTCAGAGGCAGAATCTTATCTGTACACCCCACTAGTGTCCCGTTAAAATTGGGACGTGTTATTAATCAAAATTATCAAACAA
>CAMVBK010000099.1:0-6518 GCA_947165685.1 uncultured Bacteroidales bacterium | reverse complement strand
TGGCCTGGTGCAGTCCGTCGGAGTAGCGGCGGCCCTCCATGATACGGCCGGTCTGTTCATCCACGATTTTCACCTTGTTGTCGATGATGACGTATTCCACGTCACGGTCGAACATGGTGTAGGCTTTCAAAAGCTGATGCACGGTATGGATGCGGTCGGAAGCGACAGCGTAGTTGTTGTAGATTTCCTCCTTGCGGGCCAGTTTCTCGGCGGGTTCAAGGTTCTCCTTCTCCAGTTCGGCGATTTGGGCGCCCACATCGGGCATGATGAACATCTTGGCTTCGTCGGCGTCCTTGCTGATGAGGTCGATACCTTTGTCCATGATATCGACGGTGTTCAGCTTCTCTTCGATAACGAAATAGAGTTCGTCGTCTATGATGTGCATGTTGCGGTTCTGGTCCTGCATGTAGAAAGATTCGGTGCGCTGCAGCACCTGTTTCATGCCGGGTTCGCTGAGGAACTTGATGAGAGCCTTGTTTTTCGGAAGGCCGCGGTGGGCGCGGAGCAACAGCTGGGCGGCCTCGTCCGTCGGCTTCGGGTCGGGGTTCGCGGCCAGCATCTTCTTGGCTTCGGTGAGGATGTGCGCCACGTAGGTGCGCTGCGCCTCGTACAGCTTTTGCACGATGGGCTTGTACTGGTCGAAAGCCTGTTGGTCGCCCTTGGGCGTGGGACCGGAGATAATCAACGGGGTACGGGCGTCGTCGATCAGCACGGAGTCCACCTCATCGACGATGGCATAGTTGTGGGGGCGCTGTACGAGCTCGCCCACGTTGCGGGCCATGTTGTCGCGCAGGTAGTCGAAGCCGAACTCGTTGTTGGTGCCGTAGGTGATGTCGGCGTTGTAGGCGCGGCGGCGGTCGTCGGAGTTGGGCTCGTACTTGTCGATGCAATCGACGGTGAGGCCGAGGAATTCGTAGAGCAGCCCCATCCATTCGGAGTCACGCTTGGCGAGGTAGTCGTTGACGGTGACCACATGGACGCCCTTTCCGGGCAGCGCGTTGAGATAGACGGGCAGGGTGGCGACGAGCGTCTTGCCCTCGCCGGTGGCCATTTCGGCGATTTTGCCCTGGTGGAGCACCATGCCGCCGATGAGCTGCACGTCGTAGTGGCACATGTCCCACTGGATCATGTTGCCGCCGGCCATCCAGCGGTTCTGATAAATGGCCTTGTCACCGTCAATGGTGACGCACTCGCGCTTGGCGGCCAGGTCGCGGTCGTGCTGTGTGGCCGTCACGGTGAGGGTCTCGTTCTCCTTGAAGCGGCGGGCGGTCTCCTTCATCACGGAGAAGGCCTCCGGCAGAATCTCGTTGAGAATGTCCTGCGTGGTGGCATACACCTTGTCCTCCAATTTCTCGATTTCCCTGTATTTCTCCTCCTTTTCAGCGACGGGAAGGTCGTAGTTGGCCTCCAGATCCTGTCTCAGCTCTGCTAAACGGTCTTCCTCTTTTTGTGTCGCCGTGCGGATTTTCTCGCGGAATTCCACGGTTTTATGTCGTAAGTCGTCAATGGAGAGATTTTTGATGGTTTCGTAGGCCGCCAGCGTCTTCTTGAGCAGCGGCTGAAGTTCCTTCATATCCCTATCTGCCTTTGTACCAAATAGTCTCGTTAAAAAATTTGCCATATATGTTTCTTTTTTTCTTTCTAAAAACAAAGCGGCAAAGATACAAAAATCTTGCCATAAATTAATATGTCATCTTCCACTCGCAAATTAGAAGCCCGCCAGGTGCCGTGTCGGAAAATTTCGTGTGCGACGAACTCAAAAAATCGTATATTGCGCGGCTTTTTCATACAAGTGGGAAAAGGCATTTTAAGTTAGTGTAACTAATTGTAGAATTATGAGTTATAAAAATATTGGCAGAATTTTGACGGTGTTGTTTTGCACGCTGTTGACGGTCTTTGCGTGCCAAAATGCGTTCGCGCAGACCGACACGGTGACCGCGGAAAATAGCGCGGAGGCGATTTCGCCGGACACGTATGTCACGGAAAAGGCGGAGGGCTTCGATGCCGGTCCGTTCATCATCGAGCACGTCATCGACAGCTACGGCTGGCACATCTGCGGCAGTGGCGAAAAGAGCGTCACTATTCCGCTACCTGTCATCCTGTTCAACGAAGGCCGCCCGGTCTGCTTCCTGTCGAACAAGCTGCACCACGGCGAGGCCGCCTACAACGGCTATGCCATGGGCTGGGGCGACAACAAGGGCCGCATCGTGAAGCTGGAGGGCGACTATGCCGACTACACCGGTCACCTTGAAGAGGGTGCGGTTTATCCGAACCACGTCTGCAAGTGGGACATCTCCATCACCAAGAACGTCTGCGCCCTGCTCATCTCCATCATTCTGATAGCGTGCATTTTCCTGACGGTGGCGAAGCGCTACAAACAACACCCTGACGAGGCACCGAGCGGCCTGCAGGCCTTTGTGGAGCCGGTCGTCGTGTTCATCCAGGACGAAGTCATCACCCCGTCGTTGGGCAAAAACTCCAACAAATACGCACCTTATCTGCTCACGCTGTTCTTCTTCATCTTCCTGAACAACATGCTGGGCATCGTCCCGATTTTCCCGGGCGGCGCGAACCTCACCGGCAACATCGCCGTGACGGGCATTCTCGCGCTCATCACCTTCTTCGTGACCACCTTTTCCTCCGGCAAGGAGTATTGGAAGGACATCTTCAACACGCCGGGCGTGCCTTGGTGGCTGAAGTTCCCGCTGCCGATCATGCCGTTGGTGGAGACCATCGGCATCTTCACGAAGCCGTTCGTGCTGATGGTGCGACTCTTCGCCAACATCACCGCCGGCCACATCATCACCTTGGCGTTCGTGTCGTTGATTTTCATCTTCGGGCAGATGAATCCGGCCATCGGTTGGGCGGTCTCACCGGTCTCCGTCTTCTTCTACATCTTCATGGGTCTGATGGAGCTGTTGGTGGCGTTCATCCAGGCGTTCGTCTTCACGCTGCTCAGTGCGATGTACATCGGCATGGCCATCGGCGAGGAACACGAAGAGAAAGCATCCGTAGTGGAAGCGTAAGCGGTTGGAATTTAACAATAATTAGTAAACCCTTTTAATCACTTAAATATCAAACTATTATGTCAAGTTTAGCAGTATTATTGACAACTTTGTTGCAAGCGGCGGGCGCAGGTCTCGGCATCGGAAAATTGGGTGCTGGCATCGGCGCAGGTCTCGCTGCCATCGGCGCCGGCATCGGCGTGGGTAACATCGGCAAGGACGCCATGTCCGCCATCGCCCGCCAGCCCGAGGTGTCAGGCGACATCCGTACGAACATGATTATCGCGGCCGCTCTCGTCGAGGGCGTCGCCCTGTTCGCCACTGTGGTGTGCTTGCTCATCGCTGTCGCAAAGTAATGAACGGGAAGGTTTCGGCACGGTTGGTGCCAAACCTTCCTTTTTCTTTGTAAATCAAAAAATAAAACATATATGGAATTGATAAAACCCTCATTCGGACTGATATTCTGGATGCTCATCGGATTCGGCATCCTGTTCTTCATCCTGGCCAAGTTCGCGTGGCCCTTCATCACCAAGGGCATCGCGTCGCGCAACCAGAAAATTGCCGACCAGCTGACCGAAGCCGCCAAGATCCACGAAGAGATGCAGTCGCTGAACAAGAAGCACGAGGCGATGATGGTCGAGGCCAAGGCCGAACGCGATGCCATCCTCGCCGAAGCCCGCAAGGTGAGCGGCGAACTCTACGACCAGGCCAAGCAGAAAGCCGCCGCCGAAAGCCAGGCCATGATCGAGGACGCCAAGAAGGCCATCTACTTCGAGAAAATGAAGGCCATCACCGATGCCAAGAACGAAATCGCCAAGTTCTCCATCGACATCGCCCAAAAGGTAATTACCGAAGACCTGAAGGACCGCGAAAAACAGGAGGCCCTCATCGAAAAATGGCTTGAAGACTGTCACTTCAACTAATTTTTGTATTTTTGCATTTTAATTTTATCACTAAATTTCACCATTAAAAATGAAAAAATTATCTTTATTACTGCTAACAGCCGCATTGTTGGTCAGCAATGTCTCTTTCGCCCAGGACAAAGAGAAGACGGAAGAGGAAGGTTACATTTTCAAAAACACGAAAGTGCTGCCCATCACGTCTGTGAAAGACCAGAACCGTGCCGGCACATGCTGGTGCTACTCCGGCTTGGCCTTCATCGAATCTGAGCTGCTCCGCATGGGCAAGGGCGAGTACGACCTTTCGGAAATGTACATCGTCTCCAACACCTACAACGACAGAGCCAAAGCCGCCGTCCGCACACACGGCGATGTCTCCTTCTCCCAAGGCGGTTCTTTCTACGATGTGATTTACGGCATGAAGACCTTCGGTCTCGTTCCGGAAGCCGAGATGCGCCCGGGTGCCGCTTACGGTGACACCCTCTCTGACCACGGCGAGCTTTCCAACATCACCGACGCCATCGTGGAGGCCATCGCCAAGAAAGAGCACAAGAAACTGCAGACCGATGCCAACGGCCAACCCCTTTGGCTGAAGGCCGTTTCCGCCGTCCACGAAATCTACTTGGGCAAGAACCCCACCGAGTTCACCTACAACGGCGTGAAATACACCCCGATGTCCTTCTACAACTCCTTGGGCCTCAACGCTGACGACTATATCTCCATCACATCCTACACCCACCACCCCTTCTATGAGAAGTTCGTGCTGGAAATCCAGGACAACTGGCGCTGGGGACAGTCCTACAACGTGCCGTTGGATGAGATGATGCAGATTTTCGACTATGCCATTGACAACGGCTACACCATCGCCTGGGGCGCCGACGTTTCCGAACCCGGCTTCCGCAGCAACATCAAGAACGGCTTCTGCGTACTTCCCGACCTTGAGGCTAAAGCCCAAGTTGGCAGCGACATGGCCCATTGGACCGGCCTGACCACCACTGAGCGCAACAAAGAGTCACAGACCAAACCCACCCCGCAACGCTGGGTCACGCAAGAGGAGCGCCAGTCTGCATACGACAACTGGGAGACTACCGACGACCATGGTATGCTGATTTACGGCAAGGCCACCGACCAAGCTGGCAACGAATACTACATGGTGAAGAACTCCTGGGGCAAGTACGGCAAATACGACGGCATGTTCTATGTCTCCAAAGCCTACGCCCGCTACAAAACCATGAATATCCTCGTCCACAAGGATGGCATCCCGAAAGACATCAAGAAAAAACTGGGCATCAAATAATTCCTGTTTTTTTCTTGAAACCCAAAAACGAGACGCAAATTTCTGCGTCTCGTTTTTTATTTATGCACAGCACTCCCACACTGCATGAAAAAAAATTTACCTTTTACTTTTAGTAACGTATAACTATTTTTATTATTTTTGCCGCGTGCATTTTTAACGTAAGATTACAATTAACAAATTGTATTTTGCAACAAAGCCTGTAATGTTAATTTTAAAATAATAGAAAAAAAATGAAAAAACAGTTTCTTTTAATTATTCTTAGCGCATGCATGGCGACACTGGGTATGGCCCAAAGCGCCATTGTCAGTGTAGGTGGCGACGCGCAGTCTGCCACGGGCAGCGTGAGCTACACGGTGGGACAGATTGCCGTGAAGTCCGTCGCCAACAGCAGCGGCTCGATCTCCGTCGCCGAGGGCGTGCAACAACCCTACGAAATCCAGACGGTCGGGGTGGACGACTACCCGCAGATTGTGCTCGATGCCGTGGTCTATCCTAACCCTACGGAGAACCTTGCGCAACTGAAACTCAACGGTTTCGAGATTCCGACCAGCGGCCTGCAGGCCCATCTCTTCGATGGCGCCGGACGCTTGCTCCAGTTGCTGACGGTGACGGATGAACTCACCGCCTTCCAAATCGGGCAATACGCCACAGGAACCTATTATCTTGAACTGAGAGACGGGAAGCGGACGCTGAAAACATTTAAAATTGTCAGAAAATAGTAAAATTGACAGATTATGAAAAAAATCACTACTCTTTTCGTTTTGCTTCTGGTGTGTGTGATGAGCCTTTGGGCTCAGTCACCAGAAAGTTTCTCGTACCAGGCTGTGGTACGGAACCAGGCGAACCAACTGGTCGCCAACGCTCAAGTGGGGGTGCGTGTGAGCATCCTGCAGCACAATGCAGACGGTTCGAGCGTCTTTATCGAGAGCCATACGGTCACATCAAATACTAACGGCTTGATAACCATACAGATAGGAGGTGGGCAAACGGTATTAGGAAACCTCTCCGACCTCAACTGGGCTGAAGGCCCTTACTTTCTGAAAACAGAAATAGACCCGGCTGGCGGGGTTAACTACACCATCACCAGTACACAGCAACTTTTAAGTGTCCCTTACGCCTTGTATGCCAAGGAGGCGGGGAACGGTTTCAGCGGTAACATTTCGGACTACCTGAACACCGCGACGATGCCTGCCGTAATGTCCGCTTTGACACAGGCGGGCGTGGCCATGCAGAGCGACATCCCCACGGTGCCGACGAACGTGAGCGCCTTCACCAATGACGCGGGATACATCACGATGGACTCCATTCCGGCAATCC
>CAMVBK010000098.1:0-6993 GCA_947165685.1 uncultured Bacteroidales bacterium | reverse complement strand
CCTGTATGTTCTCCCATTCCCAACGCTTCTGTTTCTCGCAGTTGTTGAGCTTTATCTCCTGCATTCCCGTTATGAGCTGGTAAAGGTTGCTCTGCTCGGCGGAGGCCTGTGCAAAACGCTTGTAGTCCAGCTCTTTGCGCTTCTTCAGAAAGATGGTGATCCAAAGTACGTACAAGGCAGAGGCGATGAGGAACACCGCGAAGAGTTTCAAGCTGTAGAGTGCCAACACGATGCTGAAGACCATCAAGTTGACGAAAGAGAACAGCGTGTTCAGCGTGGAAGAGGTGAGGAAGGCCTCGATGCGGCTGTGGTCGCCGATACGCTGCATGATGTCGCCGATCATTTTGGTGTCGAAAAAGGCGATGGGCAGCTTCATCAGTTTGATGAGGAAGTCGGAAATGATGGAGATGTTGATGCGGGTGCTGATGTGGAGCAAAATCCACGAGCGGATGAATTCCACGGCCGTCTGTGCCACATAGAGGGTGAGCTGGGCAATAAGGATGACGACCACAAAACTGAGGTTGTTGTTGCCAATACCGTAATCAACAATGCTTTGGGTTAGGAACGGGAAGATGAGCTGGAGCAGCGTGCCGAGCAGCATCCCCAGGAAAAGCTGCACGATGAGTATCTTGTAAGGCTTGAGGTATTGCAGCACGAAGCTGAGTTTGGTCTTGTCCTGTTTCTCGCCCTCCGCATTGTAGAAATCCGGGGTGGTTTCCAACAGCAGAGCCACCCCCTCGTCCTTCCCTCCCGTCTTGGTGCTGAGCCACCCCGACAGGAATTCCTGCACGGAGAACTTGATGAGACCTTGTGCAGGGTCCGCGACATAAACGGTTCCCTTCGGAATATCCCCCTTTGTACATTGTACATTATTCATTGTACATTGGATTTTATAGACGACCACAAAATGGTTCTGTTTCCAATGCACGATGCAAGGTAGCGGTGCCTCTGCCAGCTGTTCAAACGAGATATGCACGCCGATGGTGCGGAAACCGATGCTCTCGGCGGCGGTGCTGATGCCGAGCAGACTCACCCCTTCGCGCCCGATATGACAGCGCTGCCGCAAAGTTTCCAAAGCATAATACCGCCCATAATGGTCAGCAACCATCCGAAGGCATGTGGGACCACAGTCCATGGCATCAAGTTGGTGGTAATATTTCATTAGGTTCTAAAATTATAGTTCAAAGATCAACGTACAAATAGGGATTTGACGGGTTTCCAAAACCGATCCAGCAACCTCAAATCCTCCGTAATAATTTCCGCCGTGCCAGTCATCTCATGTGTGAAAGAGAGCTGTTTTCGGCTGGTGGTGACCAATGGTGCTGGAAATGCGACTTCAAGGGAATAGACACGAGTACCGTCAGGATGCTGCACGGGTACAAGAGAAATGCTACGGATTGACGCCTTCAGCATCCCGTATTCCATGTACGGATAGTTGTCGAGCTTCACATTGACAGCCTGTCCAACCTGCACCTTGCCAGCACCGTGCGGAGGAAGCAGAATCTTGCCAATGACACGGATTTGGTCGTCGGGGACTACCGTAACCAACACCTCGCCCGCTTTCACATTCTGGTTTTTTTGCCAATACTTGGTGAATGTGACCTTGCCATCGCATGGGGCAACCAGCAGATAATTTTGTTCCCACTGCAGAATTTGGGCAGCCAACCGTTCCATAGCACTCGTCAGTGCTGACATCAGCCGCTGCGCTTCGTCAACACGCTGCTGTTCCAAGTCAAAGACGCTCTGCTCGGACTGAAGAAGGCTCATTTGCTGGTTGTCAACATTCATTTTGGACGACTCGAAAGAGGACTGCTGTTGCAAAAAAATGTTTCTCGCTGATTGGTAATCAACCAAAGAGATTGCACCCTTACTATAAAGTGTTGAGTCTATTTCAAAAAGATTTTGCGCTGCTTCCAACTGGTTTTTACTGATATACAACTGATTGACGGTTTTATAAAGCAGCTCTTTCTGCGTAGAAATCTGTTTTTGGACAACTTTGATTTTGCGGTTGTGGTAATCCGCCTCCACAAAATGGTGATAATCGTTCAGGGCATTGTCGAAGGCGATGTATGCCGACTGGAGATCTCCCAATTGCAACGACGAGGAACGGTTCGTCTGCAGAGACGGAGGGCCGTGCGTCTTTACAACCTGTGTGTCCACCTCTTCCAACATTCGTTTCAACATCATCACATCTTCATAATTGGCCGGATTACTGATAATGGCCAACAAATCACCTTCTTTCACCACCTGCTTCTCCTCAACAGCAACAGCATCAATCTTACCCGTTGTCATAGCCATCACACCGGCAGGTAGATTCTCCGTTGTGACAATGACAGGTGCTGGCAGGATGTCAGGATATTTGATGATCCAGCAGCCCGCAAAAAGTGCGACAACCACTGCTGAAATCACCGAAATACCCATGCGGAGTATGGTTTTCGGAGGCCTGCCGAGAATGTCTTGAACTTCAGGGGCGCGAAGGTCCAGATCAGGAATCAAATGTGGTGTCTCAAAAGAGACAATGTTTTGTTTCATCGTTTTTCCATTTTGTTTCACACGGCAAAGATAGGATTTTTTTCATTGAATACAACAAAAAATTTATATTCTTTTTTTGCTTGCTTTATTTACTATTTACTGTAAAAAAAAATTCGCGACACTGCTTGTGGAATCAAAAAAAAATGTATTTTTGCCGCCGCTTTCAGCAATGATGGGGCGTTAGCTCAGTTGGCTAGAGCGTTTGACTGGCAGTCAAGAGGTCGTGAGTTCGATTCTCATACGCTCCACAAAAAAACACCTGCGAAATCGCAGGTGTTTTTGTTTCAAATGGCGAACATAACCTCAAAGAATATTTCGTCATGCCTCTACAGATCGATGATTTTCAGCTCTGATTTCGCCCGAATGGAAGGAATATGGTTGAAATGCCACCATTCCGACACGCAGGTGATGAAGCCGCTCTCGGTCATCACGCGACGCAACAGCTTGCGGTTTTCCAGTTCTTCCGAAGTGATCAGACCTTTGGCGACCAACTCCGGCTCATGGTCGATACGGGCTTCCGGACCGAAATAGTCGTGCGCAGACCCCATCGGCAACGGTGTTCCGGTGCTGTCCATGATCGTGATATCGACCGCCGCACCATAGTTGTGCATGCCACGTCCCTTGGCGGGGTTGGCCACAAACGAAATGTTCGGCGTGCCTTTCACCGATTCCCACATCTCACGCTGCACACTAACCGGACGCGCTGCATCGTAAATCAACAGCGACAAGTCAGGACGAAGCGACTTCAACCGTTGCTGCGCTTTCACAAGTTTCTGCGCCATGGCAGGAATCGCAAAGGCGTGGTGGATGTCGGGGTAAAGAACGTGGCCCAAGAAGTTGTCGGGCGTGGCATAGACCATGAACACTCCGATGGTGGAATCAACTTCCGCGATGTCCTGCAGCCCGAAGTCAAGGAGCTGCAGCTCCATCTCCGTGTATTTCGGCGTTTCCGTCTCGACGCGTTCCACTGAAGTGTCAGCTTCCACAAGCAGTGCCTCCGGAGCTTTTGACTTGGACTGGCATGACGCGACTATCAGCACCAGGAGGATTGACAGACCCCACACTGCGCTGCGCTTGCATGACAGGCCCCACACTGCGCTGCGCTTGTGTGGGGTTAATTGCACTGCGTGCGTCTTGCCTCTTCGAGGCTGCTTAAGGAAGATATTTTTTAAAGACATGAGGTTCTGTCGGACTATGGTTACGCTTCTCGATTACAATGCCACCACAATGGCGTCTTTCCCTTTTCGCTGCACATTTTTAGGGAGGGTGATGGTGTATTCATCGCCTTTCTTGGTAATGGTCGCCTTTTCGGAAGTGCCAAGGATGACAGCTTTCCCGGTTTTCACCGGTTTTTCCATGTTCTTGAAGGTGTATGTGGCGGGGGCGGACTCGTTCTCCGGAATGAGCAAAAGCGCATACCGTTGACCATCCTTTCCTTGCGTGAAGCGCACTTGTCCGTAACAATAAGGCAGACAGGGACGAGTGTTGTATATAGCTTTTCCATTGACACTCAACCATTTACCCATATCTTGCAGACGCTCCACAGCGGTAGGGGGCAAGGTGCCCTCTGGCGACGGACCCACATTGAGCAGGAAGTTGCCACCCTTGGCCACGATATCGATCAGCAGGTGGATGAGGCGGTTGGTGGACTTGTAATTGTCCGTGGCCACGTAGGACCAAGAGTCGCCCATCGACATGCAGGTTTCCCACGGGTAGGGCAAAAGCGTGTCGGGGACTTCTTGCTCGGGCGTACGGTAGTTTTCGTACCGGCCATGCACACTACGGTCAACAATAATGAGGTCGGGATTGTTGGCGCGCACATCCTTGGCCACACGCGGCATGTCAATATCCTGAATCCAACCCTGACAGCCGAGCCAGTCGCGGCATTCGTCATTGACGCTCCACTCGGGACGTATCCAGCCGCCGTCGAGCCAAAGGATATCGATGTCACCGTAGTTGTTGGCCAGCTCGTGCAGCTGTTTGCGGGTGAAGTCACAATATTTTTCCCATCGGTCGGGATGCTTGACCGGATCGTAGTTCACATTGCGGTCGGGCGTGGCCCATTCCGGTGCCCAATAGTCGGGGCAGTGCCAATCAGGTTTCGAGAAATAGAGCCCAGTCCAGAGCCCTTGACTGCGGAAAGCCTTCACCAGTTCGCCAGTGATGTCTGCTTTTGGGTTTTTCGAGAACGGGCAATCCTTGCCGGTGACGGAGTAGTCGGTCTCTTTCGTGTCGTACATGCAGAATCCGTCGTGGTGCTTGGTGGTGAACACGAAATACTTCATACCACTCTCCCGGGCTAATTGCGCCCACGCATCTGGATCAAATTTTGTCGGATTGAAAGTCTTGTTAAGAGCCTGGTAATTAGCCTTATACTCAGTGTATGGCTCCCCTTTCCGATCAATCCAGGGTTCATTGCATATCGACCATGATTCCACCACGCCCCACTGTGAATAGACACCCCAGTGCATCATCAGCCCGAACTTCAGGTCCTGCCATTGACTGATTCGGTTTAAGATGACCGGATCGGTTTCAAATTGCTGTTCGCTTTGGGCGTAAACAGGTGATAGAAAACATATTAAAGCGATAACATGCGACAAAAAGAGTGCAAACCTTCTTAACTGTACCATATTGTTTTTTTCTAATAGAACACTTGTATTCTTTTTTGGGTGCAAAATTAATAAAATAATCGAAGCCCGAACATAGGACTATTCCGTTGACTGTTGCGCAGAATAGAACTGGAAATACTCCCCTTGCCTACTCATCAAATCTTCATGGGTGCCGATCTCCACGACGCGCCCTTCTTTGAGAAAGACGATTTTATCCGCAAACCTGATTGTATTGAGCCTATGCGCGATGATAATCCCTGTATGTTGTCTGACATACGGCAGGAGTGCCTCTTGGAAAAGACGCTCGGACTCGTTATCCAATGCCGAGGTGGCCTCATCAAGGATGAAGATCTGCGGGCTGCGCAAGATGGCGCGCGCAATGCTGATCCGCTGCCGCTGACCACCGGAAAGACGCATACCGCGATTGCCAATGCGCGTCTGGTATCCATCTTCCAGATGCATGATAAAGTCGTGCGCCTGCGCAATGCGCGCAGCTGCTTCCACCTGTTCCGCTGTAACCCCCGCCAACCCGAAGACTATATTATTATATATTGTATCATCGAAAAGGATGACATCCTGATTCACAATTCCAAACAACCCCCTTAAATCTTGCAAAACATATTGATCATGGGGTATTCCATCCACCAAGATTTCCCCGAAGCGAATATCATAAAATCGCGACAACAAATCCACCAAGGTCGATTTCCCGCTGCCCGACGGCCCCACAATCGCCACGGTCTCACCCTTTTTCAACGAAAAGCTGACATGCCTCAACACTTCACAATCCTCCGCATTTGCCACCTGGGGATTATAAGAAAAACTTACATCTTTGACATCTATACTGCGTTGAAAGTCTGTAATTTGTTTCGGATTATCCGCTTCCTTAATTTCATCGTCTGCATCCATCACCTCATAAATCCTGGCCGCTGCACTGAGTCCTTTCCGCATCTGATAATATGTGGTAGCCAACGACTTTGCCGGCGGAATCATGCGGGCGAAAACAACAAAATAGAGCATGAAAAGCGGACCTTTCGACGCGAAGCTTTCCGGAAAAGCCACCAACCCGATCAACGAAATGGCCAAAGCTGTGAAAATGCAGAGGAACTCTATCAAAGGGGAACCCAACTCCTTGATTCTGAATATTTTCTTGTTAAGCCGATAAAACTGGAAATTCTCTTTCCGAAACTGTTCGGAGACGTAATCCTGCGCATTATAGCCCTTAATGACGCGAAGCCCATCGACGGCCTCCTCAAAATAGGCGGTCATCCTGCCCACCAACCCTTGCGACCTGAGCGAATAGTTGCGAATGTTCTTGCCGATAACCGACAAGACGAGTGCCATCAGCGGCAGAATAAGCAGGGTCACCAGACTGAGTCTCGCACTGATGCTGAACAATGTCACTAAATAGGCGACCAACAAAAACGGGTCACGGCAAATTGCCAACAATGAAGAGATGATCGACCATTCCACTTCCAACACATCCGCACCCATGCGGCTCACGATATCTCCAGACCTTTGTTTAGAGTAGAATGAAAGCGGAAGGCGAATCAGCTTCCGGTAGAAGTCATCGCGGATATTGGAAAGAATGCCGGACCTTATGTGCGACAACCAGTACATGCCAGCGTAACGACAGGAATTTGAGAGGAAAGAGAGGCAGACCATAGTTAACGCTATGAATATCAAAGCTGAAGCCTGGCCATATCGCGCAATCACGACCGTCATGCCATAATAAAAAGTGTTGATAAGATATTGTGCAGAAAAAGAGAACTCAGGGCGAGCCGTCACGGGCTCCACTTGTTGGAACAGTACCTGGAGAAACGGCACAATGAGTGTAAGCGTGAAAATGGAGAAA
>CAMVBK010000097.1:0-7033 GCA_947165685.1 uncultured Bacteroidales bacterium | reverse complement strand
TTGGAACAGTACCTGGAGAAACGGCACAATGAGTGTAAGCGTGAAAATGGAGAAAAAAGCATACAGAAATTGCACAAAAAAAATGAGTGCAATCTGTAACTTGTAGTTTTTCAAATACTTGAGTATTCTTCCAAGATATTCCATGACATTTTCAAACCGGCGGCAAAGGTACGATTTTTTGTTTCCTAATTTTTTGTACTTTTGCGGCGCAAAAAGTTTACTATGGCGAATTATCCGGATTCCATTGACAGAATAACGAAAGCCCGTCTCAGGCTTTCCGCTTTCGGCTCCATCTTCAGCATTGCCTTGACCATGTTTTTCATCGGCGCACTGGCTCTTTTCGCATTTTTCTCCATGCGCTACCTCCAAAATCTCTCGCAGAAAATCGAAATGGAAGTGCTTTTCTATTCTGACATCAAAGAGGCCGACATCGACGCTTTAGAAAAGCAAATCAAGCTGAAGCCCTACATCGAAAACTCCCGTGTGTCGTCACGTGAGGAAAACACCCGCACCGCACAAGAAATCATCGGGAGCAACTTCACGGAAGTGATTTCCAACCCCATCAACGCCTCCATCATCATCAATGTGAAGCCTCAGTATGCCAACACCGACTCCCTCAACAAAATCACGAAAGAACTGAAACGCTACCCCATCGTGCAAGATGTGGACTACCCTGATGTGATCGTCAAATCCATCAGCAACAACTTTCACCGGATTCAATGGATTATCTTGGCCATCTGTGCGGTGTTCATCATCATCTCCATGTTGCTGGTGGCCAACAGCATCCGGCTGAACATTTATGCCAAACGGTTCAACATCAAAAGCATGCTGCTGGTCGGCGCCACCCCGCGGTTCGTCCGCAAGCCCTTTGTAACCAAAGGGATGCTGCAAGGCATTTGGGGCGGACTGATTGCTGTGGTGCTGCTGGCGTTGCTACTGCTCTACGGCAATAGCATGGCACCCGATTTCGTTGACTTCTCCGCCATGCTCCACATCGTCATCATCCTCGCCGCCGTGTTCATCCTCAGCATGTTGTTCACCATGATCATCTCCGCTTTTTCCGTGAACCGCTATATCCGCATCGACGACGAACGTCTTTATATGTAAAACATTAACAATTTGAATATTATGAGCTCGAATATTGAAACTGAAACCACTGAGAGAGGCAATCGTCCGCCTCTTTTCCGCAAAATGAATTACATCCTGATGGGTGTCGGTGCATTGCTGCTCCTCATCGGCTATATCTGCCTGAGCGGCGGCGACGTGCCCAGCAACACCTTCGACGGCGAAATCTACAACACCCGCCGCATCGTGGTGGCTCCGATCTTGATTTTCCTCGGTTTGTTGACCGAAATCGTGGCCATCATGTGGCATCCCAGGACTCCGAAACAAGAAACCGAACTGTAATCCTCTATGAGCTGGTTGGAAGCCCTGATCCTGGGCATCGTACAAGGTTTGACCGAATTTCTGCCCGTCAGCAGCAGCGGTCACCTGACGATTCTGTCGCACTTTTTTGAACTGCAAGGCGACTCGAACCTCACGATGATTGTGGCACTTCATGTGGCCACGGTACTTAGCACGCTCGTAGTGCTGTGGAAAGAAATCGTCTGGATTTTCAAGGACCTCTTCACCCACCAGTCGTGGAAAAGTTACTCCGGACTGAACGAGGGCACCCGTTTCGCCATCAACATCCTCATTTCGATGATTCCCATCGGCATCGTAGGGGTCTTTTTCAAAGACAAAGTAGAGGCCATTTTCGGCTCCGGCCTGTTGATTGTCGGCATCATGCTTTTAGTCACGGCATCGCTACTTGCCTTTTCCTACTATGCCAAACCGCGCCAGCGTGAGGAGATTTCCCCGCTGCACGCCTTCATCATCGGCATCGGGCAAGCGGTGGCCGTACTACCCGGTCTCTCTCGCTCGGGAACCACTATCGCCACGGGCCTTCTCCTGGGAAACAGGAAGGAGCGGATGGCGCAGTTCTCGTTCCTGATGGTCATCCCGCCCGTGCTGGGCGAGGCGCTGCTCGATGTGCTTGAAATCGCCAAGGAGGGCTTCGGCAACGCCATGGACGGCATCTCCTTCGGCTCCCTCGCCATCGGCTTCATCGCGGCCTTCATCACTGGCTGCTTAGCCTGCAAATGGATGATTAACATCGTGAAAAGAGGAAAACTGATTTGGTTCGCCGTCTATTGCTTGATAGTCGGAGCTTTAGCGATTATTTTCAGTCTTTCGTAGCCTATGCTCAAGAAGATGATCCACGATGTCACCTTCGAGTTGCCTCCGGATTTGGAAATCAACCCGGAAGGGGATTTGCTGCTGTTCGACAAGCCCTACAAGTGCACCTCCTTCGATGTGGTGGGCAAGGTACGCAAACAAGTGCAACGTGCTGTCGGGCATCGGGTGAAGGTGGGTCATGCTGGCACGCTCGACCCCTTGGCCACAGGACTGCTGCTGATTTGCGTGGGCAAGATGACCAAGCAGGTGGACAGTCTGCAGGCGCAGGAGAAGACCTACACGGGCACCTTCCTGATGGGGGCCACCACCCCGAGTTTCGACCTGGAGAAGCCCGTTGACGCGACATTTCCCTACGAGCACATCACCCGCTCGATGGCAGAGGAGGCCGCACGATCGCTCACCGGCAACATACAGCAGGTGCCACCGATGTTTTCCGCTGTGAAACACCAGGGTGAACGCTCCTACGAGATTGCCCGCCGAGGCGAGGAGGCGCAACTCGCCGCCAAGAACATCACCATTTACGAGTTCGAGATCACCCGCTTCGAGCTACCGGAGATCGACTTCCGCATCCGCTGCTCCAAAGGCACCTACATCCGCGCCATCGCCCGCGACTTCGGGGCGGCATTGGACAGCGGCGCACACCTCACCGCCCTGCGCCGCACACGCATCGGCAGTCTAAGCGTGGAAGACGCGATAAAGCCGGAAATCCGATATCGGGACACCCCGGCATCATAGAGGCGTGCCGTGTGGCGCATCCTTTACCCGGACAAGACAACTTCATTTAATTCCGACAAAAAAAGTGAGACACCAAACGGTTCGTTCAATGTCTCACATCGTTCGTCTCTTCAATGGTCGGCAGGGATGCCAACCCTTCTATTCCGCCAGCAGCAGAATCTTGTCGTGGCTGACTTCCGCCACGCCACCGCGAATATCGAAATACTGCGTCTCACCCTGCGTTGTCTCGACCTTCACACGCCCTTCTTTCAGTGCGGAAACCAAAGGGGCATGCGATTTCAGAATCTCAAACAATCCGTCGATTCCAGGAAGCTGCACCAGCGTGACATCACCGGTGAACAGGGTACTGCTGGGAGTGATGATTTCTAACTTCATAATTTGTTATTTTGCAGCTGCCAACTCTTTTTCGCCCTTCTCGATGGCTTCCTCAATGGTACCCACCAGGTTGAAAGCGGTTTCAGGAAGATGATCCAACTCGCCATCCAATATCATGTTGAAGCCCTTGATAGTGTCCTCGATGTTGACGAACTTGCCGGGAATGCCGGTGAACTGTTCGGCCACGAAAAACGGCTGCGACATGAAGCGCTGCACGCGGCGTGCGCGGTGCACGGTCTTGCGGTCTTCTTCGGAAAGTTCCTCCATACCGAGGATGGCGATGATGTCCTGCAATTCCTTGTAACGCTGCAACGACTCCTTCACGCGCTGGGCTGTTTTATAGTGTTCCTCGCCCACAATGTCGGGCGACAGGATGCGGGAAGTGGAGTCAAGGGGGTCAACGGCAGGATAGATACCCAACTCGGAAATCTTACGGCTCAGCACCGTGGTGGCATCCAAGTGGGAGAACGTGGTGGCAGGTGCCGGGTCCGTCAAGTCATCGGCGGGCACATAGATGGCCTGCACGGAGGTGATGGATCCACGCTTGGTGGAAGTGATGCGCTCCTGCATGGTACCCATCTCGGTGGCTAACGTCGGCTGGTAGCCCACGGCGGAAGGCATACGCCCCAGCAGGGCGGAGACCTCGGAACCGGCCTGCGTGAAACGGAAGATGTTATCGACGAAGAAAAGGATGTCGCGGCCGCCGGTGGTCTCGTCACCGTCGCGATAGCCCTCAGCCACCGTAAGGCCGGAAAGCGCCACGCGGGCACGGGCTCCAGGGGGTTCGTTCATCTGCCCGAAGACAAGAGTGGCCTGCGACTTGGCCAGTTCGGCCATATCGACCTTCGAGAGGTCCCAGCTTCCTTTTTTCATGCTTTCGAGGAAAGCGTCGCCATAGCGGATGACCCCGGATTCGAGCATTTCGCGAAGCAGGTCGTTGCCCTCGCGGGTACGTTCGCCCACGCCGGTAAAAACAGTGGTACCGCCATAGTTCTTGGCGATGTTGTGAATCATTTCCATGATCAACACCGTCTTGCCCACGCCAGCACCGCCAAAGAGACCGATTTTACCGCCTTTAGCGTACGGCTCAATCAGGTCGATGACCTTGATGCCAGTGTAAAAAACCTCCTGCGAGGTGGAGAGATTGTCGAATGTGGGGGGCATTCGGTGAATGTCACTGCGTTTCTTGGAGGGGATTTCGCCAATGCCGTCGATACTCTCCCCTATGACGTTCATCAACCGGCCGTTGATGTTCTCGGTGGGCATGGTAATCATGCGTCCAGTAGCCACGGCCTCCATGCCGCGATGAAGTCCGTCTGTTGAGTCCATGGAGATGCAACGCATGGTGTTTTCGCCAATGTCCTGCTCACATTCCAGAATCAGCTTGTCGCCGTTGTCCTTGCGCACTTCCAGTGCATCATAAATGTTGGGCAGGGTGACATTTTCCTCGAAGTGAACATCCACGACTGCGCCGATGATTTGGGAAATCTTCCCCTTTATCTGTTCTGACATATATCCAATTTGGTTTGTTTTTTGCTTAAAATTTTGAGCCGACAAAGATAAAAAAAATATCGAATGAGGAACACGAAAAAAAAATTTCGCATTGTGTCGAACCATATCAAAAAAAGTGTATTTTTGCCGCCGAATTCAGCAAGCGGAAGTAGCTCAGTTGGTAGAGCACGACCTTGCCAAGGTCGGGGTCGCGAGTTCGAGTCTCGTTTTCCGCTCAAAAAAAGAGGCGCAAATGTTTTTGCGCCTTTTTTGTATTTTCAACTTCATCGGGGAAATTCGGCAATGAACGACGTTGGCTACAGCGCTGTCAACGTCGTAAACCCTACGACTCTTCCGAGAAATTGTCGATTTCCTCCCTCAGGTTCTCCATAATGAAGTTCTGCCGCTGCGGCGTATTCTTGCCCATGTAGTACTCGATCACCGCGTCGATGTTGCTCTTCGCGTCCAACACCACCGGCTCCAAGCGGATGCTCTTCCCGATGAAACCCTTGAACTCCTTCGGGGAAATCTCACCCAGACCTTTGAATCGTGTAATCTCCGGTTTCTTTCCCAACGTCTTGATAGCCTGCATCTTTTCCTCCTCGGAATAACAATAGACGGTCTTCTGCTTGTTGCGGACGCGGAAAAGCGGTGTCTGCAGAACATACACATGCCCTGTGCGCACCACATCGGGGAAGTATTTCAGAAAGAAAGCCAGCAGCAGCAGCCGGATGTGCATGCCATCGACATCGGCATCGGTGGCGATGATGATGTTGTTATAGCGCAGCCCGTCAACGCCATCCTCGATATTGAGTGCGGCCTGCAGCAGACTCAGTTCCTCGTTGGAGTAAATCGCGCTCTTCGACTTGATAATGTTCGCCGGCTTACCCTTCAGACTGAACACGGCCTGCGTGTTCGCGTCGCGCGACTGCGTGATGGAGCCGGATGCCGAGTCACCCTCGGTGATGAAAATCATCGTCTCCAGCCCGCGCGAGTCGTTGGTGTTGAAGTGGTACTTGCAATCGCGCAGCTTCTTGTTGTGCAAGCTCACCTTCTTCTGGATTTCCTTGGTCTGCTTTTTCAGATTGGAGATGGCAATACGCTCTTTTTCAGCTTCTTGTATCTTTTTCAGAATCACATCGGCCACATCGGGATGCTTGTGCAGGTAGTTGTCCAACAAGCGGCCGATCATGTCGTTCACGTAGTTGCGGATAGTCTGCCCGCCCGGCTCAATATGCTCAGAGCCCAACTTGGTTTTGGTCTGGGAGTCGAAAATGGGGTCTTTGACCTTGATGGACATGTTGGCAACGACGGAATTGCGGACATCCGCGGGCTCGAAGTTCTTCTTGAAGAAGTCGCGGAAGGTCTTGACGATGGCCTCGCGCATGGCCTGCTGGTGGGTGCCGCCGTGCTCCGTGTATTGGCTGTTGACGAATGTGTAGTACTCCTCGCCGTATTTCCGGTTGGTGTGGACCATGGCGAACTCGAAGTTGTCGTCTTTCAGATAGATGGGCTCATACAAGGCGTTGTCGCCCACTTTTTTGTTAAGCAAATCCAACAGTCCGTTTTTGGAGTAGAATCGCTTGCCGTTGAAGTTGATGGTGAGGCCGCGATTCAGATAGACGTAGTTCCAGAGCAGATCCTCGATGTATTCAGTGTACCATTCGTAGTTTTCGAAGATGGTGTTGTCGGGAAGGAAGGAGGCCATCGTCCCGTTCTTCTCGTCGGTCGCCTCGATGGGATATTCTTTGGTCAGCAGTCCGGCGGAGAACTCGGCCCGTTTCATCTGACCGTCGCGCACGCTTTGCACAAGGAGGTGTGTGGAGAGCGCGTTCACCGCCTTCACGCCCACGCCATTCATGCCGATGGAAGCGAAATCGCCCTTGAAGTTGCGCCCCGTGTTCATCTTGGAGTAGCAATCGACTACCTTGTTCAAGGGGATGCCGCGCCCGTAGTCGCGTACGGTCACACGGTTTTCCTTGATGGTGACGTCGATGACCTTGCCGTAGCCGTTCATGAACTCGTCGATGGCGTTGTCCATCACCTCCTTCAGGAGCACGTAGATGCCGTCGTCGTGCGACGAGCCGTCGCCCTTCTTGCCGATGTACATGCCGGGTCTTGTCCGGATGTGCTCGTACCAATTCAGGGTTATAATGTTATCATCTTGATAATCTGCCATATCACTGTCTTACAA
>CAMVBK010000096.1:0-7046 GCA_947165685.1 uncultured Bacteroidales bacterium | reverse complement strand
TTCGTTCATAACAGTATTTTTAGTGCTGCAAAGATACAACGGAAAAACGCTGTTGTCAAGGGTTTTGCGAAATTTTTTTAGTGCTGATAATCAGATATTTGGAAATACTGATAAATATTATTAACAAATATTAGTTAAAATACGCGAACTGATTTCGCAGAGAATGGATGTGGGTGTGTGAAATAGCGGAAGAGTGCCTGCTTATGGCAGTCTCTTTTTGATTTCCTCCAATTCGCGGAAGAGGTCCGGCAATTTGCGGAGCATGGCCATCTCGCGCCATTTTGCGGTGGCGTCTCCGGCAGGCATCCCGAAGAGGGTGCGTCCCTCCTCCTTCACGTCCTTGTCGATGGCGGAGCAGGCCAGCAGGACGGTGCCCTTGGCGATGTAGAGGTCTTTGTTGACGGCCGCCTTGGCCCAGATTTTGCAGTCGTCGTCGATGTAGGTGCAACCGGCGATGCCGCATTGCGAGCCGAGGAGCACCCGTTTGCCGATGTGCGTGTCGTGGCCGACCTGCACGAGGTTGTCGAACACGCAGCCGTCGCCGATGTAGGTGGTGCCCGACACGCCGCGGTCGATGCAGCAGTTGCATCCTATCTCCACGTTGTCACCGATGCGGGTGTCGCCGCAGGAGGTGAACTTCAGCCATCCGTCGGGGCGTTTTTGGAAGTAGCAGGCGTCGGCGCCGATGGTGGTGTTGGAATGGATGACCACGTTGTCGCCGATGACGGTGTTGGCATAGATGCTGACATTGGAGTGGATGAGACAGTTTTTGCCGATGCGCACATTCTCGCCGATGAAGACTAACGGCTGAATAATCGTGCCTTTGCCGATGACGGCATTGGGGTGGATGGCGGGGTTTTGTGGTGTGAAATGGGTGAAATGATTGACGATGGCGATATAGTCGCGCAGCGGGTCATCGGAGATGAGGAGGGCTTTCCCGGCTGGGCATTCGAGTTCCGCGTTGTTGACAAGCAGCACGGAGGCCTCGCTCTGCAGGGCGCGGGCATAGTAGCGTTCGCTGTCGGCGAACGACAAATCCCCATCCCGAACGGAGTGCAACTCATTGATTCCCGTCACCTTCACGGTGTTTTCCCCCTTGATGGTGACGGGATGCCCAATCAGTTGTATCAGTTCGTCTAAACTCAGCGACTGATGAAGAATCATGCGGCGGTGCGCTTATTCTTTGACGCGTTCCGAGTATTTGTTGGTGCGGGTATCGACGCGGATTTTCTCACCCACGTTGATGAACAGCGGCACATAGACGTCGGCTCCGGTTTCCACCACGGCGCGTTTGAGGGAGTTGGTGGCAGTGTCGCCCTTCACGCCCGGGTCGGACTCGATGACTTCGAGGTCCACGAACGGCGGAAGCTCGCAAGTGAGCGGAGTGTCGGTGTCGGTGTGGTACATGATTTCCACATCCTGGCCTTCCTTGAGCAGACCGGGGTTGTTGATGAGCTCTTTCTCGATGGGAAGCTGCTCGTATGTCTCGGTGTGCATGAAGATGTAGGTGTTGTCGCCTTCTTTATACAGGAATTGGTAAGGACGGCGTTCCACGCGGGCAAGCTCGATTTTGATGCCGGCGTCGAACCGGAACTCCTGGACTCTGCCCGTCTTGAGGTTTTTCAGTTTGGTGCGGACGAAAGTGTTGCCCTTGCCGGGTTTCACGTGCAGAAATTCCACGATGCTCCAAAGCTCGTTGTTGTGAACGATACAGAGGCCGTTCTTAAAGTCAGCAGTTGTTGCCATACAATATGTTTTTTAGTTAGAAAAAAATCGGCGGCAAAGATAACATTTTTTCTGATGCGCCGGACGTGGTAAAAAAGCAGTCCCCGATTTATGCACAGACACCCCAAAATCGTTTCATCTTTCCGGATGTTCCATCAAATACCGTATGTTCCCGTCCTTGTAATAGACGTCGTCACGGTATTGAACCTTTCCATCCTCGCCCACGAAGCAGGTGAAGTATTCGATGAAGAGCGGGATGGGTTTCCGCAGGGCGACGCTGGATGGGCGCAGCTTGCGGTAGAACTGGCGGTCGTAGTCGCTGAGGCTTTCATAGTAAATGGAGTCCTTTTCGTGCATTTTCTCCACGAACTCCTCGCCCTTCTCGGTGGAAGGCTCCGCGCCGGAGAGGATGTGTAGCTGTTCGATGTAGTTGGTGTCGAAGTTGTTGACGGCATAGACCCATTCGGCCACGCTGTCGGGATGCTGCACCCGCACGCATCCGTGGCTTAGCGCCCGCTTCCTCCGTCTGAACGCTCCCTTGTTGTTGGTGTCGTGCAGATAGACCGATTCGGAGTTGGCGAAGACGAACTTGTAGAGCCCCAGCGCGTTGTGGCGGCCGGAGGTCTGGTGTAGGCGATAGGGGATGTTGCCCTGGCTCACGCGGCTCCAGTTGATGGAGTCGGGCACGACGTAGCGCCCGTTGCGGCTGTCGCGGATGTAGAGGCGCTCGCGCTTCACCACCGCCGTGTTGCTGCGCACGAGTTTGGGGTAGTATTCGTTCTTGATGATGTCGTAGGGAATGTTCCACTCCGGGTTGAGCACGAGGGTGCGTATCAGACTGTACATCAGCGGGGTTTCGGCTTTGTAAGGGGTGATGATGCCGTCTCGGTACCGATTTGGCACGTTTTCGGGATTCTGGGTGCGGCCGCAGCATATCCGGTTGCGCATCACCACGGAGTCTTTCTGCACCACACACATCGTGTAGTCGGGAATGTTGACGGCGATGTAGAGCGTGTCGTCCGACTTGGTGTGCTTCCGCTGCCACCGCAGTCGTTCGAGGTTGGCAGAGACGGCATCCCTATAATATTGTATCGGTCGATTCAGCTTTTCGACAGTCTCCCCGTCCAAACTGTCGCTTTCAGGAAGCCCGTTTTGCCGACGGAATTGGTTAAGGATTTGCAAGACGGTGTCGTTCAGTGTGTTATGTGAATTGTTGATCGGGTATCCGAGCTCTTTTAAGCGGGTGCACAAAGGGGCGATGTCCTTGCTGTGTCCGTTCTGGTGTGTGCGGAATTCCGGAACGGCGGTTTCGGTGGAGTCGGGGAGGGCTTGCAGCCGGGTCATCTCTTTTTGGAGGATCTGGTAGTCTGTGGTTTCGGGGAAAAGGCTGGTCAGGAAGCGCTGGAATTCGCCGATGTGCTCGATGGTGTTGTGCAGGAAGGCGGAGTCGGGGCGCAGTGTTTCGTAGTACCATTTCCGTCCGTGCACGGTTTTGGGATCTACCGCGCCGTATCGCAGGGCGCAGGCGTAGCGCAGGTACTGCTCGGTGAGAAGCCGCTCAAGGTGGTAGAGGTGCGCGTAGAGCGAGTCGTTGTCAGGTACGCGGTGCCCGACAAGTTGCGCGATGGCGTTTTGTAGGCTGTCAAGGTGGAAATATGCGGCGGGGATGCCGTGAAGCGGGTAGGCGTTGCTCAGGCTGGCGAGCAGCGAATCGGCAAGAGCCTCCTGCAGCCCTTTCTGTGTCCACAGCGGGTGAAAGTCGCGGGAATGGTAAAATGCGCGTGCCGCTCGGGCGGTCAAGCTCGAATCGTGGTCGTTCGTGATCTGGTTCTCGATGAACTGTACGTAATCTTTTTCGTGGTAGTTTGCATAGTGCTTGAACCAGTGCGGTTTCGGCTGCGCGTGCTCCCTGCCCCGGCAGCCGCCCATTACGATGAGGAATGCGAAAAGCAGGGCGATGAGAGTGAATAGCAGGATGACGACGGATGCCGGAAGATAGTTCCGCAATCTCCGCAGAAGGTTTCGGAATAACTCGTTCTGTTCGTTGAGTTCATTTCGGCTGTACATATTTCCTTGAGGATTTGGACGATGCAAAAGTAGAAAAAATATGCGAACATGAGAGAATTTGTTTGGCGACAAATCGTTGGGCCGGCGAATCACCCTCCAAAGTCATCGTAGTGCACCATTTCAGGGGGAACGCCCAAACCGTCGAGCATCTTCAGCACGGCCTGCAGCATCATGGGCGGACCGCAGATGTAGTATTCGATGTCCTCGGGGGCGGGGTGCGATTTCAGGTACTGCTCGAAAATCACGTTGTGGATGAAGCCCGTTGGACCCGTCCAGTGGTCTTCGGGTAGCGCGTCGGAGAGGGCGACGTGGAACGCGAAGTTGTCGTGCTCCGCCGCGAGACGCTCGAACTCGTCCATGTAGAAGAGTTCCTTGCGCGAACGGCCGCCGTACCAAAAGGTGGTTTTCCGTTGCGTGTGTTTCACTTTGAACTGGTCGAAGATGTGCGAGCGCATGGGCGCCATGCCCGCGCCGCCGCCGATGAACATCATCTCGCGGTCGGTGTCTTCCACGAAGAAATCACCGTAAGGTCCTGACACATAGACTTTGTCGCCCGGCTTCAGACTGTAGATATAGGAGGATGCCACGCCGGGATTGACCTTCTCCATCCGACCTTTCTTGCGGTTGAAGGGTGGGGTGGCGATGCGCACGTTGAGCATCACGATGCCGTTCTCCGCCGGGTAGTTGGCCATCGAATAGGCGCGGACCGTTGGGGTTCCGTTCTTCATTTTCAGGTCGAAAAGTCCCATCTTTTGCCAGTCGGCGCGGTAGGGCTCTTCCACCTCCATGTCGGCGAAATGGACGGTGCCGGCGGGGATGTCGATCTGGATGTAGCCGCCGGACCGGAAGTCCATGACCTCGCCTTCGGGCAGCTGCAGTACCAGTTCCTTGATGAAGGTGGCCACGTTGCGGTTGGAGACGACCGTGCACTCCCACTTCTTGATGCCGAAGAAGCTCTCGGGGATCTCGATCTCCATGTCTTCGCGCACCTTCACCTGGCAGAAGAGGCGGTAGTGGTCGTCGGCCTCCTTGCGGGAGATGTGTGCCAGCTCGGTGGGCAGGATGTCGTCGCCGCCGGCGAGCACTTTTCCTCGGCACGTGCCGCAGGAACCGCCTCCGCCGCACGCTGACGGCACAAACACCTTCGCATCGGCCAACACCTGCAGCAACGTGCACCCGCGCTCATGCTCGATCTCCTTCTTCCCGTTGATCTTGATCTTCACCGATCCCTCGGGAATCATCTTCTTCCGCGCAAACAGCAAGATACCGACCAGCAACCAGATGATTGCCAGGAAGATCACAACAGCAGCTATAAGTGTCCATTCAAAAGTCATAAGTCCCAAATCACAAGTCCCAAATCACAAATCACATCCCCAAGAACGCCATAAACCCCATCCCCAACAGTCCCGTGATGATGTAGGCGATGCCGTTGCCTTGCAGGGCGGGCGGGATTTTCGCGTATTTGAGGCGTTCGCGGATGGCGGCGAAGGCGGTGATGGCCAGCAGCCAGCCGATGCCGGAGCCGAGCGCGTAGGCCAAGCTGTGCGCCACGGTGGGGAAGTTGCGCTCCTGCATGAAGAGTGAGCCGCCGAGGATGGCGCAGTTCACGGCAATCAGCGGTAGGAAGATGCCCAAGGCCATGTTCAGAGCCGGGAGATACCGCTCGAAGACCATCTCCAGCAGCTGCACGATGCCCGCAATCACCGCGATGAAGAGGATCAGCGACAGGAACGAGAGATCCGTGCCGGCAAAGCTTGCGCTTAACCAAGTGAGTGCCCCTTCGCGGAGCAGGTATTTGTCAATCAGGTAGTTGACGGGCACGGTGACGGTCAGCACGAAACAGACGGCCAGTCCCAACCCGAAGGCGGTCTTCACATTCTTGGAGACGGCTAAATAGGAACACATGCCCAAGAAGTAGGCGAAGACCATGTTGTCGATGAAGACGGAGCGGAGGAAGATGTCGAACATAAGGGTTATGGGTTATGGGTTATGGGTTGTTGTGGCCCCACACTGCGCTTCGCTTGTGTGGGGTTATTAGCGCTTCGCGCGTCTTGCCCCTTCGGGGCTGCTTGAGGAATTATGTTTTAATGTTGGGGATTTTACGTTCATACCACTATTTTTCATTCTACATACTTAATTCTTAATTGAATTTCTCTCCCAGAAGACCCCGTCGGCGTATCCCTGTATCGTGGGGTTGGTGTCGGCGAGGAGGAGGCGTTTGGCGGCCCAGAGGCAGTATTCGCGGTTGAGTTCGACGCAGCAGAAGCGGCGGTTGAGCTTTTTGGCGACGACGGCTGCGGTGCCGCTGCCGGAGAAGGGGTCGAGGATGCGGTCGCCGGGGTTGGAGGAAGCGAGGATGAGCTTGGCGTAGAGCTTCTCGGGCTTCTGCGTGGGGTGGTCGGTGTTCTCGGGCATCGACCAGAAGGGCACGCTGATGTCGTCCCAGAAGTTGGAAGGGTGGGTGAGGCGGAATTTGCCCTCGGCGGTGTCGTTCCAGTCTTTCGGCTGACCGTCAACGCGATACGGGGCCAGCACCTTGCGTTTCATCATGACGGCGTCCACGTTGAAGGTGTAGCGCTTCGGGTCTTTCACGGCAAACCAGATGTCCTCCATGCTGTTTTTCCAGTTGCCTTTCGCCCCGCGGCCCTTCTCGCGCTGCCAGGTGATGCGGTTGAGGATGGTGAGCCGCTCCTCGATGACCCGTTGCATCGACGAGGAGCATTTCCAGTCGCCGCACATATAGAGCGATCCGGCGGGCTTCAGCTTGTCGCACACCGCCGGGAACCAACTGCGCAAGTATTCCTCGTAATCGGTCGGATTCATGGACGAGAACTTCCGTCCGTGGAAGTCTTTGTCGAGGTTGTAGGGCGGATCGAGGAGGATGAGGTCGAAGTGTTCGTCGGGGATGCGGTCGAGGCAGTCGCGCAGGTCGCCGTTGACGAGCAGGTCGTCGCGGAAGCCGTCGCGCAGGTCGTCCGGTGCGCTGATCATCGGTTCCAGCGCGGGGATCTCCTCGGCGTTGACCGTCAGCGTGCGGTTGCGCGGAGCCCGTGCCCCACTTGGCGGCTGGCCCTGCGCTGCGTTGCGCTCGTCTGTCTGGCCCCACACTGCGCTTCGCTTGTGTGGGGTTAATTGCGCTTCGCGCGTCTTGCCCCTCCGGGGTTGTTCAAGGAATAATTTCTTCGTCATTTGCTGCCTCTTTCTTTCAGGCTTTTCGAAGCTGCAAAGGTACATTTTTTTGACGTTCGCGCATA
>CAMVBK010000095.1:0-7170 GCA_947165685.1 uncultured Bacteroidales bacterium | reverse complement strand
AACAGTCAACTTCCATATACTGGAAAACCAATTTAAAAGTCCACTAAAACTCTGGCGCACAAACTCTTCTGTAATAATCCCCTGCCAAACCAGCCAATCACTCCCCACCCCGCCCCACACTCAACCCTCGCCCCCCCGCGCACCTTCCAGCAACACCAACACCCTCCCCCCCTTCCGAGCCCTTCGCCCCCCGCACCCTGGAAACGCCCCAGTGGAATTATTCAGCATTCATATAAATATATTGTAGGAAAACAGCAAAGCTGCGCACACCACCGCAGTCCACAACCCTGTACCAGACTAAATGCATGACAATCAAAGACATAACACTTTATCAGCAGAACAGTCGGCCGGGTTCCGACCGTCCCTAAGAATTTGCGCCCCTCACCGACCTGCAGCATACACGCATCGAACAGCCTCCCTTCGGCATATTTCTTTTCAATACTTATCAACAACCACAAGTTGGAATCGCAAAAAATATATTTTTGCAAGTTTAATTGTAAATCAACCTGACAAAGGTATGAAGAGAATTTTTATCCTGTTGTTCACCGCAATTGTCGCATCGGGTTTCGCAGCACCGACAGACACCATACCGCCGCTGCTGCCTCCACGTCCGCCGCAAAACTACGAACTGGCGCCCCATATCCGCTTGGAAAGGAATGAACGGCTGACGCTCACCAACCTGGTCGTCTTCGTCCGTTTCGCCGACGACCCGGAATTCACCGAGTCGCTGACGAACATAAACCAGATGTTCAACGACACCACGCCCTACAACATCTCCGTCCACAACTACTACAAAGTGACCACTTACGGGAAAATCAACTACCACACGGTCTATACCAACAACATCCAAGACACGGTCATCGTCTCCTATCAGGACCCGAAACCGCGCTCCTATTACCAACCCTACAGCGACACCAATCCGGATGGATACCCGCCGCAAACCATGAGCATCACTAATCCCCGAGAAACGGAACTGTTAGGCAGAGTGCTGCGGCATATCGACTCGCTGCATCTTGTGGACAGCAGCATCAATTTAGACGGCAACAACGACGGGCTCATCGACAACATCAGTTTCATCCTGAAAGGAAATGTCGGTGACTGGAACGACCTTTTGTGGCCCCACATGAACTTCTTCGGCCCGGAAGTCTACCATCTCTACATAAACGGAAAGCGTCCGCACTGCTACAACTTCGAGTTCGCCAACTCCGGCCCCTATTTCACCGCCAATGTGTTCGCCCACGAGATGGGGCACTCCTTAGGCGTCCCCGACTTTTACCATTACTACCATTACAACAGCATCGCGCCGGTCGGACTTTGGGACCAGATGGCGCAGAACAACCTGCAACAGATCTCTACCATTTTCAAATACAAGTTCTTAGGCATCGTTGACGAGCCCGTGGAAATCACGGAGGACGGGCACTACGTACTGAACAGCAACACCTCCTCCGACCAGAACAACTGCTATTTCATCCGCTCGGCACAAGACCCGGACCAGTGGTTCACCTTCGAGTACCGCAACTGCGACGACTTCATGGAGAACACCCCGAGAAGCGGCCTGATCATCGGACGATGGTACGACAACGTCAACCTCGACAACATGTACGAGGCCGGAAACGGTATGTTCGACTTTTACGAAAAGCCGCACACCTATTGGGTTTTCCGTCCGAACAGCAACATCGACACCGTCAACGGGAGCATCAGCTTAGCGGCATTCGGAAACGCGAACCGGACTTCATTCGGCCCCACCACCAACCCGCGCCCCTACCTCATCGACGGAACGCCGGAAAACAGCTTTGAGATCACCAACATCCACTACAGCGGCGACCAGGCCTCTTTTGACGTGCATTTCCTGAACGTTGGCATACATGCATACGAAAAGCAAAACAGCCATATCTACCCGAACCCTGCAAACAATGAATTGAACATCTCCATTGACAACGTAAGCCGCGTGGAGGTTTTCGACTTGTTAGGAAAGACGATTCTCTCCGAAGCGCATCCTGGATCGAGCATAAATGTCTCCGCGCTTCAACAAGGGGTATATATCGTGAAAATCTACACGGACAACGACTGCTATACTGAAAAATTCATCAAAAGATAATATAAATCAAAAAGTATGAAACGTAACGTTATCGCAAGCCTGCTGCTGACGGCCTTCTGTCTCCTGGCCTTCAGCTCATTCGCGCAGAATTACCACAAGGAGACCTATCAGAACGACCCGATGAACGTCATCCACTACACGTTGGACAACGGCCTGCAGGTCTTCATGTCTGTAAACAAGGACGTGCCGCGCATCCAGACCTACATCGCGGTGCGCGTGGGCAGCAAGAACGACCCCGCCGAATCCACGGGCCTCTCCCACTACCTGGAGCACCTGATGTTCAAGGGCACCACCCACTTCGGCACGCTCGACTGGCCGAAGGAGCAGGAGCAACTCAAGAAGATCGAAGCCTTGTACGAGGTCTATAACCACACCACCGACCCCGCCAAGCGCAAGGCCATCTACCACGAGATCGACTCCGTCTCCTACGAGGCTTCCAAGTACGCCATCCCGAACGAATACGACAAGATGATGTCGATGATCGGCGCACAGGGCACCAACGCTTTCACCTCCACCGACATGACCGTCTATCAGGAGGACATCCCGAGCAACGAGCTTGAACGCTGGCTCAAGATCGAGGGCGAGCGCTTCGCAGACCCTGTCTTCCGCCTCTTCCACACCGAGTTGGAGGCCGTCTATGAGGAGAAGAACATGAACATGGCCAACGACAGCCGCACCGCCTACGAGAAGCTCAACGAGGCCCTCTTCCCGCACCACCCCTACGGCACGCAGACCACCATCGGCACCATCGAGCACCTGAAAAACCCGTCCCTGACGAACATCAACAAGCACTTCTACACCTACTACGTGCCCAACAACTACTGCATCGCCATGTCGGGTGACTTCGATCCGGAACAAGCCATCAAACTGATTGACAAATATTTCGGAAAAATCCAGCCGCGTTACATCCCCGACTTCACCTACGTGAAGGAGAAGCCCATCCGCGCGGTGAAGACCGTTGACGTGTATGGTTTGGAGGCCGAGAACGTGCAGATCGCCTTCCGCATCGACGCCGGCACCGGCTCCCGCGACGTGCTCCTCGCCGAGATGGTGGATGCCGTGCTGATGAACGGATCCTGCGGTATCATCGACGAGAACATCAACCAGAAGCAGCTCGCCCAGTACGCCGCTTCCGGCGTGGGCGACATGAACGACTACGCCTACTTCCGCCTCATCGGTATGCCCAAACAGGGACAGACCCTCGAACAGCTCAAGGACCTCCTGCTGCAACAACTCGAAGTGCTGAAATCCGGCAACTGGGACGCCGACCTGCTCACCGCCGCCATCAACAACCGCAAACTCAGCGACATGACCTCCTTGGAGAGCAACTCCAACCGTGCCATGAAGATGGCCATGGCCTACCTCGCCCACCAGAGCTGGCAGGATGTGGTCAACGAGACCGAGAACATGAGCTATGTGACCAAGGAGGATGTCATCGACTTCGCCAAGCGCATGTTCAAGAACAACAACTACGTGGTGGTCTATAAGCGCCAAGGCGAACAACGCAACGTGCAGAAGGTCGATAAGCCCGAAATCACCCCCGTGGTGATGAACCGCGACGTGGAAAGCAATTTCCTGAAGGAGGTCAAGAACATGAAGGTGAACCCCATCGAGCCCGTCTTCGTCGATTTCAGCAAGGACATGCAGAAGGGCAAGGCCAACGGCAACGAGATTCTTTACGTGAAGAACACCGACAACGGCCGCTTCCAGCTGATCTACCGCTACAACTACGGCCGGTTCTATGACAAGAAGGCCGGCATCACCAACTCCTTCCTCGACCAGCTGGAGAGCGAAAACCGCACCCTCAGCCAGATCAACCGCGAAATGTACGACCTCGCCTGCGACTACAGCATCGGCTTCGGCGACAAATACGCCACCGTCCGCATCTCCGGTCTGAGCGAGAACATGGAAAAGGCCATGGCCATCGTGGAGGACATCCTCAACAATCCGAAAATCTCCGAAGCGTCCGTCACGAACTCCATCAGCGACGTGCTGAAATCACGCAACGACGCAAAATCACGCCAGCAGACCATCTTCCAAAACATGCTCCGCTACGTCTCCTACGGCAAAGACAACACCCGCAAGTATTTCGTGAGCAACGAAGAGGTGCAGAACATCAAGGCTCAGGATGTCGTCAACCAAATCAAGACGATGACCTCCCAGCCGCAGCGCATCCTCTACTACGGCGACCTCAGCCTCAACGACTTGCAAAAGGTCGTCACGGAGAAGCACAGCGTGCACCCAGCCAAGAAACCCGCGAAGATGGGTTCTGACTACGACCGTTTGGCCACGAAGGAGAACAAGGTCTATTTCGCGCACTACGATGCCAAGCAGTCGCTGTGCCGCCAGCTCACCACCTCCGTGCCCGCCAACTGGGCCATGAGCCCGCAAATCGAGATGTACAACGAGTACTTCGGCGGCAGCATGAACTCCATCGTCTTCCAGGAAATCCGCGAAAAACGCTCCTTAGCCTACTCCGCCGCCGCCTACTTCGTGGAACCGAACGAAAAAGGCAAGCTCGACTACAACATGACCCACATCGGCACGCAGAACGACAAGCTGATCGACGCCATGGAGGCTTTCACCGACCTGTTGGACAACATGCCGGTCTCCGAGCTGAACTTCGACTTGGCCAAGACCTCCCTCATCTCGCAGTACCGCACCGACCGCACCCGCAAGATGAGCATCATCAACTACTACCTCACCTGCGAGGAGATGGGACTGAAGACCCCGCTCGACCGCACCAATTTCAACGCCATCCAGAAAATGACCCTGAACGACGTGGTGAACTTCAACAAGAACTACATCAAGGGCCAGAAGCGCGTGGTGGTCGTCCTCGGCAACAAGGATGAAGTCAACCTGAAGGGCCTCGAAAAATACGGCAAGGTGACAACCCTGTCGTTGGAGGAAATCTTCGGATACTAAAATATCAGTGATCAGTGATCAGTGATTTGTGATTTGTGAACGGTGAGCGGTAAACCGTAAACTGTTAACCGTAAACTGTTAATCGTAAATCGTAAACCAAGACGGGCATCGGCATCCTGGGAGCGACCGGGATGCCGATGCTGTTTTTGGAGGATGCAAAAGCGGGGAAACGGTTAATTACAAAAAAATGTATTTTTGCAGCCTCAAACAATAAACCGCTCCCGAGCTGCGTTATCAGCCGGAACATCAAATCGCATCATTATGGCAAAGAGAATCGTATTATCCATTTGTGCAGCAGTAGTGTTGGCCCTGTTTGGCAACGCCTGCCACCGCACTCCCGTCGAACCGACGCCGTCACCCGAAAACCCGGCCAACACAGAAGGCATGTACCTTGGCATAATAGGTTTCAACGACCAGCTGTACATCAAGGATATCAGCCTTTTGAACAGCTCAACATACCCGAATTTCACGAAATTCATTGATGCCCTCGTCCCCGGCAACGGCACGGCACTGTATTATGCCGACTACACGGCCTTGAAGAAGATGAGGGCCTATTCCCGGCCCAAAAAGCTGAAAAACGTGGCGTTAGTGACGTTTACGGACGGCCTTGACAACATCTCGACCGCCAACAACCAGTACGACCCGGAAGCCTACGGCAGCACCACCGCCTACCGCGATGCCCTGCACAACAAGATCATGAACGAGCCGATACACGGCGTTCGCGTCTCGGCCTACTCCATCGGCCTGAAGGGCAGCGACGTCACCGACGAGGCGCAGTTCATGGAGACGCTCCGCAAGCTGGCCAGCAGCAACAGCAACGTGTTCCAAGTGGCGAACATGGACGAAGCCATGGCCCGGTTCTCGGACATCGCCTCCAGCCTCTACTCCATCTCCACGTCCGTGAACTTGGGCGTGAACGTTCCCGGCGGCTACGACGAGGGACAGATCCTCCGCTTCACCTTCGACAACGTGAATTCGGCGGCCCAGTCAACCCGCTTCGTCGAGGCCACCTACCGCCGCACCTCTTCCGGCACCAGAACGCTGGACAACATCATCTATTACGGACTCGCCCAAGGCCCGGTCACAATCGCTTCCTCTTCCCTGCAGGGCGCCTACTACAAGTTCCTGCTCGAAGGGCTCGCCTACCTCGACGGCACCCCGATCTCCCAGACGGACTTGAACAACATCAAGCTCTGGAAACGGACCAGCACGGGCGCGTGGGACAAGGAGACGGAGTTCAACCCGGCAAGCTCGACCACGGTTACGGAGGACAAGAACAGCGCCCTGGTCATCCTGGTGTTGGACTGCACGACCTCGTTGGGCAGCGATTTCGCCAATATGCAAAACAGCGCCAAACAGTTCACCCGGACACTCGCCAACGTCGAGGGCAAACGGCGGTAATCCTAACGGTGCCTTTTTGACAACGACCAAACTCTCTTCCTTTTGCGAAGAGAGTTTTTTTTGGACTGTGCCTTTTCCTCGAAGCCTGCCATGCGCCCTCCTCTTCATCCTGACACGACACCGTATTTCGGACCAAATCGAACCATCCGCCCATACTGCAATTTTTGTACTTTTGCCTCACGAAAATTTGAACCTATGTCCCCGAACGAACCCGATATTCTGCAACTCCGCCAAATGGTGGAGGAATCCGTCTCAAGGAAGATGAAGACCCCGGCCGACTTCCAGTTCCTCACCGGCATCATCCAAGAGCGCTGCAAGGAGACCCTCGGCGTGACCACCCTCAAGCGCATCTGGGGCTATGTGGAGGGTTACGACACCACCCGCTACTCCACCCTCTCGGTCCTCGCCCGTTGCGTGGGTTTTCACGACTGGGACGATTTCCTGGCCAACCACGACCGCGCGGGCGAATCCTCGAACCCGGTGTTGGGCCGCGTCCTGCATCCCGACGAGATCCCGCAGGAGGGGTTCGTGCGCATCGCCTGGTCGCCCGACCGCCGTGTGCTGCTGCGCCATCTCGGAGAAGGAAGTTTCATGGTGGTGGAGAGCGAAAACTCCAAGCTCAAGCCCGGCGATTCCTTTTCGTGTTCCTGTTTCATCCTCGGGGAGCCACTCTACCTCGACAACTTCGTGCACGGCAACAACGCCCCCACCCTCTTCGTGGTCGGCAACAAAGGCGGGTTGACGGA
>CAMVBK010000094.1:0-7248 GCA_947165685.1 uncultured Bacteroidales bacterium | reverse complement strand
CGTCGCATGAAAAAGAGGATGTGCCAAAACGTGACTTTTGACACACCCTCTTTTTATGGCTGGAAAAAGAAAAGTGTAACGGCTATTTTCTGCTCAAAAAGTGTTTGATAATGGTTTCTGAATCTTTCACGCTCTTCTGTAACCACTCAAAGTAAAGCTCCTCTTTCTCCTCTTCGGAAAGATGCCAGTTGATCTCTGAGCGGCGCATTTTTTCACTAAAGTGAGACAGGATGATGGCGGCAGAATTGGAGATATTAAAGCTTTCGGTGAAGCCATACATGGGAATCAGCACGTTGCCGTCGGCATAGCGGATGGCCTCGTCGGAAAGGCCGGTCAGCTCGGTGCCGAAGAGGAAAGCGGTCTTTCGCTCCACCGGGAGATCGAAGATGGTGCGCTTTTGCTCATCTGGGAGAGTGGCGGCCACCCAGTAGCCCTGCTCATGCAACTGGTCGATGCACTTTTTCACATTATGGTCGCTGTGTGGGTATTCGTGGATGGAGAGCCATTTGTCGGCACCCATGCTGATGTCTTTGTTGGGTTCAAACTCATTACGATGCTGGATGACATGCACGTCTTGTACACCGTAGCAGTCGCATGTGCGCAAAACGGCACTGATGTTCTGGGCCTGAAACAGATCTTCCAGTACTACAGTGACATGACGGGTACGGTTTTGCAGAATCTCGGTCAGCCGTGCTTGGCGGCTTTCGGTGATAAATTGTTGAAGATACTCAACAACGCTGTCTCTCAAATGTTTATCTTCTATTTTTACCATTTTTATATCATTAAAAAAGCCCTTTTTCAGGGCTTTTTTTGTGTGTTGAGAAATAAGGATTATTTCATTTCTGCGAAAGCGGCGCCGGGTTTGAATTTGACAACCTTCTTTGCCGGAATCTTGATGGATTTGCCGGTAGATGGATTGTGACCCGTTCTGGCCTTGCGTTCTGCAACGCTGAAAGTGCCGAAGCCGATCAAGGAAATTTTATCGTCTTTTTTCAAAGCTTCTTCAGCAGTAGCGACAAATGCCTCTAAAGCACCTTTAGCTTGGACTTTGGTTAAACCGGCTTTCTCGGCCATTGCGTTGATTAATTCACTCTTGTTCATGTTTTTTAATTTAAAAAGGTTAATAATGAGTTTGAGCCACAAATTTAGTAAAATTTGAAAAAAACAAGTCTTTATAACAAATTGTGGATAATTATTTTGTTAAGTTAATAAACATACGGTAAAAATGCGGAATTATATACTAACAAAAATGATCGGTATAGTTATTTGGTCGGAATCCGGCTAAAAAATCCTCGACTTTCATTCTCTTTTTACCCTCAATTTGAAGAATTTTGACACAAATGTCGAAATTTCGGGTGCAAATTTGCATTTTTTTACCTGAAAGAATGGCAATCGCGCCAGGTTCCCGCTCGCTCTTGGTATTCGTGATTTCCACTTCATAAATTTTGAGGACACACGGTTTCCATTCTTCCTCCTCGTGTGAACGATAACCGATTCGGGTGAAGGCAGCGGGATAGGGCGAGAGGCCACGGATGTGGTTGTAGATGTTTTCGGCAGTGTCGTCCCAACGGATAAGCATGTCTTCCTTGAAAATTTTCGGAGCTGGGATAAGCTTTTCAACCATAGGCTGCGGAGTCGGGACAGCGGTTCCGTTGGCAAGTTGCTGCAGGGTTTCCACGGCAATTTCCGCACCGGCCACCATCAGCTTGTCGTGCAACGTACCGGCATTGTCCTCGTACGTGATTTCGACCTCTTTTTGCAAGAGGATGGCACCGGTGTCGGTGTGCTCGTCAAGCAGAAAAGTGGTGACACCCGTCATGGTTTCCCCGTTCATGATGGAACGTTGGATGGGTGCGGCACCGCGGTATTGGGGCAGCAGAGAGGCGTGCACGTTGAATGTGCCCAGCGGCGGCATCACATAGACGCAGCGCGGCAGCATACGGAAGGCCACTACCACAAAAACGTCAGCGCGGTAGTCGCGAAGATCCTCCACAAAACCATCGTCTTTCAGTTTTTCGGGTTGCAAAACGGGCAACTTGTGCTCCAAAGCATAGCGTTTCACGTCAGAGCAGTGCATTTGCTGCCCGCGGCCGGCTGGCTTGTCGGGAGTAGTGACCACCGCCACGACCTCGTGGCCGGCTTTCCGGATGGCATCCAATGTTGCCACCGCGAACTCCGGAGTCCCCATAAAAACAACACGTAACTTCCTCATTGACAAAACCTTCTACAATTCGTCTATCAAATTCAGCATTTTCATGGCGGTAATTGCTCCTTCCACTCCTTTGTTTCCGTGTTTGCCACCTGCACGGTCTTCGGCTTGTTCCATCGTATTGCATGTCAGTACGCTGAAAATCACGGGTTTGGAAGAATCTAACCCCACTTTCATGATGCCATCGGCCACGGCTTGGGAGATGAAGTCGAAATGGCGGGTTTCACCCTGGATGACACAGCCGATGCAAATCACCGCATCCACATTGGTATATTTCAGCATCCATTTGGCACCCAACGGCAGCTCGAAACTGCCTGGAACGTGCTTCACCACAATGTTTTCGGCAGGTATGCCGTGCTCAAGGAGACATTCTTGCGCACCTTTTAAAAGAGAATCGGTAATGCGGTCATTCCATTCACTGACCACAATACCGATTTCTGTATCTTGTGCGGAAGAAAACTCAAAAGGGGTGAATTCCGATAAGTTTTTCTTCTTTTCTGTCATTCTAAATTATTTGGAAGCGTTGGCCCGGGCTCTTTCGGTGTATTGGGCGACGCTCATTTTGTTGTATTCGGTGTAGAAATCTTTCTCAATTGTCTCGTAAGCGGCAAGGGCCTTTTTCCAATCGCCTTTCCGTTCATACATTTGGCCTAATTTGAAAAGTGCGATGGGGGTGAAGAAGGGATCCTCGCCTTTCACGGCCTTCTCGTAGTAGCTGATGGCTTGGGCTTCATCGCCCTGCTCGTCGTACAGGTCGCCAATCGTGGCCTGACAAGCATACCAAAGTACGTCTTCTTTCTTTTTGAATTTTTTCAGATATTCCAGAGCTTCGTCTTTCTGACCGAGCTTCATATAGGCCAAGCCGGCATAGTAGTTGGCGGTGTTGGCCGTCTTGGTGATTTTGTAGCCGCTGGCGATGTCCAGGAAGCCGTCGTTCTCGCCGTCGCCCTCAAGGGCTTTTTTCAGGGAAGCGGTGTCGCCCTGCGTGAACCAATGAATGGGTTGCACGATTTGAGCGGAAGCCTCGGCGTTTTTCTTTTGCAGATAGAAACGGTTGAAAGCCAAAATGGCGAGAATAATGACCAGAATGCCAATAAGGACACCGTAAATGATGTTCTGGTATTTATTGAAAAATGAAAGCACTTTCGTTACAAAGTTTTCATTCTCAGCTACTTGTTCCGTTTTTTTGGAACCCAGATTTTCGTTATTTGCCATAATTATTCGTCTATTTTTTCAAGGGTGCAAAAATACATTTTTTTTGAAAGAAAAAACACGTAATCCGAACATTTTAACAGATTACTTTTGCGTTTCCTGTTTTTTCCCTTTTGACAGAAACTTTTTGTTTTTTTGAAAAATTCTCTTGGAGACAATCCGATAGTGCGGCGAGTAGTTCTCCCGGTATTCCGGACTGTGGGAGCAGGCGTATTCCCCTTGGGAAAACATGGATTGGATGAACGCCTTTTCTTTTTCATAATCCGGCAGGTTGAGATTCATGGCGTCAATGTGCTGTTCGATGTTTGTCCAATAGCGTATCCAGTCGTCCAAGGTGTGCTTTCGGGCGGAATTGGCGCTTCCCACGAACCAATTGTTCAGTGAGTCGGCGGAAACCAAGCCTGTTTGAACGCACTCCAGGTCGATGCGGACATGACCGCCCTTTATGCCGCACGGCTCGAAGCCCCGCCGCAACGCAGGACCGACAGTCTCTCCCATTCCATCCAACTCTCGCTGGAGGTACATTCGCGCTGCTTCGCGATTCGGGACTAAATGTTCTGGACCCATAAAATCTTGGTAACAAGATTTATACAGGTCTATAAGATGAGTCTTCGGGTATTGTGACAGTTGTTCGTTCACAAATTTTCGCACCTGCTGCGCCGACTGCCCCCACGCCGAAATGGTCAGGCTCAAGGCAAGCAGTGCGAGGATATGGGGTTTTGGGGAAGGCATGGAGGTGAAGGCATGGAGGTGAAGTTTAAGGTTCAAGGTTCAAAGTTCTTAGTTCAAAGTTCTTAGTTCTTAGTTCAAAGTTCTAATCTCAGGGTTCGTCGGTGCCGATGCATTCGGTTGTCACGTCTGCCACCGTCCGTTTCACGAGGTTGACGAGGGTGGGGCCGGGGCCGAATTCCACGAATTGTGTCGCTCCGTCGTTTGCCATGTTGCACACCGTTGCAGTCCAGCGGACGGGGTGGGTCAGCTGGTCCAGCAGGTTCTTCCGGATGATGTCGGGGTCGGTGGTCGGGAGGGCGGTGACGTTTTGATAGACGGGGCAGACCGGTGTGTTGAAGGGGCATTTCATAATCGCTTCGGCCAGTTCGTCCTGTGCCGCTTGCATCAAGGGGGAGTGGAAGGCGCCGCCCACGTTGAGCATCAGGATGCGCCTTGCTCCGGCGGCCTTAAGCCTTTCCATCGCGGTTTCCAATCCCTTAAGACTGCCGGAGATCACTAACTGCTGCGGGGAGTTGTAGTTGGCGGGCACTACTACTTCGTCGGTGATGGAGGCGCAGATTTCTTCGATGGTCTTGTCGTCGAATTTCAGCACGGCGGCCATGCCTGACTCCTGGTTCTCGCAGCATTTCTGCATGGCGTTGGCGCGTGCCTCCACCAATTGGAGCGCGTCCTCGAAGCGAAGGCACCCGGAGGCGGCCAGTGCAGTGTATTCGCCCAACGAATGGCCCGCCGTCATGTCCGGTTTCTCGCGGTGCAGGCACGCGTGGGCGATGTACCCGTGCAGGAACATCGCGATTTGCGTGTGCTTGGTCTGTTTCAGCTGCTCTTCCGATCCGTGGAACATGACCTCGGAGATGGGGTAGTCCAGCACCTCGTCGGCACGATGAAACAGCTCCCGGGCACGGTCGAACTGCTCGAACAAGTTTCGACCCATGCCCGGATGCTGCGAGCCCTGTCCGGGGAAGATGTGTGCGTTCATATTGGGGGTTTAGGAGGTTTAGGAGGTTTAGGAGGTTTAGAGGTTGAAGGCTTTTCGGAGGGTTTCCACGTAGTCGAGGCGTTCCCAGGGAAAGAAGGTGACGGTTTTTTTGCCGTGGGCGGTTTCCACTTCGGCGTCGTAGGTGTCGCGGCCGAAGTGCCCGTAGGAGGCCGTAGGTTCGTAGATGGGATTCTTCAGCTGGAAGCGCTCGATGATGTCGTAGGGGCGCATGGGGAAAATTTCGCTGATGCGTAGGGCGATTTCGCTGTCGGACATTTTCACCTTGCGGGTACCGTAAGTGTTGACGTACAGGCCCACGGGCTCTGCCTTGCCGATAGCGTAGGCCACTTGGATGAGCACTTGGTCGCACAGGCCGGCGGCTACCATGTTTTTGGCGATGTGGCGGGTGGCATAGGCGGCCGAGCGATCGACCTTGGAGGGGTCCTTGCCGGAGAATGCGCCGCCGCCGTGGGCGCCGCGTCCGCCGTAGGTATCGACGATGATTTTGCGTCCGGTCAGTCCCGTGTCGCCGTGAGGCCCGCCGATGACGAACTTGCCAGTGGGATTCACAAACAACTGGAAATCAGTATTGAACAATTTTTGAACGTTGCGCGGGCAGCTTTTCTTGACCCGTGGGATCAGGATTTTTTCCACGTCGTGGCGGATGGTCTCCAACATGGAGGTCTCGTCGGCGAATTCGTCGTGCTGGGTGGAGATGACGATGCTGTCGATGCGTTCAGGCCGATGCCGCTCGGAATATTGCACGGTGACTTGCGACTTGGAGTCTGGGCGCAGGTAGGTCATCTTTTTGCCTTCTTTGCGGATGGCGGCCAGCTCTTGCACAAAGCGGTGCGCCAGTTCCACGGGCAGCGGCATGTAGTTGTCCATCTCGTTGCAGGCATAGCCGAACATCATGCCCTGGTCGCCGGCACCCTGCTCCTCCAAGGCCGCACGCTCCACGCCCTGGTTGATGTCGGGCGACTGACTGTGGATGTTGGAGATTACGCCGCACGACTTGTAGTCGAACTGGTAGTCACTCTTGTTGTAGCCGATTCTTTGGATGACGCGGCGGGCCACGTCATCGACGGAGACGTAGCCTTCGGTCTTCACTTCGCCAGCACAAACCACGAGTCCGGTGGTGACCAGCGTTTCGCACGCCACCTTCGACTCGGGGTCTTGCGCCAAGAAACTGTCTAACAATGCGTCCGAAATCTGGTCGCAAATTTTGTCGGGGTGTCCTTCTGACACCGATTCTGATGTGAATAAATAACTCATAATCAGTAATTTAAATTATAAAACATAAAAAACTGAAATCGCGGAGGAAGATGGTTTAGCATTTTTTTCTGTGGTTGCAATCATAACAAATCTGTCCACGCGTTTTCGGCGGCAAAGATACACTTTTTTCGAATTGAACATCAGAACTTTCGCAACTTGTTCTTGTCAACAGGGGCGAGGGTGAAGATGTCGTCATTGCTGACGCGGACGACACGCAGCCCTTCTTCGTGGGCGAAGGCGTCCGCGCCCGACTCGCAGTTGATGGCGGCTATGGCCGCAATGACTTCCTTGCCGGCGCACTCGGGGAAGAAATCCGTGGTTTCCAACGCCATCTGGCGAAGCGGGGGAAGCTCGGGTGCTTTCATGATTGTTCCTTTTTCCATTTTTTTGTGTGCTATTTTGAATAACAAAGTTTACAGAAAAATGAAATGGCCGATGTAGAGATGTGCCATGGCGTGTCTCTACAGGGGAAAGATACACTTTTCACGGTATGTTAATAATTTAAGTTTCGCATGTTTGTTTTCAACTATATGTATCTCAGAAAAAAAGCCTTTTCTTGCAAAGGTGTTGTCATCCCCGATGCCGAGACTCGCGTCCACACGCTTTTTCCGGCTACGACACATCGTGCCGATGCGGGACAATTCCCTTTCTAAAATAGAAGGGGAGTTCGCCCGCGCCGCAGCGGCCTGCTGCGGCCGGAAACATTCTTCACTCGCTTGTTTTTCTTCTTTTTTTAACATGCGAAACTTAAATTAATAATCGCCGTATTTTAGAGTTCAGAAAAGTTTTGTCAATGCCTGAAATAGGTTGACCGTTTTTAAACACCAAAGTCACCAAAACA
>CAMVBK010000093.1:0-7469 GCA_947165685.1 uncultured Bacteroidales bacterium | reverse complement strand
CAGTTCGCTGTCTATACAGCGTATTTCGCCGTTGGCCAACTTCTCATAATGGGAACTACAATCTATATTTATTGGTGATAACTATTTGTTTCACCAATAAATAACATCGTTATGCTTAAAGAATTTGAAGCCTTCCTCCGTCAAGGCAATATGGCGGAAAACACAATTTCCTCCTACCTCTATGCCGTCAAGGATTTTCACTCCAGGTACAAGGAAACAACAAAGCGTAACCTCTTAATCCATAAGTCCTACCTCATGGAATCCTTCAAGCCTAAAACCGTCAATCTCCGAATCCAAGCCATCAACAAGTACCTGCTATTCCTTGGAAAGTCCAAACTGCACCTCAAATCTGTGAAAATCCAACAACGTTCCTATCTCGAAAATGTCATCAGCAACGCCGACTACAAATTTCTCAAAACCAGCCTTAAAAAGGATGGATACGCCGAATGGTACTTCGTGGTTCGCTATCTTGCTGCAACTGGCGCACGTGTAAGTGAACTGATACAGATTAAAATAGAACATGTTACGGCTGGATTTTTCGACATTTACTCCAAAGGTGGAAAAGTCCGTCGTCTTTTTATTCCAAAAAAACTCCGAGAGGAAACAGAGGTATGGCTGGCCACACAACAACGCCAATCCGGGTATCTGTTTCTCAACAGGTTCGGAAATAGGATTACCGCCCGCGGAATATCCCAACAACTAAAGAATTTTGCCAAACGTTACGGACTTAACCCGTCTGTTGTGTATCCTCACTCTTTCCGCCACCGCTTCGCTAAAAACTTTCTCGAAAAGTACAATGACATTGCCTTGCTCGCAGACCTGATGGGACACGAAAGTATTGAGACCACCCGAATATATCTGCGCCGGACAGCAAGCGAGCAACAGGAAATCGTGGACAAGGTGATAACGTGGTGAAAAACGGCATGATTTTTGAAGTGAAGTATTATTTAATGTTAATAAGTTTCGAATATGAACAGATTAATTCTCATCGGCAACGGCTTCGACTTGGCGCACGGCTTGAAAACCAAATACGCCGATTTCATTGAATGGTATTGGAAACAATTGGGAAAATCACTCTTGCATGGAAGTGGCAGGTCTTTCGATGACGGAATATGCTCTTTTAAATTGAAGGACAAGATATGTTTGGCAGACTGGTATAATGTTTGGCATTTCCATTATGTAAAAGAACTGCAGTACGGACCGTGGAAAGAAGACGAAGTTGTTGAGATAGCCAAACAAGATCGTACTTTATGTGATTTCACAATCAAAAGTCTAATGCTAAATGAAATATGTCGCCGAAATGAGTTGTCCTTGGTTAACTGGGATAACATTGAGGACGTGTTTTATTTCCTGTTAAAACAAAGCGATAATCCTAAACAACTTAACGATGATTTGGATTTAATCAAAAGTAAACTCGTTGATTATCTTAGTGATATACAAAGCAAACAAATCAACCCAACCATCTTCAATTCCAAAATTCAGAAACAGATTTTGGAACATTTTAACAAAGAGGATGTCGCAATCGGCTCGATGAATCATTGGTACAATATGATCAAAGAGCGGATAAACTATACAGATGAGAAATGGGATTCTATCATTGATGGGCACATTATCAATAGGGAAATACCCGAATACGATTTAGGACACATTCACAGACTCAAACAATTTTTGATCTCAGAAATTGAACGAGTCGGGGTCGATAAAGTGGATGAGTCTGTTATTCATAAGACGTTTTTTCTTCCCGATAATATCATGCTCCTCAATTTCAACTATACAAACACAGCCGACATGTATCTTCCAAAGGCAGATAAGTTTACGGTTAATCATATCCACGGAACTCTCAGAAATCCCGATAGCGTGATTTTCGGCTATGGGGACGAACGGGACGATGAATACGAAGTGTTGATGAAAAAGAACGATGACGAATACTTACAGCATATCAAATCGTTCCGATATTTGGAGGCCTCAAACTATCGTGACATGCTCTCGTTTATTGAATCCGCCCCATACCAGCTTTGCATCATGGGCCACTCATGCGGTCTTTCCGACCGGACGTTGCTCGCCACACTTTTCGAACATCGTAATTGCGTCTCCATCAAACCTTATTACCACAAAAAGGATGATGGAACCGACAATTACCGTGAAATCGTCCAGGACATCGCCCGCAATTTCAAAGACCCCACCCTCATGCGCGACCGCGTGGTGCGGAAGGACAGGTGTGAGCCGCTTGGCTGACAAAACGTTACAAAGCCATTCCGTTTGGCCATCACGCCATATCGAAAACGCTTGCCCTTGCCGATGACATCGCATTACCACGGTCATACCATCGTCTTTCTCCTCCGGTTTACCAATAGAAGACATAGGATGCCAGTACCGGTTTTGGACTCGTGCCGGAGGCACGGAATCCTAATAACCCCATACAAGCGTAACGAAGTGGAGCGCAGTGTGGGGTGGCGGAGGCGGTCGTCCGGCAGCGTGTCGGAGACACGCTACTGCATGGCGACTTTGTGGCGTGTCTTCGACACGCAGTCCTGCGAACCGTCCGCGTAACCCCACACTGCGGCCTGTCGGCCTTATGTGGGGTTACTAAAATTGCGTGCCTCCAGCACGCATCACCCCCGTTTTCTGCGAAACAATCCCTCTAATTTTAACTAATATTTGTTAATAATATTTATCAGTATTTCCAAACACCTGATTATCAACACTAAAAAAAATTTCGCAAAACCCTTGGCAACAGCGTTTTTCCGTTGTATCTTTGCAGCACTAAAAATACTGTTATGAACGAATACTGCAAATATTTCAGCCCCGTGACCGACGTCACCTTCCGGAAGGTCTTCGGCGAGCACATCGACCTCGCCGCCAGCCTGCTCAACGCCTTCCTCCCCTTGGAGGAGGGCCGCACCATCACCGACCTGCGCTACCTCCCGCCCGAACTGATGCCCAACACTCCAACCCGCAAGGACAGCATCGTCGACCTGCACTGCACCGACTCCGCCGGCGCGACCTTCCTCGTCGAGATGCAGCTCAACTGGGAGTCCGACTTCTTCAAGCGCGTCTTCTTCAACGCCTCAAAAGCCTACGTCCGCCAGCTCAACGAGGGGGAACGCTACAAACTCCTGAAGCCCGTCTATTCCCTCAACTTCGTCACCGGAGACCTGCACAAGGGGCTCAGCGAATGGTACCACCCCTACCAGTTCGTCCACATCTACCACACCGACCGCGTCTTCGACGGGCTCAAGATCGTCTTCGCCGAAATCGAAAAGTACAAGAAGCTGGCCGTGAAGGGCGACTCCAAGAAGGACCTGTGGATGCGCTACTTCACGGAGATGACCGCCAAGACGAGGACACCCGCGCCGGAACTCCTCGCCGACCCCGACATCGCCAAGGCCGTCAAACTGCTGGAGGTCATCAACTACAACAAAGCAGAGGAGTACCTTTACGACAGATACTGGGACGGCGTCAGCGTGGAGGCCACCTGGAAAGGCATCGGCCGGGACGAGGGGCTGCAAAAAGGTTTGCTGCAAGGACGCGAGGAAGGGCTGCAACAAGGGCTGCTGCAAGGTTTGAAGCAAGGGCGTGAAGAAGGGCTGCAGCAAGGTTTGCAACAAGGCCTGCAAAAAGGACGCGATGAAGGGCTGCAACAAGGGCGTGAAGAAGAACGGCGCAGCCTTGTCCGAAACCTCTACGCGGCCGGCCTCGACCCCGCAGCCATCGCGAAAATGACCGGATTAGACAAAAAGGAAATCGTATCTTTTATTTGACTACTATCTTTGCCTTTTATCTCACCATTTTTTCAACTTCTATAACCCGCATGACCGTTTCGCGGATGTTCCGCACGGCCACTTCCTTGCGGAGTGCCTCTTCCAATACAAGGCCGGGAGGATTGATGCACTCTACAAAGGCGAATCCGGCTTGGAGCAGCTGCTCGCGATCGCTGATCCGGCCCGCCACCAAGCAGACGGGGACATTGCCGGACTGCTCCAAAACACCTACCGGCAGCTTACCCATGAGTGTCTGCCTGTCAGCGGATCCTTCCCCGGTGACAACCATGTCAGCATCATTGACGAGCTCATCAAAATGGATGGTTTCGAGCAGCAACTGGATGCCCGGCCGGCAGTCGGCATTCAAATATTGCAGAAAGGCGTAGCCAAGTCCGCCGGCGGCGCCAGCACCTTCCTGCTCCGAGCGATCATAGCCAAAATGCCGGGCCGATTCCTCTGCGAACCGCCTCGCCCGTTCGTCCAAAACCCGCACTGCCTCCGCGTCCGCGCCTTTCTGCGGCCCAAACACAGCGGCCGCTCCATTTTCGCCGCAAAGCGGGTTCCGCACATCGGAAGCCATGGTGAAGCGGACACTCTTCAACTCCGTGATGTCATCCCATTCGCCATTCCTCGCGAACACATCCTCCAGTGCGCGAAGCATCCCGATGCCGGCATCGCTGGTGGCACTGCCGCCAAGCCCCACGATGACGTGCTCCGCGCCCTTGCGCACAGCATCCGCAATCAACTCGCCCACCCCATAGCTGGTGGCAGACAATGGATTACGCTCCTCTTTCAAAAGCAAGGGCAGTCCGCAGGCTTGCGCGACCTCAATCACCGCAACCTTCTCCTTCAGCAGGTAACGGGCCGTGACAGGCCGCATCAGCGGGTCGTTCACCTTCAGCTCCTGAAGGTCGCCACCGATAGCAGAACGGAAAGCCTCCATAAAGCCCTCACCACCATCGCTGACAGGGATTTGCACGACCTCCGCGTCAGGATGAACATCCATGATACCCTCCGCAGCCGCACCATTCGCCTCCCGAGAGGTCAGGCAACCTTTGAAGGAATCAATGGCAACAACGAACTTGTGTTTTCTTCTTTCCATAGCAATCAACAATTTGCACGGCAAAAATACAAAATTATTGGTACGTGTACCACTCCCTGAACTCCGGGACCCGCGATTTGCTGATGGTAATATCCTCCGGAACGGGCACCGACAGCGTGAGACGAAGCTTTCCTCCGAACCACACCGTGATCCCTTCGATGGCCTTGTGCGCCACCACGAACTGACGATTGGCGCGGAAAAACAGCCCCGGATCCAACTGTTCGGCAATCACGTCCAACGGTTTCCCAACCACAACAGTCTTGCCCGAATAGGTCAACGCCCGCGACACCTTGTCCTCCAAGTAGAAACAAGCTATCTCATTGACCGCCAAGGGCACTAACTTGTCCTTGACGGGGATGAGGAAGTAGGACGGATACCGCTGCGACTGCTGACTGAACAATTTGACAAGATTGTCAAACTGCTGATGGTCAAACATTTCGTTCCCACTCCCCGACAAGGAAGTCCATTTGTCCAACGCCCGCTGCAAATCTTCCTTGCCAATGGGCTTGAGCAGGTAGTCAATGCTGTTCACCTTGAAGGCCTGTAGCGCATATTGGTCATAGGCCGTGGTGAAAATGATCGGGCATGGGAAGGCTACTTTGTCGAAAATGCGAAATGCGTTGCCGTCGGCCAAGTGGATGTCCATAAACACCAAGTCGGGGAACGGGTGTGCGGTGAACCACTCCACCGTCTCCTCCACCGACTGCAAAACCTGCTCCACTGTGTTCTCCGGCGACACCTCGCCAAGCAAATGGGTGAGCCGCTGCGCCGCAATGGCCTCGTCCTCGATGATTACAACTTTTTTCATTAGTGAATGGTGAATTGAGTTTTGAACTTTGAACTTTGAACCTTGAAACCTGATACTCACCCCATCTCCTCTCCAAGCTTAGCAAGGATGGCTTCCGCTTTCTGAGCGGGAATGAGGGGAATCTCCACGGAAAACACCTTCCCGTCGTTGCTCACCGAGATATGCTCGCCGGCAATCAACTCGTAGCGCTTGTCCATGTTGGAAAGACCGATGCCCTCCGAAGTCGAATCCTCCTCTTTTGGGCAAATAACATTGCTGACGCACAGACTGTTATGGTCGGTTGCCTCCACCGTGATGGTGAGCGGATGCCGATTGCTGACCACATTGTGCTTGATGGCGTTCTCCAACAACAGCTGTACACTGATGGGCACCACGTAATAGCCGCTTTGCACATCGTCGAAATGGCGGACGACCGTGAGGTTTTCGCCGTAACGGATGTTCATCATGTAGAGATAGGCGTTGGCGAAAGCGAGTTCATCTGCCAGCGGAACCAACTTGTTCTGCTGGATGATATAGCGGTATGTGGAGGCTAACTGCATCAGATAGGCCTGCGCCTTCTCGTCGTCGGTCCCGATCAGTCCGCTCAGCGTGTTCAGTGAGTTGAACAGGAAGTGCGGATCCAGCTGGTTCTCAAGTGTTTCACAGCGAATCAACAGGTTCTCCGCCTGCAGACGCTCGTTTTCCACTTCCGTCTGGTGACGCCGACTGAGCAAGTAGATCAACACTGTAATCAGGATGGTGATGACGGCAATCAGGCTGTCTTTCAGCACATTGTCGCCAAGATGCTCCAGCAGCTGCCCTTCATACATCTGGTTTTTCACCCAGTTGGAGAGCAGGGAGAAGGAGGCGGCAATGACCAGTGCTCCTATGGTAGCCAATGCGAAGCGCCATGCCACGCTCATGCCGCTCTTGATGATGCTGAAAACATAGAGGAACAACAGGAAGAACAGAGCGCAGTTCAGCGAAAGCGTCAGCACGAAGTGGAAGTCAGGGGCCACTGTCCAGGTCTGCGTGTTCAGCTTTCCTAACAACATAATGACTGTCAACAAGATGCCGGTCGGAATAGACATGTAGAGTGCGTTCCGCACCGTAAAAGGCGTGAACATCCGCAGCGGCTTCAGCGTTTCGAGGCTCTTGCGCTTCAAAATAGCGGGTGTCATTGTGACGACTGACCTCAAACGTTCTCTGTTCAGCATAAAACTCGGAAATCTATGTGTGTTGACCCCTCAGCCCCGTTTCGTTTTCTCGAAATCGTCGATTGCCTCTCTCAGCATCGCTTCAAATTGGTCGATGGAATTGTCGATGGAGTATTTCTTTGCCGATTCGGCGTAAAGTTTCTCCATTCGCTGCTTCTCCTCGGGGTTGTCGAGCCAATAGTCGATGGCACGGGCCAAGTCCTTGGGGTCACCGGCCTTGAAAAGGCTCCGGTTGTCGAGGGCGAACTGCTTCGTGGCCGAAAGTCTGCTGTCGGATATGACGGGCACGAGCCCCGTGGCGAAGGCCTCGATGCATGAGATGGCCTCTGATTCCATGTCGGAGGCGTGGACATACAAGTCACACTGCCCCAACAGGTTGAGGAGTTCCGCTTTGGAGAGATACGTGAAAACCGGCGGGTTTTTGAGCTTTTGACCCAGCTTATAATATTGCTTGTATTTAGGCCCTTTTCCAGCGAACACGAGTTGGATTTTGTCACCGTATTTGGAATATTGCAGGGCATTGATGATAATGTCCTGCCGCTTTTCACCGGCCAAACGCCCCACCATCATGATGAGGATTTTGTCAGCATATTCCGGGCTCC
>CAMVBK010000092.1:0-7772 GCA_947165685.1 uncultured Bacteroidales bacterium | reverse complement strand
ACTATATATCAATCGTTTCAAAGAACATTTTTAAGTTTTAACGGGACAGCAGTGCGCTGAAATATTCAAATACAGATGCCTTGGTGGAAAATTTTTCGTGTTGTTGTCCCAACTCATATATTTGTTATGATACGCATAGGAGCCATATAAGCCTATATACAACGAGGTCAGTCTCTGTTGTCCATCCAAAACGGCATAAAAATTCCCATGAAATCCATTATGTGCCACATTGTGCGTTTGATATGACTGAATATAGGAGGTTAAAAAATCATAAAAGGTAAAACAATTGAAGGCACTTTTGTCAACTTCCCAAAACAACATTGAGTTAATCGGATAACCACGCATTAAGGAGTCGAACAGATTTTCAATCCGGGGAGCATCCCATACGAATTCTCTTTGAAAAGCGGGGAGGAGATATTTCCTGTTGTTAATGTTGTGCATCGCTTCAAGCACTGTAATTGGTGTTTGGAAACCACTCATAATGAATAAATAAGGACCTCTATGTACAACTTACATTTACCAGCACGCTTCCCCCTCCCTCTGCCGAAGTCCATTAAACAGAGTCAGGGAAGAATAACGCTGCAACGTTACAAAAATATCATACGTCCGGCACAATAGACAATTTTTTGCGCTCGGAATCGACAAAAAGGTAGTTTTCGTCAATTACCGCCCTCGCGAGCCGGAGATTCCACTACCGCCAGTGGTCCGCTTCTATAACGCAGGTCGCCTCAGGGTACTTTTTCTCCAAATAGGCAATGGCGGCCTCCAAGGTCGGAGCCTTGACATACTTGGTGATACAGGAACAGTGTGAAAGATAAACTTCACATTCATAGGTGTTCCATTCTTCTTCTTTGAGATTGTTCTTTTCCATTTCTTCAATTTTATTGGTTTGACGCGGCAAAAATAGGAAGAAATGAAATCGGGGTGCGTTTTTTGCGAGTAGCAGAAATAGGGAATCTGCTACAACCATCGGTCACTTCGCCAGCTCCCGCAGCTTCTCCAGTAGCTTCACCATCGCGAAGGTGTCAAGCTCGCAGTAGCGGAGCAGCGACTCCCGGGCCGCCGCCTGCTCGCCGGGCGACATGTCCTTGATGCGTGGAAAAATGGTCATCGCATCGCCACCGTTTTGACACAATTCACTGAGGTTGTGATAGTTGAGATTCGGGTCATCGGGGAACAGGGCGGGCAGTACGCTCTTGATGCTGAACGAGCCGCCCATAGCGGGCACATAGTAGTATCCGGCTCGGAAAGGATCGATGAGGTCCACGATATGGTCGGCGATGTTGCGCAGATGGTCGGCCAGGTCAGGATAGAGCTGTGCCAGCTTGTTGATGCAGCCGCATTCAAACCCCTTGTTGTAGGCTAAGGCGCACACATTCTGCGGGATATCGCGGCACAGCTGTTCGGCGAGGGCGCGGCGTGGGTCGCTGCCGTCGCTTGGTGCAAGAAACTCCTTGTGGTCGTAGTTGTCATTGTCACAGCTTGGGCAGATGTGCAGCGAGTATTGGAATGTAATCTGCTGGTAGGGCTTGGTGCCTTCGTATTGCGGAACCGCATCCTGCATCGTTTCGAAGTCGAGGAAATAGAGCGGGAAGCTGAGGGTGTTAAGGAAGGAGCGTATTCCTTCTTTGTTGACGATCTCCTTTTGTTGAAGCGTACACTCCACCTGGCGCCGTTGTGCGTCTGTAAGTTTCTCGTTGAGCAAGTCAGCAAACCTGATATGTCCTGCGCGGTAGTGTTTCATCTGCACGTCGAAATTCGCGCGGTAAAGGTCGAACACGGTGGGCTCGTTTTCGGGTATGCCGTGCAGCCGTTTGCAATAGTCCCAGAAGGCGCAGCCGGAGGGCTTGTGACAGTTCTCGAACAAATCCTGTTCGGGCTCCACGCTGCTGTTGACCACTTTCAACGCTTCGGCGGCCAGCGATGGCACTCTGGCATATTCCTCGGCAATCATGTCGCCCAAGTCGATCACCACAAACAGCTGATGCAGGTCGAGGCCGCCGTGGCGCACATAGTCCTTGTTGAGGCACACGAGGTAGGTGCCGGTGACATTGATGCCGCTTTGTGTCAGCACCCACTTCTGATAGGCAATGTCGGGGATGTACTTTTCCAAATCTCGCGAGTCGCCGTTGGTTAGGGAGAAACTGCTGCTTTTTACCTCGTAGATGGCATAGCCGTCGTCGGTTTTGCGGAGGACATCCACCGCGCAGTAGCACCCTCGGTACGAGAAGGCCGCCTCGCAGATATTGTCGGTGCCGTCGTGGAGACACTGCTGCGTGCGGGCCTGCATCGCCTTGATGTCGAGACGCCCGTCGGGCGTCTTGGTGGTGACATCAGTGTAGGGGCCGAACAGCCCTTTGGCGAGTTCGCCCACAGCGGTGCCAATGTCAAAACGGCTCTGCGTGGAGGCATCAATTTGTTGTTCTTCCGGCTTATATGTGCCCAGTCAAAGGCATTTCGGGCACTTGCGGAAATTGGTGTATTTGGATTTTGAAAGACCAGACATAACGAATTATGATTTATGAATTATGAATTACAAATGACGCGGCAAAGTCACGAAATTTGACGGCAACTACTCAAATTCCCCTTCTGTCTCGGCGAGTTTGGCAAGCCGTTCCTACTGGTCCTTGCCTCCTGTATCATCCGTCGAAGAGCCATCTGCCGAACTTTGCGATGAAGTTTTATCAGCGTTCCGCTCATTCATAATGACGGTCAAATTCACCATAAAATCTTTCAAGAAGCCAAGGTAAGGGTATTCCTCCTTGTTGTCTTTCAGCTGTTTGAGCAGCGTTTGGGCATCGCGGCGCAGTTCGTTCATCCGGATGGCATAGTCGTGGTCGTGGCAGAACTGCTTCATCACAGTAAAGTCATAGTTATGGAGGTAGTCGCTCACTTTGTCGTGGATGGCCTTGAACTTCGGGCTGAGGTGGGCGAGGTGCTGGAACGAGCAATCGGGCTGGTCGATCAGCAACGCCAGCAGGTCGATGTACTCTTCGTCGGTGAGGTCCGCAGTGGCCGGGAACAACCGTCCATTCGCGTCGCCTTTCCAGTCGAAGAGGTGGATATCGAAGTGGTACAAATAGCGGTAGTCGTCAAGGTCGATGTTGGTGAAAATATTATCATCCGGCCATGGTTGCGGTACATTTTCGATGTCATAGCCGATTTCACAAACGCGGTCTCTGAACTCATCGGCACGGTCCTCGTCATCTTTCAGTTCTGGATCGTTGCGGATTTCCTCCTTCAGGGCTTGCACGCGGGCAACGATGTCGTCGGCGAGCGGGATGAAGAATTCGTCCGCATAGCCGGTTTCTGTTTCTTCAGTGTAGCAGTGGTAGCATTTGTCCCGTTTCTTGCTTTGCAGGAACTCCGCCGCCTTTTGCTGGCGCCACTCGTGGTATTCGTCGCTTCTTTTTCTGTATTCAGCCAAGATTTCTTCATCGCTGAACTCTTTGTCTTTGGTTATTATTGGCATACTTTTAGGGTTTATGATGAACGATTTTTTTACGCGGCAAAAATAGGGGAAAAAGGAAAATGGGGGATTTTTCTGCGAGTAGCAAATATCATTCGACTTGGGAAAGCGAAAATTACGCACACGATATTTCATTCTTAAAATCAATATCTTACAATTTCAATTTCCCTATCTTGAATGGTGGGTTGAATGGTTTCACCCCAGCAATTCGCCCAGTAGAGACCGCAGCAAAGGTACACTTTTTCTTGTTTGTGACATACAACAACAAGCACTATTTAGTGGTCTATGTTGATACGAGGTAATCCTTTTGTCCCGATTGCAAATCTCTTACCCCTCGTGACTTATTTTTTTGTAGTTTTTCCGTGTAATATTTTATTGTTTCTTTAATTCCGTAAATTTCTTTCAATTTTAACTGTTGATAAATCAGTAAGTCATTGTTAATGAATAAATTAGCAATAACTTGCTATTCTCGTATTTTTCACCTGTTTTTGCGATTGCTTAAGTCAACAAACAATTGGCGAGAAATATGGCAGCAAAATACAAATTAAAAACGATAGAATCAACAGTTTTGGTGGAATTTTTTTCATCATTGATCAATTTCGTTCATCCGGACTTGCCGCATTGGTTGACAAGTTGCTGGGAGTCAAGGGGATAAACACAAAATATTCCTACTCAAACGTCGTTGAGAATCTCACGTCCGTCTTCGTGAGCGGCGGCGAGGTGCTGGAGGATGTGAACTTCTTCCGGCAGGAGGCCTTCAAGGCGAACCCCGACTGTCGCTTCTGCAGCGCGGCACGTCGGATCGCACCTTCGACATGCAGAACAAGGACTTCGGATGGAAACATCTGCCCTTCTCGTTCATGAAAGAAAACACTGAGTTCGTGATACTTACGGCCTTGATCCGCAACTTCTACGTCTGGCTCGTGGGGAAAATCGCCGCCAACAAAGCCTTCGGTCTGGAGGCGACCTCGCGGGTGAAAAAGTTCGTCTTCCGCTTCGTGCAGGTCCCGTTCCGCTGGGTCTCCCGTGGCCGCCAGTGGCACCTGCAGCTGTTCACCTGCCGCCCCTACGACAAGCTGCGTTTGTGAGTGGTTTCCTTTACGGTTTTCTTCCACTCCCCATTCGCTTGGGTGGGGGAACTTGTGCGCCCTCGTCAGCAAAATGCGCTTCCGGAGGCCGCGCAACCGTCCCTGACGGCTCCCCGCGCCGCCACCGCGCGGCCCTGAGGCTCCCGCCGGAGGCTAAGGAAGGGGTTTGCGGAAATTAGGTATCATAAAATCAATTTCCAACCACCCGCACGGCCTTCAGTGCATCTTCAAGCATAATTCAGGATTCTTTAGAAAAAAATCCCGTATCTCATTTATTTTCGTATCTTTGCAGCGTTTTTGTTCAATAATATTTATGTGTTCAATATTTTTGAACAAGGCTTTAAAACTGAACTGGTTATGAATAACGCGGAATTGAAAATCGTCTTCTACTTGCTGCAAGACAAACGTAATGCAGGCAAGACTTTCCGGCAAATAGCGATGGAGACTGGCACTTCTCTCGGATCGGTACACAGCACGATGACCGACCTGACCGAGCGTGGATATCTCATCGACAACGGTATGACACGTTTGCTACGCAAGAGGTCGTCCCTGATTGACCGTTGGGCTACGTTTTATGGAGAGAACATGAAGGACAAACTATTCCTCTGCCGTTTCAAATTCCTCACCCCGGAAGTAGCCGACCAGTGGCAGTCCGTCGTTTTGCCCGACACCCTCAGTTGGAGCGGTGAACCGGCGGCAGCACTGTTGGACGGATATTTGACCCCTCAACGCTGGGATATCTACACAGTTGACACCGCCAATCCGCTGATTTCCACTGGACGGATGATTCCTTACTCACAGGGCAACATCTTCGTGTATCGGAAATTCTGGAAAGAACAAGGCACGCCTTTACTTATTATTTACGCCGACCTCTTAGCCACTCAGAACGACCGCTGCCGCGAAGCCGCCGAACGCATCAAACCCCTCATTTGATTATGGAATACGCTGTTACTAAAGAAGAACTGATGAACCCGCTGTTGGCGGAAACACTTCACGCACTGGCAGAATGTTATTCCGCTTTGAACATGGAATTGTACGTTGTAGGTGCCGTTGCGCGTGACCTCGCACTACGCCTACTCCAAATAAACGACCCATATCGGGGAACATTGGACTTGGACGTGGCTGTTCTTTTAGCGGATTGGGAGCAATACCAACAACTTACAGAGACTTTACTGAATCATCAATTTGTAAAAGCGGCTGAAAAACAACGCTTTTACTACCTTGGCACAACTGGAAACTACCGCTATATGGTTGACATTGTGCCATTCGGTTCTATCGCGCATCAAGAGTTTCTGGCCTGGCCACCCGACGGAAATCCGATTATGTCGGTTCGTTGCTTTGAAGATGTTATGGCTCATGCCGACACGGTGTCAGTGGACAATTCTTTCACTTTTCATTTAGCGTCTTTAAGCGGACAGTTCCTCATCAAGTTGAATGCGTGGTCTGACCGACATTCGCACACCAAGAAGGATGCTTCGGATATGGTGCACATTTTACGGAACGTGTATATGGCGTATGCACTATCGCGACAAGTGTTGCCACCCGAAATCAACATTGAAGCCAGTGAGTTTGATATTATAGTGGCCGGAGCGGAATGGATTGCCTCTGACCTGCGCATGATATTGTCGAAGGAACACCGCCGGTATTACGCGACGATGCTCCAAAATGAAGTGAACCAAGAGGAAAACAGTGCGTTGATTAATGATTTGCTTGATGCATCCGACGCACAACAGTACACGTTATTTCGTCGGGCGATTGGCCGTATGGCGCAACTTCTGTCTTCCGATCCCTACATAGAGAACCCTGTCGCCTGACTTTTTCTCTTTTCCTGCCAAACGGAACCTCGTACCCGCAAGGGCACATGAGCACGGTGGCACTCCATCGCCTCCTTACACCATCCCGTCGTACGGCCACCCCAACTCAATGTCGTCGGGGTCGAGCTGGATGCCGTACAGACTGCCCAGCTTGTCTTTGCCCAGAATCTCTATGGAATAACATTTTGGCAGAATGCTTTTGACATCAAAAATGTCATCGAAACTCTTGCGGATGGACGACAAAGCATTCGCGAAATCATTGCTTCCATTGTCCCACACCGACTCGATGCTGTGCATGTCGGCATCCCATTTGGAACAAATTTCCCGGTAAATATATAACAAATCGCCTTTATAAGCCTCGAGATTCACTTGCGTGATACACGTCGGTGCGTTAGGATCTTTTTCCGCCCGCTTGAGCTGAACCAGGTAAAAGACGTACAGCATCTTGGCAATGCTGCCCCGCCGGAACGACAACTCTTTCAGCTCTTTTTTCGGAAGCATCAGGTAGATGTTCTTGTCCTTGACTTTTATCTTGCACGTTTTCTTCAACTTGCCCTTGTTTCGCATCTGTTTCATTACCAGATCCAAAACGGAGATGGCCTCGCCGTTATCTTGGATGTTCCTGTCAATCCAGTCCGAGAGTGCCTCGGAGTGACGCAACATATCATCGGTGATCTCCTGCTTGGACTTCTCCCGGACGATAAACCCCATTCCAAATCCGCCGGATCCTGACTGGGTTCCCCGAGCAGGAACCGGAGGGGCAATATATTTCTGGTACGATTCGCCGGTCAGACGATAGAAGTTCCGTTCGGCGGTCTTCTGGGCGAACCACGCAACTTTTCCTGCGGCATTCTCAGGGGCGGTGAGATAGAATCCGGGGAAAGTGCAGACGGTATGGTCGTCCTCGAAGAAGTCGCCGTAGGAAAATGTCGGCAGACAGCGGGCCACCAGCGTTCCGCCCTGAGCGTCCGAAAAACAGCGACGGAGGTCGCCAACGGTCTCCGCCGCCAGCGCTTCGCCATATTCGGGAATCAAGGCTATGCGAAGGATCTCTTCATCCAAATCAGACTGCGCAACATACTGAAGACTAAACGGATAAGGCTGGATTTTTGCGTCATCCAACAACGCGATGTCTTGTTCCGCCAATTTGCGCATGGCGGCATTCAACGGCTCATTTTCCGGGCTTTCCACATAATAGATGACATTGCACGCCAACGGGACCTCGTTGTCGTAGCTATTCAAAAACACATCGTTTTCGGGATCAGGGATATACGGCTTCACTCTCATATTCTTCGGTTGTTTGGTTTTGAAAATGCAAAAGTAGCAAAATCTGCAAAACCTCGCGTTCACTATTCACTAATCACTATTCACTAATCACTATTCACTAATCACTATTCACTA
>CAMVBK010000091.1:0-7873 GCA_947165685.1 uncultured Bacteroidales bacterium | reverse complement strand
TGAAGTTGTCGTTGTGGTTCTCGAACTTGGCCGGGGTGAGGCCCATATTGGTCGTGCCGACGTCGGTGCGTTTCGCGCTGGCCGTCTCCCCGCTCTTCAGGCCGAAGTCGGGCGTGTCGCCGCTCACCTTGTAGAGCGCGCTGGTGGCCGTGGCGGTGTAGCCCGTCACCTCGTGCTCGGCGGCGTCGTAGGTCTTGGTGTCGTTGTTGCCGGTGATGTTCACCGTCACCGCCAGCGGGTCAACCACCACCTTCACGGTCTTTTCCACCGGATCGCAGCCTTGCGTGCTGGTGGCCGTCACCGTCACCTCGTAGGTGCCGGCGGCCGTGGGGGTGCCGCTGAGCGCCAGCGTGCCAGTCCCTTCGGTGCTGGTCATCCAGTCGGGTTTGTTAGTCAGGGAAACCGTGGCGTTCGTGTAAGTGACGTTGACGGTCTCCATGTCTTGTCCATACGTCTTGGTTTGCGTAGGTTTGTCAATGTCCAACGTGGGCACGGGCTTCAGCGTGATCGTGCCCTGCTTGGAGTCTGTACTGCATTCATACTGGTCGGAGGCCATGACTGTGTAGGTGCCTTCTTCGGTAGGTGTACCGCTGAGGGTTCGGGGCGTTGTTTCACTGAACGTCAGTCCGGCAGGTAAATCCTGCGCTGTCAGCGTGCCGTTACTGTTGAACACGACGGGGGTGATAGCCTGACCCACACACACAGCCTGCGAGACGTCCCCGCCGGTCGTGCTGATGGTTGCGTCCGTCACAGGGTTCACCGTGATCGTGACCGTCTGCTCCACATTGTTGCCCGTGCAGGTCGCGCCTTCGCCGTCCACTTGGTTGGAAGCGGCCTTGACCTTGAAAGAATAGGTAGCCTGTGTCGTACCCGTGTTTTGGGGCATGCCGGAAAAGGTGATCGTGCCGGTGCCCGCGGCAGGAGCGGCGGGGGTCATCGTCACACCGGCGGGCAGACTGCCTTCCGTGGTGATAGTGGCGTTGGCATAGTTGAACACGATGTTATCCATAGTCGTGTTATGACAGATGGTGATCTCAGGGTTGTCCGTGCCAACAGAAGGTGTCAACGTCGGGTTGGGCAGGACGGTGATGGTGAAAGAACAGGTGTCGCCGAGGTGACATTCGGCATCAAGATTAACCATATAATCAACTGTGTATGGACTGTTATTTGAATTATACTGGTTATTTGTATGGGCGTTGTTTCGAATCTGTCTATCGGGGCGTAAGATATTCGCCTCCGTGTTAAGATAAGGTTTTGGGAAGTGCTCCCCTGGCAAAAGGTATGCATAATCCTCACCAGGTTCACAACACACAATAATGTCGTTCGGGCAGTTCTGCCATCTCACTCTCGCCGGCGAGAAAACCGTCACCGTGGTCTCCGCCACGCAGTTGTTGGCGTCCTTGACTTTCACCGTGTAGTCGCCCGTGACCGTCTCCCAGTCGGAATGGTTCGGATCCGTGCCCGCGGTGTTGACCGTAGGAACAGGCATGTCGCTGAATACACCGTCACTGTTGGAGGTTGTCCAATTATCGACGGTGTAAGAATATGCAGCCGTGCCACCGTCGGCATCCACCGTAAAGGCACCGTTGCTGCCGCCGAAGCAGGTCACATCCGTGTGCGCGCTCGCGTCCTCAGCGAGCGTCATCTTGGTCACGTGCACTTGCGAGGTGCAGACCGCCGTGCAGATTCCGTCATTGTAGTTGATGACGAACGGTTTGTCCGTTGTCGCACTCACCTTCGGAACCGTCACCGAAGCAGTGACATCCTGCGTGGCAGAAGCCACGGTGGTGCCCGTTTGCTCGCCTGCGTTGAAGGTCCAAGTCAGCGTGCTGCCGGCCTGAGCGTTGGTCACCGTGGCACTCAGCGTCAGCGGCTTGCCCTGGTTCTCGGCACAAGCCTGGATCACCGGGGCCGTGACGGTCACCTGCGGACGCACCGTGATGGTGTAACTGAACGATTCACAAGGGTACTCTACCCCTTCGCGGGTGCACTTGGGCGCAACCGTGACGGTGGCCGTCTTGACCGCGTTGCCCATGTTGGAAGCCGTAAACGAAGGAATATTGCCCGTGCCAGTGGTCGTTGACATTCCGATGGCATCCCCCGTGACTGTCCAATTATAACTCATTCCAGTCTCGGGAGCGAAATTAACAGCAGGCACCGAAGCACCATTACACACCAAGACATTGGCAGGTTTAATCGTCTGGTAACCCGGTGTGACATTGAAAACGACATTGCTGAAGTTGTTGTTCGTGTTCACGAAGTCCGCCGCACTCAGCGCCATCATCGTGGTGCCGACATTTGTACGGTTGGCCGTGGCCACCGCTGCATCCTGTGCGGGCTTCGTGAAATCAGTCGCCGTGTACAATGAATTGCTGATGCTGTTGATCGTGTAGCCGTTTATGCTATGCGCCGTCCCATCATGCACTTTGCTGTCGTGCGCACCCACGATGTTCACCGTCACCACGTCCGTCACCGGCGTGATCTTCAGCCAGCCGTCCTCGACTTCGAACGTTACAATGAAATTCGGGTTGTTGTTCGTGAAATCCGAGGGTGTCAGACCCATCATGTACTTGCCGTCATTTTCCATCTTGACATTCGTGCCGGATGCCGTCACAGATGCCTGTGCAGGAGCAGTGAAGTCGCTGATCGACAATCCCGCGGGAAGCGTGCCGAAATCATAACCGCTTACACTCTGAAGCGTACCATTGTAAGTCACCGTGTTGGTGTGGCCTGTCACCGTAACTGTCACGTTGGGACGGGCTTTGATCGTTAATTTGCCGGGGACAAATGTCACACAATAGTTGCCCTGTGTGGTATTCCCTGACACGGTGATGGTGTGGTCGCCCACAGTTTCGCCCGCCGTTGTACCGACATCCGCACGCGCCACCGAGTACGTGATGGGGTCATTGTTGAGTGTACCACTCACCGTAGCCGTCAATTCGGGATCCGGATCGTTATAGTACTTCTCTTTGTTGACGGCCGTCACTGTCACCGGTTTGCAAGTGATCGTAAACGTGCCGCCTTGCACCGTGATGTTATAGTTCGGGTTGCTGGCAGCGTTTGCTGTCACTGTGAGGGTGTGGGGACCGACATTTTCGCCCGCCGTCGTGCCGGCATCCGGACGTGTCACTGTATAGACCGGATTCACACCGTTCGCCGGCTTGCCCGTCACCGTGGCGGTGAAACTGCTGGGGTCAGCCGTGCCATAAACCTTCGTGGCATCGTTGGCTTTGATGGTGATGGAAGCCTTGTCAATTGTCAGCGTACCGGCATTATAGGTGAAACTGTAGTTGCTGGTATTGCCACCGACAGCCGCTGCGCTCGGCACAATCTTGCCGTTGTACGTGCCCGCGTTCGTCTCCCGACCGTTCAGCTTGATGCTCGTCAACGATTGACCGGACACCAGACCGGTTACCTCCACCTTGCTGGCAATGTTGCTGGTGTAGGTCGCATTGTTCTCGCCCTGCGCCTGACCGGTGTAGGTATAGGTCTGCGGCTTCGCGGTTATAGTCACTGCCTTGGGGTTGATCTTCAGCTGGCCGGCAGTATAGGTGATGTTATAGTTGCCGGCTCCGCCGCTGATGGCGGCCGCACTCGGCACGATCTTGCTGCTATACGTACCCGCGTTCGTCTCACGACCGTTCAGCGTAATGCTCGTCAATGCATCGCTGCCCACCAGACCGCTTACCGTCACCTTGCTGCTGATGTTGCTGGTGTACGTCTGGTTGTTTTCGCCCTGCGCCGAACCATTGTACGTGTATTCCTGCGCTTTGGCCGTGATGGTCAAACTCTTTTGGTTAATCGTCAGCTTGCCCTTCGATTTCGTGGTGAGATTATAGTTGGCCGTCACATCCGTGCTGCCGCTCATCACCTTGAAATTGGTGCCATACGAACCGTTGTCGTAAGGCGTAGTGGATGCGTTCGTGCCCTTAGCTGGGGTATAGGAAATGGAGCCCGTGTGACCGGTCAACAGGCCGCTGAACGAGAGTTCCGTGTTACCCGACTGCTCGCTGCCGTTGTACGTCTTGGTCGCGTCCGCCACGGAAACCGTGACCGTACGTTGGTTCACCTTAATCGTGCCCGTTGCCGTGGCAGGACCGCATCCACCCGCATCCGTGACGGATACGGAGTAGTTGTAGGTACCCGCAGCGGTCGGGGTGCCAACAATATGTCCAGTACTGGTGTTGTAGCTCACCCCATTAGGCAACCCGCTGGTACTGACAATGCCATACGGACTGGTGACCACGTTGATATCGACAGACTCTCCGTAGGTGATGGCCGGCGATAACGGACTCGGATTCACCGACAGCTGCGGCAGCACCGTGAGCGTATAGTCGCCTTCAGAGGTCTTGGGGGTGGATTCGCACGCCGAGGAGATCGCCTGGCGGGTGAACACATACGTGCCAGGATTTGTAGCGTAAGAATTGGGAATCGTATAGTCTTCAGAGGTGGCACCCGTAATGGCTGTGGTAGTTCCACCGTTTGTCACATACCACTGGTAGCTGATGGTTCCCGAACCGCCGGATGCGGCCGTCTGGTTCGCGATGGTAACCGGCAGGCCTGCGGCATTGTAGCAGATCTGCTTGCTGCCTCCTCTGATTTCACCGGCGTTGAGGGCGGGATACACCTGCACGTCGTGCCGGGATTCCGTGGAGGTCCAGCCGTAACGTACATATCCGTCTCCATTGCCCGAATAGGGGGCTTGGTAATTATTATTGATTTGATAAGAATACAACGTCTGATTCGCTGTTACATTCGACAACGTGAAGGTATTGTTTCCACTGAAAGAAATGCTATTTCCCTGAGCATAGTGACCGGGATTCGCCGGGGCCGTCGCAACCAAAGCGATATAATCAATGGACATGTGTACCGAATACGCTTCAGAATTTTGCGCATTGTACATCATCGGATCAAAGCGGAATCCAGTAATCTTGCCACCCGTCGTCCAATACTGATTAGTAGATGCATCGATAATAATAGTGGCAAAGTTTGTGGTGGAACATTTCTCACTTTCGGTTGATCCCCAAGAAGATGTCTCGGGAATGACGAACGACAGACTCCGGTCTCCGTGGAGCGACGGATTCGCCTCATTGCTGAAGTAAATCTGCATCGTTCGGTCTGCGTTAGAGGTTCCTGACGGCAATCTGTTGAGTTTGTATCGAATAATAAAGTACTTATAGATAGTGGGATCAGCTCCATTGGTGATAGGCATCCAAATTCCAGGGTTGTTGCCCTGTTTCATGTCAATGATGAGCGTACCCGGATAGTGACAGTAGTTCTCCACATTCGGGTTGGTGATGCTTGGATTTTGACCTTTGCCCCACCCTGCTCCTATGGCACAGTTGCTCACCGAGTACATAGCATTGGGATCTTGCCCATTGAGGAGGTAGTTACAGTCATCCTCAAAGGCCGCCCAAGTATAGTGGCCGCCGTTGCCGCAACTCGGATCGTGCGAGAGGACCACGTCCTGACCGCTGCAAACCGTGTAGTTTTTCGTACACGGGTCCTGTGCCCACGCACTTCCCATGCCGAGCAACACGGCGAAAACAAAAAACAGAGTAATTTTCTTATACATAACGTATGGTTTTAAAAATAATTATCCACAATAAAAAGTGCAAAAATACACATTTTTTGCAGTGGGGAAGCGATTTATCGTCCCGAAAAGGACAAAAAACGACCATTTTTTATCAACACTTATCAACCGCTGTAAAAACAAAAAGAGCGGACCCTTGGTGGATCCGCTCTTTATCGTCAAAACCGGAAATCAGCCGTTAGTTCTTCTTAACACATCTCACACCCTGCCGATCTGTTTTGGGATACATTTTGATCAGGATGGAAGAACAGTAGTAGTTGATTTCGGCCGTGCTGGCATACGGAGTGTTGACTACAGCATCCGAAGTCCAGGAATAAGCATTGGAAAGGATACCCTCATAACGGCCGAGAGTGCTGTTGTACATACCGTTGCCACGTTCCCGGAAGCCGGTGTTCGGTTCCTGTCCGGCGTTGCCCGCTGTCCAGTACTGCGAATCCGTGTCTTTCAGGTACATGACATCTCCAGCCGCGTAGTTGAGGATGCTGATGTCGGCAGCAGAGGCAACGCCCCAATTCTCGGGACAAATACCCTGCACGTAAGGTTGTCCGTTGGCGCCGGTCTGCGTGACCGGACTGACCGCATCATTGCCCTCCGGCACACCCACGGCAGAATACCATGAGTAGAGGTATCCGAACTTGCCCATATTGTCCGCATTGTCCTTGTAGGCGTGATAGTCGGCGATCGCGTTGCCGTTGGCATCCACCGTGTTGCGCAGGTTCTCCGTCATCCAGCACTGATAGCCGATACGCACGGCATCGTAGTCGTGTCCATCGTAACCAAGCACCGGTTCGCACGGCGCATACTCCACGACAACTGTCTGGTCGCAGGTGGTCATCACGCTGTCGCAATCATCGTAAAGCATCCAGGTGATCGTGTGGGTACCTTCAGACAACGGGTTGAGGGCGGCAAGGTTGTGGCCCACATGCGTGTGCGCATTGGCGGGTGTCAGCGTGGCTGTACCAGCAAGGTCGGCGTCAGTCACCGTCATCTCGTATGTGCCCTCAATCAGAGTGAGCGTCACCGCCTCCGGACATTCGAATCCCGTGGTAATCGGGGTCACCTTGAGGAAACCGTCATTCAACGTGACAGGGCTGTAGCTGGAGGTGACATCCGTGGTGGTGCCGTCGCCGTTGTCGTGCATCACCTGCACCGTGGCGGCGTCGATCACGTTGTCAGCCTCGCCCAGACAGGTCTGCGAGCCGTTCACCGTGGCGGAGACGGCGTCGCCGGTGCCTAACGTGCTGTTGACGATGAAGCCGTTGTTCGTCAGCGGGGTACCGTCATAGACCTTGGTGGCGCTGTTGGCGGTGAGGGTGAGCGGGAGGGAGGTGATTGACAGCGTGATGTTGAAGGTCGGTGCGTAGCTGGCGAGGGTCTTCGTCAGTTCGCCGGAGGAGTGCTGGATGGAGAAACCGCTCTTGACGGAGGCTTTCTCCACCATCATGCGGAACATGTTACCTTCGGAGATCGGATATTGACCCACCTCGAAGTCGTTGGTGGTGATAGTACCGTCGACGAGCTGATCGGTGGAGGCGAGACCGTTCACGATCAGTTGGTCGTAGGAGACGGTCAGCGGGGTGCCGTCGTAAGGTTTCGTGGCGTTCTCGGGCGCAATGGTGAAGGTGATCGGGCGTTTGGAAATGACCAAATTGCCGAACTGCTGGTTCACCACGAACTGGCTCGTGACATTGTTGCCGTACGCGTCAGTCACCACGGCGGTGCCGGAGATGGCGTTCGGGTAGGTGCCTGCGAAAATATCGGTCACGGAGGCGCTGAGGCCCGTCACAGTGTAGGTGTTGCCCTCCACGGTGAAGTTGTGGGTCACAAACTCGTTGAGGGTGTGCGGCAGACCGTCGTAGGTGATAAGGCTGTCGGTGTTGGACTTGGAGGTCATCGTGACTTCGTACGGCGTAGTACGATCGGTCACGGTAAGGGTGCCGAACACCACATTAATGTCATAGTTGGAAGCCAGCGTGTTGCTGTTCAGCGTGTAGGTGAACGTATTGTCGCTGCTGCCCACCACAAGTTGTTTTCCTGTGACATCGTAGGTTGCTCCTTCGCCAGCCACGAAACCGCTACCAGAAACGGTGACCGTACTGTTGGTCAGCCAGTTGCCGTTATACTCTCTGATGGCATCAGCAGAAGTCAACGTCACGCCGCGTTTTGTGATACTGAACGTGCCGGGCTGAACCGTCACGGTGTAGTTCGGGTTCGACGCAGCCGCAGCCGTCACCGTGATCGCGTACTCGCCCACGTCCTGACCCTCAGCGCGGCTCAGGC
>CAMVBK010000090.1:0-7908 GCA_947165685.1 uncultured Bacteroidales bacterium | reverse complement strand
AAGGAATACGCCGAAGCCTACTGCCAGGCGATATGGCTGGAACAATTCCGGCTGCGCAACCAGGCGGAGATGCTGGCCGCCATTTTCGGAGGAAAGAAAGGGAAAGGTTAGCGGTTGGCTACCACCAGATCCAAGGACCGTGCGATTCGAAATACCGCCTGTGAAACTCGTCAGCCTTTTTGCTAAAAGGAGATAAAAACAACGAAATCAAACTTGCCAACATAACCCCAATAGCTAGCAGAATACCTAATGCTCCTACTATAACGATTAGCCAAGCGATAACAAACGTGATAATATGTCCCAATAAAGCCAACATTACAATTGATGATTTAATGCGGCAAATATAAAAAATAAATCAATACAATGAGCAACAACGTAGTAAATTTCACAATCAATATTGACGGGAATGCCTACAAGGGCATTCTCCAAGTGAATGATGCGTTGGATGACGTATTGGTGAATGCCAAGCAGGTCAAGCATTCGTTTACAGAATGGACCAAGACCGCTATGGGACTTGACGCTGTTACCAATCTTGTCAGCAAGGTTTCGCAAGCATTCCAATCGATGGTAGGTTCCTCGCTTGATTTCGAGCAACAGCAGGCCAATATGCGCACGCTGCTTAACGGCGACGCGGAAGCCACCGACAACCTGATCGGCAAGATCAGGGAGTACGGCAAGGCCACGGTGTATGACCGCAGCGGGCTGATCGAGGCGCAGAAGACGATGATGGCCTTCGGGTTAGACGCTGAATATGCTTTCGGCAAGCTGAAGAACATCGGCGACATCGCCTTAGGCGACAAGCAGAAGATGCAATCGTTAGCCTTGGCGTTCTCGCAGATGAGCAGCACCGGCAAGCTGATGGGTCAGGACCTGCTGCAGATGATCAATGCTGGGTTCAACCCGCTGGAGGTGATCAGCCAGAAGACCGGCAGGAGCATGGCCGAGCTGAAAGAGGCGATGGGCAAGGGCGCGATCAGCGCGGAACAGGTGGCGCAGGCATTTGAATGGGCCACCGAGGAGGGCGGACGCTTTTACCAAGGAGCGGAAACCGCCGCTCAGACCACCGCCGGAAAGATTGCCAAGGTGAAAGACCAGATTGATGACTTTAAGATCACCCTTTTTGAGGCTACCAATGGACTTACCGCTTGGATTGCCGAGGCGGGTAATATGTTTGTTCCTGTAGCCCAAGCATTTCCACTTTTCCAAACGATAGGCAAAGGTGTGGTAAACACTGTGAAGTGGTGCGGAACAAACTGGTCGGGATTTGTGAATTTGGTGAAATCCGGCGTGGTGAGCATTGGCCTGAATATGGGGATTCTGAAATTCTCCATCGTATCAGCAGGCGGGTTCTTCCCATGGTTGCGAGGAGTGGCCACCGCCGCATGCAGAGGCATCAGTGCGGCCATTATGAGCATCCCAGTTGTAGGGTGGATTATCGCCATAGGAACTGCCGTTATCGGAACAGTTGCGCTGTTGTGGAGCAAGTGCGAGGGCTTCCGGCGGTTGGTGTTCGGCACCTGGGAGGCGGTGAAAGCCGCCGTAAGCAATGCTTGGCAGTATGTTAAGACCGCCGCACAGGTGACGTGGGAGGTGCTAAAGCGCGTGTTCACCCGTCTGAAGGAGGCCCTCTCCGGATTATGGGAACGCATCAAGGATTTGTTCACCCGCTTGAAAGCCGCTCTCGCTGAAGCGTGGAACCGTATCAAACCCGTACTGGCGAACATCGCTGAGAAGGTTTGGGGTGCAGTCAAGGTGGTGATGAAAGTGGTGGCGGTTGTCTCCTTGGTCGTCGGCGCTGTCATAGCTGCTGTGGGGCTGCTGGTGAAGACCGTGTGGGACAACTTCCTGAAACCGCTGTTCCAACGCTTTTTCAGCATTGTTTCAACGATAGTGTCGAGTGTTGCCACCGCAGTGGGCAAGATCGTAGGCTTCGTGACCTCCATCCCGGAGAGAATCTCCACCGCGTTGGACAATGTGCGGGAGTTTTTCACCAGAGCGTGGGACGGCATCACGGGGAAGGTGCGCAGCTATATCGACCGCATCACCGGCTTCGTGAAGTCCATCCCCGAGAAAATCTCCACCGCGCTGGACAATGTGCGGACGTTCTTTTCAGACTTGTGGAGCAGTGTCGCGGGCACGGTGCGCAATGCCGTTGACCGCATCACCGACTTCGTGGCCTCCATCCCGGAAAAGACCTCCACCGCGCTGTACAACGTGCGGACGTTCTTTGCCGAGCAGTGGTACATTGTCACGACCATGGTGCGCAGCTGCATTGACCGTATTATAGGTTTTGTGGCCGCCATTCCGGGAAGAGCCTCCGCTGTTTTGGACTGGGTGCGGACATTCTTTACCGACGCTTGGGAGAGCGTGACGGGTACGGTGCGCAGCTGCATTGACCGCATCACCAGCTTCGTGGCTGCCATCCCGGGGAGAGCCTCCGCTGTTCTAAACCGGGTGCGGACATTCTTTGCCGATGCTTGGGACAACGTGACGGGCACGGTGCGCAATGCCGTGGACCGCATCACCGGCTTTGTCGCCTCCATTCCGGAGAGAACCTCCACCGCATTGGGAAACGTGCGGGAGTTTTTCGCCAGGGTGTGGGACAGCATCACGGAGAAAGTGCGCAGCTGCATCGACCGCATCAAGGAACTCGTGGAGGAACTCCGCGCTTTCGTGACGGAAACATTTGCGAAAGCGGGCGACTTCATCGCCGGAGTTTGGGAACGGGTGACGGAAGCTGTCGGCAGCGCGGTGGACTGGATCGCCGACAAACTGGGCAGGATTGCAGGATGGGTCAAGACTAAAATGGTCGATCCCATCAAAAACGCCTTCACCGGGATGTGGGACGTGATCCGCGACGTGTTCGACAAGATCCTCACCAAGCTGGGCAAACTGTTCGCCCCCATCCGGGAGCTGTGGAACAAGCTGTTCCCCAAGGACAAGATGAAGGATGTGAGGCTGGCCTACGGCGAGGGCACGGACAAGGGCACCAAATCGTGGGAGAGGAGCAAAGGCAAGGGCGATGTGGACACCGGCAAGGAGACTATAGTACTGGACGGCAAAGACGGCCTCGACGGCCTTGCGGGTGTGAACGGCAAAAGCGGCAAGGACGGCAAAACCAAGAAGGAGCTGTCTGAAGGAACCCTTGGCAAAAACGCGGGCACCGTGGCCGGAAAGGCGCAGCAGATCACCATCAAGCTGGAAAGCATGGTGGGTACGATGAACTTCAACGGGGGATTGAGAGACAACGCCTCCAATGTGGAATCCACGCTGACGGAGATGGTGGCCCGGATACTCGGCATGGCGGAGACGGCGGTGTGAGAATTAGAAATTAGAAATTAGGAATTAGAAATGGGCGCAGAGACTTTGATAGTGGCATCATTGGCGACAAGCCGGAAGTACTTGGATTCGGACCTGAAGGGGCCGGATGCGGGTGGCACGCCCTATCCGCTGGTTTCGGGCGAAGACCTGTTCGGCCGCGATCTGGTTGTCCCGCTCACCCTCAAGGGGAGCCGTGACACGCTGCGCTTCCCGGAGGCGGTGGTGAACGTGAGCCGCAGCCGCAACATCGTGGCCACGCCCGTGCTGAACGGACGGGGCACCGTGAAGGAGATGATCACCGACGGTGACCTTGACCTCTCCATCACGCTTGCCGTGGTGAGCGGCAGCGCGGAGGGAGACTTTGACGGCACCTCCACGGAATCCTACGACGTGTATCCCTACAACGGAGTGGAGCGGCTGCGCAAGCTGCTCGACGAGCCGGAACGATTGGACGTGGTGAGCGACTTTCTGAAGCTGTTCGACCTGGACGGCGGTGAGCTGGGCATTGTGGTGAAGAGCTACACCGTGCACCAGGACACCCACCTGAACCGGCAGGTGTTCGAGATCCAGGCACTGAGCGACTATGACTATAACCTGTTGATCGAAGCGTGATGTATCTGCTGAACTGGGATATTGCCATCGGGGCTTACAAAGTGAAGACCCTCACGGAGGTGAAAATCACCACCTCGGTGCTGAACCTGTCGGATACGGCCACCATCACCATGCCCGGGCAGTATCTGAACACCTGGCGCAAGATCGAGGACAAGGTGCATGTGGGCGACGCGGTGACCATAAAGCTGGGCTATGACAACGACCTTGAAACGGAGTTCACCGGCTATTTAAAGCGCATTTCAAGGGACAACAATGCGCTGGTTCTGGAGTGCGAGGACGCACTTTGGCTGACCAACAAGGCGGTGGCCGACATGGAGTACAAGTCCATATCCCTGAAGGAGCTGCTGACCGCCGTCCTGGCGCAGGTGGACCCGGAGATGACCGTGGAGTGCGACTACGATTTCACCTACGAGAAAATGGTGGTATTCAAGAGCACCGCGCTCGACGTGCTGAAGAAGGTCCACGAGGACACCAAGGCCAACATCTGGTTCGAAGGCAAGACCCTGAAAGTTCAACCGGTGTACCAGAAACCAGAGGGCGACAAAGCGGTGATATACGACACTGAGGTGAATGTGCAGAGCAACGAGCTGAAGTGGAAGGATGCGACTGACAAAAAGGTGATGGTGGAGGTGAAATATGTTTCACCAAATGGCAAATTGTTAAAAGAAGAATACGGAGTAAATGGGGGTGAAAAAATCACAAAATATGTCGGTGCAAGTAGCGAAAACGATTTGAAACAAGCCGCCGAAAACGAATACAATTTATGGAACTACAGCGGGTATGAGGGAAACTTGACAGGATGGCTGGTTCCAGTGGTGAAAGCAGGAGGGAGTGTCCGCCTGCGGGACAAGGAGAGGCCTGAGGGCGTCTATTACGTCACGGGTGTGGAGATTGAGTTCGGCCGGAACGGGGCGAAGAGAAAGGTGACACTGGGGAGAGGATTGAGTTAGCGTTCGTAGTTTCCCCAACAACCGGCTTCAGAACGGTTTTGGACGAACCTCACAGTACAATCTTCGTGTTCTTTGACATAACGGATGGTGAATTTGGCTTTGGAGCGGTCATTGACAAAGCGCCACTCTCCGCAGTCCTGCGGTTTGTCGGTGGTTTTGTAAACCCAACAGGTGGCATACGGGCTGTTGATAACCTTCACTTCCATATCCACAGGTTCTTTAGGATCGGTTTCAACATAAACATCTCCAAATGCCATAAAATAACTTGTCACGCTGGCGTAATAGCGCGTGACATTGCATCCGTCAATCTTTATCCTCTGCGCGAAAGACACGCACAGGGGCAGACAAAACAGAAATAAAAGCAGAAGTTTCTTCATCGGGAGAAATTTTCGACAAAAATACAAAAAAAATGGATAACCTTAGTAGCATAAGAAATAGCATCCGGAATATGGTTGGGGGAACGAGGGGACAAAGCCTCTTCACGGCGAAGGTATTGTCCACAGACGGGGAAACCTGCTGCGTGGACGCCGACGGACTGGTGTTGAGCGACGTGCAGCTCCGCGCCGTGGTGAACGGCGAGGAGAGCGGCATCCTGATCACCCCGAAGACCGGCAGCTACGTGACGGTGGCCGACCTGTCGGGCGACCTGACCCGAATAGTGGTGGTGGAATTCAGCGAAGTGGAGAAAATAGAAATCAACGGCGGCCGACTTGGCGGCCTGGTCAACATCAAGGAACTGGTGAACCGGCTGAACTACATAGAGAACAAGATCGGCGACCTGATGGACGTGTTCAACAACTGGGAACCGACACTCCAGGACGGAGGCGCGGCTTTGAAGGCGATGGTGACACCGTGGTTCGTCGGACAAATGCAGCTTTCGAGTCGGGACAAACTTGAGGACATTTCTGTGAAACACTGAGTTGATGTTTGAGATTCCGCCGCTCCGGCGGCGGAATGACGAAAAAAGAACGATTATGAACGGCATATTAGTGAATGACAACGGAGACCTGATTATCACCGGCGGCCACGTGACGGTGGGCGACAACCGCGAGCAGTGCGCCCGGCATCTGATAACCGCCTGGACGGGCGAATACAAGCACGCTCCCATGCTGGGCGGCAACGTCAGGCGGATGATCGCCGGCGGCCACGACCCCTTCTGGGCAGGCCGGATGAAGGAGCAGCTGAAGCAGTGCCTCGTCGATGTGGAGAGCCTGCGGGTGAAAGAGGGAAATATTGAGTTAGTAGTTAGCAGTTAGTAGTTAGCAGTTAATATGGCAAGGACAATAAGAGAGATAGCGGACGGCATGAAAGCCGATTTTGTGCGCAGCGAGGCGTTGCGGACAGCCTTCGGGCTGACGGCGGGTTACGACCCGGACGGCGACGCGGCGGCACTGGCGGCCTACTATGACCAAAACTTCAGCGCGGTGAGCGTGGAGACCTGCATCCTGTATGTGGTGGCCGCGTGCGCCGCCTTCGTGGAGAACCTGTTCGACTGGTTCACGACGGACGTGGACGAGAGAGTGAACGAGGACCGCTACGGGCGCAAGGGCTGGTATGAGAAGACCGCCAAGGCATTCCAGTACCGGGACGGCGACGGCACGGACTACCAGTTGGACATCGACACGGGCGAATATGCCGTGACGGACGAGGAAGCCCGGATTGTGCGCCACGCCTCGGCGGAGGCTAACAACGGCTTCGGTGTGAAGCTGAAGGTGGCCAAGGGGGAGGACTCCCTTTCACCCTTGGACGCGGACGAGCTGGCGGCCTTCACCGCCTATATCAACCGGCTGAAGCCCGCTGGCGTGCCGGTGACGGTGGTCAGCCGCAACGCCGACCGCCTGGCCGTGAACATGACGGTGTATTACGACCCGATCGTCTTCACCGAGGCAACGGCCCTGCAGAAGACCAAGGAGACCATGGCCGCCTACCTGAAGGGCATCGACTTCAACGGCGAGTTTGTGACCATGGCGATGGTGGACCGCCTGCAGGCCGTGCCCGGACTGGACATCATCGAGATCCACGAGGCGAAGGCCAAGCACGAGGGGTATCCTTACGAAGAGATTGAGAACAACACCCGCTACGTCCCCGTTCCGGGCTACATGGTGCTGAGCGACGACGCGGATTTGGAAATAGAATTGAAATGCAGATGATATGGGCATGTATGACGTGGATTTCGGGAAGTTTGTAGGCGGGTGGCTGCCGGGGGCGCTGCGGGGCACGGTGCGCGTTTTGGCGCTGGTGCTGACCCAGCCCTTCAGGAGCCTGCACCACCGCTTCACGCAGTACCGCAGGGAGAAACTGCGGGCGTTGCGGTATGACGCCACCGCGGTGCGCTTAGAGGCGATGCTGAACGACTACCTACACGACGAGCTGGCAGCACTGGCCGGCGGCAGGCGCATCCTGGTGGAGGACGGCGCGGCGGTGCGCCCGTGCCTGGTCTATCCGGAAGCGGAGCGTCAGCCCGTGATGGTGGGGATGCAGATGATACATTCCTGCACCGCCTGGGGCGCGGTGCCCTTTGTGGTGAAGATTCCGGCGGCGCTGGATGGAAACAAGGATGTGCGGAACCGCGTGGACCGGCTGGTGCAGCGGTACAAGCTGTTAGGCACGAGACACACGATTGAGTATTACCAGGATTAAAACAACAACGATATGGAAAGATTATTGAACATAAACAGACCCGAAGGTTTCCCGATGTGTGCGGAGACGTTAGAGGTGCTGAACGACAACAGCGAGATGTTTGCGCAGTGGCTGAAGGAGATCCCGCTGAAAAACCGCCAGGCGGTGATGTTTGGCAACCATCTGTTAGTGTGCCAGAATCTCCAGAAACGATGGGTGAAGTTGGGTGCGGTGAGCGCGGCTTCGATGAGCCAGTGCAAGCTGGTGTTCCATACGCCGGAGAGCCATACTGTCCAAGACAGCAACGGCCATGATTACTTTGACGTGTGGTTGACGGAGAAAGCGGACATCGTGGACGAGAGTGATTCCGGTATGCAGTGGACCCTGTTCGGATTGCGGCACGTGT
>CAMVBK010000089.1:0-8338 GCA_947165685.1 uncultured Bacteroidales bacterium | reverse complement strand
GTTGATCGGCAGGCCGTCGAAGTCGATGGTGGCGGAACGGATGCCTTCCAGACCGCGCAGTTCCTCGAAGTCGATTTTCGGACACTGTTTTCCAGTATAGACTTCGTAGGCGGTACGCACGGCAGCCTCGATCACGCCGCCGGTGGTGCCGAAGATGACGGCAGCGCCGGTGGATTCGCCGAGCGGGCTGTCGAACTCTTCCTCGGGAAGTTTCGTGAAGTCGATGTTGGCCTGTTTGATGAGGGCGGCCAGCTCGCGGGTGGTGATGGAGAAATCGACATCAGGATTGCCGTTCACCTTGAACTCGTCACGACCGCACTCGTACTTCTTGGCGAGGCAGGGCATCACAGAGATGCAGACCATGTCTTCGCGTTTGCAGTTGATCTTCTCGGCGAAATAGGTCTTTGCCATGGCGCCGAACATCTGTTGCGGGGATTTCGCGGTGGAGGGCAGTTCCTTCAGTTCCGGGAACTGGTGCTCGAAGAAGTTCACCCATGCCGGGCAGCAGGAGGTCAGGATAGGCAGCTTGACATCCTTGTCGCCACCGAGGAATCTCTTGAGGCGGCCGAGGAGCTCGGTACCCTCTTCCATGATGGTCAAGTCAGCACTCCAGTCGGTGTCGAACACATAGTCGAAACCGAGGGCCTTGAGGGCGGCGGTGAGCTTGCCGGTCACGATGGAGCCGGGCTTCATGCCGAATTCCTCGCCGAGAGCCACACGCACAGCGGGAGCCACTTGGACGACCGTCTTCTTGGAAGGATCCACGATGGAGCGGATGACCTTGGCGGTGTTATCGACTTCGGTAAGGGCGCCCACAGGACACACGGCCACACACTGTCCGCAGAACGTACACGGAGAGTGGTCGAGGTGCTGGTTGAAGGCGGTGGAGACGACTGCCGGGAAGCCGCGCTCGATGGCGGAAAGGGCACCCACGGTCTGCATCTCGTTGCACATCATCTCACAACGACGGCACATGACGCACTTGTTCATGTCGCGGATGATGGAGGGGGAAACCTCAATCTGGTAGCTGGACTGGACGTGGTCGGGGCCGACGAACGGGTTGCTGCGGATGCCGAAGCGGATGGCGAGGGCTTGGAGCTCGCACTTGCCGCTCTTGGCGCACTGCAGACAGTCGTTCGGGTGGTCGGAGAGCATGAGCTCGAGCACCGTGCGGCGGGCGTTGATCACGCGCATCGAGTTGGTGCGGACGACCATGTCGGGCATACATTCGGTGACGCAAGCGGGAGCCAGGTTGCGGCGGCCGGCGACCTCCACGACGCAGAGACGGCATCCGCCGGGTCTGTTGTGGACATCCATGCCCTTGAATTCAAAGTGGCAAAGGGTGGGGATGGAGATACCCATCTGCTTTGCGGCGTTCAGAATCGTAGTACCTTTCGGCACTTCAATCTCTCTATTGTCTATTGTTAATTTAATTGTATCCATATTGTTCACCTTTCACTAAATAATACTGATTGCACCGAATTTACATTTCTCAATACACGTACCGCACTTGATACAGAGCTCTTGGTTGATTTCGTGAGGCATCTTGACCGTGCCCTTGATGGCGCCGACGGGGCAGTTGCGGGCGCAGGCCGTACAACCTTTACATTTTTCCGCGTCGATGACATACTGTTTGAGGGCCTTGCACTGGCCGGCGGGGCATTTCTTTTCGGTGACGTGGGCCACGTATTCGTCCCAGAAGTTGTCGATGGTGGACAACACGGGGTTCGGGGAGGTCTGGCCGAGGCCGCAGAGAGCCGTGTCCTTGATCACGTGGCTGAGGTTCTTCAGCAGGGCGAGGTCTTCCATGGTGCCATTGCCCTTGGTGATGCGGTCGAGGATCTCGCTCAGGCGCTTGTTGCCGATACGGCACGGGGTGCACTTGCCGCAGGATTCCTCCACGGTGAAGTCGAGGTAGAACTTGGCGACGGAGACCATGCAGGAGGTCTCGTCCATGACAATCATACCGCCGGAGCCCATCATGGAGCCGGCAGCCACGAGGTTGTCGTAGTCGATCGGGGTGTCGAGGAACTTCTCGGTCAGGCAGCCGCCGGAAGGACCGCCGGTTTGCACGGCTTTGAACTTCTTGCCGCCCTTGATGCCACCGCCGATTTCGTAGATGACCTCACGAAGGGTGATACCCATAGGCACCTCGATCAGACCGACGTTGTTGATCTGGCCGGCGAGAGCGAACACTTTCGTGCCTTTGGATTTCTCCGTGCCGATGGAGGAGAACCATTCCCAGCCCTTGTTGATGATGACGGGGATGTTGGCGTAGGTCTCGACGTTGTTCACGTTGGAGGGTTTCTTCATGTAACCGGAAACGGCCGGGAACGGGGGTTTGAAGGTGGGCTCGCCGCGCTGGCCTTCCATGGAGTGGATCAGAGCGGTCTCCTCACCGCAAACGAATGCGCCGGCACCGTAGCGGAGGATGATGTCGAAATCGAAGTCCGTGCCGAAGATGTTCTTGCCGAGGAGGCCGTACTCACGGGCCTGGTCGATGGCGACTTGCAGGCGGTGGATAGCCAGCGGGTATTCAGCGCGGATATAGACCAGACCGATGGTGGCGCCGATACAGAAGCCGCCGATGGCCATAGCCTCGATGATGGAGTGCGGGTCGCCTTCCAGGATGGAACGGTCCATGAATGCGCCGGGGTCACCCTCGTCAGCATTACAGATGATGTACTTCTGGTCGGCGGAGTTCTTGGCGCAGAGTTCCCACTTCAGGCCGGTGGGGAAGCCAGCGCCGCCGCGGCCGCGAAGACCGGACTTCTTGATGACATCGATGGTGGCAGCGGGATCGTGCTGCTCCAGAACGCTGGCCAATGCCTTGTAACCGTCGCGTGCGATGTACTCGTCGATGTTCTCGGGATCGATGAAACCGCAGTTACGCAGGGCGATACGCATCTGTTTCTTGTAGAAGCCCATGTGCTTGGAGTCGGAAATGTGTTCCTTGTCCTCGGGGTTCTCATAGAGCAGACGGGTCACTTTTCTACCTTTGATGATGTGCTCGTTGACGATTTCGAGGGCGTCTTCGGGCTTCACCTGGGTGTAGAAAGTGTTGTCGGGCAGAATCTTCACGATGGGGCCTTTTTCGCAGAAGCCGAAGCAACCGGTGGTCACGACCTGCACATCGTCGGAAAGGTTCTTTTCCGCCAGGATTTGTTTGAAATTTTCTCTGATTTTGGGGCTTTCCGAGGCCGTACATCCCGTACCGCCGCAGAGCAGAATGTGGTATTTATAATTTGCCATAACTGACCTCCTTATTGGTTATTTGTCGATTTTTTCATAATTGACCGGAATGACGCCTTCCAGAATCTCGTCGTGCATGATGTACTTGGTGACGAGCTCCTGACCCTTCTTGGTGTCCACGTGTCCGAAGACGATGGGGTCGTGACCGGGTTTCTTCACTTCGACGGTCGGTTCGGCATAGCAGTAGCCCATGCAACCGGTTTGAGTGACAACAGCCTTGACGTTCTGCTTGCTGCATTCCTCAATGATGGCTTCCATGGTCTGCTTTGCGCCGGAGGCGATACCGCAGGTGGCCATGGCAACCTTGATTTGCACGAGGTTTTCGACGTTTTCGCCTTCCTCGCGCAGTTCAAGCTTGGACTGCAACTCTTCTCTCTTTTTCTTGAGATCTGCCAATGATTTTATTTTTTCCATACTATAAAATTTGGTAAGTTGATATTTTATTGTTTGCTTGTAAATTAGGACAAATTTTTGCACATAATTTTCGCGCGGCAAAGGTATAAAAAAAAGTGATATGGGACCATCAAAAAAAGTGGGGATTTTTCGGGGGTAAGGTGAATAGTGATTGGTGAATAGTGATCTGCAGTTCTCATCAATTCTTAATTCTCAGTTCTTAATTCTCAGTTCTTAATTCTCAATTCTCAATTGTCACCGCACCACCGTCACGCTGCCTGTCACCGTCTTCGCCTTTTCCCCGCGCGACTTGTAGCGCACCGTCACCGCATAGATCCCGTCGATGGCGTTCGCGCCGTCCCAGCCGAAGGTTTTTTCCTCCGTGCGGAACACCAAACCGCCCCAGCGGTTGTAAATCTCCATCCGATACTCCTCGATTTCGTCGGGGTAGCTGAACACCGGAAGAAACACTGAGTTCAGCGCGTCAGGACCCGGGGTGAAGGCGTTGGGCAGGTAGAGTTCCTGCGCGCAGTGCTCGTAATCGACGTTCACCGCGTCCCAGTGGCTGAAGCACCTGTTGCTCACCTCCACGCTGTACGTCCCCGGCCCGCGCACCACATAGACTGGCTGTGTGCTGCCGTCCTGCCACAGATAGTTGCAGTAGGGTGTCTCCGCGCTGAGGGTCAAGGTTTTGCCCTCGCACAGCGTCGTGTCGGGACCGAGACTCACGGTGAAATCCTTCAGGTAGCCGATGTTGATGGTGTCGCTTGCCCCGAGGCAGTGGTCGGTGACGACCACCCAGTACTCGCCGTCCTCATACACCGTGTAGGTGGTGTTGGTGCTGTTGTCCTGCCAGAGGTACTGCGCGGGGTGCGGCTGGGAGGCATCCAACAGCAGCGTGGCTAACTCGCAGAGGATGCTGTCGTGGCCGAAATCGACGGAGGACTGCCCATAGAGGCTGACGTGGAAGCTGTCGCTCTCGGCGCGGCAGCCGATGTTGGTGACGGCCACCTGGTAGGTGCCGGCGGAATCCACGGTGATGGCGGGCGTGGTCGCGCCGTTGCTCCAGAGGTAGGAGAGTGCATCCGGCTGTTCCACGGAGAGGGTCGCACCGGCGCACACGGTGGTGTCGTGCGCGGCGGTGAGCAGCGGTGGCGGCACCACGGCCACGAAGGTCGTGGTGGTGTCGGGGCAGTCGTAGTGGAGGATGCACTGTACAGTGAAGGTGTCCAAGGCGGCGAGCAGGAACGAGTAGGCGTCGCCAAGGTGGGAGACCCCATCGACGATCCACTCCACGGGCACCGAGTCGGGATTGTGCTCGACGAGGAGGGACAGGGTGTCGCCGAGGCAGCGGTGAACCAAATCCGAGTCAATAATGCTGAGATTAGAGTGAGGGTAAGGGGATTCCAAATAGTTGTATGGGGAAGAATTGTCCATAAAATAAAACACATACAATGCAGGGTTCTGTTCCGGTGGATAATGTGGAACATCAATAAAAGAATAACCTATTTCATACACATATCCGGTAAAACCATTAGGATTATCAATTGTGATATAATCTGGAAGACTGTCGCAGCTATACCATGCAAATTGGGTCGAGTAATACTCGCCGTTTGTCCAAGGGAAAGGTTCAAAAGCTTCTGGCGGGATCAGCTGACCGTTCAAGTATGTCGAGGAAAGCCCGTTTGCATGGACATATATGGTCAAATCAATATAATTAGTATCTATTGGTGGAGCGGAAATAAGAAAATTGTTTTTAGTGATAGGAAAATCCCAATGGGTGGCCATTTTTTCCGTGGGATGAGTGTACAAATAGTTATCGGACTTAACAAAAAAACCGAATGCATCTTGGACAATAGAAGAAGAGTTATAAAAAACATTATGTTTTGCACGGCTTGGTGACGAAACTTGAACATACGCATAAATCACAGAGTCTGGTTGTGTTGTGTTGGAAGGATCATGGTAATTGCTGTGATAGGTGTAAACATTGGGATTGTTCGCATTCGGGTAACTCACGACATTCAAAATTTCTTCTTCATCCCATTCAGAAAAAGTAAACACAGAATGTTTTGAAAAGAACAATTTGTTCTTCAAAGCGCGCAAAAGAAAAGTTGTACCATAGCGCATCTTATATTCTGGCAAACTGCCGTATGATGTAGTAAAATGAAAACCTGTATATACAATGATTTTTTTACAGTTCGTTTGAATATCACCCATGATGGGATTGTACCCGTTGATGACACACATTTCCCCCGTATTTAATAACGTAGTGTCATTATTGAAAAAAACTTGCGTGCTGTCCGATACAGCAATCACATAATAAAGGAATTCATGGTTATATGGTGGTACTTGATAATGTTTTTTATAAAAATCTACAGGGAACAATTGCATTTTAAATGGATACTCATGAGACATCAAAGAGGGGTCAAGTGCTGGATAAGATATGTTATAATCGGTGAACCTTGGAGACTGGCACCAAACTTGAACATTTTCGGTTGTACGGATAACAATAGTCGCACCTTGAATGGCAGAAAAAGGAATAAACATGAAATCTGATACCAATTGAAAAAGCTCATTGACAGGGATCTTAACAGTAATTAACGAATCAGGGTAAATGTCAAAAGGCACATAAAAGGAAGAATACGGATTTTGCACATAACCTGTACAAGAATGGTGTCCTAAAATGTAAATTATAGCGGAATCAACAGGCTCAATTCCAGCGAAAGGCCATATTTCGTACTTTACCCCGCATGTAAACCAGAACTCCTTGCCCTCGTTTTGGGCGGAAATTTTTCCGCACAACATAAAGTAGCAATAAAGGAAAAAGATAAATCGAAACAGTTTCATTCCTCTTAAAATATCACAACTTTCTTCACCACCAAGCTGTGGGAAGTATCAAAAGCTCTAATCAAATACACACCTTCCGAAACATTCAAATGGTTGCGTTCTCCGTTTCGGATAGTTCCCTTTTGCAGAAGTTTTCCCGCCATATCATACAGCGAATATTGAATGTTCCCATCAAAGCCCTCACATATGAACTGGTTGTCGCCCTCAATGATAATCTCTCTTACAGATTCTTTATTGAGCAATGTGTTTCGTATTGATTTGCCGCCAAACTGATGCGAGCAGGCACTCGGTTCATCACATAAATACTGCATTGACAAAAAATCCGTACTAAAAGTAATTGGAAATGGGTTAAAGTTCTTATCCATCGAACCATTGTTTATAGTATAGGGTTGAGGAATAGGAGATGCTTGTACAACGTTTACATCCAAAGGCCTGTCGCAGGAGGACGCTAATATGTCATAGGTTTCGGTTAGGACACATCCACTCCCATTCACTCCCGCTATGAGAACAGGGAGACACGGATTATAGTAGTTGTATGCTAAATTTTTCATTTCCAAACTGTTGTAATATATATCCACGTATGGATATTGTAGGCTTTGGCATGGCGTGGCGCCACTGAAAGCCCCTCCAAGCTGACCTACGTTAAGTCCAAGCGTCAAGGAATAGGGATCTACCTCAGCAATAGAAAGTCCCCAGGGAGAGGAAATTGCCTTCCCCGTCTGAAAATAATACAAATGCCCGTTGCTGTGTACCAACGAAACAGCACTTTCAGGACTCGGAATGGTTGTTGAAGAATAGTTCCGGTACATGTTCTGCGCTTCCGCGACCTGCGCGCCCCCCACCCACAGCACAAGGGCGATGATGATGGATAACTTTTTCATAACGCGATGATTTTGATGCGGCAAATATACATTTTTTTGTGAATAGTGATTGGTGAACAGTGATCGGTGAATCGTGATTTCTTCATCACAAGTCACAAACCACCACCCCACACAATAAATCCCCTGCCGGTGCGTTATACAGCGTTTTTTTCAACAATCAAAAATTCACCGAATATGAAAAACAAAGCAGTTGTCATTGCGATTATCGCCAGCATCGGGTTGTTTTTGGCCGCCATAGCCATTGGTGTGGCCTTTTATCAAACCAAAAAGCCGCAAAAAACGGTATCCGTTGTCGGTTTGGTGGAGAAGGACTTCACTTCCGACCTTATCGTGTGGGAATTCTACTATTCAGCCGAAGCCGGCGACATGAAGGAGGCCTATTCCAAACTGAAGGGACAGAACGAAGTGGTGAAGGCCTATCTCAAAAACGCGGGCATTCCCGACAAAGAGGTGGATTTCAAGAAAATCACCACTGGTCCGACCTACGACAGCTTTTATGACGACAAGGGGAATTGGCACCAGGTTCAGACGGGCTACGAGGCCAGACAGGTGGTGCGCATCGAGTCACGCGACATCGAGAAAATCGAGGCGCTCACCCGTGACATCGCTGAGCTCTACGACCAGAACATCATGATTAACAACGACAATCCGGAGTACTACTACACGAAACTGTCGGATTTGAAGATGCAGATGCTTGCCGAAGCCTCGCAGGATGCCCGGAACCGTGCGGAGACCATTACCAAGAACGCCGGTGCCAAGTTAGGCGATCTCAAGAGCGCGAACATGGGCGTGTTCCAAATTACCAAACCCAACTCTTCCGAAGAGTCTTACACTTGGGGCGGTGCATTCAATACCTCCTCCAAAGAGAAACGGGCCAGTATAAACATGCGGCTCACGTATTATGTGAAATAAAAAAGAGGGTGTGTCAAAAGTCACGTTTTGGCACATCCTCTTTTTCATGCGAC
>CAMVBK010000088.1:0-8492 GCA_947165685.1 uncultured Bacteroidales bacterium | reverse complement strand
CTTATATTCTTTCCACTCTTCCATAAATGAGAATTTACATATCCAATTAACACAAAAAACGACGATGCGAGAGTTTCACATTGGTTTGATTCACCATGGCGTAATGCATTGTGGTGTCGATTTTTACATGACCGAGGAGGCGCTGGACTTGCTCCACGGGCATTCCTTTGTCAATGGCCATCGTTGCCAGCGTACGGCGGAACTTGTGTGGATGCACACGCGGCACCTTCGCTTCTTTGCCAATCTTGCGCAAACGCACTTCCACACCTGAAATTTGCAACCGCTTATGCGGTTTGGCCAACGACACAAACAAGGCCTTGTTCTTGTCTTTTCGGCTGTTAAGATACTCTTGCAAATGTATTTTTGCGCGGGCGTTGAAATAGACGATGCGTTGCTTGTTGCCCTTGCCAAACACAACACACTCGCGCTCGTTGAAGTTGATGTCCTCGCGGTTGAGCTTCACCAACTCGCCCACACGCATCCCCGTCGAGGCTAACAAATCAATCATGGCGAGGTCGCGGGGATGCACGCAGGTGTCACGCAAGTTCTCCAACGATTCATCGGTCAGCACCTCTTTCACTTGCGTACCTGTCTTTACTTTATGAATCCTGCGCACGGGACTTTTAATGATGTAATCCTCCTCTTCGAGCCACGCAAAGAAAGAAGAGAAGATACGCCGCACATTGTCAACTGTCACTCGGCTGGCCTTGCGTTTTTGCTGGAATACAGCGAGATAGGCACGGATGTCCTCTGTTGTGTATTCCATCACCCGTTTGGGCATCGTCTTGTACAACTGTTGGATGGTGTTGCCGTAATAGCGCACGGTGGGCGCACTGCAACCTTCCACCTGCTTGGCTGAAAGAAACGAACGCAGCAACCCTTCGTTGGTTTGTTCGGCCGCTTGCGCGGTTTCCGCATCCAACGAGATGTTGTACTTGCTGACTACTTGCAGCAGTACTCCGTTCAATTTTGCTATCTGTTCTGCACTCAACATATCAGCCATCGCATTGCTGATTTCTAAAATTAACTTTTCTTTCATCTTCTTCGATATTCATTAATTATCGAAGAGTTTATACGAATTATATCTTAAAACCAATACTCCCCAATTGTTTTCTGATTTCCTCCTCCAACCGGTGGCTTTCCTCAAAGAGCCCACTCAACTCCGTGGTCAGTCGTTCCATCTTTTCTTCAAACGGTTCGCCGTCGTCTTCCTGCTCGGCAATGCCCACGTAACGGCCAGGGGTGAGAATGTGGTCTTGCTCGGCAATCTCGTCAAGGGTCTTCACGGCGCAGTAGCCCTTCTCGTCTTCTAATGTGCCGTTACGGTAATCCTCAAAAGTCTTGGCAATGCGTTCTATGTCATCCTCCGTCAGTTCGCGCAACTTGCGGGTCACCATCGTGCCCATGTTCCGCGCGTCAATGAAGACGACCTTGCCGGGTTGGGTTTTCCGACGGTTGAGGAACCACAGACACACGGGTATGCCGGTGCTGTAGAACAGCTGGCTGGGCAAGGCCACGATGCCTTCCACCAAATCGGCCTGCAGGATGTTTTTGCGGATTTCGCCCTCACCGCCGGTCTGGCTGCTCAACGAGCCGTTGGCCAGCACCAAGCCGATTCGACCCGTAGGCGACAGGTGGCTGATCATGTGCTCCATCCAGGCGAAGTTGGCATTGCCGGCAGGCGGGATACCATACTTCCATCGCACATCCTCCTGCAGCTTGTCGGCACCCCAGTCGCTCATGTTGAACGGCGGATTGGCCATCACAAAGTCGGCCTTCAAGGTCGGATGTTGGTCATCGAAGAAGGTGTCCGCGTTTCGGTCGCCCAAGTTGGCTTCGATGCCGCGAATGGCTAAGTTCATCATCGCCATCTTGCGCGTGTTGGCGTTGATTTCCTGCCCGAAAATACTGAGATTCTTAATGTCACCCTGATGGTGTCTCACGAAGTCGGCGCTTTGTACGAACATACCTCCGCTACCCATTGCGGGATCGTAGCAACGTCCTTTGAAAGGTTGCAGAACTGCGACGATTGTACGCACGATGCAGCTCGGCGTATAGAACTCACCAGCATTCTTGCCTTCCAAGGAAGCGAATTTGGAGAGGCAGTATTCGTAGGTACGCCCCAGCAGGTCTTTGTTCTCCTCGCGTTTGCCTAATTCGAGCGTGTTGGTAAAAAGGTCCACCACATCGCCCAATCGGCGTTTGTCGAGCTCGGGGCGCGCGAAATTCTTAGGCAGGATGCCTTTCAGACGGTCGTTCTCTTTCTCGATTTCCATCATCGCGTTGTCGATGACCTTGCCGATTTCCGGCGTGTGTGCGGCTTTGGAAATCACGCTCCAACGGGCATCTGCGGGCACGTAAAAGATATTTTCCGAGATGTATTCGTCCTTGTCTTCTTCAAAACCATCACCTTCATCCACCAACTGCTGGTGTTTCACGTCGAAGCAGTCAGAGATATACTTCAGGAAAATGAGTCCGAGTACAACGTTCTTATATTCAGCAGCATCAATAGAACCGCGCAACAGATCCGCTGCCTTCCATATTTTATCCTCAAAGCCAATATCAGCCGTGTTGTTTTTCTTCGCCATTTGCAAAACTTTTTTGACAATTACAGCCGCAAAAATAGCATTTTCCCACACATAATCTGCATTATCCCCATCTTTGTCAGTGCGATTTTCCAAGGCTACTGACATTATCTGTCACTAACCTACATGGCGGAATACAATGCACAAAAAGGGACTCATGGGGTAGGCTCCTCGTCGATGTCCCCGTTTCGGCAGCTCACCTCCGCAGCCAGATCACGGTCTCGCCCTCGTTGGTGAAGGAGGGGGCCACCTCCACGATGCGGGGGCCGCGCATCCGCCGCACCGCCTCCTTCAGGGCCGTGCCCCGGTTGTAGCCGTGCACCACCACGACCTTCTCCGTGCCTGCCGGTGCCCCGGCCACACGCTCCCGCAGCAGCGCCAGCGCGTCCTCCACGTACATGCCGTGCACGTCAACCCGTATGCTCCTGTCTGTCTTTGCCATCTGCTCTTTGTTAGTTTGTAGGAGTGTTGCAACTCCTGGTGATGATTTTTGCGGCAAGGATGCCGCAGCTCCTAAGGCGCTGCAAAAGTACACTTTTTTCCTCTCGTGATTTATGGACGCCCCCGCCTTTAAAACAACGTAGAGACGCGCCGGGGCACGTCTCTACATTGGTTTTAAGCGGATTGTTTTCCGCGATTATTGCACGTTTTTCAGCACTTCCACGAGGAAGTCGTAGAACTTGCCGACGCTCTCGATGTTGACGCGCTCGACGGGGGAGTGCGGATGCTCGATGGTCGGGCCGAAGGAGACCATGTCCCAGTCGGGGTAGCAGACTCCGAAGAGGCCGCATTCCAGGCCGGCGTGGATGGCCATCACCGTGGGCTCGTTGCCGTACTTCTCCTTATAGACCTTCATGCAGGTGTTCATGATCGGGCTCTGCATGTTGGGGTTCCAGCCAGGATAGGCGCCTGTGAGCTCGATGCCGCAGTCGGCCAGCTCGGCGATGGCAACCATCTTCTCGCCCAGAGCCTCTTTCGCGCTGTTCACGCTGCTGCGCAACAGGCACTTCGCGCTCATCTCGCCGTTCTCGGCAATGAAGTTGGCTAAGTTGTTGGAGGTCTCCACCAGGCCGGGCATGGAGTCGCTCATGCGCTGCACACCGTTCGGGATGGCGAAAATCATGTTCAGGAACTGGCAGGCCGCCTTGGGCTCGATGACCTGGGCGGGTGTCTCGACAGCCGTCACGGTGAGGCTGAGCGTCTCCTCGGTGAGTGCGAACTCTTTCTTCACGGTGCACTCGAACTCTTTTGCAAAAGCTTCGAACTCAGCGGCTTTCGCTTCGGGAACGGTGACGATGGCCGTGGCCTCGCGCGGGATGGCGTTGCGCAGGCCGCCGCCGTTGATGCAGGCGACACAGCCGCCGAAGTCGCGCATGGTCTTCTGCAGGAAGCGCGTGGCGATCTTGTTGGCGTTGGCGCGGCCGAGGTTGATGTCCATACCGGAGTGACCGCCGTGCAGACCGGTGACGAAGAGCTTGTAGCCCTTCATGCCGGCAGGCGTGGCCACGGTGGTATAAGTGCGGTGGAAGTTAGCGTCCAGGCCACCAGCGCAGCCCACGTAGAGCTCGCCTTCCGTCTCGGAGTCGAGGTTGATGAGGATCTTGCCCTTCACGAAGCCGGGCTTCAGACCGAAGGCGCCGGTCATGCCGGTCTCCTCGTCGATGGTGACGAGCACCTCCACGGGGCCGTGCTGGCATTTCGGGTCGATAACGGCGGCCAAGGCTGCGGCCACACCGATGCCGTCGTCAGCGCCGAGGGTGGTCTTGTTGGCGCGCACCCAGCCGTTGTCGATGATCGGCTCAATGGGGTCGGTCAAGAAGTTGTGCGCCTTGTCGCTGTCGGCCTGCGGCACCATGTCGCAGTGCGCCTGCAGCACGACGGGCGTGCGGTTTTCGAAACCGGGCGTGGCCGGGACGGTGAACAGCAGGTTGCCGGTCTCGTCCTGTTCCACGGGAATGTTGTTCTCGGCGGCCCATTCTTTGTACCATTTAATCACGGCCGTCTCGTGCTTGGAAGGGTGGGGGGCGTCACAGATGTGCCCGAAAATGTCCCATAATCCTTTGGGATAGAGATTCAAAAGTTCTTGATTCATTGTTTTTTTTATTTGATGATACAGTTGATTGACGGTTTGAAAAACACGGGCAAAGATACTTTTTTTTTGTTTAGAAAGTTTAGGATGTTTAGGAAGTTTAATCCTCTAAACATACTAAACATACTAAACCACCTTTCGTACGAAGAGTTGGGCGTTTTCGAATTTGGTGACGGTGATTTTGTCGCCGGGGTTGGCGAAACCGTGCTCGATGGTGGCGTCGAGGACTTCGCCGTCGATGTTGACTTTGCCGGCGGGGCGGAGGATGGTCTGGGCCACGCCCTCCTTGCCGACGTAGCGCTCGTTGCGCATGTCCTGCGAGGTGAACCCCTTGTCGCTCTCCAGTTCGGTGCGCAGGGCAAGGGATCCGAAGCGCGTCTCCGCAAGGATCAGCTTCTTGCCGAGCCAGAGGGAGAGGAAGAAGCCTGCCAGACTGCTCACTAACACCAGGATGGTCATCTTGCTGACATAGAGGGAGGCGTCGAACTCAGGGTTGAAGTTGAACTTGAAGCCCACATTATATACTAAGGTAAGGACTAAGGAGGCGAGGATGAGCACGATGCCGGAGATGCCCGCGATCCCGAAGCCGGGTATGACGAAGAACTCCAGCATCAGCAGCACGATGCCGGCGAGGAAGAGGAGGATTTCCCAGTGGGCGGCGAGGCCTTCGAGGTAGTGGGGTGCGAAGAAGAGCAGGGCGGCGGCGATGGCGATGACGCTGGGCAGTCCGAGGCCCGGTGCCTGCAACTCGAAGTAGAGTCCGCCTACGATGCACATGATGAGGATGCCGCTGACCACAGGGTTCACCAGGAAGTTGATGATTTTGTCGATGGTGGAGAGTTCCTGCTCGGTGATGGTGGCCGTGGCCATGCCTGCGTGCGCGAGTGCCTCCTCGCGGGAGGAGACCACCCCTTCGCAGAAACCGTTTCGGGCGGCCTCTTCGGAGGTGAGTGTCAGCACCTTGCCCTTCTCGCTGATGCCCTTGATCTCCACGTCGGGATCGACCATGGCCTGTGCGATGTTGGGATTGCGACCGTTGTGCTCGGCGGTGGTGCGCATCAGCGAGCGCATGTACGACTGGTACTTGTCGGGCATGATTTCGCCGTTCTGGTTCACCACGGAAGCCGCTCCGATGGAACCGCCGGGCATCATGTAGATGCTGTCGCAGGCGATGGAGATGAGCGCACCGGCGGAAGCCGCATTGTTGTTGATGAAGACCATGCTCGGCACCTTGGTGTTCAGCAGCAGGGTGCGGATTTTGTCAGCCGCATCGAGTTCCCCTCCGAAGGTGTTGAGTTCCAGGAAAATATAATCGAAATCGCCCGCTTCGGCCTCTTTCACCGCCTTCTCGGTGAGCCGGAGGGCCGGTTTGGAGATGTTGTCGTCGATTTTGTAGTAATAGACCTGTGTCGTTTGCGCAGAGACACAGAGTGAGATGGTTATGGCGGCCCATAGGCCCAATATGCGGGATAGCATGTCTTTCATTGCCTTTGATTTTATTGGCTGCAAAGATACACTTTTTCGTGAGAGCAGGCGCGTACAAAAAAAGGGCAGCCTCGCGGCCGCCCTTCTGTTTGGGGATTATGAACGCTTATTTGCCTTCTTTTTCAAGGTCTTCCTTGAGGGATTGCAGGATGTTCAGGTCGCCGAGCGTGGCTTTCTCCACGTTGCTCTCGTTCACCTTTTGGATGTCGCGCTCTTTCTGTCTCTCCTCAGCGTCTCTGACTCTGTCCTCGGAATCGCGGTCAGGCTGCCAGGTCTTGGTGTGGGAGAGGTGGATTTTCTTGGCGTCCTTGGAGAAATCGACCACCATGAACGGGAGGGTTTCGCCTTCCTTGGCGGTGGACTTGTCCTCTTTCAGGAGGTGACGGTTGAACGCGAAGCCCTCGATGTTGTGCGGGAGCATCACGGTAGCGCCCTTGTCGTTCACGCCGGTGATAGTGCCTTCGTGCACGGAGCCGACGGTGAAGATGGTCTCATAGACATCCCACGGGTTCTCTTCGAGCTGCTTGTGGCCCAAGCTGAGACGACGGTTCTCGGTGTCCACTTCGAGGACGACCACGTCGATGGATTCGCCCACTTTGGTGAACTCGGCGGGGTGTTTGATTTTCTTGTTCCAGGAGAGGTCGGAGATGTGGATCAGGCCGTCAACGCCCTCTTCCAGTTCCACGAAGATGCCGAACGTGGTGAAGTTACGCACGGTGGCGGTGTGGCGGGAACCGACGGGATATTTCTCCAGGATGTTAGCCCACGGGTCGGGGATGAGCTGCTTGATGCCGAGGGACATCTTCTGGCCTTCGCGGTCGAGGGTGAGCACGACGGCTTCCACCTCGTCGCCGACCTTGAGGAAGTCGTGGGCAGTGCGCAGGTGCTGTGACCAGGACATTTCGGAGACATGGATAAGGCCTTCCACGCCGGGGATGACCTCCACGAAGGCGCCGTAGTCGGTGATGACGACCACTTTACCCTTGACTTTGTCGCCGACCTTGAGGTTGGGATCGAGCTTCTCCCACGGTTGCGGGGTGAGTTGCTTGAGACCCAGGGCGATGCGTTTCTTGCCTTCCTCGAAGTTGAGGATGACCACGTTGACCTTCTGGTCGAGCTCAACCACTTCGGAGGGATGGTTGATGCGACCCCAGGAGAGGTCGGTGATGTGGATGAGGCCGTCCAGACCGCCGAGATCGACGAATGCGCCGTAGGAGACGATGTTCTTGACGGTGCCTTCGAGGATCTGGCCGACTTCGAGCTTGCTGATGATCTCGGCCTTCTGGGCTTCGATTTCGGCCTCGATGAGGGCCTTGTGGGAGACGACGACGTTCTTGTAGTCGTGGTTGATCTTGACGACCTTGAACTCCATGGTCTTGCCGACATAGACGTCGAAGTCGCGGATCTGCTTCACATCTATCTGGGAGCCGGGCAGGAAGGCTTCGATGCCGAAGACATCGACGATGAGACCGCCTTTGGTCTTGCCTTTCACGTAGCCGGTGATGACCTCCTGATTGTCGTAAGCCTCGTTGACGCGCTGCCATGACTTGAGGATGAGGGCGCGTTTGTGGGAGAGCTGCATCTGGCCGTTGGCGTCCTCCTGGCTTTCGACATAGACTTCAACCTCGTCGCCGATTTTGAGATCCTTGTTGTAGCGCAGTTCGGAGGCGTTGATGACGCCGTCGGACTTGAAACCGATGTTGAGGACCACCTCGCGGTCGTTGATGGAGACCACCTTGCCGGTGATGACGTCGCCTTGTTCAATGGACTTGAAGGACTTGGAGTAGGCATCCTCTAAGCGTGACTGCTCCTCTTTGGAGTAGCGGTCGTTCTTTTCGGAGACGTTGTCCCAGCTGAAGTTCTCGAGGGCGTTGGCATAGGCGTTCTCAAAGTCGCGCATTTTGCGGGGGGCTTTGGGGGCTTTCGCTTCGGCGGGTGTTTCCTCGGTTCCGGGGAGTGTTTCCTCGGCGGCGGGAGCCACGTTTTCCGCTACGGTTTCGGCGGCCTGTGCCACGTTTTGTTCGATTTCTTGGGTCTGATCAGGAGCGTTCAGTAATTCTTCTGACATAAAATGTTTGTCCCAATTAAGCCTGAGACTGGGCTTTTTTAATGATGAAACAATGAGGTTAACTGTTTAATTCTCAAATGGAGAGCCTCTTCCAAAAGAGGCGGCAAAAATACAAAAAAAATCGTTCAAAAAAATTTTTTCGGAAAAATGTTGCGGGAATGGGAAAAAAGTGTATTTTTGCCGTCGAAAAACAATGCGGGGTAGAGCAGTGGTAGCTCGTCGGGCTCATAACCCGGAGGTCGCAGGTTCGAGTCCTGCCCCCGCT
>CAMVBK010000087.1:0-8972 GCA_947165685.1 uncultured Bacteroidales bacterium | reverse complement strand
TCCTCCGGATAGGTGAAGCGGCGCACGTAGGTGTTGGCGTCCACGGCATCAAAGCCCGCCACATCGGCAGGCATGGGTTCGGCTCCCTCTGTCGCCGGCTGGGTCGCCGCAAACGACAGGCCGAGGCCGCCGAAGATGAGGCCGCTGATCGCGTCGTCGGAACCGTTGTAACGGCCGAGACCGCCGTTGGTCTTTACGAATGAAATGTCGTTCAATGCTCTTGGTTCTCCCATAATCACTGTTTTTTAAGTTTTTTCTCGTGTTGGCCGGCCACGTAGGCGTCCGCGCTGCGGAACCCGTCCGAGCACTCCCACGCGCCGTTTCTCAATACCGGGAACACGGCGGCCTTGGCCGTGCCCTGCGGATCGGCCTTCACCGCCGCCTCCGGCTTCTTGTTCTTATTGTCGGTACTCATAATCTAAGTTCTAAATTCTAAGTTCTAAGCTCTCAATTCTAAGTTCTAAGCTCTCAATCCTTGATTCGCATATTCACACTATCGACCTCCAGAATGTACCGCCGTTCCTGCGGCATGGCGATGTAGCCCTTGTTGTAGCGCCCGTAGATGGTGTTCCTGGATTTGTCGGTCACATACAGTTTCACGTCCAGCAGCGGCTGGTCGCGGCCCAGGAGGCTGTCTATCACCGCCGACTGCTCTTTCACCTGTTTCTCAAGTGACCGCCGGTGGTTCCCCTCAAGGGCCGCCGCCGTGGATGCCACCGCCGTCGCCGCCAGCAGTGCACCCCACACAATCCATTTCCACAATTTCACCATGGTTTAATCAGGGTTTAATATTCGATTCCGGCGGCGTCCATCAGTTTCTCGTAGCGGGCGATGGTCTTCTCTAAGCGGTTCACGCTCTTCACCTTCATCTCCATCGAGGCCACCTGTTCCTTCAGTTCCTCGATGTGCGCGTTCTGCTGTTTCACCTCTTCCGACAGCGACTCGATCTTGGCCGCATCGGAGGCTCTTTGCTCCAACAGGCGGTCGATCTGCTCCTGCAGCGAATCAACGATCTTCTTCCAGGTCTCCACAGCCGCGTCGATGGTGTCGATGTTCTGGCGCTTCCGGCCGAAGAACCAGCCGAAGAACGCCCCCACGAACGTGCCGCCCAACGAAGTGACAATCATCTCCCACATAATTCCTGATTTCTAATTCCTAATTCTGTTCTGCAGCCTGAACCCCGCCTCCACGTCGGCCATGTTGGCCGGGATGCCGTTCTCGCAGTGGCTCATGGCAGCGACTATCTTGCGGTAGTCGCTGCCGGAGTCCGCCGTGAGCGCCTTGTTGCGTCCCACGCCACTGCGTTGCACCACGTGGGCGATGTAGCCCTCGGTGTTGTTCTCTGTGGGAGGCGCCCACGCGCGGATAATCTTCTCCACCGTGTTGCGCCCGTGGGCCAGGTAGGTGGCCAGAGTCACGAACGCGGCGCGGTAGCCGTAAGCCATGCTGCTGAACTGCTTGAACGCCCCGTCACGGCTCGGGACCACTTCGCCCTGGAAGCGGTCCCGGCTGTGCCGGATGTTCAGCGGGTTGTTGTTCCGTATTCCTCTCGGTGTCGGCATGATATGCGTGTTTGTTCGTTACTATGCGTTGGCGGCCTGCGTCACTTCCACAACCTGTTTCACCGTGGCGTCGCTGGTCAGCGCAACCGTGAAGGATCCGGAGCGTGCCGGGGCCTCGCTTGCGTTGTTGGCGGAACATACCACGCACACCGTGTTGTCGTCCACCTTCTCAACCGTGAACCAGTCGTCGTTTTCGTCATCGTTGACCGCTGTCCATTCGCCCGTGGCAGTCACCGCAGAATGCTTGGTGCCGCCGTTCTTGGTGAACTGCGCCAAATTGGTCGCGCTGATGGCGGGGGTCACGGTCTCGCCAGTGGTGGCGGAGCCTCCCTCCGGATTGCCGCTCACAATCGCGCCGATGCACTCTTCCTTCATAGGAAGGCAGATGCTGTAGGTTCTGAAGTTCACTAAGTTCTGTTGGTTCTGCGGATCGTTCTTGGCCTCGCTCATGTAGGTCTTGGTGGTGCCGTTGGCCCGCATCATGCGCGGTGCGTAGAACGCCACACTGGCGTGCTGCTTGCCGGTAGTGCTGCCTCCGTAGGCAACCTTCTGCAGGGTGGTGGCATCGTAATAGGGGCATTCGTTGTACTCATAGACCTCGAAACCGTACATGTTGGAAATCTTGCCGCTGGTATAGTTATAGTACTGGTCGGCAAACTTCTGGTCGCTCTCCAACAGATCGTTCACGTGGTCGTTGCACAGCACGAGGATACGTCCGCTCAGTGGCACTCGCATATCGTCGAATTTCTTCTTCATCGCGATGATGTCCTTGCGGGTGATCATCTTGCGTGTACCGTCGCCTGTGGTTTCGCCCGTGGTCAGAATCACCGGCGTTTTCGTGCCGTTGCTTCCCGGGGCGATGGCGTGGATGGCCTTCTTGTACTTGGTTTCGTCCAAAGCTTCGCGGTGACGCTCGATCACGGATGCAATCTTGTCATAGCTCAGCGCGTATAGCTCATCGTCGGTGATGACCGTCGGGCGCGTCTGGTATTTGTCCAGGGAGACGGCTTTGTCGGCATCTTCCAGTGTTTCGATCTGCAACGGATAGGTGGTGTTGTTGATAAGCACGGTGGGATCAACTCCGATATGCACCAGATGGATAACATCGTTTTCGGCATATTGGTCGAAACTCTTGATCTGACTGTACCAGCCCAGTTTTTCGGCGGCGGTGCGCATGGCTTTCACCAAGTAGCCCGTCCACACTTCGGTATATAACCCCTCGCCCAAGGCTCCGGCGGGGATCTGGCTGCCGGCGATGGCGGCCACACCGTTCATCACGGCGGTGCCGACCAGGGGCGACACATCCACCGTAGATGCCAACACGCTGCCCGTGATGCTGTTGAACACCACAGCCGCGAGCAGCCCGATAATCATGAAAATCCTTTTCATTGTCGTTTCAAATTTGGTTAATAATAGGTTAGTCCATGTCCGGCATGAATCCGAACTCTTTTTCGTACAGGGTGGCGTAGGCCGCCGGGTCTTTCTCGCGGAGCTCTTTCAGGTCGCTTTCGGACATTTCGGAGAACTTCTTGTCCGCCGGGACGGATGCGCCCTTGCCGATGAAGTCCGTGGGCTTCACCGCCGGGTTCATGCAGTCCAGGGTGGCCTTCAGTTCCGCGCTGCCCACCTTCTTGCCGAGCTCCACAAAGTGGTTCTTCTTGTCGGCGGTGATGCGCTGTTCGGACACGGCCTGGTCAACCAGTTCCGTGATGCGGCGGTCTTCGGCCTGCTGTTTCTCGTTCTCCAAGGCCGCGATGCGGTCCTTCAGCTGCTGAACCTCCGCCGGCTGCTCCGTCTTCTCGGGCTTGGCGTTCAGTTCCGCGATGCGGGCCTCCACTTCCGCCTCGGTGGCGGTTTCGCTCAGGCCCAGTTGCAATGCAATCTTCTTTAAGTCCATTTCTTGTGATTTAGGTTGGTTAATAAGTGCCACGGCGCAGCCGCCGTCGGCGTTCAATTCCACAATGTTGCCGTCGGTGTCATACAGCACCACGGCGTTGGCGTTCGCCCCGATGTCCACCACGCTCGCCTCGCGAAGCCTGCACTTAGTCACCGTGCGGCGGGTCTGCCCCTTCACAAGGAGCTCGGGATCCTCGCTGTCCTCCACCACCACGATGCCGATGCTGCACATGTTGAGAATGCCTTTCTCCACTTTGCGGGCGATCTTCGCGGCAAACGGGTCGTCCATGTCGAACTCCGCGTCCGCCAGCAGCCGCCCGTCCTCCACGCGCACGTTGTTCCACCGCCCGATGGGCAGCATGGCGTTGTCGCGGTCGGTCCAGGTGCGCGTGTGGTTCCACAGCATCACCGGGTTCTTCTTGAAGTTGTCTAACGCGATGCCGTCCGTCAGCACCCGGAACCCGTAGCTGTTCACGCTCTCGTCCGACAGCACGAACGTCTTCTTCTTGATGTCGTTCTCTTTTGCCATTTCGCTTACTTTTTCATAATTGTATGGTTTGGTTTTTGTGAATCAGGCGGCAAAAATATATAGGTTTTTCCACATTTTTCGGAAACATACCGATTTTGTTATCAGGCTGTTACATCATTTGTATAAAAGGAATAATGAATTTCTGAACGCTGTATTTTTGCGCCGGTTTTGCCCCTCACGGGGACGGCGGCGCTTTGTTGCGGGCCGGCGGCAACCGACATTAAACACCAAAGAAGAGATGAACAAGAAAGAATCGAAAGAGAAAAAAGAGCTGGCCCGCCTGTATTACTTCAACGGCGAGCCGCAGAAGCAAATCGCCGAGAAAATCGGCGTGTCGGCAGTCACTGTCAACAAGTGGGTGAAAGCCGAATCCTGGGAGCAGCTCAGGGCCGCCAAGGTCATCACACGCCGCGAGCTCGTGGCCAAGATGCTTTCCCAGATCAACGACAAGCTGGAATCCGGCGCATGGAGCGCGGACGAGATGGTCAAGGCCACCGCAGCCATCGAGAAACTCGACAAGCAGACCAATGTGGTCACCGTCATCGAGGTCTTCTCCGCCTACAACAAATGGCTCATATCCCGGATGGAGCTCGACCCCGAACTCACCCCCGAGCTGGTGAAGACCATGAACCGCTACCAGGACATCTTCATCGGCGAGCAGCTCAACTCCACCACCATTGAAAACAAATAGCCATGGCGACAGTACCCGGACAGAAAGAGGCCCTCGCGCGGTGGAAGCAGCTCTGCATCACCATCCAAAGCATGTCCACCGTCAACACCGCCGAATCCAAGGCGGCGCAGCTCAGACGTGTGGAACGCGCCCGCAAAGACTATGCCTTTTTCGTCCAATACTACTTCCCGCACTACTGCACCGATGCCGAGACAGGGAAAACCGTCCCGAGCGCACCGTTCCACATCAAGGCAGCCAGGCAGATCATGGAGAACCGCACCCTCAAGGCGGTGTTCCAGTGGGCGCGCGGCCACGCCAAGTCCACCCACATGGACGTGTTCATCCCCCTGTGGCTCAAATGCCAGAAAAAACGGGAAATCAACACCATGGTGCTGGTGGGCAAAAGCGAGGACAACGCCAAGCAGCTGCTCGGCGACCTCCAGGCGGAGCTGCAGTACAACAAGCGGTACATCCACGACTTCGGGCCGCAGTACAACGCCGGCAAGTGGACGGACGGCGAGTTCGTCACCACCGACGGCTGCTCCTTCAACGCGCTCGGCCGCGGGCAGTCGCCCCGAGGCCTGCGCGAGCGTGAGAACCGTCCCGACTACATCGTCATCGACGACCTCGACGACGACGAGCTCTGCGAGAACGAGAGCCGTGTGCGCAAACTCACCAACTGGGTGAAGGAAGCCCTCTTCGGCTGTTTCGGCGCCGCCGGCGGCCGTTTCATCATGGTGGGCAACCTCATATCCAAGACCAGCGTCCTGGCCAACATCTGCGCCATTTCCAACGTCGTGGTCTCCAAGGTCAACATCGTTGACAAGAACGGCAACCCCTTATGGCCGGAGCTGTGGACCCCGGAGCGCATCGAGGACAGGCGGATATTCCAGGGCTACCGCTCTTTCCAGAAGGAGTACATGAACAACCCCATCACCGAGGGAGCGGTCTTCCATCACGACTGGATCCGCTGGAAAAAGCTGCCGCCCCTGCGCAAATACGACCGGCTGGTGGCCTACTGCGACCCGTCGTTCAAGGGCAGCACCAAAAACGACTACAAGGCCATCAAGCTGTGGGGAAAAATCGGCAACGAGCTGCACCACATCCGCGCCTTCGTGCGGCAGTGCAGCGTGGCCGAGATGGTGCGCTGGTTCTACGATCTCCACGAGTCGCTTCCCGAGGGCGTGATCTGTGACTACTACATCGAGGCCAACTTCCTCCAGGACACCCTCCTCGACGAGTTTGCCAACGAAGGTAACCTTCGCGGCTACCAGCTGCCCATCCGCGCCGACAAACGAAAGAAGCCCGACAAGTTCCAGCGCATCGAGGCGGTGTCGCCCCTCTGGGAACGCGGCTTCGTCTTCTACAACGAGGAGATGAAAGACGACCCCGACATGCAGGCCGGGCTGGAACAGACCCTCGCCTTCGAGAAGGGCGCACGCGCACACGACGACGCGCCCGACGCCGACGAGGGCGCCATCTGGATGCTCCAGAAGGCCGCCCGCCTCAAAACCTTCGAACCCCGCTGCGGCCACCGCCGCACCTCCGAGACAATATGGTAGGCACGGGCGCACCTGCGTGTGCGCCCTCTCCCCTTATAGACACCCTTAAATAATGACCGATATGAAGAAACTCATCAAATTCATCAAAGCGCGGATCTTCCACATCCGCCTCCGAAAGGCCATCCGCGAGGCCGACACCCTCACCCTCAAGACCGGGCGCAAGATGCTCGTCCTCAATCTCGGCGGCCGACCGGTCGCCATGGCCAAAATCAAAATCAAGCAGCTCGTCAACCACGGCTACTTCAAAAACGCATCCGCCGCCGACATAGAGGCGGCCGCCATCTACAAATCCTATTAGCCATGTTCGTAACCGAAGAAGAACTCAGGTCCGTGGCCTACAGCTACCAGCTGGAGCAGATTGTGGAAAACGATGTCACCATCCTGCACATGGCCATCAACGCCGCCGTCGAGGAGGCGCGGGGCTACCTGTCGGCTCGTTACAACGCCGACGCCGCCTTCGCCGCCACCGGCGCCGACCGCAACCCCCTCCTGCTGGAAATCGTCAAGGACATCGCCCTGTGGTACATCATCCGGCTCTCCAACGTGGATATCCTCTACGAGCCCGTGAAGGAACGCTACGACCGCGCCGTGCAGTGGCTCGACCGGGTGGCCGCCGGCCGGATAACCCCCGACCTCCCCGCCGCCACCGACGAGAACGGCGAATACGTGCAACCTATGCGCTACGGCTCCATGCCGAAGCAACAGTATGACTACTGATAACACAAAGAACTATGAACAAACCCATCGACAAAAAAAAGCTACGCTCGCTCCTGGTCGAAATCAAGGCCAACGCCGAGCAGCTCACCAAAAAAGACATCTCCTTCTGGCGCCAAGCCTGGCAGATGGCCCTCAACCCCGACAACCCCCAGCGGTTCCGCCTCTACGACATCTACCGCGACGCCATGGTGGACAACCACCTCACCGGCTGTGTCACCCAGCGGAAGAACTTCGTGAAGCGCAAAACCTTCAAAATAGCCGATAAAAGCGGCAAGGAGAAACCCGAGCTCACCGAAATGTTCGAGGCCCCGTGGTTCAAGGACTTCGTGGACTTCGCCCTCGACAGCCTCTTCTACGGCCACTCTTTGGTGCAGTTCAACGACCTCACCGCCTTCGACGGCCATCCCGCCTTCGGGAGCTGCGTGCTGGTGCCCCGCCGCAACGTCATCCCCGAATACGGCGTGGTGGTGCGTGAGGTGGGAGACGACCCGCATCGCGGCATCTCCTACCGCGACGGCGTGTTCGCCCACTCCTGTGTGGAAATCGGGAAGCCCGACAACCTCGGACTGCTGCTCGACCTCACCCCGCAGTGCATCTCCAAGAAGAACATGCTCGCCTACTGGGACATGTTCGGCGAGATTTTCGGGATGCCCATCCGCATCGGCAAAACAGCCTCCCGCGACCAGAAGGAGATTGACAAAACCGAACACTTCCTCAAAGAACTCGGCGCAGCCGGATGGGCGCTCTTCCCGGAAGGCACCGAGCTCGAAATCAAGGAGACCACGCGCGGCGACGCCTTCAACGTCTATGACCGCCGCATCGACCGCTGCAACTCCGAGATCTCCAAGGCCGTGCTCGGGCAGACCATGACCATCGACAACGGCAGCTCCCTGTCGCAGTCGGAAGTCCACCTCAAGGTCCTCAACAACCTGATAGACGCCGATGCCGACATGCTCCGCGACACCGTCAACCACAAACTCATCCCGTTCCTCATCGTCCACGGCTTCCCGCTGCAGGGCTGCCGCTTCGAGTGGGACGAATACCCCGACTACACCCCGGAGCAGCAGATTGAGATTGAACGGATGCTGCTCGACAACTACGAGGTTGACCCGCAGTATTTCGCCGAGAAATACAACGTCAAGATCCTCGGCAAGAAGGAATTTCCCGCCGCCCCGGCGATGGCCGCCCCCGACGACCGTTTTTTCGTCTGACGGGCGTCCCCCACACGCCCGGCTACCGCGATTTCCACCACGCCCTGCGGCACCTCTACGGGACCGCAACTTTTAACTCTCAACTTTTAACTCTTAACTCAAACACCCCCGCCCCCGAATACAACCCCTCCGTCTGGCAACGCCTCGTTGAATGGCTGCACAAACAGAAGGGCTACGACCCCAAGCGACTCACCGATCCAGAACCGTGTGCCGCCATCGAGGAAACCCGCCGCATTCTGGCAAAACCCCTCAACAATCTCGCCATCACGCAGGACATCCCCGAAGAGCTCACCGCCACCCTCGACCAGAACATCTTCTTCTTCTCCGGATTCAAGACCCACCACGAGCTCGTGGAGGCCTCCCGGATGCTCAAGGGCGACGACGGCAATTTCAAGCCCTTTCAACAGTTCTTAAAGGACGTTGAAACGATAAACAAAGTCTATAATCGGAACTACCTGCAGGCGGAGTACAACTTCGCCACGGCCTCCACGCAGATGGCCGTGAAGTGGAAAGAGTGGGAACAGGAAGGCGACCGCTACGACCTGCAGTACCGCACTGCAGGCGACTCCCGCGTGCGCGAGGAGCACGCCGCCCTCGACGGCATCACCCTGCCGCCCTCCGACCCCTTCTGGGACTCCTACCTCCCGCCCAACGGATGGAACTGCCGCTGCACCGCCGTGCAGGTGCGCCAGGGCAAGTACCCCCGCAGCGACTCCGCCGCCGCCATGGCCGCCGGCGCCAACTGCACCGACACCCCCAAGAAGCAGATCTTCCGCTTCAACCCCGGCAAGCAGGAAAAGATCTTCCCGCCCAAACACCCCTATT
>CAMVBK010000086.1:0-9486 GCA_947165685.1 uncultured Bacteroidales bacterium | reverse complement strand
ACTAATGACAATAACAATGACTAATGACAATAACAATGACTAATGACAATAACAAATGACAATAACAATAACTAATGGCAATAACACGAGACAGACTGCAAAAAAGGGCTGAAAGCCCGACCTATGTCAGCCCAGGGTGAACGAATCGCCCCCTCGGGCATCAGAAGTGCCCCCTCGGGCATCAGAAGCGAGCCCGCAACCACCAGCCAGGAAGCGTATTAACCCTCGAAAATATGAATCTAAAACCAACATCAAGAATATGAAAAAGAACCTGATCCTAACCCTTTGCACCGCAATGCTGCTTACCGCCTGCGGACAGAAAAGCACGTCAGAACAATCGGTGAACGCCGAGACAAAGACCGAGACCTCCAGCGACTATGCGCACCTGAATCCCGTCCAGGAAGGCACCACGCCGAAGACGTCGGAGGACCTCTCCGGCAAGGTCATCGCCCTCACGTCAGCGCAGTTTTTGGAGCAAATCACCGACATCGACCCGGCAAAAGGACTCCGCTACAAAGGACAGACTCCTTGCATCGTGGATTTCTACGCCGACTGGTGCCGTCCGTGCATGCAGCTCAAGCCCGCCACCGAACGCCTCGCCGAAAAGTACAAGGGCAAGCTGATCATCTACAAGGTGAACGTCGATAAGGCGCAGGACATCTGCCAGAACCTCGGCATTCAGAGCATCCCCACGCTCTTCTTCTTCAAGCCGAATGCCCAGCCTGGCAAGATGGTCGGTGCACCCTCCGAGGCGGAATTGGAACAGATGATCCAGGAATTTATTCAGTAATTGAAAATTGAAAATTGAAAGTGGGTGGTTCGGGACGGTAATGGCTTTCATTTAGTGGTTATGCGCAGACTTGTTTGCTTTATCTTGTTGTCTGCCACGGTGATGGGCTTGCATGCGCAAAAGCCGATGACGGCCGACTCGTTGCCGGTGCTGTTCCAGCGTTGGGAAGCCCGCATGGCTGGCCTCGACAGCGAGGATCCGGAAATTGTGTCGCTGCACTACCTTTTTTTGCAGGACATCCTCAAGGAGATGGACAGGGTGGGGGAGCGCATGGACTGGACGCTGGCTCGGAGTCCGCACACCGATTTCTATGCCACTAAGCAGGCTTTCCGCCGCCTGCGTCACAAGGCGCAGCGTATGAACGGCGTTTTCGCCGCCAGGAAAGCCGTGGTGGATCACGACTTCTATCTCCGCGCCGTGGAGGAGATGGCCTACCGCGACACATCGCTCGCCCTGTACAATCTGGACCGTGCCCTGCAGTACAATCCTCTCAATCCTGACGCTATGTTGCTGAAATGCAAGATTCTGCTGGCACAGCGCCAGTATCAGCCTTGCGTCGATCTCATCCATCGGGTCTATACGGAGACCGTTCTCACCGAAGAGCAGGAACGGGCCGTCTCGGATTTCACGCTGGTGCTTTACGACCGTCTCTATTCGCACGGAAGCGCCTTGGTGAAGAGCGGTCGCGCGGCGGAGGCTTTGGAGGTGTTCCTCGCGTTGGAGCATTTCTGCAACAACATGCCGAGTGGCTACTGCAACGACGACTACTACAAAGGCATCGTGCTCTCGCGCGAGGGAGTCTATGAGTCGTACCTTAGCATCGCCCGCGAGGCCGAGAAGCGCGGCAACCACGAGATGTCCCGGAAATTCTACCAATACGCCGAAGAATATCTCCGCAAAAACCAATGAGCGGTTAGAACGTCGAACTGACACAGCAGGTGAAAGACTTTGCCGACAAGGCAGCCAAGGCCGACGGCAACGTCAAGGACATCGCCCTGAAAGCCATCGAGAGCTCCGGCAAGATGCAAATCGTGACCAAGGGAGGAGAGGAGTAGTTCAACCCCGGTTTTTCACCAACCCCCAACAGCGTATAAAGACAGACGAGAGTTTTTAACGTATGGACGGTGTAGAGACGAAATATTTTTCGCCCCTACTGTCGCATACGAAAAAAACGTATTTTTGCACTCCAAATGTATTGGAATATGGATTATACTATTATCATACAAAAGAATGAAAACGGTTGGTACACTGGTCAGTGCGAGCAGGTACCGGAAGCCATTTCTCAAGGGGAGACCCTTGAGGAATTGAAAGAAAACATGGCAGATGCCATTAAAATGGTAATTGATTACAAAAAAGTAGAAACCAGAAAACAATATTTAGGAAAAAGATTTTTCCGCCGCCGTGTCGCCGTATTATGAAACGCCAGCTATTGACAAAGCATTTAACCGCAAACAACTGTGTGTTGCTCCGTGAAGGGAAAAAACACAGTTTGTAGAAGAATACATCTAACGGCAAGTTCACTGCCGTCCCGAGACATCCAGACATTCAATAGATTACAGTAAAAAAGATTTGTCAACAATTGGATATTCCAATATCAAAGATAAACTAAGATAACCCCAGTTTTTTCACCAAACCCAATAGCGTATAGAGACAGAAGAGACTTTTTAACGTATTGACATAAAGCGTTTTTTCAAAAGATAAAACATAATAAAGAATGAATATAAACAAACTCATCAGTCATTATTTTGAAGGTGTTCCGGCACCCGAGATTTTCACATTTGATGCGGAGAGTTATCAATGCTGAATGCAATGCTTTGATCTCTGAACTCTTGAAAATTAATGACATAGAGCTCTCTGTTGTGCAATCTTTTAACTATTGTTTATATGAAGTTCTGGATAATGTTTTGACGCATTCAGGCAAAAAATCAGGTGTTTTGTTATCACGTTTTTCTACGGAGAAGCAGCAAATTCAAGTATTAGTGGCGGATGATGGGATCGGAATCCATCAATCTTTAACGGAAAACGATACCTACAAACATTTAACAGAGGCAGAAACGCTGCAACATGTCATTTTGGACAAGGTCACAGACGGGAAAGGCATGGGATTTGGATTGTACACAACAAAAAATTTGATTACTTTTGCCGGCGGGTTGTTGATTATCGCATCAGGTGAGCATCAGTTGTCCTATGATGGTCAGCAGAGTACTGTCAGTGAGATTGAGCGGGTGGGAGGAACGGTGGTTTTCATGGCAGTAAACACAAATCGAGAGATCAATGCCAACGATGTGGTTGACAACAGAACAGATTGTGCGGCGGATTTCAACGAGACGTTTTTAGAGGACGACGATTTAGATAATTTATGGTAAGATAAGATATGACAACATTTACATTCAAAGATTACGGAGAACAGCTGGGAACAAGGATCTTAGGAGCCCGAGTGAGACAGGATCTGCTATCCGCCATGGAAAAGGACAGCAAGGTGGTACTGGATTTTTCAGGCGTTGATGTGGTGGCCAATGCTTTCGCGGACGAATGCATAGCCAAGCTCCTGCTGACGATGACTTTGGCAGAACTAAAAAACAGGACTACCTTCGCCGGTCTAAACGACATGGCCAGAATGAACATTGCCCTTGCCTTAAAAAGAAGACAATTGGCTTTAGCCGCCATCTAAAATAGATTATAACCCCTAATTTTTCACCAACCCCCTATAGCGTATAGAGACAGAACAGACTTTTTAACATATTGACATAAAGCGTTTTCGCTTTTCTTGAGTGGCTAAAATCTGCAAAATTAAAGTTGTACAAAAGAGAAGAGAGACGCTCGCGAGAAGTCGTGAGCTTTCTTATTTGTACAACAGGTATTGCAGAACCTTAGCCACGAATAAACAAAGTTCACGATTTTTTTAGAGAGACAAGAATAAAAGACAATAGAAGTTGCGCCCGGCACGAAAAAGGGCAAGAGTATGAAACGTATTTTACTGTTTTGGACAATCCTATCGATCATTTTGGCGGCTCCTGCGCAGGAGCGCAACGCCAGCAACAGCAACAGCGCGAACGACCATTCACAAATCGGGCGCGAGACGCACGTGACACCCACAGAGGCCCTGAACGTGGGTTACACCTTCATGCGCACAGGCACGGGCACGCGGGGCGGCGGCACCCGCAGCAGCGATGTACGGAAGCAGACCATGCAGTTAATCTATACAGGTCAGGCCACCGACAGTGTCGCCGGCACGACCACCGACTGCTACTACGTCTTCGCCCTGCAGCCCAAAGGCTTTGTGATTGTAGCAGCGGACAACCGTGTGGAGCCGATCTTGGGCTACTCCTACGACAACAACTTCGAGGTGGCGAACATGCCCGACCATGTGCGCGGCTGGCTAGGCGGATACGAGCGGCAGATTGAAGCGGTGGTGAAACGGAACATCGCGCCCGAAGCGGAGACTTCTACCAAATGGTCGCGGCTGAGAGCGGGGCAGCCGATGAACACGAGAAGCAATGATACCGTCGTGGGGCCGTTGCTGACCACCACATGGGATCAAGGCCAGTACTACAACGCTATGTGCCCCGAAGACGCCAACGGTCCTGGCGGGCACGTCTTTACGGGTTGTGTGGCCACGGCAATGGCGCAGATTATCAATTACTGGGAATATCCCGCACACGGACGCGGAACACACGGCTACAACAGCTACTACGGCACGTTGGAAGTGAACTACGACAGCGCCGATTATGACTATGTGAGCATGCCTGACATACTTACCGCAAACAGCACCCCGCAGGAAGTGAATGCCGTGGCACAGTTGATGTATCATTGCGGGGTGGCGGTGAATATGGGGTATTCCGCTTCTGAAAGTAGTTCGTATGATGTTGAGGCTCGCGCCGCCTTGATCAACTATTTCCGTTTCAGCCCGAATCTAAATTATGTGGCAAGGAGCTACTTCACAAACCATGCATGGCATACATTACTTCGCAACAACCTCGCTGCCAATCGCCCCATTATGTACAGTGGACAAGGGAGTGGCGGTCACAGTTTCGTGTGCGACGGATACATGGATGGGAATCTCTTCCACTTCAACTTCGGCTGGGGTGGTTATTGCGATGGCTGGTATCAAACTTCGGCTGTTAATCCCGACGGCCACGATTTCAACAGCGCTCAAACGGCCTTGGTAGGCATTGTCCCGGACAGCACAGGGAATATTATTCTGGGACAGACTGCTGGAACAAGCAGCTTCACCGTGGACGGGCTCTTGGAATTCTATCACTTGTTGGGACATAACACGTACACCAACACCAACTATTATAACAGTTGCCAAAATGTGGTGGTGTTCCACTCTGCCGACACATCCAAACACCTTGCACTGGACATCCTTTCTTTTGAAAACCAGAATATCACTGTATATGACAGCCTGATGGGAAATGAGATAGCTGCATACTCTGCCTTTACCAACACCCCTTCTGTGAACTCAACCACGAACAGTCTGACTTTATTGTACCAGGGCAACATGAATTATTCGGGATTCCATTTGAGCGTAAGCCAGGACAACGGCTGCAGGATGGTTTCCGATGTTTCCTGGACTGTTGACACCAACACGATACATCTTGCCTGGCATGAAAACGGATCGGCAACCCAATGGCAGGTGGAATACGGACTGAAAGGCTTCAGCCACGGAGAAGGCACGACGGTGGTCGCCACCACTGACACATTAGACATCACAGGACTGACATCCTTCAAAGAATATGACATGTTTGTTCGTCCCGTATGTGATGCGGAGGCATACGGACTATGGAGGAAGGTCACTGTGATGCCAGAGGCCCGTTATTGGACGGACGTGGTCACAAACCAGCCGGAAGGCTATGTGGTGGACTCGTTGGGCAATGTGGAGATTTCCTCGGCGGAAGGACTGGCGTGGTTCGCGAAATTGTCTGAAGAAAAAGCGTACGAGGATGATCCTGACTTTTTCAAAGGGCATACAGTCGCACTGACTTCTGACATTAATCTTAGCCAGTACAAATGGAAACACATCTACAATTTTTGTGGAATATTTGATGGTCAAGGACATAGAATAGACAGTATGTATGCCATAGAAAAAGAATGGTACAGTACCGCTTTGTTTGCTAGTATTAAATCAGCAACGCTCAAGAACATTTCTTTAACCAATTGTTATTCAAAGCAATCTCAATATCAAATAGCAGCCGGTTTAGTTGCTACAACAGGAGAAAATGTAACTATCATGAATTGCTTTGTATCAGGCACAATTGAAAGTAACTACGATTATTTAGCACCAATAGTAGCCCATGCTGACAATCTGCCTCTTATTATCAATTGTGCATCCAAATGTCAACTATCGGGGAATGGATATATTGGGGGGATTATAAGTGCAGGTGGGGCATCTAAGGTGCGGAACTGCTACTCTGCTTGTACTTTTTTTAATCCACGCGCCGAAACTTCTTACGCAATCAGTACGGGTGGTTTTGTTGAAAATTGCTATGGTAGCATTGTGAATAGCAATGCCTTGTATTTAACATCATCTTCCTCCATAAGCAATAGCACCTGGTTTTATGAAACCGACAGCGGTTTCTGTCTTGTTGAACCTATTTACTTTGAAGTTGACAATCAATATCATAAAAGCTTAATAAACGCTCTTAACGCTGGTGTACAGAAATACAATTTGGAGGACTTGCGCTTGTGGGAAGACGATACGGAAGGTATCAACGACGGTTTTCCCCTTTTAGGGTCAGAATATGTGGTGACTTGTCCAAATATTCATGACTTGAATGCTCAAAATATTGCTGATTGCAATGGCAATTATGGGGTTAAATTATCATGGAATGAAATGGGCGACGCTTCTGCTTGGGAAATAGAATATCATGCTATTGATTCACTGAATTCCGTGAGAACATTAACGACAAATAATACTGATACATTATGGGGACTGACAGAACAAACCAAATACGTCTTCCGTGTGCGTCCAATATGTAGTATTTCTAATTATGGGGGATGGAGCGAAGAGAAAAGCATTGTTTTTGACCGTCCGTACTGGACAGAAATTGTCACCTCTCAACCTGACGGATATATGCTGGATACAGAAGGAAATGTCTCTATATCAACGGCCGAAGGACTTGCCTGGTTAGCAAATGTAGTTAATGGCATGAATGATGAAATCGGACAAGATTTCAAAGGTAAAAAAGTAATACTGTCACAAGACATAGATATTGGACAGTATAAATGGAAATCGATCAATGGTTTTATGGGAAGTTTTGACGGGAAAAATCATAAAATAAGCAACCTGTACATAAAAGAACTAAACGATGAACAAGGCCTCTTTGGATTTGTAACAGGAGGGGTCTATTCAAGCATTCACATAGAAAACGCCTATGTGAATGGACTAAATCGAATTGGGATGTTGATTGGTCAAGTCAAATCGAATTACAATACCTCTGTAATTAATTGTCATGTGTCAGGAGAGGTATATGGGCTAGGTGATGTTGGTGGCATGGTCGGTCAAGGAAATCTTAAACTGGTAAATGCCTGTAGTTCTATCGGAACTGTTCACGGGCATTCCGCCGGAGGTTTACTTGGATCGGTAAGTGTACAAGAAGGTATTCGCAATTGCTATTCCCGATGCGACGTAATTGCACAATTCGGGGCTGGAGGATTAGTAGAGAACACTTCCGCTAATATCGAGAATTGTTATGCCCTTGGGAATATAAATGGCGTACTTTCGGGGGGAGTTGCTACTTCTATTAGCCATTCTCAATTAAAAAATTGTTATGTTGGAGGCATAGTGTCAGGACTGGGAGCACCCACTTGCGCGGTAACGCAAAACGGAGAGCCCTCAAATTGTGGTTATCGGGAAGGGACAATATTAGGTGTATCAAATAGGTTTTCTGAAATATCCAATTGCTACGGTTTGGTTGACACTGAACACGTTCATCCATTAATTGGAATTTCGGAAGACGAGAGTACACCTGTTATTTTTGACACGGCTTCATTTTCTGCAGTAGAACACGAATTTGTCTTGGGAAACAGTATTATCATAGGTCAGACTATTTATAGCACCCTCTTGGAAGCCCTCAATGGCTGGGTGGACACCTACGATACTTTAGGTATTTTTTTACACTGGACTGCAGATACCACAGGTGAAAACGGTTGGTTCCCTAAATTCGAAGAGGTGAGATGCAACACTATATCTGTAACCGTAGCCGACAGCACTCCATACGGCACCTCCCACGGAGAAGGTTCTTATAGCGATATTGAGCCTACCATTATTTCCGCAACACCGAACTATGGCTACCGTTTCGTGCAATGGAACGATGGAAACACTGACAATCCTCGTGCTGTTCATTTGACTCAAGACACCGCTTTTATTGCACTTTTTGAAAAGGACTCGTTTAAAATTATGGGTACGGCTAACATAAGCATAAAATACGATTTTGATTTTGAGGATAGCACATTTGACAATTTATGGCATCTCAATAATTGCACATCTGTAAACAAGTGGCATATAAACACTCTTGACTCCAGTCGTGCCATTTTCATAAGTAATGACAATGGCATAAGCAACGCATATTCACCTATGGACTACTGGTTTAACTTTTCTGAAACAGACGTATTTGCTTTAACCACATTGATACTTGACCGTGGATTATATCATTACAATTATGATTGGCGTTGTAACGGATATAATTTTTTACGCATAGCCATGTCACCCGTTTCGATGTCCATAATACCTAACGATTGGTATTCTTCTTGGTTTTCTTCCGTATTGCCCGTTGGTGCTATAGCAATTGACAATGAAGGTTACTTGGGAGGACATCGGGGGGAACACCTTGGGGGGCAAATTGAGTGGACGCACAACCATGGAACAATCGATATTCCTGTTGCTGGTGAATATTATATAGTCTTTTACTGGCATGACAACGGAGCCGGAGGAAATCCCCCTGCCGCTATTGATAATATTCACATTGACAACAACATTGCCATAGAAGAAAATATGCACGGCTATGTTTTCGGCAGTGACGTTGTTCCATATTTAGACACTGTAACTCTTACGGCGATACCATACGAAGGCTACCGATTTTACAAATGGACTGATGGCTGTACAGATAATCCTCGAATTGTTGTTGCGGACTCAGACAAGTTTTTCTGGGCCATGTTTGAAAAATGCGAACCAACTATCGTTAACGACAGCATTATGGCTTGTAGTTCGTTCATTTGGCGAGACTCTGTTTACACCTCTTCCGAAACGGTTGTTGACACGTTTGTCACCCAAACAGGCTGTGACAACATTGTGATTCACCACATAATTATCCACCAGCCCGAGTACAATACTATCTCAGCCACCGCCTGCGATTCCTACACGTGGAACGACAGTACCTACACCTCTTCCGGCGACTACACGCAAACCTTCACCGCCGCCAACGGCTGCGACTCCACCGTCACCCTGCACCTGACTGTTCATCACTCAGAAACGACAGAATTCGCAGAAACGGTTTGCGACAGCTACATCTGGAACGGCCAATCCTACACCCAATCCGGCGACTACACAAGGGCCTTCACCGCTGCCAACGGCTGCGACTCCGTGGTCACCCTGCATCTCACCATCAACAACCCTGCACATACTGCCGTCACTGAAACCGTTTGCGAGAGCTTCACGTGGAACGGCACCACGTACACCGTCGGCGGCGACTACACCT
>CAMVBK010000085.1:0-9670 GCA_947165685.1 uncultured Bacteroidales bacterium | reverse complement strand
TAGCTCGTCGGGCTCATAACCCGGAGGTCGCAGGTTCGAGTCCTGCCCCCGCTACGAAATCGGAATGCCTCCCGTGAAATCGGGGGGCTTTTTTTGTGTCATGTCTAATGGAAAAAAATTTTACGTCTCATTTTCAAATTGATTACCAACCCTCCGAGACCATCTTCCACCAAAACAAGGATTAAGACTCGATTTATTTCATTTGAAAAAAAATGATGTGTAATCCCAAAATGGAATAGTGTTGTGCCGGAACGCCCAAAAAAGTATATTTTTGCCGCCCGAAATGGAAAGGTAGGTGCCCAGGTAGGCCGAGGAGGCTTTGGGTGTCTGTAACGAACAAAAGTTAGAAACGATGAACAGAAACCAAATTGAAATATGCTGCGGCAGCATTCAGTCGGCCGCAAACGCCAAGGCCGGCGGCGCGGTGCGCGTGGAGCTGTGCCAGGGCTTGGTGGAAGGCGGCACCACGCCGTCTCCTGCCACCATACGCTGCGCTGTGGAGGAACTTGGACTGCAAGTGTTTGTGCTGGTTCGTCCCAGGGGCGGTGATTTTTGCTACAATGGTTTGGAAATCAAGACGATGGAGGAAGATGTCCGCTTCTGCAAGGAGGTGGGCGCGGCCGGTGTCGTGGTCGGCTTCCTGCATCCGGACGGCCGCATCGACACGGAACTGACCCGGCATTTTGTGCGGTTGGCCGCGCCGCTGCCCGTCACCTTCCACCGCGCTTTCGACGAGTGTGCCGACCCTCTGCGGGCGTTGGAAGAGATTGTCGATTGCGGATGCGCACGGATTCTGACCTCCGGTTGCAAACCGACCGCCATGGAAGGTGCTGAAATGCTGCAACAGCTTGTGAAACAGGCGGATGGACGAATCGTGATTCTGGCTGGCAGCGGTGTCACGCCGGAAAATGCCCTCGCTTTGCGCGAAAAGACCGGAGCGCCGGAAATCCACGGCTCCTGCAAGAAAACCCGTCAGGATGGCGCTTTGGAGACGGATGCGGAGGCGGTGCGCTTGTTGATCGGTTCGTTAGCGTGAGTGCTCGGTGAGAACTGCCGCCAGTTTTCGCGCAATCGCTTCGCGCCCGGTCTGCGTGTAGTGTTCCGTCGGGAAGTCGCGGTCGCAGAAGTCCGCGTCGCGCACTGCATGCAGGTTGTTGACGACGATTACCCCCTCAGCCTCGTAGCGGTCGGTCACATACTGCACGTTTCGCTCAAGCAGGTAGAGCAGGTCGGGGCCGCAAAGGCTGTCGATCTGATCGACGTTTTCCGCGAGGATGTTGAAAACAGGTTGCCATCCGCGTCTTTTGCATAACTTTACGATATTGTCCAAGTCCTTGATTCTCGGGTTCTTGTCGTTCAGCTCGCAGGCGAAATGCTTGATGTGGTGGCAGGCTAAAGCCAAGGAGTCAGCGGACGGCTGCACCCCGTTGTAGAGCGTGTAGGAGCCGCCCACGCCGTGATCCCATTCATTGGCGTTTCGGTAGGGGAAGGGGTGGGGCAGGGTGAAGGTCTGTTTCTTGAATCCTTTGCGGATGAGCGCCTCTCTTTCCGCGTCTGTCCAGATGGGGTAAGCCTTGAACGCCAATAACATACGCTTATACAACGCCGGAGCTTTCTTCATCATGATGCGCTCCTTGCTCAGGGCCGTTTCCAAGTTGGAGTAGATCCATTCCGCCGTGAAAGAACGCATGTTGACGGTCACGACGGCCGTTTTCACGTCGTTGCCGCGCGGGATGTTGCGCAGGACGTCGTAATAGACTCCGGCATGGCAGGCGCTCTTGGCCAAATCGCCTACGACATGCTCGGGAAGCAGGTCGCCCAGCATGGTGCTGATGGAACGACGGTCGGTGTCCGCCTCGGAGCTGGTAAAGTTGGAGGACTCGCCGAGATAGACGATGTCCACCCCTTTTTTCGCCCGTTGGGAAATCTCCATCAGCGTGCAGTTGCGTTCCAGGTCCTTCGGGTACAGCGTGAAGTAATAGAGCAGGTCCAACCCAGCAAGCACTCCGGTCAGGATAAGCAGCTTGAGCGCAATTTTTTTTATGGTATGTTTCGTTGTATCAGTCATTTAGAATTGGAAATAGATGAACGGGTATTGTTCGACGGACGACAGGGCGATGACGCCGAACAGCAGCAGGGCATAGACGCACCAGCGGACTGTGGCTTTCTGTCGGCCGCACCAAACGTCGAAGCGGCTGTTGCGGATGAGAAGGTCGAGGGCGATGAAGAGCGCGAGGGCGGCCCATGCGACCGGCGCCACCTGTAGCTGGCTCGGGACCGTGCCGTTGCGGAAGAGGGCGGAGAAAATGTCGTGGAGGTTCCCGAAGGAGGTCGCCCGGAAGACGCTCCACAGCAGGGTGACAAGGACAAACGTCTTGGCGACATTGCAGATTTTGATGATGAGTCGGCCGTTTTTGCTCTCGATTTTGTCAAAAAGATGAATGTTGCGCAGTCCGCGCTCGATGATCAGCAGCACCCCGTAGGTGAAGCCCCAGATCATGAAGGTCCAGTTCGCGCCGTGCCAGATGCCGCATACCGTGAAGACTATCAGGGTGTTGAGAGCCCAGCGCGGCACGGAGACGCGGTTGCCGCCGAGCGGGATGTAGAGGTAGTCGCGGAACCAGGTGGAGAGCGAGATGTGCCACCGCCGCCAGAATTCCTGCACGCTGCCCGCCAGGTAGGGCGTGTTGAAGTTGTCGATCAGCGTGAACCCCATGGCGCGGGCGCAGCCGAGGGCGATGCTGGAGTAGCCGAAGAAGTCGCCGTAGATTTGGAACGAGTAGAACAGCATCCCCAGCAGGATGTCGCCGCTGCTGTATTGGAATGGGTCGGCGTAGATTTTGTCCACGTAGGTCCCGAGATTGTCGGCCACCACCATCTTGAGGAAAAGTCCGAATAGGATGAGTCTCAGTCCGTTGGCGATATTGTCGTACTGTAGTTCCTTGTGCTCGTGGAGTTGTCGGAGCAGGTTCTGTGGCCGCTCAATGGGGCCGGTCACCAACTGCGGGTAGAACATCACGTAGAGGGCATAGTAGCCGAAGTGCCGTTCCGCCTTCTGGTTGCCGCGATAGACCTCAATGACGTAGCTCAGGCTCTGGAACGTGTGGAAGGAGAGGCCGATGGGCAGGGCGATGTTCAGGATTTTCTGCGGGTGTGCCCATCCGAAATGCTGGGCGAGGGCCACTAAGTTCGCGCTGCAGAAGTTCAGGTATTTGAAGATGAACAGCACCAGGCAGGTGGAGACGATGCTGACCACAAGGCAGGTCTTTTTGCGGGGTTTGTCCTCATCCCATTTCTCGATCAGGATGCCGGCGGAGTAGTCTATCAGTATGGTTATCAGTAGAATGAGGATGTATTTCGGGATGAACCACATATAGAAGAAGCAGCTGGCGGCGAGCAGGAACAGCCAGCGGTGCTTGTGGGGCAGCAAGTAGAACAGCAGCGTCACCACGGGGAAGAAGATCAGAAATTCTATCGAGTTGAAGAGCATTTCGTCGGGATTCGGTTTCAGCCGGCAAAGATACAAAACTTTTGAAAGCTATTCACAACAGCACGCCGATTGAGCCGACGAGCTCGGCGCTGCGCCCCGGCCAGTTGTTGTCGTATCCCCACGGCACGTAATCTGTACCTTTGAAGTTGAACCAATCCTCCGCTTTCTCCGTCGTGGCTTTTTTCTCGCGGCTGCTTCTGTCGTCGTAGGCGGTCACCACGGCGGTCTTGCCCACCATGGCCAGCGGTACGAACTTTTTGTTGGTGAGAATCTTTGTCATAGTGTCACTCGTTGTTCGTTGAATGTCCGGATGAAGTCGATGCGCACGGGTATGGGGTGCCCGACGGGAAGGCCGTGGATGTCGTGTTCCTGGATCCCGCGCATCCTGTTGGCCTTCATGTCCATCTTCAGCCCGCAGGTCTGCGCCCGTTGGACGAATCTCACCTCCCCGTTCCTTGTGTAGAAGGATATGGAGAAATAGACGGGCTTTCCGCCAGCCTCCTTGATTTCCATTTCTTTCAGCGCCATCGCGCGTTTGATTTTCTTCATCTCGTGAAATTTTCGGCAAAATTACTTCGGTTCTTCCGTTCGGGTTGGGACAAAAAAAAGGCATCGCCTGTGGCGATGCCCTCTGTTCAATTCTGTTTTTTTCATCCTCCCATGCCTCCGATAATCGGTGCCATCCACGTCATCGGGTTAGGTGCATGTTTTTTCTTTATTTCTTGTATAGCCCTGTCCCTGCCGTCGAGGAATGCTGTCGTAAAATCCGATTCTGACATTCCATTCAGGACATAAATGCAATCCTCTGTTTCAATTCCTTTTCCGAGAACGTTTCCGAAATCGTCCGTCACTTCATTTAGTTCGCTGAAAAAATCCACCGAGCAGTATGTTTCCCACCACGCCAAGCTCAAGCGTCTTTGATCCATGGATGTCTTGACTATATCGTATATCGCGCTCTCAAGTTTTATCCTTTGGTCTATGTCCATTGGTCCGTCTATGATTTGTTTTTCCATTACACGAGTTTTTAAAAAATTAAACCATTCTTCGGGATTGTTTCCCGGGTTCTCCCAGAAGCGTTTCGCCTGTTTCATCATCGCGGCCGTCTGCGCGGCGGTGAGGGTTTCCACCTTCTGCCGCATTGTATCAAGGTCGGCGCCGTGGCGGGTGGGAGACTGTTTCAGCCGGCAAAGATACAAAACTTTTGAAAGCTATTCACAACAGCACGCCGATTGAGCCGACGAGCTCGGCGCTGCGCCCCGGCCAGTTGTTGTCGTAGCCCCACGGCACGTAGTCGGTTCCGTTGAAGCTGAACCATTCCTGCGCTTTTTCCGTTGTGGCGGTCTTCTCGCGGCTGCTCCTGTCGTCGTAGGCGGTCACCACGGCGGTCTTGTCCACCATGGCCAGCGGCACGAACCTGTTGTTTGTGAGAATCTTTGTCATAGTGTCACTCGTTGTTCGTTGAATGTCCAGATGAAGTTGATGCGCACGGGTAAGGGGTGCCCGACGGGATGGCCGTGGATGTCGTGTTCCTGGATCCCGCGCATCCTGTTGGCCTTCATGTCCATCTTCAGCCCGCAGGTCTGCGCCCGCTGGACGAATCTCACCTCCCCGTTCCTTGTGTAGAAGGATATGGAGAAAAAGACCGGTTCTTCCGTTCGGGTTGGGACAAAAAAAGGCATCGCCATCGGCAATACCCTCTGTTCAATTCTGTTTTTTTTATCCTCCCATGCCTCCTATTATCGGTGCCATCCAGGTCATCGGGTTAGGCGCATGTTTATTTTCGTATTCTTTGCACGCTTTTCTATTTGCAGTTTGGAATGCACAAATGAAGTTGTCCTCTGTTTTTTCATTGAGGATGAATATGTATTCGTCGGTTTCGATTCCTCGGCCTATAATCTTGCCTTCATTGTCTGCTATTTCCTGCAACTCGCTGTAAAAGCTATTAAACGTACTGAGTTTGTACTGTGCAAAGCTCTTGAACCTGCCTTCGTTTTTCATGGAATTATTTATATCGTTGTACATATATTCGATGAGTTCCAAACGCTCGTCTATGTCCATCGGTCCGTCTATGATTTGTTTTTCCATTACACGAGTTTTTAAAAAATTAAACCATTCTTCGGGATTGTTTCCCGGGTTCTCCCAGAAGCGTTTCGCCTGTTTCATCATCGCGGCCGTCTGCGCGGCGGTGAGGGTTTCCACCTTCTGCCGCATTGTATCAAGGTCGGCGCCGTGGCGGGTGGGAGACTGTTTCAGCCGGCAAAGATACAAAACTTTTGAAAGCTATTCACAACAGCACGCCGATTGAGCAGGGCTTACGCATCAACTTTTTTGTTTGGGCGTTCCCCGTCCCTTGTTCTGTAATCGGATTATGGTGCGGTTGTTTAAGGGTAGGGGTGGTGGCGCAAAAAAAAGCCGCCGAATCTCTCCGGCGGCTTTTGGGATGTGCGTTTGGGGAACTTATTTCGTGAAAATGGCACTCACGACGCGCTTCTCTTTGAATTCCGACGTGCCGTCAGTCCCGGACTCGTAATGCGTGTATGTGCGTTCGTAGCTCCACTCCATTTTTTTGTCAGTCAGTTCTTTAACAGTCATATCATAGGTGTCCACATCGGTGCGCAGGAACCCATCTCCCTCTGCCATTCTCACCACATTGCCGTTAACGATGAGGCGTCCGCTATATTGTTTGCCGTCCTCGTTCATGAAATTCTCGGTGTAGTAGTAGTTTCCGTCCTTCTTTGTCACCCACAACGTGCCCTCTGTCCTCTTGATTTGCTCGGTCACCACATTTTCGTCAAGATTCGTGGCAACGGAGGAGTATTCCACCAGTTTCCAGGTCCCCAGCATTTTGTCGGGGTTGAAATTCTCGGCCGTGGTGTTGCCTTGATTTCGATTGCATGATGTGAGGCCGATTAAGGAAACGGCAATGCAAAACAGCATGAAAAGGTTTCTTTTCTTCATATTTTTTATGCTTTATGGACTTCATTGTTAATGATTTGCATTGTCAAACCGTTTTAATCGCGAAGCCCTTAAACGATTAGACGGTAAAGACGTGGCAAATATAGGTTTTTTTGCAATGCGGTGGACAGTCTGGTGTGATTTTTCCCCCATGGCTTTCTCAATTCCGAAGTTGTCGGCTTTGTGACAACGGCTGGAGTCCCTTGACCGTTAACCGTTCCTCTTCGGCAGCTTCCCTGTCAGCCATTCGGCCAGCGCGTCCACGCCTTCGCCGGTTTTGGCGGAGATGGGGATGACCGTTGCGGCGGGGTTGCGCTTGAGGACGTTCGCCTTGCACCGCTCCATGTCGAAGTCGAAGTAGGGCAGCACGTCCGTCTTGTTGATGATCACCAGGTCGCAGACGGTGAACATGAGGGGGTACTTCAGGGGCTTGTCATCGCCCTCGGGCACGGAGAGCAGCATGGCGTTGCAGCTGCTGCCGGTGTCGAACTCGGCGGGGCAGACAAGGTTGCCCACGTTCTCCAAGACGACCAGGTCGAACGGTCCTTCGGGGAGGTTGTCGAGGCCCTGGCGGGTCATCTCCGCGTCGAGGTGGCACATGCCGCCGGTGTGTAGCTGGATGGCCGGCACGCCCGTGGCCTCCTGAATCCGCACGGCATCCACGTCGCTGTCGATGTCGGCTTCCATCACGGCCACGCGCACCTTGTCCTTGATCCGGTTGATCAGCTGCACCAAGGTGGTCGTCTTGCCGCTTCCCGGCGCCGACATCAGGTTCAGCAGGAACACGCCCTTGCTTTTCAGCTCCTGTCTCAAGGCGTCCGCATCTTTCTCATTGTCAGCGAAGACGCTTTTCTTTATCTCAATGATTTTCACTTCGTCCATATTGCTTTTCGTTTGCTGGCGCTCCGAGGAACGCCTTTTTTTAGGCCGCAAAGGTACATTTTTTTCGCTCAACCTGCAACCTTCGACTTTTTTTGTATCATCCTTTTGGAAATGTTTTAATTTTGCAGCGTCGTTTTTGTATAACCAAACCATCGCACCGATGAAAAAAACCATATTCCTTCTTGTTGCGCTTGCCTGTGTGACCGTCTTTGCGCAGCCGCAGCTTTCCACGGAGGTCTTCACCCCGCTTGAGTCGCAGGGCAGTTTCCCCGCCGACCTGCGCCGGGCGGCCAACACCCCGAAGTCCGACAAAGCCTACAACCCCTTCCTCGTGGCCATGCTCACGCAGGGACGGGTTGTCTATGGCACGGAGATGAACCAGTATCTTGACCGCATCGTCGAGCAGCTGTTGACCAATCACCCGCAGCTGCAGCAGGAGGTGCATGTCTATATTCTGCAGACCCCCGTAGTGAACGCCTACTCGATGCAGAACGGTGTCATCCTGGTGACCACGGGCATGATGGCGCAGGTGACCAACGAGGCGGAGCTCGCCTTCGTGCTGGCGCACGAAATTGCCCACTACAGCGAGAAACACGGGATGGAGAGCGACAAGTCGCAGAAACGTGACCGCGACGTGGTGAGCGGCTACCTGCGCCGGCACAGCCACTCCCGCGACCAGGAGTTCGAGGCCGACCGCGTGGGGCTGACCACCTTCTTCAAGGATTCGCCCTACAGCTACGATGTCCTCGACGGCATCTTCGACGTGCTGCTCTACTCCGACTTGCCCTTCGACGAGATTCCGTTCCAGCGCACGGCCGTGGAGGAGAGCTTCTACCACTTTCCCGACAACTATTTCCTGAAGACCGTCGCCAACATCGCCGACCGTTCCAACATGATCGACACGTTCCTCACCCATCCCAACATCGAGCGGAGGCGCACCGTGGCCAAGGGACTGGTCCGCAATCTCTCCAACGATGGCCGCAAGACGTTTGTGCAGCCCGAAGAACAGTTCACCCGCCTGCGCAACGTGGCTCGCTTCGCCTGCATCGACCAGATGCTCGTCAGCCATCAGTACGACAAGGCCATATATAACATATATGTGTTGCAGCAGTCGTTCCCGGGCAATCCGTTCCTGGAACGGTCGTTGGCCACGGCCTGGTACGGCGCCGCAAAGCACAAGAACTACGGACAGACGAGCACCATGGTGGAACCCTACCGCGAGGTGGAGGGTGAGCGGCAGCAGGTCAACTACCTGATGTCGAAGATGAACCGGCAAGAGTATTCCGTATTCGCCCTGCGCAAGGCCTGGGCAGCTATGCGGCAGCAGCCCGAGAACGAATACCTGCAAAGTGTGGTGAAGGACCTTATGACTGACATTTTCATCAAGCAGAAGATGCGCTTTGTCGATTTCTGCGACTACCCGCAGGGAACCTCCATGGAGGAAATCGCGCAGACCGGCGAGGACACCACCCGATACAGCAACAAATATGACCGCATCAAGCAACAGAACATAAGCGTCAAGGTGTTGCCGGAAGCCAAGTTCAAGGCCGTGAACTACATGCTCGTTGACATCCACAGCGACTCGCTGTTTCGCGCCATGGTGAACGACGTGGTGGTGAACGCGGAGATGCTCGCCGTGCTGGAGGAGGTGGGCGACAAGCACATCGGCAACGAGAAGTCGCTGCTCATCATGACCCCGACCTACCACACCTATGACAATGGCGGCAACATCAAGAGCGCCTCCAAGGACCGCCGCGACGCAGAGCGCCTGCAGGAGATTATGTGCCGTGCCGTCAAACGCTCCGGCATCACACCCGTGACTTTCAACATGGACTTTTCTGACCCGGAGACCGGAAAATACAACGATTATGTGAAAATGTGCAGCTGGAGCCGCGATTTCAGTCGCGCCGGTGCTCTGAACATGCGCTATCACACTTCCGAATACCTCGATGACATCGCCGCCAGCTGCGGCACCCGCAAACTCTGCTACGTCAATGTGTCGGACTCCCCGGGCCGCGGCTACTTCCCCGCCAAGTTCTACCTCCCGTGGATCGTCCCCGTCTTCCCCTACACTCTGCCCGTGGTGACCGCCGTCCTCAGCCTCCGCCCCCACGAAGTCGATGTCAACTGCCTCATCATCGACATCGTGGACGGCCAAATCGAGTCCAACAGCCGCTACAGCCAATACGAGGTCATGCGCAAAGCCTACGTCCACGGCTTCGTCTATCAAGAACTGGAACGCTACCTCAGGCGGTGAGTTTGGAGGATTTGGAGTTTAGAGCTTAGTATTTGTCAATGCCTGAAATAGGTTGACCGTTTTTAAACACCAAAGTCACCAAAACA
>CAMVBK010000084.1:0-10061 GCA_947165685.1 uncultured Bacteroidales bacterium | reverse complement strand
ACACGTGCCGCAATCCGAACAGGGTCCACTGCATACCGGAATCACTCTCGTCCACAATGTCCGCCTCCTCCGTCAGCCACACGTCATCGATGGGGTTGTTTGAACTGTCCGTCACGGAATGGCTCACCGTCTCGTGGAACACCAGCTTGCACTGGCTTGTTGAAGCCGCGCTCACCGCGCCCAGCTTCACCCATCGCTTCTGGAGGCTCTGGCACACCAACAGATGGTCGCCAAACAGCACCGCCTGACGGTTTTTCAGCGGGATTTCCTTCAGCCACTGCGAGAACATCTCGCTGTTGTTGTTCAGCACCCGCAGCGTCTCCGCGCAAAGCGGGAATCCTCCGGGTCTGCTTATGTTCAGTAATCTTTCCATATCTCTGTTGTTTTAGTCCTGGTAATACTCAATCGTGTGTTTCGTCCCGAGCAGCTTGTACCGCTGCACCAGCCGGTCCACGCGGTTCCGCACATCCTTGTTTCCCTCCAGCGCCGCCGGAATCTTCACCACAAAGGGCACCGCGCCCCAGGCGGTGCAGGAATGTATCATCTGCATCCCCACCATCACGGGCTGACGCTCCGCTTCCGGATAGACCAGGCACGGGCGCACCGCCGCGCCGTCCTCCACCAGGATGCGCCTGCCGCCGGCCAGTGCTGCCAGCTCGTCGTGTAGGTAGTCGTTCAGCATCGCCTCTAAGCGCACCGCGGTGGCGTCATACCGCAACGCCCGCAGTTTCTCCCTGCGGTACTGCGTGAAGCGGTGGTGCAGGCTCCTGAAGGGCTGGGTCAGCACCAGCGCCAAAACGCGCACCGTGCCCCGCAGCGCCCCCGGCAGCCACCCGCCTACAAACTTCCCGAAATCCACGTCATACATGCCCATATCATCTGCATTTCAATTCTATTTCCAAATCCGCGTCGTCGCTCAGCACCATGTAGCCCGGAACGGGGACGTAGCGGGTGTTGTTCTCAATCTCTTCGTAAGGATACCCCTCGTGCTTGGCCTTCGCCTCGTGGATCTCGATGATGTCCAGTCCGGGCACGGCCTGCAGGCGGTCCACCATCGCCATGGTCACAAACTCGCCGTTGAAGTCGATGCCCTTCAGGTAGGCGGCCATGGTCTCCTTGGTCTTCTGCAGGGCCGTTGCCTCGGTGAAGACGATCGGGTCGTAATACACCGTCATGTTCACGGCCAGGCGGTCGGCGTTGCGGCTGACCACCGTCACCGGCACGCCAGCGGGCTTCAGCCGGTTGATATAGGCGGTGAAGGCCGCCAGCTCGTCCGCGTCCAAGGGTGAAAGGGAGTCCTCCCCCTTGGCCACCTTCAGCTTCACACCGAAGCCGTTGTTAGCCTCCGCCGAGGCGTGGCGCACAATACGGGCTTCCTCGTCCGTCACGGCGTATTCGCCCGTGTCGATGTCCAACTGGTAGTCCGTGCCGTTGCCGTCCTGGTACTGGAACGCCTTGGCGGTCTTCTCATACCAGCCTTTGCGCCCGTAGCGGTCTTCGTTCACTCTCTCGTCCACGTCCGCCGTGAACCAGTCGAACAGGTTCTCCACCAAGGCGGCGCACGCGGCCACCACATACAGGATGCAGGTCTCCACGCTCACCGCGCTGAAGTTTTGGTCATAGTAGGCCGCCAGTGCCGCCGCGTCGCCGTCCGGGTCGTAACCCGCCGTCAGCCCGAAGGCTGTCCGCAACGCCTCGCTGCGCACAAAATCGGCTTTCATGCCGTCCGCTATCTCTCTTATTGTCCTTGCCATATTAACTGCTAACTACTAACTGCTAACTACTAACTCAATATTTCCCTCTTTCACCCGCAGGCTCTCCACATCGACGAGGCACTGCTTCAGCTGCTCCTTCATCCGGCCTGCCCAGAAGGGGTCGTGGCCGCCGGCGATCATCCGCCTGACGTTGCCGCCCAGCATGGGAGCGTGCTTGTATTCGCCCGTCCAGGCGGTTATCAGATGCCGGGCGCACTGCTCGCGGTTGTCGCCCACCGTCACGTGGCCGCCGGTGATAATCAGGTCTCCGTTGTCATTCACTAATATGCCGTTCATAATCGTTCTTTTTTCGTCATTCCGCCGCCGGAGCGGCGGAATCTCAAACATCAACTCAGTGTTTCACAGAAATGTCCTCAAGTTTGTCCCGACTCGAAAGCTGCATTTGTCCGACGAACCACGGTGTCACCATCGCCTTCAAAGCCGCGCCTCCGTCCTGGAGTGTCGGTTCCCAGTTGTTGAACACGTCCATCAGGTCGCCGATCTTGTTCTCTATGTAGTTCAGCCGGTTCACCAGTTCCTCGATGTTGACCAGGCCGCCAAGTCGGCCGCCGTTGATTTCTATTTTCTCCACCTCGCTGAACCCTACCACCACTATCCGGGTCAGGTCACCCGACAGGTCGGCCACAGTCACATAGCTGCCGGTCTTCGGGGTGATCAGGATGCCGCTCTCCTCGCCGTTCGCCACGGCGCGGAGCTGCACGCCGCTCACCACCAACCCGTCAATCTCCACGCAGCAAGTCTCGCCGTCGGTGCTCAGCACCTTCGCCGTGAAGAGTCCCCCGTTGCCGGAGGCCATTCCTTTTATACTTTTTCTGATCTCGCTCAGCGGATTCATATTTTTCCTATTTTTGTCGAAAATTTCATCCCGATGAAGAAACTTCTTCTTTTGTTCCTGTTTATAGTCTCGTTATGCGCCTCGAATGCGCAGAATGTTGTTATTGATGAATGCAAAGTAACATGCGACTATGGCTTTATGCGGGAAACATTCAGCGCATACGGCAATGTTTACGTGGAAACCAACCCGAAAGAGCCGGTGCATCTGGAAGTCAGAGTCGTTTCTAACCCCGCCATTGCAGACTTCAGCGTTTACAAAACCACCGACACCCCGAAACAGTGCGGGGAATGGCGGTTTGTTAAAGACCGCAGGAAGGCTGATTTCAGCATTCGCTATGTCAAAGAGCATGAAGATTGTACCATTCATTTCACTTCCAACCGTAATGATGCCGGATGGAATATCGTGTTTCGGCACTAACCTAACTTTCTCCCCAGTGTCACCTTTCTCTTCGCCCCGTTCCGGCCGAACTCGATCTCCACGCCCGTGACGTAATAGACTCCCTCTTCCGGCCTCTTCTTGTCGCGCAGGCGGACACTCCCTCCTGCTTTCACCACTGGAACCAGCCATCCCGTCAAACTGCCCTCATACCCGCTGTAGTTCCATAAATTGTATTCATTCTCGGCGGCTTTCTTCAAATCCTCTTCATTGCTTGCCTCCACATATCGGGTCACCTTCTCGCCGCCGTTGACCCCATATTCCTGTTTTGACAACTCCCCATTGGGCTTCACATATTTCACCTCCACCATCACTTTCCGATCGGTCGCGTCCTTCCACTTCAGCTCGTTGCTCTGCACATTCACCTCGGTGTCGTAGATTACCGGTTTGTCGCCTTTGGCTTGCTGATACACCGGATGCACGTGCAGGGTCTTGCCCTCGAACCAGATGTTGGCCTTGGTGTCCTCGTGGACCTTCTTCAGCACGTCGAGCGCGGTGCTCTTGAATACCACCATTTTCTCGTAGGTGAAATCGTAGTCGCACTCCACGGTCATCTCCGGGTCCACCTGCGCCAGGACGGCGGTCAGCAGCTCCTTCAGGGATATGGACTTGTACTCCATGTCGGCCACCGCCTTGTTGGTCAGCCAAAGTGCGTCCTCGCACTCCAGAACCAGCGCATTGTTGTCCCTTGAAATGCGCTTTAAATAGCCGGTGAACTCCGTTTCAAGGTCGTTGTCATAGCCCAGCTTTATGGTCACCGCGTCGCCCACATGCACCTTGTCCTCGATCTTGCGCCAGGTGTTCAGATACTGCCCGGGCATGGTGATGGTGGCCGTATCCGACAGGTTCAGCACCGAGGTGGTGATTTTCACCTCCGTGAGGGTCTTCACTTTGTAAGCCCCGATGGCAATATCCCAGTTCAGCAGATACATCACGCTTCGATCAACAGGTTATAGTCATAGTCGCTCAGTGCCTGGATCTCGAACACCTGCCGGTTCAGGTGGGTGTCCTGGTGCACGGTGTAGCTCTTCACCACAATGCCCAGCTCACCGCCGTCCAGGTCGAACAGCTTCAGAAAGTCGCTCACCACGTCCAATCGTTCCGGCTCGTCGAGCAGCTTGCGCAGCCGCTCCACTCCGTTGTAGGGATACACGTCGTAGGATTCCGTGGAGGTGCCGTCAAAGTCTCCCTCCGCGCTGCCGCTCACCACGGCAAGCGTGATGGAGAGGTCAAGGTCACCGTCGGTGATCATCTCCTTCACGGTGCCCCGTCCGTTCAGCACGGGCGTGGCCACGATGTTGCGGCTGCGGCTCACGTTCACCACCGCCTCCGGGAAGCGCAGCGTGTCACGGCTCCCCTTGAGGGTGAGCGGGACAACCAGATCGCGGCCGAACAGGTCTTCGCCCGAAACCAGCGGATAGGGCGTGCCACCCGCATCCGGCCCCTTCAGGTCCGAATCCAAGTACTTCCGGCTTGTCGCCAATGATGCCACTATCAAAGTCTCTGCGCCCATTTCTAATTCCTAATTCTCACACCGCCGTCTCCGCCATGCCGAGTATCCGGGCCATCATCTCCGTCAGCGTGGATTCCACATTGGAGGCGTTGTCTCTCAATCCTCCGTTGAAGTTCATCGTACCCACCATGTTCTCTAACTTAATGGTGATTTGTTGCGCCTTTCCGGCCACGGTGCCCGCGTTTTTGCCGAGGGTGCCATCAGTCAGTTCCTTCTTGGTTTTGCCGTCCTTGCCGCTTTTGCCGTTCACACCCGGAAGACCGTCGAGGCCGTCTTTGCCGTCCAGCACTATCGTCTCCTTGCCAGTGTCCACATCGCCCTTGTTTTTGCTCTTTTCCCACGACTTGGTGCCTTTGTCCGCGCCCTCGGCGTAGGCCAGCTTCACATCCTTCATTTTGTCTTTGGGGAACAGCTTGTTCCACAGTTCCCGGATGGGGGCGAACAGCTTGCCCAGCTTGGTGAGGATTTTGTCGAACACGTCGCGGATCACATTCCACATCCCGGTGAAAGCATTCCTGATAGGATCCACCATCTTGGTCTTTACCCATCCTGCAATCCTGCCGAGTTTGTCGGCAATCCAGTCAACCGCGACACCTACCGATTCACGCACCCGTTCCCAAACACCGGTGATGAAGTCGCCTGCTTTAGCAAATGTTTCCGTCACAAAAGCGCGAAGCTCCTCCACAAGTTCCTTGATGCGATCGATGCAGCTGCGCACCTTCCCCGTGATTCCGTCCCACACTCTGGCGAAAAACGCCCACACATTGTCCAACGCGGTGGAGATTCTCTCCGGGATGGAGGTAACGAAACCGGTGATGCGGTCCACATCATCGCGCACTGTGCTCGTGACGCTACTCCACAAGTCGGCAAAGAATGTCCGCACATTCTCCAACGCGATGGATATTCTATCCGGGATGGAGGTCACGAAGCCGGTGATGCGGTCGATGCAGCTGCGCACCCTCCCCGTGATGCTGTCCCACACTCTGGCGAAAAACTCCTGCACATTGTCCAACGTGGTGGAGATTCTCTCCGGTATGGAGGTAGCAAAGCCGATAATACGGTCAATATAGCTGTGCACCGTGGTTGTGATAATGTACCACTGGTCGGCAAAGAACGTCCGCACATTGTCCAACGCGGTGGAGATTTTCTCGGGGATGGACTTCACGAAGCCGGTGATGCGGTCGATATAGCTGTGCACCGTGGTCGTGATGATGTACCACTGGTCGGCAAAGAACGTCCGCACATTGTCCAGCGCGGTGGAGATTCTCTCGGGGATGGACTTCACGAAACCGGTGATGCGGTCGATATAGCTGCGCACCTTCCCCGTGATGCCGTCCCACGCTCTGGTGAAAAACTCCCGCACATTGTCCAACGCGGTGGAGATTCTCTCCGGGATGGAGGTCACGAAGCCTACGATCTTGCCCACTGCGGTGGCAACACTCGACACTATCGTTGAAACAATGCTGAAAAAGCGTTGGAACAGCGGTTTCAGGAAGTTGTCCCACACGGTCTTCACCAGCAGCCCCACAGCAGCTATGACAGCGCCGACGACCAAGGAGACAACCGCCACCACTTTCATCACCACCTTGACTGCACCCCAAACCTTCTCAGCGATGTTCGCCAGTACGGGTTTGATACGGTTCCACGCTTCAGCGAGAGCGGCTTTCAAGCGGGTGAACAAATCCTTGATGCGTTCCCATAATCCGGAGAGGGCCTCCTTCAGACGGGTGAACACGCGCTTTAGCACCTCCCACGTCACCTGTGCGGCGGTCTTAACATACTGCCAGGCGTTGCTCACGGCGGCCTTCACCGCCTCCCAGGTGCCGAACACCACCCGACGGAAACCCTCGCTCTTGTTCCACAGCAGGGTCACCAAGCCGATGACGGCGGCCACGGCGGCGGCTATCCAGCCCACAATGGGGATGCTGGTGACTGCCACACTCACGGTCCTGCAGGCGGCCTTGGCCGACAGCGCGAACTTGGCGAACGAGGCCGTGGCCACGTTGGCGAACGTGCGGGAAGCCGCGCCGCCGGTAACTAACGACAGCAGGTAGGCTCCCAGCCCTTTCACGGCGTTGAACAGTCCCACGGTGGCGAAACGCCCCACCGCCATGGTGGCGCGCACGGTGTTGCGGACGAAGCCCAGCGAGGCCATGCTGCACGTCTCGATGTCCCTGCGCATGAACGCCAGGCTGATGCGCGCCTCCGTGGCCTTGCGGCCGATGCCGCCCAACACGCCAGCGAAGTCCAATGCCTTCAGTCGTTTGAAAGCTGAAGCCGAGATGTTGTAAAGAACCTTGAATATGGGTATCGACTGAGATAAGGGAACAAACATGTTCCCCGCTTCGGCAATCCAGGCGGTGAGACCATGACTCCACTCAAAGAGGGTAATCTTGAAATCGTCAATCTGGTCTTTCATCTTGGCGATCTTGCCGGCGGTGGTCTGCGCGGCGGTTTCCGCTCCCTGGTAGAAGCGTCCGCCCTCCTCGGTGGCCCATTCAAAGGCCTGCGCCACCTGTTCCGCGCTGATCGCGCCCTTGCCCATCGCCTCCTTCAGCTCGGCCATGCTCCTGCCGGTCTTCTGGCTGATCACCTCCAGCGGGTTGAACCCAGCATTGATCATCTGCAGCAGGTCCTGACCCATCAGCTTGCCGGTGCTGCTCATCTGCGAGAACGCCAAGGCTAACGATTGCATCTTCTGCTTGTCGCCTAAGGCGATGTCGCCGATGTTCTTCAGCTTGCCGAAAGCATATTCAGCGTCTAACCCGAAGGCCATCATCGTCTTCTGCGCCTCGATCAGCCCGCTGCGGTCATACACCGTGGCCTTACCGTACTCCCTGATCTTGCCGATCAGGTTGTCGGTGGCCTCCGCGTCGCCGTTCAGCAGCGTGCGCATGTTGGCCTGCTGCTGCTCGAAATCTAACGAGGAACCCACCATCGACTGGAACGCCTGGGACACCTTGCTGATGGCGTTAGTGATCACGTCGAAATTGAATGCGGCGGTCTTAAATCTTTCAAAGAAACTCTTTGTATTCTTGGCATTCACCAGCACATTTCCCAAGGCAGCGTCTATTTGGGCGATGCCGGTATAGGCATTGCCGTCAAGATTTATTGTGAAATTTACAGTTTGATTTGCCATTGTATCAAATTATTTCTTATTTTTGCCGCATTGATATTCTTTTCAAATATGATAGGACTTGTAATTGCTTTGGTTATTTGGGGGTTGGTCATTGTCATTGCACCTATTGTTGCAGGTGTATGGGAATTTGCTGTAAGTGGTTTAATCTTTTTTGGATTGGTCCTTGCCGGAATCATCTCGGCCTATTCAAAGCCTTCTGCTGATGACACCGGCTCTCTGCCCAAAGAAATCCGCAAGGGTCTCGGACATTGGTTCTAATCCCTCCCTTTCTTCCCTCCGAAGATGGCGGCCAGCATCTCCGCCTGGTTGTGCAGCCGGAATTGTTCCAGCCATATCGCCTGGCAGTAGGCTTCGGCGTATTCCTTTTCGGACATTCCGGAAGGGTCTGTTCCGAGGTTCGACCGTATCAGAGCACTCATGCGCATCAGCTCCGACGACGCGTCGCCGTCGTCGCCGATGGTGAATGCCTCGATCAGTTTTTTAGCTCGGCGGTCACCCCTTTGCTGAGCTCGCCCATCTGGGCCACCGCCGCCATCATCATGTAGGCGTCGTTCTGGATCTCCATGTCGCCGCTCACCCAGCAGCTTTTAAGCATCTCCTGCGCGGCCAGCACTTCGTCGGCCTTGCTCAGCTTGTTCACGCGGCTCAGCGTGGCCACGTCCGGGCGGCGCACCTTGCAGCTGTATTCCTGCTCGCCGTCTCTGACAGTAATTTCAATCTCTTTATTCATTGTTTTTTTGTTTTGGGTATGAATGGGGCGGCGCAAAACCGCCCCGTGAATAAGTTTACTTGCCCCACTCAATGTGGCTGATGGCCAAGTCGATGTCGGTGGCCTTGCTGGTGTCGCCCTCCGTCCAGGAGCGTTTGTTGCTCTTGAACTGGCAGTTCCTCAGCACGTCGGTCACCACCACGCCGCCATCGTCCGGGATGTAGGACACCACGATGGTGAAGGGTGTCAAGTCCTGCAGACGTCCGTTGGGGGCTTTCTTCACCAAGGCGTTGATCTCTGTCGAGAGCAGGGTAATCTTGCCTGTGCAGGTGATGCGGCCTTTGCTTCGGGCCACGGGATAGCGGCCCGCGCCATAGATGTCGGCCACCTCCTGGTCGTCGTTGTACTCAATGCCGGTGATGCCCGTCACAGGGGTTCCTGCGATGAGAACCGAGATGTCGGCCCAGCAGTACTCCATTCCGTTAATCAAAGGTATTCCGTTCATATTCTCTTAGCTTTTAACTGTTACTAACTCAGCGAAGTCGTGTAGCCGATCTTCACCGTCACTTTGCGCATCACGCCCACGGAAACCTTCTTGATTACAATCTCCAGGGCGGAGGTGGCCAGCACGTTCTGCGCCGGGTCGATCTCCACTTTGTAGCCGCTGATCTCGCCGGCCTTCTCCATCTCCTCCAGGGCTTCCCCGGCGGTGGTCTCCAGGAACGACACCATGCCGATCTCCAGCTGACCGTTGCTCGGATCCACACGCAAGGGCGAGTTCAGCCACGGCAGCAGCTTGCCGCGGATGCCCCGGCAGGCCTTGTCGATCGTGCGCACGTTCTCAATGTAGGCATAGTCCGAAGAATCGACATCCAGCGTGTGGCTGTCGTTGAAGTAGTTGTCCGCGTCGCCCGCGTGGATCACCGGGAAGATGCAGCGGTTGCCGTTCAGCGCCTTCAGGTCGGAGGTGGCGATGTTGCGAATCAGGTTGCCAGTGAACAAAGCGGGGGCTTTCAGTCCGAGCGGGAACTGGCCCACCCATGCAATGCTCTCATGCACTTTGGCCTTGCTGATAGCGCCGATGCACGCACCGATGCAGCCGTAGAATTTGAAATTACCCAATGCTGCCTGCAGTTCCGTGTCCGCGTCACAGCCGATCAGCAACGACACGTTGCATCGACCGTCAGCAGCGAGGGTCTCAGTGGCAGTCTTGAGGGCTTCCAAATCCGTGACACTACCACCATTGTAGGTCAACACCACGCTCAGCGGACGGTGTGCCTCCTCCAGCTTCCCGCATTCTTTCTGCGCTTTGTCCACATCAAGCCTACTTGCGTTAAACACGCCAATCTGCCGGATGTTGCCGCCCGCGTAGGTTTGCAGCTTTGAGATGTCGCCACCAGCGGTAACAGTGCCTTCGTTGTTATCCACGGTGGCTTCAGTAACCGCAGTGCTGTTGTTTTTCACCATCACATAAAGCACACCTTCCGGATTCATGCGGAAGAACTCTGTGATGTGGTAGTACAGAACATTCTTGGCTTCCTGTTTTGCCTGGTCTGCGCCGCTGGGCGTGGGGGTGAATACAATACCGAGGTCGGCCAGTTCCTCCGGATAGGTGAAGCGGCGCACGTAGGTGTTGGCGTCCACGGCATCAAAGC
>CAMVBK010000083.1:0-10114 GCA_947165685.1 uncultured Bacteroidales bacterium | reverse complement strand
GTTCCAGCTACCCTCGTTAGCCTTGCGGTAGCGGATGTTCCAGCTGTTCACGTTGGCATTGGCATCCCAAGTCACGGTCACGGCATGGTTCTCCACGCTGGCGACCGTCAGGCCGGTCGGCACATCGCACGGCTCGACAGCTCCGGCCTCGAACACTGCGGTGATGGTGATGGTGTAGCCGTAGTCGGCGAAGCTCTGCGGCAGGGCGCCGAAGTTCATCGGGTTGGCGAAGTCAGGATCGTCGGCGAGGATGGTGTCTTCCTGCAGGAGGGCACCGGCATTGCTGTAGAAGCCAATCATCCAGGCACTCAGCTGGTAACCGCTGTTGGGCGTGGCGGTAGCGGAAATGTTGTTGCCGACGTAGATGGTGTAGGTGCCGGGTGCGGGCGTGGTGGTGCCCATCGTGGCGTCGTTGACAGCGTAGGTGATGGTGGTGCTGTCAGGGTTGCCGGCCTCGAAGAGGGCGGTCAGTGTCAAGTTGCCGTAGGCCATCAGGACGCTTGCAGGGGCGTAAGCGTCGATGTATTCCGAGCCCAAAGTGTCGGATGCCCCGTTAGCCGTCATAATCCAGCCGGTGAAGTGGTAGCTGGGGTTGGGAACAGCCTTGAAGAAGACGGTGTCGCCGTCGAGGTACTGGTAGGTGCCGGGAGCGGGAATGGTGGTGCCCATGGTGGCGTCGTTCACGGCGAGGGTCACGGTCAAAGTGTCCGGTGCGGGCGGCACATAACCACCCTCGAACAGGGCGATGTCGTCGATGGCAATATAGTTGTTGTCGTAATCCACATGGTGGAAGGCGAGATAGATGCTCTGGCCGGCATACGGGGTCAGGTCAACAGTCTGGATGGCCCAGACACTGTCACCCACGGCGTAGGGACGCACAACCGTGGTGAAGGCCGCCGTGTCGTTGGTCGTGGTGGAGAGCACCACACTGTATCTGTCTTGATAGCCTGCATTGGCGTTTTCCCACCACGTGAGGGTGAGGCTGTCGGAGGTGTTCGGAAGGATGATCTTCGGGGAAATCAGCCATGCGTTGGCGTGCATGGAGGTATTGTTCGTCCAGCTCCAGGACGTGGCCATGCCGGCGCCCGAGTGCGTGGTGACAGAACCGAAGCCGCCTTGGACATTCCAAGGAAGGCCGTCGCTGCTGCCGTTGACGGTGGTCCAGCAACCGAGACCGTTTTCGAAGCCTTCATAGTAGGGCAGGGTGGCAATGTCGTCGCAGGATGTCGTAACCGTGACCGTAACCGTCTCGGAGGCCGCGTCAGCGGAGCAGTCCGCGACAACGCCGAAGGTGTAGTCCGTGGCGGCGGTCAGGCCGGTCACCGTGTAAGTGGTGGCATTCACGTTGGTGGCGACAACGGATGCGTCGGCCATGTTGTAAACAGTGTAGGTGGCACCGCTGTTGTTCGCATCGCTCCAGGCAAGGGTGACGCTGTTGTTGGTGACGCTGCCGGCCGTCAGGTTGGAAACTGGGAAGCAGAAGTCGCCGCTCAGTTCCGTGACCTCGACGCTGTCAATCCAGCCATAGTAACTGAAGTTGCCATAGTAGTGGACGGCCAGCTGGGTGGCGGTGGCGGGCACGATGAAGGTCTGGCTCTGGAAGTCATTGTTGCCAGCGGTGGTGTACATGGTGGGATCCCAAACGGTGTCGGTGGCGGTGATGTAGCCGAAATTCAGCTTGTCGTTGTTGCCGTAGGTGGCATAGACCACTTTCACCATAAGACCGGAGGCATCGCTGCTGACATCCATCAGCGGGGAGAAACCGTATTGGTTATAGTCGGTAGCTGAGCTATAGGAGCTGAAGCGCATGGTCGCGCGGCCGTTCACGGTGTAGAAGCCCATGCCGTCGGTGCCGCCGATGTTGGCCGTGTTGTTGCTGACCATGTTCCAGCAATTGCGGGTGCTGCTGGTGGCGGCGAAAGTCTCGGTGTAGGGCAGGGTGATGGCGCCGCAGGCGGTGTTGAAGGAGATGGTGCGGATGTCGCTCTCGTCGCCGTTGCAGACGGCGCGCACACCGTAGGTGTATTGGGTCATGGCGTTGAGGCCTGTCAGGGTGACGGTGGTGGCGCTCACGCTCTGGTCAAAGGTGGTGTCGGCACTGCCGATGACATAGACGTTGTAGCTGTCAGCATTGCCGTTCCAGGTCAGTGTGGCACCGTCGGCGGTGATGTCGCTGACGTTCAGTCCGGCAACAGGGGTGCAGCTGGGTGCCTCACCCACAGAGACGTTGTCGATGACGATGCGGTTGTCGCCGCCAGAGGCACTGCTGCCGGCGAAGATGGCGAAGCGCACGGTTTGGCCGTTATAGCCCGTGACAGGAATGTTGATGGGGGTGTAGTCGTTGCCGAGTGCGTTGAGCTGGGTGTTGTTGAGCACAAGCAGGGACGTGTAGGAGATGCCGCCGTCGGTGCTGATGGCGAAGGCCAGGGTGTCGTCGGCATCGTAGCTAGGCGTTGCCGAAGACCATCCTGCCACGGCCACATCGACGTTCAGCATGGCATCGTCGCTGGTGATGTTGATGCCCGGGGTGATGGCCCAGTAACGGTTGGTGCTGTACACGTTCATGGTCAGCGCATTGCCGTCGATGGTGATGAAGTCGCCGTAGCTGCTGTTAAGCGTCCATGCGGAAGAATAGGTCGAGGGGGTGCCGGAGCCGCCGTTGTAGGCGCCGCTCAGGAATGACCAGCAGATCGACTTTGCCGTCCAGCTGTTGAAGTTCTCGCTCCAAGGCATCGTTTCAGAATCGCAGGCTGTGCGGCCGCTGACAGTGGCTGTCAGGCCGTCGCCGGCGGTACAGTTGGCCTGCACACCGAAGGTGTATTCCGTGTTGGCGGCAAGGCCGGTTACCGTATAGAAGGTGTCAATGACAGTGCCCATCACGTTGTTCGCGGTGTCATAGACCGTGTAGCCGGTGGCACCGGCGGCACTCGTCCAGGAAAGGGTGAGGCTGTTGCTGGTGATTCCCGTCACCGCAAGGCCGGTAACGTCCGGACAGGAGGGCAGCTCTTCAAGCGTCAGGTCGTCGATATACATGGAGGCAGCCACTTTCGGGACCAGGAAGGCCACATACGGGTCGTTGGCATTGGCGTTGGTCAGCGGGACGATAAACTTGGAATAGGTGCTGTTGCTGACAATGATAGAGTCAACTAAAGTGAAAGTGCTCATGTCCGCCGCGTCAGACATCGTGCCCACGTAGATGGTGTAGGGCGTGGTGCCGCTCAACTTGGCCCAGAAGGTCACGCGGTTGCCGTTCATCGGATAGGTGGTGACGTCCAGCTCCGGCATGATGAAGCCGGTGGTGTCGGCATAGGTTCCGTAGGAGGAATTGTAGAAATAGAGGTGACGGTCGCCGCTGTAGGGCGTACCATAGCTATAGGCATACGGGTAGTAGTTGCTTCCGGAAGAGAGGTTGTTGATGCGGGTCCAGCAGAAGGGGAAAAGCAGGGCGCTGGTGCTGCCTTGCAGGTCGCTTTGTTCGAAGCCCGTCGTATAGGGCAGGGTGGTTATTGCAGCGCAAGCCGTGCGGCCGTTTACGGGGGAGGTCAGATAAGAAACATCGCCGCCGCCGCAGTCGGTCATCACAGCGAAGGCGTAAGCCGTGTTGGCGTCAAGGTCGTTCACCGTGTAGGCGAAGCCGGAAATGCCACTCTCGACGAGGGTTTCGCCGGTCGCCTCAATTTGATAGACGCTGTAGGTGGCACCGGAGTTGATGGTGTCGGTCCAGGTCAGCGTGAGGCTGTTGGCGGTGGTCTGGAGGTCGTCGATGGCCAAGTTGCTCACCTTGAAGCAGGTGGGAGGATTGCCGTAGGCGAAGGTGCACTTCGGGAGGAAGGAGTAGGTGTTGCCCGTGTTGCTGTTGTAAGCCACGGTGGAAGCCGTGTTCTCTCCGAAGAAATACCAACTGTTCCAGCTGGCAGCGCTGTGGTTGAGGTCAACCAGCAGGTTCCCGCCATTATAGAGGTAAGGAACGTCGAACTCGAGGGTCAAAGTGCCCGTCGAGCAGTCGAAATAACCCTGATAGACCTGGGTCAGCGTGGTCGTGTTGTCAAGGCCGTTCAAAGTCGTGGCCGTCGTTTCGCCGAGCGAAACGGTCCAGGTACCCAAACGATCGGCAGCAGTGTAGGTGCCGTTTTGGGCACTCGGATCAATGTAGAATACCATCTGCAGAATGGTCTCGCCGTTCATGGCAGTCAAACTTTCGGCAGGGTAGATCATCTGGTTGTGCTGGGCGGCATCACCATTATACCCGTAGAAGGGGATATACTGGTTGTTGCTCGTCCCGTTGCAAACTGTCAGCGTCTGCGCCTGCAATGCGAACGGCAGGAAAAGTGCCGTCAGCATAAAAATTCGTAGGAACTTTTGCATTTTTTTTTGAATTTTGTGAATAAATATAATAAAACAGTTGTTAGATTTTTTGCCTATACAGAAGTTTAAAAAACGGTCGCGAAGATACGATTTTTCAGATTACGCTTCGGCGATGTCGCGATGCGAGTTTTGAACATTTTATGAACATCGCTTGGTGAGATTAGTGGGATTAGTAAGATTAGTGGGATTAGGGTGGCAGAAATTTTTTTGTGCGGGATATTATAATTTTTTGCATTTTTGCAATTTGATTTTTTTGCGGGGTGGAAACTGGGGTGGACGATGTGTTTGTACAGGCTTTTTAACCTTCCGGAACCGTTATTAATTATTCATAAAATCTAAAAAGTATGGAAGAAAATTTAGTAAAGTATGTATGGATCGTGTTCTGCGCATCCATCGTCGCGCTGGGTTTCGCTTTCTTCTTCTATCGCAAGATGCTGAAGGAGGATGAGGGAACGCCCACCATGCGTGAAATCGCCTCGCACGTCCGCAAGGGTGCCATGGCTTACCTGAAACAGCAGTACAAGGTGGTGACCATCGTGTTCATCGTCTTGGCTGTGCTGTTCTTCATCATGTCGATCTTCGACCTGCAGAACGGATGGGTCTGGTTCGCCTTCCTGACCGGCGGTTTCTTCTCCGGCCTGGCCGGCTTCCTCGGCATGAAGACCGCCACCTACGCTTCCGCACGTACCGCCAACGGCGCACGGCAGAGCCTTAACAAGGGCCTGCAGATCGCTTTCCGCAGCGGTGCCGTCATGGGTCTGACCGTCGTAGGCCTCGCCCTGCTCGACGTCTCCGTGTGGTTCTTCATCCTCGACCACTTCATCCCCGTGGAGCACCATTTGGTGATCATCACCACCACGATGCTGACCTTCGGCATGGGTGCCTCCACGCAGGCGCTGTTCGCACGTGTGGGCGGCGGTATCTACACCAAGGCCGCTGACGTGGGTGCTGACCTGGTCGGCAAGACCGAGTACAACATCCCCGAGGACGACCCGCGCAACCCCGCCACCATCGCCGACAATGTGGGCGACAACGTGGGTGACGTGGCCGGTATGGGCGCTGACCTGTACGAGTCCTACGCTGGTTCCATCCTCTCCACCATGGCCCTCGGCGCGGCCGCTTTCGCCACCCTCGGTGCCGAAATGCAGATGCGCTCCATCCTCGCCCCGATGCTGATTGCCGCCGTCGGCGTGGTCCTCTCTGTGATTGGTATCTTCATGGTTCGCACGAAGGAAGATGCCACGATGACCGAGCTGCTCAAGGCCCTGAGCCGCGGTACTAACACCGCCGCCTGCCTCATCGCCGTGGCCACGTTCTGCATCATGTATGTGCTGTTCAAAGATTCTACCGACATCGTGTGGTGGCAGGTCTCCCTCTCTGTGGTCGTGGGTCTGCTCGCCGGCGTGATTATCGGCAAATCGACGGAATACTACACCTCCCAGTCCTTCAAGCCGACGCAGAAGGTCGCCGAGGCCTCCCAGACGGGTCCCGCCACGGTCATCATCTCCGGTATCGGCTTGGGCATGATTTCCACGGTCATCCCGGTGCTCACCATCGGCGTGGCCATTATCCTGGCTTACCTTTGCGCCAACGGCTTCCAGATTGACTTCAACGCGGTCAACCTCTCCAAAGGCCTCTACGGCATCGGTATCGCTGCCGTGGGTATGCTCTCCACGCTGGGTATCACCTTGGCCACCGACGCTTACGGCCCCATCGCCGACAACGCCGGCGGTAACGCCGAGATGAGCGGTCTGGAGCCTGAGGTCCGTAAGCGCACCGACGCGCTCGACGCCCTCGGCAACACCACCGCCGCCACCGGCAAGGGCTTCGCCATCGGTTCCGCCGCTCTGACCGCCCTCGCACTGCTTGCCTCCTACGTGGAGGAGATCAAGATTGCCCTCGTGCGTATCGGCACCACAACCCTCGACCTTGGCGAACGTGTGGTGGATACCGCGCAGGCTTCCTTGATTGACTTCATGGAATACTACAATGTCTCCCTGATGAACCCGAAGGTGCTCGTGGGTGTCTTCATCGGTTCTATGATGGCCTTCCTGTTCTGCGGTCTCACGATGAACGCCGTGGGTCGCGCCGCCCAGAAGATGGTGGAGGAAGTCCGCCGTCAGTTCCGCGAAATCAAGGGCATCCTCACCGGTGAGGGTACTCCGGACTACGCCCGCTGCGTGGCCATCTCCACGAAGGGCGCTCAAAGAGAGATGTTGCTTCCGTCCATCCTCGCCATCTTGGCTCCCATCGTCACGGGTCTGATTCTCGGCGTGGCCGGCGTGCTCGGCCTGCTGGTCGGTGGCCTCGGTGCCGGCTTCGTGCTGGCCATCTTCATGGCTAATGCCGGCGGTGCTTGGGACAATGCCAAGAAGTATGTCGAGGAAGGCAACTTCGGCGGCAAGGGCTCCGACAACCACAAAGCCACCGTTGTGGGCGACACCGTGGGCGATCCCTTCAAGGACACCTCCGGCCCGTCCCTGAACATCCTCATCAAGCTGATGAGCATGGTGAGCATCGTGATGGCCGGCCTGACGGTCGCTATCCACCTGCTGTAATCTATCCATAGAGACGTGCCATGGCACGTCTCTACAATCGCAATAGAGCGGGACATCTTCGGGTGTCCCGTTTTTGTTTATGGAGCCAACTGCGTCCCGCAGTTGGGTGCGCCGACGAACCTATGTTCATGTGCTGATGAACCTATGTTCGTAATCAGATGCCTGTATGTGGTCGCGCGCGTGCCGACACGCTACGGAGACGATGTTGCAGTGGACGCTGAGGTTCTGCAGTGACGAAGGAGCTGGCGGAATGACGAGCGCATAAAAATAGATGATGAAGCGTGGGTGGGGAAACGAAAAAAAAAGTATTTTTGCCGTATCAAACCACCGGTTAGAGAATCATTCCTAAAATAATTACAATGGCCGACAACAAACATGCACTTATACGATATGAGACCATCGATCAATGCTTAAGTAACACAAGAAAAGTGTACCATTGGCAGGAGCTTCTTGATGCTTGTAACGATGAAATTTTAAGACATTATGGCGAGGGAGGGATTAAGAAACGCCAGTTATACAAGGATCTTGAATATATGAAAGAACATTTTGATGCGCCTATAGAGAGTGTGCCCGATGGAAGAAGAACGATAATCCAATATGCTAATCCTGATTTCTCAATTAGAAATAGGCTACTAAGTCAGGATGATCTGACCAAATTGAAAGACACTGTTTCGTTTCTCAGCCAATTTGCGGGAGAACCTTTTGATTGGATACAGGATATTGCGGAAAAACTGTCTGTCGAATTTCAAAACAACGACGATATTATGTCGTTTGTGAGTTTTCAACAGAATCAGAATGTGCTGGGAATGAAACATTTCTCGCCGATTGTGAATGCCATTTCCGCAAAAAAAGCAATTGAGTTCCGCTATAAGCCCTACAGTCAGGATGAAATTCTTGTGACCATGTCGCCGCATTTTCTGAAACAATACAAACACCGTTGGTATGTGCTGGGCTATGTGGAAACTCTGGACTATGTGCCCAATTTTGCCCTTGACCGAATAAAAGGTAAAGTCAAAATGAGTAAGCAACCTTTTGTGGAAAGCGAGATTGATTACCAAAACGGGTTCTTTGATGATATCGTGGGGGTAACTCACTACAAGAACGGAATTCTTGAAAAGATTGTTCTTCAAGTGGATGATGACTATATCGGCTACTTTGAGTCCAATCCCATTCACGACTCACTGAGACCGGTAAAAGGGAAGCCCGGCTACTACTCAATGAAGGTTGTTTTCAACCTTGAGTTAGCCACGGCAATCTTCGCACACATGCATAAAATCAGATTGGTGTCCGATGAGACGGGATTGCTGCGTGCGGAACTTAAGAAAAGACTTCAACTTGCGATGGAGAAGATGGAAACCCTTAATTCAGATTCATAAACATGTATTTCATTTGGTCGTCATAGACAAGCACATCACGAATCATACGGAGCACAAAGGAAGCGGGCTCTGTTTGTCCTTTCTTGCTCCGAAATTCCAAAATGCTGATGTCAGCCAAATCATAGCGCTCAAGAATCTTTTCCCCCATAGTCACGGACTCCCATATACTCTGTTGGTCATCGTGCGAGATGATGGTAATCCTGCTTGATGGAAACAGAGACTCCATTTTGCGCTGTAGAATAGCAATCTGGCCGTCGTTGTTAGGGTGGGAATTTTGTCCATCGGAGAAAAGTTCCATCCCTTCATTTGGAGAAGTATCTCTGTGATATACCATCATAATCAATTCGGGTTTGGCATCGGTGTATGTCTGAGTCAACAATGATTGAACAAACGAGTTGAATCCCTTATTCTCTGAGATTTGAAGAATCCAAACCTTGCTTTTGGGGTTGACAATCGGGCAGACCTGCTCTGCAAAAGGGAATATTGATCTGACAGTGGCCAAATCTGACATGGTGACTACCTCCAACTTCTTCTTTGGCGAATAATTTCTGAGGACTACATCATGCTTTCCGTTAGCTTTCTTACAAATATACGAGAATTTGTATTTCTCAAAATCCGAGGCGAACGACTCGTTAATCAGGAAAATGCTGGATGACGTTTTGGTTTCGATATCAAACACTTTGTGAGAGGTTTGCAGAAAATCGGAAGTAAGGTCGGGGGGGAGCAGCACAAGCTCGTCATCGGCTTTCGGTCGGCTTTCGTTGGTGAAGTCATACCATGAGCGGCCACGCAAAGAAGGAAATTTTGTCTGATAGTAACTCACACAATTATCCTTCGGATCTATGTTTCGCAACGTTTGAAACGCACTTTCCCATTCTGTCGTGAGGTCCATTTCACTATCCGTGGACAGCAGATAAGCCGCTTTTTCAAGAATGTTCATCGTACCATTTGCTTTATTTGCGTAATAGTAGCGGTCTGCGGCGGAATGATACAGTCCCCAAAATAGTAAGGATAAGAACACTATCCGTTGCTGGTCGTAACCTTTGCTGAATGACGAGGAAATGCGTGTCAGATTGTCAACAGAGAGAGCCCCTTCCGTGATCGCCTTTTGAGTAACTACGTATGCCATAATGGACAAGGAGTCCTCCTGAAATTCGATTGGTGCGTTAGAGGGTAATGATTCGTGGTGGTCACGCAATGTGATAAACCATTCCCTACATTCGTCGGGCATTTTGTTTCCTTGAAAGAAGAACGCTCCGATTCTCTTGGCGAGCCATAAGCAGGCAAATTCATAATGCGTGTTTGAAAGGCTGATTTTCTTGGGCTGCTCCTCTGGAAAATATGAGACGGTCAACAATTCGTTGATAAGTGCGAAAGTGAACCCGTTCCTGTGACTGAGAATCGAAGAAACAGCGTCTCTCACTACGTATAGATATTCGTCTGTGAAATCGGGTAGAGATTTGATATACCATACCGTAGCATACAACAGGGCGCGACGAAGCATGATGTGTCGGACATCCCGGTTCGTCTTTCGTCCCATTTTCTCTTTTCCGGATGTTATATTTGTGCTTTTTGTGACAAGAACCCCGGCGGGAACACCGTACAGACTCTTCAATTGTGGATAGAAAGACATGTCGGGAAGGGTTATTTGCCGAATGGTGCTATACAGCAGGATTTCTTTCCCGTTGATATTCCAGTAATCTTCAAAGACTATTTCACAGTCTCCTTTTTTCAGTTCGATGTTCTTTTTCTCGCTATATCCACTAGTGTCCCGTTAAAATTGGGACGTGTTATTAATCAAAATTATCAAACAAA
>CAMVBK010000082.1:0-10770 GCA_947165685.1 uncultured Bacteroidales bacterium | reverse complement strand
TTTTGTAAGAACGAATATTTTGTCGCCTGCAAAGATAAAATAAAAAAGTGTAAAAACAAGCGCTTTGAAGAAAATATTTTCCATACTGATAATCAATGTGTTATGAATTTACTGCCAACTTCCAAATACTGAAGACAGCCTTCCTCGAAACCTTGTTTTCGCAGGATTTCGCCTACTCTTTCCGCAAAATGCTGCCCCATGTTTACCCATTTTGCGTCGCATCTACTACCCCATCCTTAAACTCGCCTCTTTCGCAAAAGCGGGGGACCGCCCTTCCCGGAGAATCCCGTCCAGCGTCTGACCATCCCTTTTTTTATTAGGGCGTTCCGGCGCGGCGGCATCCCCTCTCTCAACACCAACCGTTCCGCAAACCCAATGTACATGATTTATTTTACATGGAAAGGTCGCCGCGCCGTCGGGCTTTCCGCTTCAATGTTTTTTTTGCCATCTGTTTCCGTGGCGGCGAATAGTTGTTTGTCAGTAAAACTTATTGTCCAACAATGTTTTACAAGTGGGAAAGGCAAAAAATATTTCCGCTGCAATCCCTAACGCGAGCCCGCGCGCAACCGCCTGCAAGCATACAGCAAGTCTTCCGCTGTCTCTTTTCCATGCAAAAGTCTGTGTGTGTGGGGACACAGTCGGGGAAACGTCAATTTCGGATTGTAACTATCTGATAATCAAATAGCGGTTTTTATCATAAACGACCTTAGACACCTCCTCAAGCCCTGTTGTCGAACCCTTCAGTCCTATTTGCGCAGGACCAGGTAGATGAAATAGGGTGCTCCGGCCAGAGCTGTGATGCTGCCCACGGGAAGTTCGGCGGGAGCGGCGATGGTGCGCGCCAGTGTGTCGGCGACAAGCAGGAAAAAAGCTCCGAAGAATAGCGAATAGGTGAAGAGGCGGCGGTTGTCGCTGCCGAACAGGAGCCGCGCCACGTGCGGCATGATCAGCCCGATGAATCCGATGGAACCGCAGAAGGCGACAATCACAGAAATCAATATCGACGAGGTGACCAACGCGAGGTAGGTGGTGCGGCGTGTGTCTATGCCGAGAGTCTGGGCGGTCTCTGTGCCTACTTGCATGATGTTCAAGGCTTTGGAGTGGTAGAACAGAATGGCGGTGCATGCAATCATCACGGGGACAAGCCAGGCGATTTCCAGCCAGGAAACGTGTGTGAGACTGCCCATGGTCCAGAAATAGATCTTGTGCATCTCCTTCTGGTTGACAACCATCAGCAGGGTGATGAGCGCCGAAATGAGGAAATTGAGGGCGATGCCGATGAGCAGCAGCGTGTTGGTGTTGTGCTTGCCCTTGAGGCGGGCGATGCCGAGGATGACTGCCAGGGTGAGCAGGGCCGTCAGCAGGGCCGGCAGGGTGATGCCGAAAACTAAAGCGTCCCAGCCGAGAATGAAGGCGACTGCCGCGCCGATGGATGCACCGGAGGAGATGCCGAGGATGTAAGGGTCGCACACGGGGTTGCGGAAGATGCTTTGAAACACGCCCCCGCACAGTGCCAGCGACGCCCCCGCCAGCACGCTCATCACAATGCGTGGAAGACGCAGCTGCCACAACGTGATCTCGTAGTACTCGGCTATTGGCATCCCTTTGAAAAGCCCGATTTTTTGCCCGATACTTACGACAACGTCTCTCATCGGGATGTGAATCACCCCGATGCCAGCGGCTGCTAACATGCAGATTAACAATCCGATACTTAGCGCCACGGGTAGTGCCCAGTTCCTTTTTCCGTTCTTCATGATGGCGCGGCAAAGGTACATTTTTTTGCGCGAATGCAGAAGATGTCGGCCGTGAATTTCCGTATGTTCATGGTTTAAAAAAAATGTATCTTTGCGGCTTGTTTTTTTAACCCCTAAATTGAAGAATTATGAATTTCATTGAGCAAATCATCGAAGAGGACATTCAGAATCGGAAGAACGACGCAAAGGTCCATACAAGATTCCCTCCGGAACCGAACGGCTACCTGCACATAGGTCACGCCAAGTCCATTTGTCTGAACTTCGGTGTCGCTCAAAAATACGGCGGCAAGACCAACCTGCGCTTCGACGACACCAATCCCGTGAAGGAGGACACCGAGTACGTCGATTCCATCAAGGAGGATATTCATTGGCTCGGCTTTCAGTGGGCGGAGGAACACTACGCTTCCGACTACTTCGACCAGCTTTACGAGTGGGCCGAGCAGCTCATCCGGGAAGGTCTCGCGTATGTTGACGACCAGACCCAGGAGGAGATCAGCAAGGGTAGGGGAGTGCCCACCGCACCGGGTGTGGAGAGCCCGTACCGCAACCGCACCGTGGAGGAGAACCTCGACCTGTTCCGCCGCATGAAGGCGGGCGAGTTCCCCGACGGCAGCCGTGTGCTCCGTGCCAAGATCGACATGGCCTCGCCCAACATGCACTTCCGCGACCCCATCATGTACCGCATCTTGCACGCCGAGCACCACCGCACCGGCGACAAATGGTGCATCTACCCGATGTACGACTTCGCCCACGGCCAAAGCGATTCCATCGAAGGCATCACGCACTCTATCTGCACGCTCGAATTCGAGGTGCACCGCCCGCTCTACGACTGGTTCTGCGAGGCGCTGCGCATCCACCACCCGCAGCAGATCGAGTTCGCCCGCCTCAACCTGAACTACACGATTATGAGCAAGCGCAAGCTGCTGCAGCTCGTCAAGGAGCATTATGTGCGCGGCTGGGATGACCCGCGCATGCCCACCATCTGCGGTCTGCGCCGCCGCGGCTACACCCCCGCTGCCGTCCGCAACTTCGCCGAGACCGTCGGCGTGGCCAAGCGCGACAACATCATCGATGTCTCCTTGCTGGAATTCTGCGCCCGCGAGGATCTCAACAAGACCGCCATCCGCACCATGGCCGTCCTCGACCCGGTGAAACTCGTCATCGACAACTACCCCGACGACCAGGTGGAGATGATGGAGGCCGTGAACAATCCGGAGGACGAGAGCGCAGGCACCCGTAAAATCCCCTTCGCCAAGGAGTTGTGGATCGAACGCGCCGACTTCCGCGAGAACGCCGACAAGAAGTTCTACCGACTCTCCATCGACCGCGAGGTGCGACTGAAATACGCCTATATTATTAAATGTACCCATATTGTCAAGGACGAGAACGGTGAAATCACGGAAATTCACTGCACCTACGACCCGATGACCAAGAGCGGCATGCCCGACAGCAACCGCAAGGTGAAAGCCACCATCCACTGGGTGCCCGTCAACCACGCCAAGGCCGCCGAGGTGCGCCTCTTCGACCGCCTCTTCAGCGTGCCTGCTCCCGACGACTGCGAAGAGGGCAAGACCTTCCTCGACAATCTGAACCCGAACTCACTGGAAATCAAGCAGGCCTGGGTGGAAGAAGGCCTCTCCTACGAGAAGGCTTCCGAAATCAAGCACTTCCAGTTCGAACGTATCGGCTACTTTTACTGCGACCCCGACTCCACCGAGGAAAAATTGGTGTTCAACAAAACCGTCAGTCTGAAACAATAATAAAAAAACAATGTTCCTTAAGCAGCCCCGGAGGGGCAAGACGCACGAAGTGCAATTAACCCCACACAAGCGCAGCGCAGTGTGGGGGCAACCCCAAGACAAGCGCAGCGCAGTGTGGGGTCAAGCCCGCAGCGCAGAGTGGGGTCAAGCCCGCAGCAAGCGCAGCGCAGTGTGGGGCCCAATCGCAGAGTGGGACCTAATCGCAGTGTGTGGGGTATAAATGAAACATCATGAAATCCTTGCTCGATTACGATCCTAAAATCCTGATGGCCTTCCTGAAAAGTCTGGAGGGCGACCGGAAATTCAGCGACTTCCTGATGAACAACGGTTTCCAGGAGTTGGAGGCACTGGCGTCGGCGATTCACTCGAATGAGGCGGCGTTGCAGTGGCTGTTGGACAACGGCTATCCGGAGTTCGCGGTGCTGAGCAACGCCATCGACAACGAAGAGAACGCCATTGCGTGGCTGGAGCGTTATAATTGCAAGTTCCTGTCGCTGTTCGCCGCCGCCTGCCGCAAGGAACCGCAGGCCATACAATGGTTTGCCGACAACGATCTAAGGCTATTCATCTTGATTATCAACGAAATCCATCATATTCTGTTGTATCAGTCGTGGGATGCGTCTGACTTCCACAAGTTCAGGCGTTCGTGACACGGTCCGGACTACCCGATGGGTAGCTATCGCTCCTCGGAGAGGTCCTTGATGGTGTTGCCCACGTTGATGAGGTGGTCGGCGACACGCTCGGAGTTTTGTGCCAAGGAAAGGTACTCCGCGCCCACGGCGGGACTGCAGGTGCCTTCGGTCAGGCGGCGGATGTGGTTGCGTTCCATCTCTTCGGTGAGGTCGTCGATGCGGTCTTCCACCTTGTTGGCGCGCTCCAAAGCGGCAAGGTCTTTCCGGTGGTACGCCTCCTTCACGTGGCCGTACAGTTCGCCCACCAACTTCTCCATCAGCAGGATCTCGTCGGTGGCCTCCTTCGAGAAGGCGGCCGACTGCTCCTTCAGGGAGTCCGCATATTCGACGATGTTCTCCGCATAGTCGCCGATGCGCTCCAGGTCGCTCACTGTGCGGATGGTGCCGCTCAGGTAGCTCTGGTCGTAGCTGTTGAGATTGTTTTCCGAAAGTTTGACGGAATAGCGTAAAAGTTCCTTGTTCAGGTAGTTGAGCTGTAGCTCGGTCTCCCGGAACTCCTCGATCTCGCTATAGTCCATCGTGGTGATGACCTTGATGGAGCGGTGGAAGTTGGTGATGGCCATGTCGGCCATGTTCTCGATCTCCGTCTTGAGCTGGCGCAGCGCCACGGCGGGGGTGCTGAGCATGGAGGGGTCGAGGTATTTGAGGCGCGGGCGTTCGGCCGGTGCGCCGCTGCTCTCGGGGATGAGACGGCAGGCGGTGTTCACCAGGAGGTTGGTCAGCGGCAGCGCCACCAGCATCGTGCAGACGTTGAAGAAGGTGTGGAACATGGCGAGCTGCATTTGCGGGGCGTTTGGGAACCAGCGGCCGAAGAGCGTGCCGTAGCTCCACACGCCGGAGGTGGTAAGGTACAGGATAAGGGCCAGAACCAGGAACAGACAAACACCCATCATGTTGAACATGAGGTGGATAAGGGCGGTGCGCTTGGCATTCGTGCCGCTGGTCATGCCCGCAATCACGGCCACCACGCAGGAACCGATGTTGGAGCCCATAGTCAGGTAGATGCCCTGGTCGAGGCTCACCAACCCGGTCACCACCATGGTGATGGCGATGGAGGTCATCACCGACGACGACTGGATGATGGCGGTGAGCAGGGCGCCGATGACCACCAGCAGGATCGGGTTCCCGATGCTGGCCAGCATGGTCTTCACCTCGGGCAGCGCGGCGAAGTCCTCCATGGCCGACGACATCATGCTCAGGCCCACGAACAACATGCCGAAGCCGGTGAGGATGCCGCCCGTCTGTTTCCATTTGTCGCGTTTGGCGAACAGCGAGATGAAGGCGCCGATGCCGGCGAAAGCCGCGAAGATGAGCGTGGTGGAGATGCTGTTGCGCCCGAACATGCCCAAGGCGACGAGCTGGGCCGTCACCGTGGTGCCGATGTTGGAACCGTAGATGATGGTGGCCGCCTGCGAGAGGCTCATGATCCCCACGTTCACGAAGCCGATCACCATCACGGTGACCGCGCCGCTGCTCTGGATGGCCGCCGTGCCCGCCAGGCCGATGCCGACGCCCACCCACTTGTTGTCGCCGGTCTTCGCAAACAGACGCCGCAGCTTCCGGCTGCCCGCCGACTCCAGGTTGTTGCTCATCATCTGGCAGGCCACTAAAAACACGCCGATGCCCGCCGTCAGGGTCAGGATCGCGATCAAAATGCTCGTTAGGTTCATCGTTGTCGGGTAATGGGTTAAAGGGTTAGTCGGTTAATGGGTTAGTAGCTTTAGTTGAAGTAAAAAACGGTGCAGGCGGGTATGGGCTTGCACCGTTTCTTATAAAATCAATCTCGGTTTGCATGTTGCCGAGCGGGTTCTGCATACGGGAAACATGGAGGGGCAGACAACCGCAACTGTCTGTCGTACAGGTCGCAGACGGTTCACCTCCATGCTGTTTTGAAGGCCTTTGAAAAATTCTTCGGCAATTTAACATACGGCGGCAAAAATACACTTTTTTTGTTTCCCGTCCCAGGGCTTGCGCATCAACTTGCTAACAGCCAACAGCCAACAGCCCAAAGTTCAAAGTTCAAGGTTCAAAGTTCAAAGAGCCAACAGCCAACAGCTAAGAGCCAACAGCTAAGAGCCAAGAGCCAAGAGCCAACAGCCAAAGTTCAAAGTTCAAAGTTCAACCTCCTAATCTCCTAAACCTCCTAAACTCCCTAAACCTCCTAATCTCCTAAACCTCCTAATCTCCTAAACTCCCTAAACCTCCTAAACTCCCTAAACTCCCTACCCCCCCTAACCCATTAACCCCAACCCCATTAACCCCAAAATAGCAAATGATACAAAAAAAATGTATCTTTGCCGCGATTTTTTCGTATAATGGTGGAGGCTGGCCCACAGCGCATTGCGCCCCCAACCCCCTCCAAAAAGGGCTGAAAGCCCGACCTATGTCAGCCCAGGGTGAGCGCAGCGAGCCCTGGGATTCGGACGCCCCAGGGTGTTCCGAATACGGCAAACGTGCCGGCCGACGGACGCCCTGCGAGCCCCCGGCCCCGGCAAAAACAAACAAACAAACGAAGAAAAAAAAGTAACAATAATGAGCAAGACATTTACATTGACAGACAAGATGCAAGAGACAGAGAGAAAGAAGCGGGCGGAATTGGAAATTGAAAATGCAAAATTGAAAATGGAGAATGCAAAATTTTCAATTTTCAATTTTCAATTCTCAATTCTCATAGCGTTCGCCATGGTTCTGAGTTTGGGGACGGCTTGGGGACAAGTTTGGTGTCATCAGGACTATATGAGTGATGGTACGTTTGTGGTACCCCAAAATTGCACTAAGGTGACTATAGAGGCCATTGGCGGCGGCGGCGCAGGTGGAGGAGGGGGATACTTGGGTAACCAGTTAACAAAATACACTGGTGGTGGTGGTGGTGGTGCTTATTCGAGAAGAAATATTGACCAGGTTACAGCTGGGACGCAGTTGGTTATTACGGTGGGACATGGAGGAAAATTCGAAGATTCTGGAACGAGTGATTCTGAAAAAAATGGTGGAGATTCAAAGGTGGAAATGAATGGTACCGCGATTTGTAAAGCTTTAGGCGGTAAGGCTGGAGATTGGAATGGTGGCATCGGAAGTAACACTCATTCAGGAGGGGAAGGAGGTTCAACGACCGGCGGAGTTGGAGCTTACAAGTATAGTGGCGGAGACGGCGGTGCTGGTTTTCAACATGATGATGGAAATAAAGGGGCAGATGATAGAACAGGTAGTGGCGCCGGTGGCGGTGCAGCTGGAGGAAATCATGATGGATATCCGGGAGGAAGTGGCACCTATCAAACATACCAGTACACGACAGGCATTTGGCCCTTTCAACGAAAGCACACGGGTTATACAGCCGTAGCTCCGGAAGGAGGTGCTGGCGGTGGTGGGGCAACGGGCAATCCGATAGGAGGTGCATGGTTAAAGGGTGGAACTGGAGCCAGCGGTTTGGGAAGCGCAGACGGTTGGCATCATGGTACCGATGCTTCTGGTACTGAATATGGAGCAGGAGGTAGCGGTGCTCGTATTACTTCTCAATCGGCAAGAGGTGGAGAAGGTGCGTCAGGTATAGTACGTATTTGGTTTTATATTGATACAACCAAACTCACCGTGACTCCTCTTGCGAATCCAGATCCTGTTTGTCATGGAGAAACGGTAACGTTTAGTGGTTCCGCATCGAGTGAGATTGGATCTTTGTCTTATAGATGGACACTCGATAACAGCTCAGAGGCAGCCAGCGAGTCTGCCAGTTTTACCAAGAACAATCTTTCAGCGGGGAATCATACAGCAAAACTCACAGTTATAGATAATTTTCAATCATATTTGCAAGGTTTGGTATCTTCACAAGTGTCTTGTCCTTCGTGGACTGCTACTAATGCTGGCGAAGTTAGTTTCACCGTCCTCCCCGACGTGAAGATGAACGCCGTCGGCGATATAGAGGTGAACGCAGGCGACCCTGTGTCCGTCTCCTTCTCGGGCAGTCCCGATGGCGTGAGCTTCAGCTGGACCAACGACAATACGAGCATAGGTTTAGCGGCTAACGGAACAACCAATTCATTAAGTTTCACGGCTCAAAACGAAGGTGTCACAGATCTGGTGGCCACCGTCAAGGTCACCCCAAGCTACAAGCAAGGCGGCACCACCTGCACGGGACCCTTCAAGACCTTCACCATCACGGTGAAACCCAACAAGGTGGAGATGAACCAGCCGGCCAACCAGGTTATCTGTAGCGGCAACACGCTTGAGGTTTCGTTCTCCGCCCCGTCAACTTACGTCCCGGCGAAAATGTCTTACAGCTGGTCGCGCAACAATATCGCGAATGTCACCGGCATCGGGGAAAGTGGCACGGTCACGGGCACTGGCAAGCTCACGGGCACGCTCGTCAACACCACCGGCACGGTGCAGGAAGTGACCTTCACGGTGACCCCGAGCTATTCGGTCTTGGGCAACACGCTCACTGGCGATCCCGTAGAGTTCACGGTCACCGTCCGCCCCGCCGTCAACATCACGTGCACGGACCTCAAGGCGTGCGCCGAGGCCGGGAGCGTGGACCTCAAGGCCACGGTAACCAACGCCGCGGCTGGCAACCACCTCACCTGGAGCTTCAACGGGAACACGCAGAGCGGCACCACCACGGATGCGGCCTCGCAGGCGGTTACCGCCAACTTCAACGTGCCGAGCGTAACCGAAACATCCACGATACCCTATACGATTACATATAATGATAATGTATGTTCCGCATCCAAAACCGCGAACGTGCAGGTGACCAAGGTGGTGCTCGCCGAGACCGCGAGCGCGCACACGGACGTGACCTGCTTCGGCGGCAGCAACGGTGCCTTCACGGTGGAGGCCGCCGGCGGCACGGCTGCATATTCCTACACCGTTGATAATTGGACGACGTCCAACGACGACGGCGTCTTCAGCGACATGCCCGTCCCTGCGGTCAACACTCCCGGCACGGATCCGAACCATCCCGACTGGGAGACGGTCACGGGCGACTACACAGTGAAAGTCAAGGACGCCAACAACTGCGTGGCGGAGACCACGGTGACGCTCTTCTCGCCAGCGAAGCTGCGCTGGGAGAACTGCCCTGAGAACCTCACGGTGTGCTGCGATGCGGGAGCGGAGTATGCCCTGTTGATTCCCGGCACCGATTTCCAGAAACCCGATTTGAACACATACGCAAATATCTCGAATATCTCCAGACAAGTACGCAATAATCTTCAAACGAATGGTCATTATACGTCAAGCCGTAGTCCTTACTCAATAGAATTTCTTGCCAATACAGATGCTGTATGTAATTTGAAAGATACTTGCAGATTTACCATCACCGTCCGCCCCAACCCGACGCTGGCACCGGCCACGGGTGCGAACAACCCTTCGGTCGAGGTCTGCCACAACCAGCCGATGACGGACATCGTGTTCGGGTATGACAACGCCACCATCACCATAGGGGAGGGGAGCACTCTTCCCAATGGTGTGAGCATGACGAACGATGCGACTGCCAAGACGATCACCATCTCCGGCACGCCCCGGAACACGGGCACGGCCCCGTTGACTTACACATACATAATCAAGGCCGCCTCCAACCAGGTAAACGGCGAAGGCGAGACCTGCACGGGCAACGAGCAGGAGCAGACCATCAAGATCACCGTCAACCCGGTGCAGATTGTGACCATCACCGCCTCGGGTGACACCACGCAGAGCGTGTGCGCGGGCACGGCCATCACGAATGTGAAGTTCGCCACCGGCGGCAAGATCGCCTTCAAGAACCTGCCTGACGGGCTCTCGGCCAGCGAGACGGCGCCCTACACCCTTTCGGGCACGCCCACGGTAGGCGGCCGCTATACGGTGACGGCCTCCGACACCTACGGCTGCAGCAAGGATTCGATCACGGGCACCATCACGGTGAAACCGCAGCCCACGCTCACCATCGACAAAGCCACTCAGACCATTACCTACGGCGCAAGCATGGAAGTCGTGCACATCGAATACGCGAACGCCACGGTTTCCCTGACCAACCAGCCCGCATGGATGACCACGGCCACCGAGGACGGTGTGCTGACTCTGCGCGGCACCGGCACCCCCCCGGCCGCCGGCACCTACGAGGTGACGGTGACGGCCGCCAGCACGGAAGGCTGCGCCGGTGTGTCGAAGAAGGTGAAGGTGGTGGTGGACCCGCTGGCGGTGACGGTGAACATCACCGGTAACAACGACACCAAGACCTACGACGCCGCCGAGCACGAGGTGACGGGCTACACCGCCACGGCCACCAGCGCGCTCTACAAGGTGAGCGGCGACACGCCCGATTTCGGCCTGAAGAGCGGGGAGACGGCCAGCGCGAAACGCACCGACGTCGGCACGACCAACATGGGTTTGACCATAGAAAAGTTCGAGAACCGGAACAGCAACTTCACGGTGACCTTTGAGATTGCGGCGGACGGCTACATGAAGATCGACCCGCTGGCGGTGACGGTGACCATCACGGGCAACCACGACACGAAGACGTACGACGCGGCCGAGCACACGGTGGAGGGGTACACGGCCACGGCCACCAGCCCGCTGTACAAGGTGGACGGCTCGACGCCC
>CAMVBK010000081.1:0-10814 GCA_947165685.1 uncultured Bacteroidales bacterium | reverse complement strand
CCACTAAACTACTAAACTACTAAACTACTAAACCACTAAACCACTAAACCACTAAACCACTAAACTACTAAACCACTAAACCACTAAACCACTAAACCACTAACCCACTAACCCACTAATCCTCACTGTTTTGTATAAAATAGGCAGTCACAGCATCCAAATAGGTCTTGGAAATCGGGATAGGCTGCAGGCCGCTCTCGCCGAAGTCCAAATACGGGCCGTCCTTGTCTTTCCTCAGCAGCAAAATATTGGAGAAATTCACCAAATAACTGCGATGGCAACGTATAAACCCTTGTTTCTCAAGTTTTTCCTGCTGTTTTTTCATGGAACTTCTCAACGTGAACCGTTCAATGTTTTCTTTGTTCCGGTAGTAGATGTGGACGTAGTTTTCTGCGGACTCTATATAATATATATGGTCAATCCGGAGCGAGAGTTGGAGTTCGTCCTTGTCGTCGAGGAAATTGACGATTTTCGATGGGGGAGGAGGGGTCGTTTCCTGCTGGGTTGCCGTAACCTTGGCGGATGCCAGGATGCCATCTCCTGCCGGAATTACGGTGTTTCTGGTAATGTGGGAGTCCAACACCATGTCTGCGCCGGAAAAGTCGTCCGACAGCGAAAAGTCCTCCTCCTCCGAAATCTCCCCGTTGCGCACGTCAAGCTGTTTTTTCGCGTCAGGTATCGGGCTCTCTGGTGCGGCAGTCTCGGCGGTGTTTTTCTCCAGCTCCTCGATTTTCTCGTCTTTGGCCTTGGAACTGAAGTAGAGTAGGGAAATGATAGTGGGGATGGCGATGATGGTGGGAACGAAGAACACGGCGCGGGCGAAGATCTGGGAGAGATTCCGTTCGTCGTGCACGAGGAAATGTACAATCAAAGTGTAGAGAATCGCAATACTGAACACCTCTGCGATGCTCCATGTCCAATACTGCAATTGGCTGATAGGCCTCTTGTTGTGGCTCCTTGCCATCAGCATTCGGCTGACGAGAAGCACGATGCTGCCTCCGGTGACGATGATGAGGGTGTCGGCGAAGAGTTGTGCGCGGGTGTAGTGCAGGATGTTGTACCATGCCCCTTGGAACGGCGTGAACACGTTGACGAAAATCAGAGAGTATGCAAACACCAGGATCAGGAAGAAGATGATATTGTCCTTCGAGAGGTAGTAGTCTGGTATCTTTTTATGCCACATATTTGTTCTAATTTGAGTTGGCAAAGATAACATTTTTCCCGATGTTACGCAATCCGCCGCGAAATTTCGTCCCCGTATTCGGCATTTCGTCCCTGCATACGACTTTTTCGGCAAAAAACGGCTTCTTTGTGTCACTTTTCGGAATTTTTTTGGCATATTTTTTTTCTTTTTGCAGCCGAAAAATTGGATACAAAACCAAGTCAGATGAGTAAGACAAAGAGAATTTTTGACATCATGCTCCAATACAAGGAGCGTCATCCCGAGCAGAGGCTGGCATTGTCGGGCAAGATCGGGAAGAACAAATGGAACGAGTACACTCCTGAGTTATATAGGAAGACGGCTGATGAGCTGAGTTACGCTCTGCTTGCCAAGGGGATTCAGAGGGGCGACAAGGTGGCGGTTATCTCCACCAACCGGCCGGAGTGGACCATCACGCAGATGGCGGTCACGCAGATTGGTGGCGTGTTAGTGCCGATCTACCCGACCATCACGGCCGAGGACTACCAGTATATACTGCAGCACTGCGAAGCCAAGATGGTGATTTTGGAGGGTGAGATCGTGATGCGCAAGGTGCAGTCGGTGGCGGGGAATATCCCCACTTTGAAGGACATCTACACGTTCGTTGACCGCAAGGACTATCCCTATTGGGACCAGCTGATTGCGCTGGGGCGCGAACATGCCGACAACGCGCGGCTTCAGGCGGCTCGCGATGCCGTTGAGGAGAAAGACTGTGCCATGATCATCTATACTTCGGGCACCACGGGCACTCCGAAAGGGGTGATGCTGTCCCATTTTAATATCATGTCGCAGCTTGAGAACCTGAAGCAGATTCCTTCTCCTTGGTCGAAGAAGGGCCTGAGCTTCCTGCCGCTGTGCCATGCGTACGAAAACATGATTGTGCTGCTGTACCAATTCCTTGGCATGACGGTCTATTATGTCTCCAACCTGGCGACGATAGCCGAGGCGATGCGCGAAGTGAAGCCGACCATGATGACGGCCGTGCCGCGCGTTTTGGAGAAGTTCTATGAGAAAATCGAGGCTTCGGGCAAGGCCAAGACCGGTGCCGCACGCTCCATTTTCGACTGGGCGGTGAAGGTCGCACTCAAATACAACATTGAGCCCGAAGACCGCTCTGTGGTCTATAATATGGAACATGCGCTTGCCGACAAGCTGGTTTACAGTAAGATACGCAAAGGCCTCGGTGCCGACAACTTCGACATACTCGTTTCTGGCGCCGCCTCGCTGAAACCGGAGCTCTGTTCGTTCTTTTCCGCCATCGGGATGCCGGTGTTTGAGGGGTATGGCATGACGGAGACCTCGCCGGTCATTGCCGTCTCCTGCCGCGAAAAGTACGGTCGCGAGGCCAACACGGTGGGTTTCCCGCTCGGCGGTGTCGATGTGGCCATCACCAAGGAGGGCGAGATCATCTGCCGCGGACACAATGTGATGATGGGCTACTATAAGAACGATGAGCAGACCCGCGAAATCATCGACGAAAGCGGATGGCTGCACACCGGCGACATGGGGCGCTTCACGGAGCGCGGACAATTGGTCATCACCGGCCGTCTGAAGAATCTCTTCAAGACGTCCATGGGAAAATATGTGAATCCGCAGGTCATCGAGGAGAAAATGTCGCAGTCGAAATATATCGACCAGATTGTGGCTGTGGGTGAAAACCAGAAATTTGTGGCCGCGTTGATTGTTCCTGATTTTGCTGCCATAAAAGAGTGGTGCGAATCGGAAAAAATCATATTTTCGCACCCGAAAGAAATGGTCGATAATCTCAACGTCAAGAACTTGATTAAGAGTGAGATAGATAAGTATAATCAAGAATTGAGCAAGACGGAGAATGTCATGAGATTCGAGTTGCTGGCCGATGAATGGACGCAGGAAAACGGCTTGTTGACGCCCACGTTGAAGGTGAAGCGGAACAAAATCTCGAAGAAATACGCTGGCGTGATCAAGGGGATGTTTGAGCGCCAGTAGAAATCAAGCGATAAACAGATCGTTTGAGTCTTTCCCCAAGACGAGATCTGTTTTTTTCATGTGTTGTGTTATGTGCGAAAGGGACCTTCTCCACGGAGGTCCCTTTCATTTTGGTGAAAAAAAAGACCGGCTTGAAAAAGCCGGCCAACTTGTTTTTGTTGGGAAAACGAAGTTTCGATTAAGCTTCCTCCTCGGCGCCTTCTTCGGCGGTAGCAGCGGCGGAACCGCGGGTCGGGACGACTTGCAGGATGACCTTGTTGGGGTTGTCCACGATTTCGAGGTTGTCGATGTGGAGGTCACCGATCTTCATCATGTCGTTGATGTCGAGGGGAGAGATGTCAGCGGTGATTTCCTCGGGAACATTTTCCAGAAGGCCGCGGACTTTGAGTTTGCGCACGCGTTTTTTGAGCAGGCCGCCCTTCAGGACGCCGGGAGAGGTGCCCTTGATCTTGAACGGGAGCTCGATGGTGATGGGCTTGCCGTCAACCACTTCGAGGAAATCGACGTGCAGAAGTTTGTCGGTGATGGCGTGGAACTGGACCTCTTGGACGATGGCCTTGCGCACATCGCCGTTGATGTTCACCTCGGCGTATTTCACCTCGGGGGTGTAGAGCAGGTCTTTGAATTGACGCTCATCAACCACGAACAGTTTCTGTTCCTTGCCGCCATAGATGACGCACGGGATCATGCCTTGGTTGCGTTGCGCTCTTGCATCTTTTTTCCCTACGTTCTCTCTCGGAGAACCGCTAATAGATACTGATTTCATACTTTTAATTGATTTAACGATAGGTTTTTAAAACGGCGGCAAAAATACAAAAAATATGGACACCTTCGGCCCGATGCTTGAAATTTTCAGGCTTCAATGTTGGGGCGCGAAATTTTGAGTCTCTACTTGTTCACGGCGGCTAATCCCGCGATGGATGTTACAATCGGAATTGTTTTTTGTAACAATATGGTTATCAACAATTTTATTGTGAATTGTGGTCTTATCGTGTGATTTTCACACTCCTCACGGCCCAGCGGGTACCATCAGCCGTGCCGTTCTTGTGGTAGCGCAGCGCGATGCGGAACTTTTGGTTGCCGACGGCGCTCAGGTCCAGCCCGTTGCTCAGGGCGAAGCTGCTCGGGAAGTTGTTCAGGTTGGGGTTGAAGGCCGTCCAGTCGCTCTCGTTGAAGTTGCTGCCGTTGTAGGTGGTGGAGTAATAGACCTGGTAGTAGTGGGCCGGGCTGCCGCCCACGTTGTTCTGGTGGTCGAGGAAGAGCAGTGCGCCGTTCAGGTCGCCCGCGTTGATTTCCGGCGAGATGAGCCAGTCGTCGCAATTCTCGGAGGTGTTCAGGTGGTAGAGGAAGTTGTTGCCGCCGTAGGCCTGGAACTTCCACGACTGGTTGTCGGGGTATTGCGTCCAGCCGCCGGTGGTGAGGCTGTTAGCGTCGAAAGTGAGTTCGGTCAGCACCTCCTCCTGCTCGACGACGGCGCTCTGGATGTCGTCTTTGGTGCGCAGGGTGAGTTGGTAGTCGGAGTTGTAGATGCTGAGGATGCCGTAGAGGCAGTACTCCTTGGAGGCGTCGATGAGGGTGTTGCGGAAGTAGGCGTAGTTGCTGGTGCGCACCACCACGCTCGCGCCGTTGAAAGTCACGGTGCGGTCGGTGGCATAGTCGTTGCCGGCCAAGGGCAGCCCGTCGTCTTCGGCGGCGAACCGGCAGCCGTTGATTTTCACCAAGCAGTTCACGTGCTCGGCGGTGAGGTCGTTGACACTGGCGATTTCAATGGGGCTGGCCACCAACGGGTTGGTAGGGTCGGGGAAACCGTCCTTGCTCAGGTAGCGGTCGAGCACGGCGGGTGCGATGCGGCCCACGGAGCCGTCATAGACCCAGCCGACTTGGTATTTGTTGTGGTAGTCGCCCACGATGAGGCCGGCGCAGTTCAGATAGACCGTCTGCCCCACGGGGTAGTCATTGTGGAGGCTGGATCGGTCGATGGCAATCTCGATGCCGCCGGTCTCGTCCTGGATGGTGAGGTACTTGTAGCAGTTGCCCCCTTCATCGGAGCTCACCACCACGGCCTTCACGATGAAGGTCTCGCCGTGGCGGCAGATGGAGTCCTGCGTGCCCGTGCCCAAGGACGGGTGCATGGCCTTGATGTCGGCGATGGTCTTGTTGGCGGCGGGGCCGTCATACACGGGGGCTGTCAGCTCGGGGGCCTCCCATCGGTTGCAGCTGGCGAGGATGGCGGTGATGGCGATCAAGAGGGTCGTGATTCTTCTCATATTCGTTGTATTTTCTTGTCCGTATTTGTCTGTTTTTCGGTTTCCAGGAAGCCGATTTTTCGCGCGGTAAAAATACAAAAAAGATTGTTATCCCGGTTTGGGAAAAAATACGGGTGTGCGGTGCGTGCAGGAGATCTGTGCGAGGGGTATGTTTGTTCGTTGCGAAACGTTCCTAATTATACAATGCCTTGTCTTCCGCAGCCACGCCTAATTTCACTTCTCTCTGAGGATACAATTGTGCGACTTTTGCTTCCTCAACGTCATAATCCTCCACATCACTCCATTCTTCGCACTGTTTCAGCACAATGTCGAGAGCGTGTTCGGCCTCCTCAGGCGGATATTTGTATTTTTTCAGCAACCGCTTCACCATTTTGCGCATTCCAGCACGTGCTGATTCCTTGCGTTGCCAGTCAATGGTGCGGTTTTTGCGGAGTGCTTCGGTCAGTTCCTTGGTCATCGCCACCAATTCCTCGTTTTCGTAAACATCTTTCACGGCTTGAGGACGTGAGAGGGCATCGTAAAAGGCTTTTTCCTCGTCGGTCAATCCGAGATCATTGCCCTGCTGCTCCGTTTCATGGATCTGCGAGGCAAGGTTTAGAAGCTCTTGAATCACCTCCTCGTTGGTAAGCATCCCTTTCAGGTAGTTGCTCAACGCATTGTTCAAAAGTTCTGAGAATTTCTCGCTCTGCACGAGGTTCTTATGTTGGAATGCTTTGACTTTTTCCTTCAACAGGTTCTCCAAAATCTGGATAGAGATGTTCTTTTCTTTCATTTTGGACAACTCCTCCAGAAAATTCGGGTCACTCAACGAAAACTCCTTCCCTGCGTCTTGGAACAGATTGATCACACCTTCGCTTTTCACACTCTGCTTCAGCAGCTCTCGGATGCGTTCGTCGATATCTTTCTTCGTGACGGTTCCTTTACCGCCCAAGCGTAGAATCATCACACGAACGGTCTCAAAGTATGCGCTTTCCCAACGTTGGTCCTCGTTCAGCAAACTGCGGCACAGCGTAATGGATTGGTGGAGCAAGGTGGCGTGCTTCATGTATTCGACTTTCTTCTCCTGCATGTTCACGGCAAGCATGAAGTTTGTGCCGCCTTTGATGATTTCGGCGCGCTTCAAATCAGACGATTCCTTGAACTTTGAGTAGTCGAACCCATGCATCAGGTCCCGGCAGATTTCCAGTTCCTCTTGGAACTTCTTCAAGGCCGTGGTTTTGATGTTCGGGTCACCGAACTTCTGGCGATCATTGGTACTGTAAAACTTCATCGCCATCTTCAATGCTTGGGCGATGCCGATGTAATCGACCACCAGACCGCCTTCCTTTCCGTTGAAGACACGGTTCACACGAGCAATAGCTTGCATCAGGTTGTGACCGCTCATCGGCTTGAAGACATACATCGTGGCTAAGCTGGGGACATCAAAGCCCGTGAGCCACATATCCACCACAATGGCAATCTTCATCGGATCTTGGTCATCCTTGAACTTTTTGGCCAACTCCTGCTTGTACTGTCGGTTGCCGATAATGTCGCGCCACTCTTCGGGGTCGTTGTTTCCGCTGGTCATCACGCATTTGACCTTGTCGGTCCAATTGGGACGCAGCTCAAGAATACGCTTGTATATTTTGATGGCGATGGGGCGGCTGTACGCCACAATCATGGCCTTGCCAGTCAATTCCTGTTCACGATAGTTTTCGTAGTGATTCAGGATATCTTGCACCAACGAATCAATGGTAGAATCGGCACCAAGTAATTCTTCAAGATGCGACAGGTCGTGCTTGCTCTTTTCAATTTGCTGGGCATCAGCCCCTTCAACTTCCAACAGTTCGTATTCTTTATCAATAAGCTGTAGTGTTTCATCGTCTAATTTGAGGTTGATGACACGGCTCTCGTAATAAACGGGCACCGTGGCATGGTCAAGGACGCTCTGTGTCATATCATACACATCAATGCAGTCGCCGAAAACCTCGATAGTGTTGCGGTCTTTCAGGGCGACGGGCGTGCCTGTGAAGCCGATGAACGATGCATTGGGCAACGAATCGTGGATCAGACGGGCGGTTCCCACGCTGACCTTGCCTGTCACCGGATCAATCTTCTCCTCGAAACCGTACTGTCCGCGGTGTGCCTCGTCGCTCATCACGATGATGTTGCGGCGGGTTGATAACGGTGCATCGTATTCCTCAAACTTTTGCATCGTGGTGAAGATGATGCCGTTGGCCGTGCGTCCCTCCAGCAGTTCGCGTAAGTGTTCCCTTGTGGTGGCTTGTACCGGCACCTGTCGCAGAAAGTCCTTGCATTTGGCGAATTGGCCATAAAGCTGATTGTCAAGATCGTTGCGGTCGGTGATAACCACGATGGTGGGCTGGGAAACAGCACTCTGTAGCAGATGAGCATAGAAGACCATGGAAAGGGACTTTCCGCTCCCTTGGGTATGCCAAAAGACACCGATTTTGCCATCGCCGGTGACGGCAGTGCGGGTGCGCTCTACGGCCTTCTTCACGGCGAAATACTGGTGATAACCGGCCAATATCTTGTTGTCCTTGCCTTCTTCTTTGCTATAACAGACGAAGTTGCGGATGATGTCTAACAGCCGTTCCTTGCGGAACATACCTTCGAAGAAGACATCATAGTCAACAACCTCCGCACTTTCATACACACCGTCTTTCGACTTCCATTGCATATAGCGGTCTTCGCTCGATGTGAGGGTGCCGGCCTTCGACTCCGCCATATCGCTCATCACACAAAAGACGTTATACGTGAACATCGTGGGAATCTCTTTCATGTAGTTTTTCAGCTGGCGGTAGGCGGCGCTGGCATCAGTCTCTTCGCGAGAGGGCGATTTCAGTTCCATCAGCACCACGGGCAGACCGTTGAGGAAGAGTATCAGATCGGCACGTTTCTTCGATTTCTCCACGTAGGTCCATTGGTTCACCAACAGGAAGTTGTTGCTGTCAACGTTCTTGTAATCAACTAAATAGGCAATATCGTTTTTCAGTTCTTTTCCGTCGTGGAAGGTCACTTCGATGCCGTGTTGCAGGTAGTCCATAAAGAGCTCGTTGTTCTGCACCATATTGCCTGCTTCGATGTGGAGCAGTTTGCGCTCCGCCTCGTCAATGGCCGACTTGGGAAGTGACGGATTGAGGTCTTTCAGCTTTTCGCGCAGGCGTTCGAGATAGAGCGGGCAGTAGTAGTCCTTGTCCTCGAAAGCAGCTTGGGCCTCATAGCCGTTGAGATAATCGTAATCCAGCCGTTCCTGGAACAGTTGGATTAGCGTCTGCTCGTAATGGTCTTCGTTGTAGTCTGACATATTATTATTCTATATCGTATTCAAATTCAAATGAAAGTGTTTCTATTATTTCTTGAATGGGTGAATTCTCGCAGCAAATGTTGATTTCTTCGTTGGAGAGTCCCATCATATTCAAAATGCAACAAGTTAAAAGAATCTTGCACTTTTCCGTAAGCCAATAAAGCTCCTCGCCTTCAACAGCTTTAGTCTCTACTTCATCTGGGTAAAGATGTGAGTATTTATTTCGTGAATCTTTGAGAACAATCGGGTCGATATGGCATCCCCTCACATAATCCACATCTTCAAACTGTTTGAGAAGAATCTTAATTCCGTCCTCGTATTTGCGATAGTCCTTTCCTCCGTTTTTCTTATTAACAAAACGTTTGTGATAGCCGTCCAAAGCTTGGGCTATAATCAAGAAATCAGGAACGTCGAAATCTTTTCTGTTTTGAAGAGAGTCAACAAGGTATTTGCATATTGGTGAAACTCTATCGTAATTTTCATGCCAAGTTTTAAATATCGCGGGCATCTTTTTTTTCAGATGGTCGAATTTTATCAAAGATCCTTTTCTTGGTTCTATTGATTTATCTTTCAAGAAAAGAAGTTCGGATCGCTTATGGTTAACATGGTTAACAAAACTCACCTTTGAAGGAGTTTGCTCTCGATACAATGCAACAGATAAGAATTGTGAAAATTCAACAATTTGTTTTAGATAGCTTCGAATAGGGATTCCTTCAGAGGATTCCATAATAAAATCCGTACCTTGACTAATGGATAAATCATAAAGAGTCTTATTATGATGGAAAGTGTCGAACAATAACCATTTCACATCATTTTCCACTTGTGCTTTCAAAAGAGGAGCATCCATGCTCGGTTTGGAAAGCACATGATGACAAGTATTACCCTCAAATTGAGTGGTAAGATTGTCATGAAAAGCCCAATTCCTCAAATAAGGAAACTGAACTACACATAAATTAAACCGTGCGTCATCTAAAGATAAAATATGTTCACCGACAAGGATTAATCCGACTTCAAATTTAGTATTAGTAAAATCCCCTGTTAGCTTGTCTTTCATCACAACATTGAAAAGGGTAAAGATGTTACCGTTGGCATCTGCGCCCCACATCACTTCGTTCTGACAATACTGCTTAGAATGGAAATTGCTGGGGATGTGGTATAATTCCAAAGTAGAATCTTCATCCTCATAATATGTCAACGTGCCTGTGTATTTTTTTTCGTGACCCATCATCTGCTCAGGATGGAAGGCAAAAGAACACACATCGTGGTCTGCCACCGCTGGCACCCACCATTCACCATGGAATATTTGAGGAGTGTGTTTCATGCTTATATTTCATTCACTTTCAGTTCGCCCGACATCAAACGCGGCAAGAGAGTGTCGCGGAGCTGGGCGAGATTATGCGATTCCGATCCTCTTGTTTGGATTTGTTCTTGAATAGAATCTATATGATTTTGGAATTCTTCAACCATCTCTATTGGTGGCAAAATCACTGGTTCAATTGATGTAAAGTCTTTGATGCGAAAATTCTTGATACCTGAAGTCCCGTTCTCATAATCAAACATGACCTTATTACTATACTTATTGAGCCAAGAATAATATAAATATGCTCCGTAACCAGTTTTAGGCCTTACAAGCTTACAGAAATTGGTGCAAACAATATCGCCATCGTATTTGTCGATGAGTTGTTGAGAAACGGGACATACTCTTCCAGTAGATACGGAAGCAGTACCTCCAGATATTTCAACAAGCATATCTTTGTCGCAGAAGTGCTTATTTTGGAAATTTTTTTCCAAAATAAAGCGTTCAGGAGTCTTGCCTCTAAGTCCGTTCTTGATGTCTTGAAAATCACATCCTCTGACACAAGCTACTCTGTGAGTATAATTGCCTTCTTCTTTTTCCTTGCCCCAGTCGCCCGAAACAGTGTCCGAAATAATATCATTATAAACTCCTACGCACCACCCCTTCGGAATCAAACCCAACACACTCTCTACAAACTCCCCATCCTTGAACGGCTCGAAATCCACAAACCAAGACTTGAACAGGGCTTGCGCCTGCTGCTCTAAATTATCATTT
>CAMVBK010000080.1:0-10815 GCA_947165685.1 uncultured Bacteroidales bacterium | reverse complement strand
AATTCCTGCAGGATCGTTTTGAGATTATCCCCATTGACAGCGAAGATGAGATGCACTACGCCAACAATTTCCTCACCGTCGCGCCGCGCCACATCATGGCGGTGGGCGGCCAGTCCAAGACTCTGCAGCGCCGTTTTGCCGAAGCCGGCGTGAAGGTGGAGTGGATCCCGTTGGAGAGCCTCATCGACGGTTACGGCGCCGCGCACTGCATGACGCAGGTGCTGAAGCGGAACCTGAAGTTCTGATCGTGGCGTGCGCGGGGATACGGTTAGAATTCGTGTCCTAACTTGGATACTGCGCCGTACAACACCTTGTTGCTGTTGTAGATGAGCAGTCCGTCCTCGTCAATGGCCAAAGGCCTGTAGATGACGGATTTGTATTTTTCGTAGTTCATCAACATGCTGGGCTCCGATATGCGGCCGTCGCTCCCGATGGTGCAGTACATGGCGCATTTCTTTTTGTAATTGGTGGTGGTGATGGAGAGAGCCTGTCCGGTCTTGCCGGTGTGGTTCGCGAGATTGTCGTTGTAGAAGATGTACAGTCTGTCGTTGTGTAGAATCGTGTTGAAGCATAGCAGGTCGGACTGGTAGAACTTTGTGGATTTGTTGCTGTGGTTCGTGATAAGCTGGTCTTTCCTGATCATCTGAAAGTTGTTGAGATTTCCGTCCTTGTCGGCGAAGGAGACAAGGATGTTCCCGAAGAGTGTGAAGGTGTAGTTGGGGACGCTTACGGATGTCCGGGGCTCGCCGAGCAGAACTTTTGTCCCGTTCCCGAATTCCTTGATTTCCACGGGTACGGCTTCAAAATCTTCCCCTTTTTTTGAGAATTTCGGATGCTTGTAGTCGTAGTAGTCCTGTGGAAACGGTTGCACGCTGAAGCGGCCGTTGTCCATCTGTTTCCCGTCGAAAGTGGCCAGGTATGCGCCGGATGCCTTCTGGTCGGCGGTCGCTTGGTAGTAGCCTCCGACGGCGACGTCTCCGGAGTCGCACAGGAACAGCTTGCCGTTGTTCAGGTACCCGAAGTCGGGCTGGATTTCCGCTGACCGCGTCTCTTCCGCCCCGACTTCTATCAGATGCAGCATTTCGTTCTCCTTTTGGGATTTGGACGGGTTGGGCTTGTTAAAGGAGGAAATGGCTACATAGACGTTGGCGTTGTTGTTGACCGCGATGTCGAGGATGTTGAGGGTGGTGTTGGCAAGCTCCATCTCCAGGGGATTCGCCCACAACAAACCTTCGTCGCCGAATGCCAGCACCGCCGACCCTTTCAGCTTGTCGGACTTGTCCGCTTGGAATAGTCCGGCTTTGTTGACTTGGAAGATGACGACAGCGGCTTTGGTCTGGTCGGGCGACACGGAGTGCCCCACGAGGATGTCTTCCCGGCGTTCCAGCTTGAACGAGATGATTTTTTCGGGCTTCCACTCCCCTTTGGTCGCCTCTTTGGGGACTGAGTTGAGGAACAGCGCATAGGATTTCGCCGGATAGTCGTAAAGGGTGTACAGGCAGTTGATCCGGTCCTCGCCCTCGTAAAAGGCAATCAGGTTGTAGTCCATGGAACGCTCCACAACGATCTTCCGTCCTGTGGTGCCGTTTTTCGACACGCAGGTGATGATGTCCTGTGCGACACGTGTCATGCCGTTGATCATGGTGTAGTCGGTGCAGACGTAGTGTTCGTCGCCCATGCCGACTAATGTGGTGTTGTAGTCGTAGCCGGCCACCCCGTTTTTGTCAACAATTAAGGTTAAAGGGTCTTGTGCTTGGCAAGTCATTGCGAACAAGACGGTGAAAAGCAGGATTGTTTTTTTCATGATGGTTTGGTGAATTGTGAATTGTGATTTGCGGATTATCGTACCTCCAACAGCAGCCCTTTCAGATAATCCCCTTCCGGATGGTAGATGCTGACCGGGTGGCAGGGGGCGTGCTGCAGGCGGCTGACCACGCGGACTTCCTTGCCGGCGAGTGCGGCGGCGGAGAAGACCATCGTCTGGAAGTCGTCGCGGCTGACGGCCTGCGAGCATGAGAAGGTGAAGAGCAGCCCGCCGGGGCGGATTTTCTCCATCGTCTTGCGGTTGATGTTTCGGTAGCCCTTGAGGCCCTGCTCTTTCACACGGTGGTGCTTGGCGAAGGCAGGCGGGTCGAGGACGATGAGGTCGTAATGGTGGTCGGGCATCCGGTCGAGGTAGGCGAACACGTCCTCGCAGACTGCTGTGTGCCGCCCCGCGAAGTCGCCGCCCATCAGGCGCACGTTCTCCTCCACGAGGTCAACAGCCTTCCGCGAAATATCGACGGAGTCCACGTGCTCCGCCCCGCCGCGCAGGGCATACAGCGAGAAGCCGCCCGAGTAGGAGAACATGTTGAGGACAGTGCGCCCCCTGGCCAATTCGCCCACCATGGCGCGGCTCTCGCGCTGGTCGAGGAAGAAGCCGGTCTTCTGCCCGTTAAGGATGTCGATTTTGAAGAGGATGCCGTGCTCCGAAGCAACGACCTCCTCGTCGGGCTGGCCGTAAATCCAGCTGTTTTCTGTTGCAATCTCCTCATTATCAGCCGTCTCGATAGCTGTTTTGAGGCAGACGGCCTTCGTGTCGGGCAGCAGCTCGGCGAGCAGTTCGGCGAGGGTTTCGCGCAGACGGTACATGCCCATGGAGTGTACCTGCATAACGAGGTGGCGGTTGTAAGCGTCAATGATGAGACCGGGCATGCCGTCGCCCTCGCCGTTGACGAGGCGGAACATGTTGGTCTGCGGGTTCGGCAGCAGGATGTTCTTGCGGAACTCGATGGCATTCAGCAGTTTGCCGCGCCAGAAGTCGCGATCGATGTCGCGTTGTTCGAAGCTGAAGAGGCGCACAGCGATGGTGGTGGGCTGATAGTGGCCGGTGGCGAGGTGTTGGCGTTGCGCGTCATAGACCTCCACGATGTCGCCGTCGTGCAAGTCTTTGTCTTTGCGGGCGATGGCGCCGGAGAAGACCCACGGGTGCCGCCGTTGCAGGGATTTCTCCTTGCCGGGGCGCAGGATGATGCGGGGGAGAGTATGGTCATTCATGCCGCAAAAATACGATTTTTTCGGGTGGGGTTTAAAAGGCGCGATAAATTTTGTGATTTCGCGGATTGATTCTGGACGATTTTGCGCCGTTCCTGTCAGTGCTTGATTCTGAAATACTCCAGCGATGCCTTGTATTGCTGTATTGCTTGATTGTTATGTGTTATGTGTCGAAAAATTGTATTTTCGCGAATCGAAAATGTTGTCATGAATAACCTTTCTTCGATATGTCGCGCCTTTCTGCTGATGGCCTTTATTATGGCCGTCCCGTTTTCTTCTTGTTGGGCGCAGCGCAAAGGACAAAAAGAACTGTTAGATCGGGCGTATTGGGAAAAGTCTGTGGAGACCTTACAGCAGTTTTTTGAAAACTGGGCCGATGAGATCCGAAAGTGGGATACGTTCGGATTTTCTCAGCTGGATGGCTTTGGTTCGTCGGCACAACATAAGTTGGGATTACCAAACTGGTCCTTGTGTGTATGGAATTATTCTTGACTCCCAACTTCAGCGCGCGGTGGTTCTGTACTATTACCAGTTTGCTGGTTACCAAGCCACATTGCTGAAAGAAGAAGGCGAATGGCGGGTTGCGAAGGTTGTTTCGACGTGGATAGAGTAACAGCAAGGAAGCTCCTTCTTGGTGAGTTCATTGGTGAAATCAAAAAGGCGCTTGACCGACATTATCGGATCGTGTGTCGATAGGCAAGATGATTGTGGATTAGCGGGTAGGTTTACCGTTTCAATAGTTGAACAATCCATACCAACAGACCCAAAATGGCGATGTTACTTATGACAAGCGCGATGGCCAAGCTGTTGATGTGGGAAGTGTAAGTCGCTTCAGTTAAAGCGTATTTGCCGTCAACCATAGCGGATAAGTACATCATAACTTCTGCAATTATAGCAATAAGCAAAACCAAGAATGCTGAGATAACAAAGATTTTGTGCCGCTTCATAATATTTAGAATAGGTTCTTACTTGGCAATTTCAATAATGGGCACACCAAGTGCTTGCTGAATCAAAGCGACAGTTTTGCAAGTGAAATTGTGGCCGAAAGAGAACCATCTTGACACTTCGGATTCCTTTTTGCCAGTCAATTTTGCCAAATCACGTTTGGTCATACCTTTATCTTGCAGAATTTGGTATATCTTTTCGGAAATACTGAAATTCAAGTCAAAGGCGGCACGTTCTTGTGGTGTTATTGAGTTGTGTGCTTCTTCCAGAATGGGTGAAAAAATCTTTGTGTTCATATTGCTTGTCATGATAATTGAAATACTTTTCCTTCAATTCCTGTGATTACATTCTTTTCGATAGTTATGGATCCTACTTTCTGCGCTTCTGCAAGTAATTTGTCGAATTCTTGCAAATCCATCACATAACCGCTCAATTCAGTGTTCTCCTCGTATGTGCGAGTGCTTTTTATTCCCCCATTGCCAACAATAAGTATTTGGTCGGATATTCGAAGACAATATAGTCTTAATTTACGTGAGTCTATAGATAATGCTACCACTCTGTCGTTCATCTTACCTTCTGGGCGGAAAAAGCGTTCGAATGCGCCAACAGCAACAATTTTCTCTAATGCTAATATGATTTTTTTTGTAATCAATATTAAGAGTGGCATCGTCTTTGAATTTTTGCACAAAAGCTTCATATTCACTAAGAGCATTGCCATCGAAGCAAATAGAGTATAGGCTGACGTTGTCCGTTTGTTCCAGTGTTTTGAGAGTTACTTCCTTCATCTTTTTGTCCTTTTTGAAAACGTGGCAAAGATAATGTTTTTATTCAAATGTTTAACATATATGTGAAAAGATTTTCTGATTGGAGAATAAACAGAAATTTCGATGTTTATGAAATCTTGATTGTCAGTCCTTTATTTTGAAATACTCCAGCAATGCCTTGTATTGGTCTTGCGCTGTCAGGCAGGTGTCTCGCAGGTAGTCGTTGAGGTGCCCCCAATGCTGTAAGCCTCGGTAATAGAACAGGCGCAGCTCCTCAGTGATGATGAACGGAACGTGCTTGCTTTGCAGGCATTGCCAGAACATCAGCAGCCGCCCGACACGACCGTTGCCGTCTTGAAAAGGATGAATGCGCTCAAACTGCACATGGAAATTCAGGATGTCGTCGAATTGCACCTCGTTGATGGAGTTGTATTCCGACAGCAAAGTTTTGATATGCTTATGGACATCTTCGGGCTGTGTCGTTTCCTCGCCGCCCACCTCGTTGGGCAACCGTTTGTACTCGCCCACTGCAAACCACGACTTTCGACTGTCGGAAGTGTTGGTTTTCAATATCCGGTGCAGCTGCTTCAGGTGGCTTTCCGTGATTTTGTCGGTGGCATGGTCGATGATGTAGTCAATGCAGCGGAAGTGGTTGACGGTTTCCATGATGTCGTCGATGCGGGTGCTCTCGGTGGTAATGCCAAGAGTGTTGGTTTCGAAAATGTAGCGGGTTTGCTCCTTGGTCAGCCGGGAGCCTTCGATATGGTTGGAGTTGTAGGTCAGGTCGATTTGCGTGCGATGGTAAATTCCGCCTTTCAGTCTCGTTTCCTTCTCGTCGCGCAGGCGTTGAAGCAGTGGCGAAATGCGTTGTTTGCCTTTGCGTGGCAGGTTGGCGTCGGCCGGGATATTCCAAGTTTTACCCGTCAGAAACGCACCGTCGATTTTCCCTGTGGCGCAATAATGACGGGCGGTTCGCTCGCTGATGCCGTGTTTCTCGGCAAACCGGGTGACTGAGATGTATTCCATACTATCGGCAAGATTCTAATGAAAACCGCGGCAAAGATACGATTTTTTGCCGATGACGGCAAAGAGTGGTTGTGAGGAAAAAATCCGTGCGGATCCGTGCGATACGCGGAGATTATAATCAATGCCAACCGTCAATGTCAATGCCGACGAAATCGCCCTTTTGGTCGAACGTGTAGGCGGCCCACATCTTGTAGTAGTCGATGTCAGGATAATACCAGATGTGGATGACGTAGTGCTTGTCCACGACTTCCAAGGAGATAAGTTTACCGTATTTCTTGAAGTCGCGTCCGCGGCGGGACATGTCATCGCGGATAAATGACAGCATCTTGTTGATATGAGGCACTTTCTGTAGCTTTTCTGCCGGAAGATCTCCGGAAAACAGGTTTTCCGCTCCTGTGAACAGCCATGTTCCATCTTGCCGATACCCTTTTTGGGTGCTGTCGCTAAAAACAATGTAATACAGCGTGCCTTTACAGTTTACCTCAATGTAAACATTTGTGGTGTCGTCAGGCCTCTCCACTTTTGTCCGCACTTTTTTGGGTAACTGGTCGTATGTTATGACCTTTTCTCGATACAGGGTTCCATTTCTGAAAATGCACTTACGGCTTAATCCATGCGGCTCCGTGCTGCGTCCTTTTACTGTGATAATTTCTGGACCGTTGACATAATAGTGCAAAATTTGACCTTTTGATAAATTGAGTACGGCATTCCAATAATCATCTCCGCCATCGCAAACCATTAAATATCTGCTGTTTAAACAGTCGTATTCTCCAGGAATGGCGAAGTTGATGCTCACACAAGTGTCGCCGTCTTCTTCCACATAAAAGATGTATTGACGGACGTATTGATAAAACCGGGGAGCCGTGAGGGCGCGTTGAATAGTTTGGGAAGAGTCGGCTTTAAGATCCAGTTCTTTGGCTAACAAGATTTCAGCACGCTGAACCTCTTTCAGCCCAGCATGAATGGTGATGCCTTCAGAAGAGTTCGATGTATGCTCCCAAATAGACATGTAACCACGAAAGGGTTGGATCTCATGGTAATTCAGCAAATAACCGACAATACCTTTGTCATTGCGGCATTCATAAAACGTGATGCTCGTGTCTATATAGGAGCACAGTTGTTTGGCAAAGGGGCTTTTGTAACTCGAGGTGTCATGCGTTACCGGAGAGATTTCCGTTACGGGAATCGGTCGCAAGTGTTCCAACTTCTGAGAGAAAGAGTTCCCCGTGGTCAGCAGTAACAGTGTGGATAGGATGATAATCTTTTTCATAATGAGAGGCTCTCAATGCTACAGTGCCGTGGCGATTTTGCGGACGGCGGAGAGACGGCGGAGGAAGGAACGGTCGCGCTTGGTGGTGATCATGTCGTAACGTGTCTGTAGTGCAAGCAAAGGCTCGGCGTCCAGATCAAGAGCAGTGGCGATCAAAATAGCCATTTCTGTGTTAAGTGGTCGTTTGCCATTTAGGATTTCGTTTAATTGCGTGTAGGAAACACCTATTTCAGCCGCCAACTTCCGTTGCGAGATGCCGCGATATTCTATTTCGTCCTTGATTACCTCGCCAGGGTGTGTGGGGGTATAAGGTTCTAACATGCTGACTTCTTTCTGCTTCATAATGATCATTGATAATGGTTACTCAATTCAGTGATATTCACAATTGTGGCGATGGTTTCAGGTCCTTTTACGTGTTCTTCAAACTCTATTCGATATTTGTCATTGACTCGGACTGAGGAAAGACCTGCTTTGTCACCCAATAGCTTTTCATAATGCAACGAGTTGTATCGAGCAAGTGACAAAACATTGGGCGATGTGAACATCAAATCAACTATTTTGGCGTATTTTTTGATAACACCAGGTTGGTAGTGATGCTTTTTCTCATATTTCCCCTTCACAATCTCAAACGATCCGGCGACTAACTCTTTGAGCAGTTCCTCCTCCACTTCGCCCAACGAGAGGCAATATTCACGGAAGTCTTCGACATTCATGATGATTGTGTTATTAGCCACGTAGCCCTCACAGCGTCTTCACCGGGAACGTGAAAAACGTGTCCGGGAACGGCTCGTCCTTCAGGGTGAAGTGCCACCATTCGGTGTCGATGGGCTTGAATCCGTGACGTAGCATGGCGTTGCGCAGGATCATGCGGTTACGGAACTGCTCTTCGGTGATTTTTTTATTGCGGCTGTATTTGCCGGTTTCGGGATTGCCGCCGAAGTCGGGATGGCTCTCCTCGCCGAACCAGTCGAAGGTGCCGCCCATATCGACCTCTTTCTCGGTGCGCATGTCGAAGAGGGTGAGATCAACCGTGGACCCGCGCGTGTGTCCGCTATGCTCGGCGATGTAGCCTAACTCAAAAAGTTTGTCGCGGGGCACTTTGGGGTAGAAGTAAGGCCTCATGAGCGTGTCGGTGACATCGGCGGCCCAGCGCACGAAGTGGTTGACGGCCATCTGCGGGCGGTAGGCGTCGTAGATCTTGAGGCGGTAGCCCATCTTCAGCAGGTCGTCGCTCACGGCGCGGAGGCTGTCGGCGGCGCGGCGTGTCATCAGGGCGACCGGTTCCAAGTAGCCGTCCACACGCGCCCCCACGAAGTTGTAGGTGCTGTAGTAGCGGATTTCGAGGATGGCGTTCGGCACGGCCTCCGCGAGGTTCACGAACTGGGAGGCGTCATCGGTGGGCGAGAGGGCGCCCGTCAGGCGCCGGAACTCGGTTTGGGCCTTGGCAAGCTGTGCGAGGAACTCCGGGCTGGTGTGCAGGCGGCTGAGGCCGATGGCGGCCCCGAGGCGGCTGGCATCGACGTCGCTCTGCCAGTGCGCGCCCACGATGACGCGGCTCTCGCCGTACATGTAGCCGCGCGCCATGAGGGTGTCGGCGTTGGCCGGGTTGACCTCGGAGAGCAGCAGGGCCGCCGCGTAGCCGCGCTGGCTGTGCCCGGAAGGGTAGGAGCCCTCTTTCTTCAGGTCTTCCTCTTCCTCTACAGTGAGCAGGTGCTCCTGGAACCGCACGAACGGGCGTTTACGCTTGTAATACGCCTTCGGTGCCTTGCGTGTCTGGTCGATGGTGGAAAGGCTGTTGACCAGCAGCCGGTATATCTCCGGGGTGCCCTCTTTCGAGATGGCAAGGCCGAACGGCACGCTGAACTCGGCGAAGAGGGAGTCATAGGACCACACGGCGTCGCGTCGCGCGATGGCGGCGCGAACGGTGTCGCTCCGTTGGGTCTTGCCCCATAGATACCGCATGATGTCATGGGCGAAGTCCGCGCCGACGGTGTCGGGTGGCGCGGGCAGGCATTTGATGAGGCTCGGCATCTCGTTTTTGCTGAAATAGCGCGTCACATCCTCTTTCTGCGCCCAGCCGCAAAAGCTGGTTGAAAGTGCCGCGACGGCGAATATTATCGTAAATGTCTTTTTCATATTTGTCCTTTTTTCCGGCGGCAAAGGTACATAAATTTCGGATGGCTTCAACAGATTCAGTGCTCCCAATGGATGCCTGTTCTCAGTACGGTGGGCGGGTTTCCCCCGATGACCTGGTCGTTGCCGGAGAAGGCGGAGTGTAGCAGGGTGCCGGCGGCCACGGTGGTGTTGTCGGGCAGGCGCGTGCCCTTCAGCAGGGTGCATTTGCATCCGACCCAGACATGATCGCCCACTATGATGGCCTTGTCGGGGTTGGTGCGTTGGCCGTCGGGTCCGTAAAGGGGATGCTCGTCGGTGTCCATCACGAGGATGCCCCAGCTCAGCAGGCAGTCGTTGCCGAAGGCGATCTCCTTGGCGCATACGATGGTGCTCTCCGCAGTCATGTTGAAGCCTTCGCCGATGGTCAGGCGGCCGCGCACGGAGAGCTTGGAGCCGTGTCCGATGGCGGCTTTCCCGCCGAAGGCCACCGTGCCGCTCACCTGCCAGATGGAGCGGGAGCGTTGCCGGTCGTAGTGCCCCACGTCGCCGAAGCCGATCTTCACCATCGCCGTCTGCGGACTGGGCGGCAACGAGACGCTCCCGTGCAATTCGCGCAGGAAGGTGCGGTGCGAGACGATGACGGGCAGCCTCATCGCGGTCTTCAACGGGAAATAGTGCAGGTTGAAGCGCAAGGTCTTCGGGATGGACAGGAAGAGGTCGAAGAGGTCTCGAAAGTTCATTGCATTGGGGATTATAACGGGTTTCTCTTTTTTTAGTTTGCAAAAGTAGCATTTTTTTTTGTTTTTGATTGGCTGACTTTCAAAAAAAATATTATTTTTGCACCCCGTATTTTAAAATTGTAATGTTATGAAAAACGGTTTTGATAACGGGAAGTATCTGAAAATCCAATCAGAGCACATCAAGGAGCGCATCGCTCAATTCGGACACAAACTTTACCTAGAATTCGGCGGGAAGCTGTATGACGACTTCCATGCCAGTCGTGTTTTGCCTGGATTTCAGCCGGATAGCAAACTACGTATGCTCACACAACTGAAGGATGACGCCGAGATTGTCATCGTTATCAGTGCCGTGGATATTGAGAAGAACAAGGTGCGCGGCGATTTGGGCATCACCTACGACGAGGACGTGCTGCGCCTGCGCGACATTTTCATCGCACGCGGCTTCGTGGTCAGCGGCGTGGTGATCACGCACTACAACGGCCAGGCCAACGCGATGGCTTACCGCGAGCGCCTCGAACGCATGGGCATTAAGGTCTATTACCATTATTTGATAGAGGGCTATCCCACCAATGTTGATCTCATCGACTCGCCGGAGGGCTTCGGACGCAACGAGTATGTGGAGACCTCGCGGCCGTTGGTGGTGGTGACAGCCCCCGGCCCAGGCAGCGGCAAGATGGCCGTATGTTTGAGCCAGCTCTACCAGGAAAACGAGCGCGGCGTGAAGGCCGGCTATGCCAAGTTCGAGACCTTCCCCATCTGGAACCTCTCGCTGAAGCACCCCGTGAACATCGCCTACGAGGCCGCCACCGCCGACCTGGACGATGTCAACATGATCGACCCCTTCCATTTGGAGGCCTACGGCAAGATGGCCGTCAACTACAACCGCGACATCGAGATTTTCCCGGTGCTGAACGCCATTTTC
>CAMVBK010000079.1:0-11161 GCA_947165685.1 uncultured Bacteroidales bacterium | reverse complement strand
TAGGGCTTTTTTGCAAAAAAAAAGAGGGCGCGCCACTTTTGACACACCCTCTTTGTGTGAAACTTATGCTAAAAAACACTATTTCCTCACATCCATCTCCTTCAACAGATAGCCGGCACCGCCGAACTTGTCGATGATGAAGAGGACGTAACGCACATCCACGTTGATGCAGCGCTGCAGCTCGGTGTTGAACACGATGTCGCTGCTCAACGCCTCCCAGTTGCCGTCGAAGGCCAGACCGATGAGTTCGCCGTTGGCGTTCATGATCGGGCTGCCGGAGTTACCGCCCGTGATGTCGTTGTTGGAAAGGAAACAGACGTGCATGGTGCCGTCTTTGTCCAGATATTGGCCGAAGTCTTTGTCCAGAATGAGCTTTTTCAGCTTGGCGGGCACGTCAAACTCGAAATCGCCCGGGACTTCCTTTTCGAGAATACCCTTCGTGGTGGTGTAGTAGTTGTAGTGCACACCGTCGGCGGGATAGTAGTCGCAAACCGTGCCGAAAGTGGTGCGCATGGTGCTGTTGGCATCCGGATACATCGGCGTGTTCGCGTTCATCTCCTTCAGCGCGGCGATGTAGGTGCGGCGCGGAACCTCCAACTTCTCTTCCACATCCATGGCGGAGGAAGCAGACATGACATATTGGAACAGCGCCTGGAAATATTGGTACGACGGATCGTTTTCCAAAACCTTGTTGGACGGCTTGTTGACAAACTTCTCGAAATTCTCCTTGCTGACAAAGATAGAATTGAGCATGGCTTTTTCGAAAGCATCGTAGTTGCCCTTGTAGTTCTTGGTGAAGAAGGTGAGGTCGGGACGATTGGCCTCGGGATGGCTCTGCCAAGTCTTGAGGCAAGCCACCACGATCTTGGCTTCGGTGGCGGGGTCAGTGTCGTTGTTGTACTTGTCGAAAGCCTTCAACAGCTTCTCAATTTTGCTGTCTTCGAATTTTTTCACCCCTTTGTCGAGCTTCAGTTGGCCTTGCAGACGCAGCGTGGCGAGCAATGTCGGGGAGGCGGAGAACTGCAGGTTTCCGTTCAACGCCGATTTGTATTTCGCGCCGTCAACGCCCTTGCAGATTTTTTCAATTTCGCTCAGGCAGTTGCCGTATTTCTCTTTTCTGTCCTTATTCGCGTTGATCCAATTCATAAGCGCAGCTTCCTGTTTTGCCTTGGATTCCACCACTTTAAGGGCCTTCAGACTTTCCACCTCGCCGTGCTGGTTTTTCCAATAGTTGGCTAAGCCGGCGTGCTTGTCGGCGTATTGCAGGTTCACTTTCTGGGAAGCCTCCATGGCGTCGTGCATCACGGGCAGAATCACATCCAAGGGCTCATAGATGGCCGGAGCGTTGATGTCGATCTCGTTCTGCACCTCGTAGGAGGTCATGAAACGGTTGGTGGTGCCGGGATAACCCCAAATCATCGTGTAGTCGCCGGGCTGGTAACCCTTCAAACTGACGGGCAGGTAGTGCTTCGGGTGCATGGGGACGTTGTCCTTGGAATACTTGGCCGGGGAACCGTCGGGAGCGGTATAGATGCGGAAGACGGTGAAGTCGCCGGTGTGGCGGGGCCACATCCAGTTGTCGGTGTCGCCGCCGAACTTGCCGATGGCGCTCGGGGGAGCCACCACAAGGCGCACATCCTCATACATCGTATAGATGAACATGTAGTACTCGTTGCCCTCGTAGAAAGGTTTCACGATGACTTTGTAGCGGCCGTCGGCGGAGTTCTCCTTCCGCAGCTTCTTGATGGCCTCCTCCACGTATTTGGCACGGTCGGTTTCGGAAGTCTTGCTGTCAACCTTCGCCAGCACGATGTCCGTCACGTCCTCCATCCTTTCCAGGAAGTGTACATGGAAGTTGACCGGCAGCTCCTCTTCCTTGCTCATCGCGAAGAAGCCGTTGTTGAGATAGTCGTGCTCCACAGAAGAGAGCTCCACCACGGAAGAATAGCCGCAGTGGTGGTTGGTGAACATCAGGCCGTCCTTGGAGACCATCTCACCCGTGCAGAAACCGTCGCCCAATTGCACGATGGCATCTTTCAGCGAGGAGTTGTTGATGCTGTACAGCTGGTCGGCCGTCAGCCTCAGGCCCATCTTCTGCATCTGGGCATAGTTGTAGTTCTTGATGAACATCGGCAGCCACATGCCCTCATCGGGCGGATTCACGGCGAACACCGGCGCGGCAATCGCCATAACTGCCAACAAAAGCAGTTGCTTTTTCAGAAACGATAATACTTTCATTGCTTAATTGTTTATTTGTTTGATTTGTTCGACTTTCAACTTACGATTTACTACAAAAATTCAACGCCACTCACCATTCACTATTCACTATTCCACTGGCTCTCCCCCACCCTCATTTACCACACTGTCTTCTTTATTGGCATCCAAATCACTGAAAATCCGCTTGTTAAAGATAATAGCCAAGAATATGCCGACCGTAATGCAGGCATCGGCGACGTTGAAGATGGCAGGGAAGAACCAGGAGCCGCCCCAAAGCGGGAATTTGTCCGGAATCGGGAAAAGCTTGAGGTAGAACATATCCACCACCTTCCCGAAGAAGAACGGCGCGTAGCCATGCCCCGGCGACCACTGGGCCACCTGCAGGAAATCGCTCTCCGTGAACAGGATGCCGTAGAACATGCTGTCGATGATGTTGCCGAAAGCACCGGCAATCACCAAGCAGAAGACGGTCAGCACCACCCCGTCCATCTTTCCACGCTTCAGCCGATTGACAAAATACCAGCACAAAAACACCACCAACGCGACACGCACCAACGACAGCAACAGCTTCCCGACCTGCTGCCCGAAACTGATGCCGAAAGCCATGCCCTCGTTCTCCACAAAATGCAGATTGCACCACTGTCCTATCAACGGAATTGTCTGTCCTATAACCAAATGTGTTTTCACCCAGAACTTGAGGGCCTGGTCAATCACAATCAAGACTATCACCACCACAGCGGCTATCCAAGCGTACTTTTTCTTCAATTTCGCCAATATTAATCTATGATACCTTAATTTATTTTAAGACGGCAAAGATATAAAATTATCGGAAAAATCCCGACGTTACGAAATATTTTATATTTTTGCCATTCGTTTTATAAAGTGATTTGAATATGAAAAAAATGAGAATTTTCCTGCCGATAGCGATTGCCGTCCTGGGCGTGGCACTCTTCACCCAATGCAAGAAAGACCATTCCTGCAACATGAGGCTCACCTGCCAATACTCTTCCAACGGCATGGACGCCGACTCGGTGGTACCGTTCGCACTTATTTCCTTCGACACCGTCAAATACAACTCCGGACTGGCGGTTGACACGAATATCTCGCGTGTCCAAGATTTCCCGACCGATGCACACGGAGTGTTCGAATACACGCTGGACCACCCGGCCCTGCTCATCGTCAACGCGGTGAAATGCGACACTCTCCGCGACTCCACTGGCGTGGTGATCTCTGCCAAGAAATACACCGGCACCGCACAAGTGCAGGTCAACGACGGCGAAACGACTGAAAAGACCATCCTGATGGTGGAGACGAACTAAAACCTACGTTTTGAACAGGAAACGACTCAGCTACCTCTTCCTCTCCGTAGCCTCCCTGCTCCTCGCTGTGGTGGTTCTTGTCCATGGGCACGGGAAAAGCACCCCGAAATTCCACATCGCCAAACTGGAAAAGAAAAAAGTCACGAAACACAGCGACACCATCTCCGTGTGCCTCTTCTACCATGCCGCCGACTACTTTGTCTATCAAGGCTCTGTCATCGGATTCCAATACGATATATTGAAACAATTGGAGAAAGATTTCCAACGGCCCGTGGATATCACCATCGAGGCGGACCCCGACAAAATGTTCCTGACTGCGCTGGCCAACCAATACGACATCGTATGCTTCGACTTCGATGAAACCAACTACGCACCTTTCTACGTCGCGGTCTCCGAGCCTATCGCCTACACGTATCCTGTGCTCATCATGCGCAAAAAAGACCCTGCGTATGACTCGCTCCCACATATCGTCAACACCTCGGCAAAATACTACAACAAACTGGATTTCAGTCAATTGAAAAATCCTACAACCTGGAAAACGCAGCATAATCCCGACTTGGCCATCGAGGATCTGATGGACATGCTGGTGGACAAACAGATTGACTACGCGGTTTGCAACTACAATGTAGCCATAACGCTGATGCCATTCTACACGCAACTGACCATAGGACCGCGCATCGGCGACAACTTCCCGCGGAAATGGATTCTCAACACGCACAATGAACGCCTGAACGATTCCATCAACCACTGGCTGTCAAATTTCAAGGAAACCAACAAATATCAGTCGCTTTGCGAAAAGTACCTCTCCCCGCACTCCTATGTCATCTCGCACTCGTTCGGCAAGCACCGGAACAGCACCTCCCAATACGATGGCGTGCTGAAGAAAGCCTCCGCACGCTACGGCTTCGACTGGCGGCTAATCTCGTCCATCATATACCAGGAATCGCACTTCATCCCCGATCTGATCGGCTTCGGAGGCAGCTACGGCATCATGCAGATGATGCCCGTCACCTGCGAGCGCTACGGCATCACCGACTCCTCCACCGTGGAGGAACAAATCTGGGCCGGGGCGAAATACATCGCCTTCCTCTGCAACATCTTCAAAGACAAGGTCGATACCGCCGACCTGTACTATTTCGTCTCCGGTGCCTATAACTCTGGCCCCGGGCACATCCTCGATGCCATGGCCCTCTGCGAGAAATACGGGGACGACAACACCCACTGGCCTAAAGTGGCGGACTATTTGATTCTGAAATCGCATAAAGAATATTATAGAGACACTGTTGTAAAATGCGGCTATTACCCTGGAAAACACACCGTTAACTACGTGGAACAGGTCATGGCACGCTACAACGGATTCACCCTAACAAAAGAAGACGAATGAAAATATTGGTAATCGGACGCGGTGGCCGCGAACACGCCATCGCATGGAAAATGGCGCAATCGGAATTGGCAACGGAGATCTTCGTCGCCCCGGGCAACGCCGGAATGAAAACTATCCAGCAACAGACCGGCACTCCCGTCTCGCTGGTCACCATTGACGAAAACGCCACCGAGGAACTGCGCGACTTCGCCCTGGAAAACGGCATCGAACTGACCGTTGTCGGTCCCGAGGCTGCCCTCGCCAACGACATCGCCACGGTGTTCACCCAGGCAGGGCTCCGCATCTTCGCCCCTACCGCCGCCGCCGCCCGCATCGAAAGCAGCAAGGAGTTCGCCAAAGACCTCATGCAAAAATACCAAATCCCCACCGCCGCCTATCGCACCTTCGAGGACTACCCCGCAGCCAAACAGTACCTTGACGTACAGGGTGCCCCCATCGTCATCAAGTACGACGGACTGGCCGCCGGCAAGGGCGTAGTGGTGGCCATGACGGTCGAAGAGGCTGACAATGCACTGAAAGACATGCTGTTGGACAACCGCTTCGGCAAAGGCAAAGTGGTGATGGAAGAATTCCTGCAAGGCCCCGAATTCTCGCTGCTCACCCTGGTGAACGGCGAACAGGTCGTACCGCTCGTCATCGCCCAAGACCACAAGCGCGCCTACGACGGCGACAAAGGCCCGAACACCGGCGGAATGGGTGCCTACGCCCCGGTCCCCGTCATCCCGCAGGAACAAATCGCCTGGGCCGTGGAACACATCATGAGACCCACCGCCAAAGCCCTGATTGCCGAAGGTTGCCCATTCTGCGGAGTCCTCTACGGCGGACTGATGCTGACCAAAGACGGCCCAAAAGTAATCGAGTTCAATGCACGCTTCGGCGACCCCGAAACCGAAGTGGTGCTACCCAAACTCAAGAGCGACCTCACAAAAATGATGCTGGATGTCTTGGACAACAAAGAAGTATGCCCCGAATTCCACGAGGAAGCATTCCTCGGCGTCGTGCTGGCCGCCAAAGGCTATCCCGGCAGCTACACCAAAAACATTCCGCTGCACAACCCTGCTGAAATACCGCAACAAGTGTTCTGCATGGGTGTGAAAGAGGAAGACGGACAACTGCTCTCCAACGGCGGAAGAGTCCTGTTCGTCGTAGGCAAAGGGAAAAACCTCAAGGAAGCGCAACGGGATGCCTACCACGGCGTGTCGGCGCTGCAAAACGAAGACCTGTTCTACCGCTCCGATATCGGCTGGCAAGCCCTCTGATCCCGAAGTTCCTTCCGCCAACGGAAATAGCCGAGAACGGCGACCACGACATACACCGCATACAGAATGGCGGTGGGATACAGCCCCTTCCACAGGTAGAGCGCAACGCAAACCACATCTACCACGACCCACAACAGCCACTGTTCCACATATTTGCGGGACAACATCCACATGGCCACTATGCTAAGCGAAGTCGTGAAGGCATCGCCAAGCGGAACTGGGCTGTCGGTGTATTTCCCCAATATGAAGTACAACAGCATCCACAAGCCGAGCGCGACAAGCGACAACGGCAGAATCTGCCTCTTGGGCGTTGAAATGATGGGCAGCTCCGTTTCTTCATGAACTTCCGACGGCATTTTGCGCCGCCGGGAAACTGTCCATTTGAGCAAACCGTACGCATTGGCCCCGATATAATAGACCTGAAGCGCGGCATCGGCATAGAACTTGCCCGTCATATAGATGACCACATAAAAAGCCGACATCAAAATCCCGACAGGCCAAAGCCACACATTAGCCTTGTATTCCAGAAACAAATAGACGAGCCCGATAACGGCTCCTGCAATCTCAATGGCAATATCCACAGACATATAAGCACTTTTCTTCAAAAAAAAACGGCGGCAAAGGTAACAAAATATCCCGTTCGTAGATTAACGATATTATGTTAATAAAATATATCGTAGATGCAACAATCGACGCTAAGAACTGCTATTTTTGCAGGTTATGTTTCTTATCATGGATTATTTCGCCCCCATACGCCGCCACTTCGGAACCTTGCTTTTGCTGGTCATGCTGTGCTCCCTTCCCGCGCTTTCACTTGCCCAGAAGGGGAAAAGCAGCACCCAGCTCAAAAAAGACAAGCAGAAAATCGAAAACGAGATTGCCAACACACAGAAACTTTTGAAGAAAAACGAATCGAACCACAAAGCAGCCGTGCAACAAGCGGCGCTGCTGCGACAGCAAATACAGAACCGGGAGAAGATGATCACCAACCTCAACTCGCAAATCATTCAAATGGAAGATGAGCAGGAGCAAAACCAACAAGAAATCAAACAGTTGGAGAAACGGTTGGCTTATATGAAGACCGATTATGCCCAAGTGGTCTATAACGCTTACCGCAACCGCCGGTTGCTCGACAAAGTGACCTTCATCCTTGCCGCCGACAATTTCTCCCAAATGTTCCGTCGCATCCGATACTACGCCATCTTCTCCCGCAACGTACGCCAACAGTCCGAATTGATTGAAAAAACGACTGCCGAACTGACACAAAAGAACGATGAAATCTTGGCACTCAAAAACGACAAGCTGACGACACTCTCCTCCAAAGAAAAGGAAATCAAAAGCTTAGAGAACGATCGAAGGAAAAAGACGCAAAATGCCGCACAACTGAAAAAAGAGTCCCAGAAACTCAACGCCGAACTTAAACAAAAACAACAAAAACGTCGCGAAATCGACGCCGCCATCCAAAAAGCCGTCAAAGACGAGATTGCGAAAGCCAATGCCGAACGCAACAAGAAAAAAGCGAAGGGCGCCTCCGGAAAAGCCTCCGCAGGGACTTCCACCGCCGCATCCGCCTCCACCGGCACCTCGTCGTCCGCAAAATCCACTACCTCCATCGCCCTCACGCCGGAGGAAAAGAACCTCAACACCTCATTCATCAACAACAAGGGGAAACTGCCCTGGCCTGTGGCAAAAGGAGCCAAAGTCAGCGACTTCGGCAACTACGCCCACCCAGACGTACCCTCCGTGCAGATTGAAAACCACGGCATCGACATCATGGTGGAGTCCGGAACCCCCGCACGTGCCGTCTTCGACGGTGAGGTCACCGGCGTGATGAACATCATGGGCACTACCGTTGTAATGATTCGACACGGAGAATATCTCACTGTATATCAAAACCTTGCAAGTGCAAACGTAAAGAAGGGCGACAAGGTCTCCACCAAACAGACCATCGGCACCGTGGCCAAGAGCGCCACTTCCAACACCTACGAACTACACTTTGAAATCTGGAAGAACGACCGATACGTGAACCCCAACGAATGGCTCGCCCGAAAATAGCAACGTATGATCATCAAAACCGCCGAATACCTGCAAAGCGAAGCCGACTGGCGCAAATGCCCGACTCCCGACAAACCCGAATACGCCTTCATCGGCCGGTCCAACGTGGGCAAATCCTCCCTCATCAACATGCTCACGAACCACAAAAGCCTCGCCAAAACCTCTTCCCAGCCCGGCAAGACTCAGACCATCAACCACTTCATCATCAACAAGGCGTGGTATTTGGTGGATCTGCCAGGCTATGGATTCGCCAAGACTTCAAAAACCAATCGCGAAAAATGGCGGAAAATGATCTCCGACTACCTGCTTTTCCGCGAAAATCTCCAACTCGTCTTCGTTCTGATCGATTCCCGCATCGAACCGCAACGCATCGACATCGACTTTATCAACAACCTCGGCGAAAACGGTGTCCCCTTTGCCATCATTTTCACCAAAACCGACAAAGTTTCAGGCGGCAAAGCGATGAGCAACATGCAGAAGATGAAAAATGCTCTTTCAGAGACTTGGGAAGAACTCCCCGTGATGATGCCGTCGTCTGCCGTGTCAGGCCACGGGAAGGAGAAAATTCTCGATTTTATCGAAGAAATCAACCAACAATATTCAAAATCAGAAGAATAACGACATGAAAAAATCCATCTTCTCCTTAATTATGTTATCCCTGGTGCTGACCTGCTGTTGCTGCAAAACCTCCAAGAAAAACGTGAAAACCGGAGATTTGCCGCTAATTGGAACGCAATGGAATCTCGTGGCGTTGGAAGGCGAGGAAATCACCAAGGAATTCGCCCTGCGGCCGTTCATCACCTTCGACTCCGCAGGAAGCATTCAAGGCAACCTCGGATGCAACACCTTCTTCGGCTCCTACGACACCGGCAAAAAAGGCAAAATGAAAATCGAATACCAAGGCTCCACCAAACGGCTGTGTCAAAAAATGGCCGTGGAAAAACAGTTCATCAAAGCGCTGAAACGGGATGTCAACTTGTACCAAATCAAAGGGAATGAACTAATCCTCTCCAACGCAAACGAAGAAATCATGCGATTTGAAGGCGTCGATTTGAACACTGTAGAATAGCTTTTCCCGCTACAGCAGCGGCATGCACTCCAGCACATCCGAAAGACCTTCCTTCTCGAACGATTTTGACAAAGGCAGAACCAAAATTCTGTCTTTTTCCTTTTCGCCCGTCCCCAAATCCATGTCGCAAAGAAACTCCGCACGAGTCTGCGTGCCGACATATCCGAATCGGCCATAAAAATCCGCCAGCTCAGGATCGCCCGGAATCAAGAATGAGAAATCCGCTCCTTTGTCCCTGCATTCGGCCAAAGCCCTGTGAACTAAGCGCGTGGAGATTCCCTTGTGTTGATACTGCGGCAGCGTTGCAACACCGTACAAATAAGCGCCCAACCCCAAGGAGGTCTGACAAGGAATCATGAACACCATCGATACAACGTGCCCCTCCACCATCTCGGCAAAGGCGCAATGCTCGAAATAGTAGCGCGAAAGGAACGTGAAAACCGAAACATCCGTCTCACCGAAACATTGCTTCCAAATATGGATAATGTCATGCATCTGCGGTGTCAGTTTCAGAGCCGTCGTCTTGTATTGCAATCGAGACGGTTCATACGACATTTTCGATTTCCGCAACCCGGCCAATCCCATATCTTCCTCTCGATTAACCCAAACGAAGTGTTCCGGAAGATGTTGTGCAAAAAGCTGGTTAATCATCTGATATACACCTTCATAACGAATATCCCCTTTTTCCACATGCGTACAGAACATCTGCTCATTCAGGTCGGAACCGTATGTAAAAGCGACCGGTTCGTTCTCCACATACAGCACCCCACCGAACAACTTCAACTCCTGATAATACCGAAAAGCTTTTTCAATCGTCAAGTGCTCGGCTTGCGCCGATTCATCGTCCGCATGTTTTTCCAGCCATGCCTCCTCTAATTTTTTGCAATCCGCAAGATTCTCATTATCAATGATTTCATAGCGATAGGAATACAAGGATTTGAACTTATTGACATGATTTCGCTTTTGCGCATATTTCCGACCTTTCAGCGAGGCCAAATCTTCTGTCCGATAAACGTAGTCTGCGAAATCGCGGTTGTTGTCGAACAAAAATGAGTCGGGGAACTGTTGCCGGAGTTGGTCACATTCACTTTCGGTTAGCCCCATCAAGGTAAGCGGAAGGCCCAGCAGAGCGGCATCCGCCTCCAAATAAGGAATAATAGCGGAATAATCGGGCGTTTCCGCTTGGGAAAAGACGATATAGGCGGCACGACGGTCTCCGTTGATATAGGCACGCACAACCAGCCAACCGTCAATCTCCGTCCACGAAGTGTGGTAATAATGCTGCCAACAAAAGAAATTGACAAAATTACGGTCACAAGTTTGCGAATTTTTCTCCAAATAGGGCTGAAAAATATCGCGATGTTGAATTTCTATAGGTTTGAAATGAAGATTAAGGGCCATATAGTGTTTATACAGAAAAAAACAGACCTCGATCCGAAGAAAGAGGTCTGTATATTATTGATTACGTGATGATTATTTTCCCTTGGTCTGAGAACCCACGCGTGCCATGGCACAACGGAAACCGATGTAGTCGGTTGCCTCGTCCTCGTCTAAGTAACGTCTTGCACCCGGAGAAGCCCAATACGGAATATCCTTCCAAGAACCGCCCTTATAGACGCGAGCATGGTCGCTGACAAGAGAGAAGTCGTAGTTTTTCGTGTTTTTGACATACATCTTGTCCGTAGCTTCTTCATTGGTAGTGGCATTCTTCCAATCATCCATACTCTTCAAAGACTGCCAGTCGCCGTCCAAGTAGTTTTTGTTGTCGGCGGCGCGGTAATTACGGCGACGATCGTTCTTGAAGTCGGAAACCGGCACCATCGGGATTTTACCCACACTGTCGCGTTCGGCAACGGTT
>CAMVBK010000078.1:0-11406 GCA_947165685.1 uncultured Bacteroidales bacterium | reverse complement strand
TTAGAAGGTTAGAAGGTTAGAAGGTTAGAAGGTTAGAAGGTTAGAAGGTTAGAAGTTTAGAGGGTTCAATAATCACAGCCAACGGCCAACAGCCAAAAGCCAACAGCCAAAAGCCAACAGCCAACGGCCAATGTCATTGTTTGTCGTACTTTACAATTTCGTCGGAGAAGAACTCTAGTTGTACTCCGGCGGCTTTGAACATTTCTTCAGACTCTTGTCCGGCGTGGTATTTGTTGGCGCAGACCACGCGGGTGATGCCGCAGTTGATGATGAGCATGGCGCAGGTGCGGCAGGGGGTCATCCGGCAGTAGAGGGTGGCACCGTTGAGGGAGATGCCGAGTTTGGCGGCCTGGCAGATGGCATTCTGCTCGGCATGGACGGTGCGCACGCAGTGTTGGGTCACTGTGCCGTCCTCGTGGACGGTCTGCTTGAGCTGGTGCCCCACGTCGTCGCAGTGGGGCAGTCCTTTGGGCGACCCGACGTAGCCGGTGACCAGAATCTGGCGGTCACGGACCACCACGCAGCCGCTGCGTCCGCGGTCGCAGGTAGCGCGCTTGCTCACCGTGTCGGCGATTTCCATGAAATATTCGTCCCAAGAGGGGCGCACATGATGTTGTGATTCCATATTCCTCGTATTGTTTTTATTCGGCGGCAAAAGTACATAAATTTCGGACACGCGCAGAGGGATGCTACCGCCGCACCACTTTCGCCACCGTTCTCGAACCGTCCGCACTGACCACCGTGATGAAATAGACACCGGCAGGGTAGGGGGTGAGGTCCGCCGTGACAGCGGTCTCGCTGTGGGCGAGGGTGCGCTGCAGAAGGCGGCCCTGCATGTCCATGAGGGTTATGGATTCTACCGGTTTGTCGCTGTCGATGCGGAGAAGGCCGTCGGTGGGGTTAGGACCGACGCGCAGATTTCCGGAAACCGAGTGCTGCGAAATCCCGACGAAGACATCCGCCGCCATCCAGCTCTCCGGAAGGCTGTTGTCGAGGTCTGGGTCGATGAGGATGAGGAAGTCGCCGTGGCCATCGGCGCTGACAGGCCAGGGGAGCGTGTCGGCGTAGGTCACCTCGTCGATGATGTTGCCCCATGCGTCGGCCAGCACAATCCGCTCCGACTTGTTGTCGAGGTGGCGGGCAAAGGCTCCGAAGGCGTCTTTACCGAAACATTGTTGGAATGCCGTGGGGTTGGAAGCTAAGAAAATCTCCTCGTGCGGGGCGATCAGGGCGTTTTCGGGGAAGGTGTATGAGAATCCGAGCTCGCGGAAGTGTACTCCGGCGGCATCCACGGTGTCGTCGCTGTGGTTGAGGATGCCGATGAACTCCAGTTCGTTGGCGCTGATGCCCTGCTGCACGGCAGGATGGTAGTTGATTTTGGAGATGACCAGCGGGAGCGGGTCCAACGGGATGCAGTCGCGGTAGAGGTCCCATTCGTGGTTCAGCCAGGCATAGCGGCTCTGCAGCCACTGCTTCATCGTGTTGAGGTGGTCGCTGTAGTCGTACATGCTCCACCAGCGCACGCGGTCGCGGGCGACGGCCGTGGTGATGACGGCCGTGAGGCTGTCCATGACGTGGATGACGTGGTCGTAGTGCAGCGGCGCCCCCTCGGCGGTGAGCTCCTCCCAGCGATGGAAGAGGTGGCAGCTGAACATGTTGTCCTCATAAAGCTGGTGCCAGAAGTCGGAGCCGGTGTTGTCGCCGTTGGCGAACTGCAGCACGTCGTGGCGCGACCGCCCCACGCTGCCGAAGTCGTAGCCGTAGGCTAAGTTGAAGTCCCACACAGGACCTGCGCGCAGCTTTCCGTTGCGGTCCTTGTGGAAAAAGGTGCTCTTCTGGTAGATGTCGCAGTTGGAGGAGAGCTCGCCCATGATCATATAGTCCACGAACGAGGGGATGTCGAGGTAGGCCGGGAAGCCGTGGCTCACATCCTGGTTGTGCGTGGCCACTGCGGACTCCATTTCGCCGAAGTAGGTCTTGATGTAGTCGGCTTGCTCCATGGTGATTTCCTCAGGTTTGGGGTCATGGAAGATATAATCGACCTCCTGCCAATAGTCGTAGGCCGGGGTGCTCCAGGCGGGCACGTCGCCGCCGGTGAGCTTGTCGGCCTTGATGATGTAGCCGCCGGTGATGTTCGGCAACTCCGTGTCGGCGATGTCCATCTTGGCAAGGTCCACGCGGTCGCCGTCAATCTTGATCTTCTCGGTCAGGAAGTAGAGGCCGCGGTAGTCGCCGTTGACCATCACCTCGCAGTATTTGGTGCGGGGGGCGTAGTGGCCGAGCTGTCCGGCGAGAATGTAGGAGAGGTTGTCACGCACGTAGGAGGGCTCGTCGTTCATCGGGTTCAGCACCCAGTCGTTCTCGGCGGGCAGCCCGACAAGCGAGACGTTGTTGTTGGTGCTGTCGTCGGCCATGCGTGTCTCGAAGCCGTAGGGCTTCTTGTTGTGATTCTGCGAGGTGGAACCGCGCAGCTCGATGGCGATGCGGCCGTTGTAGTTCAGGAAGGCGCTGTCGTTCTGGTTGGAAAGGTAGTTCGTGGTCGTGTCGTTGACATAGAGTATCTTCATCGTCGCCCCAATCTTCGGGTCGTCAGGGATGCTGGCCCCGTTGTCGGTGGTGATGAGGATGATGGGCAGGTTCGAGGAGTTGAGGAACTGCCCTTGGACGGCGATGGCGCTTAGGATTACGCTTGCGAGGAGAAGCCATTTTTTCATAACAGTCGAATTTTTCTCGTTGTTTTACTCGTTCAGTGTGTTTGTCTCGGCGGGCAGCCATGCGAACGGCACAGGCTCCACCGTGTAACCCTTCTTGCGAAGCAAAGCGATTACGCCCTTCTTGCCCCCGAGATGGGCGGCCCCCACGGCGCAGAACAAGGTGTGCTCGCCGGTGATTTTCACGAATCGCTTGGCCATCGTGACGTTGCGGTCGCTGACCAGCACTTTCTCGAACTTTTTCGGGAGGGAGGTGTCCTGTGTCATCTCCACCAGACTGTCGAGCTCGAACCGAAGGTATGTATCCAGCATCTTGTCGAATTCCAGGGCCGACTGCGCCGTGTCGCGTAGAAATTGCCGCAGCATGTCCGCCTGGTCTTTCAAACTGATGGCGTCAATGGCCTTGATCTGTTCCGTGTAGTCTTCCAGCCCGTAGCAGAGTTTGCCGTTTTCCCGGGCTTTCTTGAGCAGGAAAAGGTCCAAGGCCTCCTCGGCGTCTTTCCGGAGGTCCATCTGCTGCAGGGTGCTGCTCACAAAGAAAGGCTTCATGCCGTTCATGAAGATGGCGCTGATGCCCAATTTTGCCTTGCAGAGGCTGTCCAACAGGGCAAAGTCCTCCAGCGACAACAGGGTGTTGAGGTACTTGCCCTCGGGCATCATCATGGCCTTCTGGATGCCGCGCGAGTCTATTTCGTCAAACAGTATCTCCACGGCGAAGGCCTCGCAGCGGTTGAGCGCATTGAGCACGGTGGTGTCGAACGAAGCTACCCGCGCGTCCTGGATGTGGAAGGTCCCGTACAGGTAGGAAGGGGCTTTCATCTTCTTGCCGCTCACCTTCCACAACAGCGACTGTCCGAAAGTGGCTAACACGCTGAACAACAATACAGTCAGTATCGGAATGATTCTTTTGTTCATTGTATAGGGGTTAAAGGATGATGCGGCGAAGATACAATTTTTTTCTACGTGCTGGTGTCCTTCGCTGAAGTGTCGTTACGGTTTTCTGCGAAAGATGCCTTTGATTACAGAATAATACCGTTAAATGAAATACCTAATTGATATTCAAGCTTTATCATATTTTCTATATGACGAAAAGCGACTTCCAAGACAAATTATTGATTTTATTGAAGACTTTGAGAACAAGGAATATGTCAGTGTGGTTTCTCTACATGAGATGGTTATCAAAAATGCTATTAGACTATAATCAGTATGAACTGAACTAACAAAGATTGCTTTGTTACCTGTATTTACCGAAACCTTATCGCCTCCACAATGTCCATCGTGTGGCTGCCGGTGCCCTGCTCGTAAACGCCATAAACCACACAGTACTTAGGGGTTCGACAATCCTCCAACAACACCATATCTACCATGGTCGGATAAGGCTCTGTACTGTAAACCATGCACTTGCGATGTGCATTGATGTTGCCCTCCGGCAAATACCAACTGTTGTCAGACATCACCTCGCCAGGATATTTTTTGAACCCTTCGTCGGTCAGCTCTTCCAACAACGAATCTGTATCCAACCGGTTTTCTTCCACATAAACATCAGAATGGATCAGATACGAGCAATCATCATCGAACAGTGTGATAACGTCCTTATCATCAATCCAATGGGTGCCGCATTTCAGTCCGGCGGGTTTGTCTAAACGAATCAACCCGTCTGAATACTCGTTCTCCTTCAAAGTGCTTTCATCTATGAATATTTCCGTTTTTTCATAAAATATGTCAGGTAAAGGCACTCCATTTACGAGGCATTCTACTACACGGTAATTGAACAGGACATACAGGACAGATAGTCCGAACAAAATGAGTCTTAATATCGGGGAAGAATGACGTTCTTCAATAGGGAAAACCTGCTTTACTTGTTTGGAAAAAATCAGATACATTAAACAAGAAGTCCAAACTCCCAGACACCCCACAACCATCCATACGGACATATTAGTCCAAAACAAAGGCAGAGTACCCAGAATCATAAACAAGACAAATGCACGCAGTAGGTAAATCGTGTCACCGCGTCGCTTACGCAACGACAAGAATGCCATCACCACAATGACGAGTGGCATAAGACAGAAGAAGATCGAGACCGCTATAAAGAGCTTCGAGGAAGGAAGGGCACTGGAGAACCATCGATAACCGAAAATGGTGAGCGGAACATTGATTATTGTCACAATCGCGATAAAGCACAACAACACCTTAAACGCTCCGTGAATTTCAGGACGTTCACCTGTAGATTGATATTTGTCGGTCATATTAAGACTAATACAGCATGAATTAAACTAAAAGCCTATTTAACCCGCCAGCACGTCAAACTGCAAACTGCTAACTACTAACTGTTAAGCGCCCTGTACACCACCACCGGCTCGTCGTCGCTCGCCTCGACAACGAACGAGTCATTTAGCGCTTCGTTCAGGCTCCCTTCCCACAACCATTGGAAGGAGCGATTGCTGACGGGATATTTCAGCCCGTTGAAGGAAAGTTTTGTCTGCGGGGCACTCGGGAACACGGAAACCTGCATCCCTGGGAGCGACGACAGCGTGACCGATCCGCGAAACACGTTGAAGACGCCGTGCTCCGTCAGCATCGACAACCGCATCTTCTCGGAATACATCACCAGGATGCTCAGGTTGGCGATGAAATGGTCCTCGCGCAGACCGCCGCATCCCAGCAGCAAAACCTCCTCGCAACCGTTTGCCATACAGTATTTCAACGCCTTCTGGAGATCGTTGTACTCCTCGCTCTTGTCGGCGTGATAGGGAATTCCGTGCCTCGACAATTCCTCGGAATCCATGGAATCGCCGTCGCCCACCACGATGTCCGGTATGATATTGACGGACAACAACTTTTGAAGCGCGCCGTCACAACAGACGACACGCTTCTTTTCTTTCAATATATTTAAGGACAATTCAGAAGAAGGCACCTCGCCGTTCGCCACAACCACTGTCGGTAAACCGGCAAACTCCTTCATCCAGAAACCATTGTTCATAAGCGTAGTTTTAGATCCAGGATTCAAGTCCTAAACTCCCTAAACATCCTAAACATCCTAACCTTCCTAAATCCACCTTACAATGTTGAAATCCTGGTCGTGCGGGAGGAGCTCATGGCTGGGAATTACGCGCACGGCGCAGTCCCAGGTGCCGACCCGGCGCACGACTTTGCTGCAGACAAACGAGAAGACGCCGTTGTGCTCCGCCTCGAAGACGAATGGCTCGCGGAACTCCAATTTCGGCTTCTGTCCGTGGTCCTCGGCGGAGATGAACACCATCTCGATTTTCACGTCCTGCGGGCGGAGGCCGCCGAGCAGCAGTCGCAGACGGCCTGTCAGGTGGTCGCCCACGCTGTAGGTGTTCTTGTCCGCCTTCTGGTATTCCAGCCCGAGGCATTGGATGTTGTTCCAGTTCGAAAGCACATGCTCTTTCCATTTGAGCAGCACCCTGACATTCTCGTTGCTGTTCTTGCTCAGGAGCTGGTGACGGTTCATCAGTTTATGGTAGAACTTGCGGTAATAGTCGTCCAACTGGCGCTTCATGGTGAAATGCGGGGAAATCTGCGTGAAGCATTTCTTCATCATTTTGACCCACTCCGTGGGGATGCCCTGTGCGTCACGCACGTAGAATGTCTCCGTAATCATCTCATTGATAATGTTATAGAGAGTCTCGGCATCCAGTTCGTCCTGCATACGGTTGTCCTGGTAGGTGATTTGCTCCTTGAGGGCCCAGCCGGCACCGGGGACATACCCTTCGGCCCACCAACCGTCGAGCACGCTCAGGTTGAGGACACCGTTCATGACGGCCTTTTCGCCGCTGGTGCCCGAAGCCTCCAACGGACGCGTCGGCGTGTTCATCCACACGTCGCATCCCGACACTAACTTCTTGGCCAGTATCATGTTATAGTTCTCCACAAAGACAATCTTGCCGATGAACTCCGGCTTGCGGCTCAGCTCGATGATGCGCTTGATGAGGTCCTGGCCGGCCTTGTCGTGCGGGTGCGCCTTGCCCGCGAAGATGAACTGCACCGGCTTGGCCGGGTTGTTGAGCAGCGCCTTGAGTTTCTGCTCGTTCATGAAGAGCAGGTGGGCGCGCTTGTAGGTGGCGAAGCGACGGGCGAAACCGATGGTCAGCACATCGTCACGCAGGGCGCGTAGCGTGGCGTCGATCAGCGCGGGCGACTCGTTGCGCGTGCGCATCTGCTCGTCCAGCATGGAACGGATGGCCGCCATCATCTCCTGGCGGAGTTCCTGTTTCGTAATCCAGATCTCCGAATCCGGCACCTCTTCTATTTTCTTCCAAACCAATGGGTTGGAACTGTCTTTCGTGAAATCCTCCCCGAAAACGCGGCGGTGCAGCGTCTGCCATTTCTTGTGCGCCCAGGTCGGGTAGTGCACGCCGTTGGTCACGTAGCCGATGTGCGACTCCTCGGCGAAGCGGCCCTCGTACAGGTCGGCGAACATCTCCTGCGACACGCGCCCGTGAATGCGGCTCACCCCGTTGATTTCCTGCGAGAAACGGCACGCAAGGATGCTCATCGAGAACTTGTCGAAGGTGTCGCTGTCGTGCTTGCGGCCGAAGCCCATGAAGGTCTCCCAGCTGACATCGAACTGCTGTGAGTAGGAGGCGAAATAGGTGCGCATCAGGTCTTCCGTGAAGGAATCGTGGCCGGCGGGCACGGGCGTGTGGGTGGTGTAGAGCGACGAAGATTTCACCAACTCCACGGCCACCTGGCGGTTGACGTGCTCGGCTTGCATCACCTGCAGGATGCGTTCCAAGTTCAGGAAGGCGGCATGGCCCTCGTTCAGATGGAAGATGGTCGGGGTTTCGCCGATGGCCTTGAGCATGCGCACGCCGCCGATGCCGAGCAGGATCTCCTGCTTCAGCCGGTTCTCCACGTCGCCGCCGTACAAGGTGGCCGTCACGCCGCGGTCCTCCTGCCAGTTCTTGTCGAAGTCCGTGTCTAACAGGTACAGCGGGATGCGCCCCACATCGACGCGCCAGATGCGAGCGTACAGGTTGCGCCCCGGCATGGCCACGCTGATAGTCAACCAGTTGCCCTCTTCATCCTTGTAGGGCTTGAGGGGCAGTTTCGAGAAACTCTGCGGCGGGTAGAGGTTCACCTGCTCGCCATACGCGGAAATCTGCTGCTGGAAATAGCCGTAGCGGTAGAGCAGCCCCACGCCGAGCATGTTCACGTTGCAGTCGCTGGCCTCCTTGAGGTAGTCGCCGGCCAGCATCCCCAAGCCGCCGGAGAAGATCTTCAGCTCGTTGCTGATGCCGAACTCCATGCTGAAGTAGGCGATGCGGTCCTCCTTGCGCGACTGCGGCTCCTCCATATAGGCCTTGAACATGTCATAGACCGCATGGAGCTTGTGGATATAGGTCTCGTTCTGGGCGAAGTTCTCCATCCGGTCGTAGGGCAGCATCTGCAGCATGTGGACGGGGTTCTCCTCGCAGGCCTTCCACAGGGCGGGACCCGCGATTTCCTCGAAAAGCTCGCGAGCCTCGAAGTTCCAGCTCCACCACAAGTTCTCCGACAGTTTCTCCAAAAGGTTCAGGTCCTCAGGAAGATGCGACTTCACGGAGACGCGGTGCCAGGTCGGTTTCTCCACCTGGAGTTCCTGCTCCATCATGCCCACGTTGGAGGTTTTGTTCTGGTACTGCTCGTAACGCTCGGCACTCTTGGTCAGCGCGAGGTCGTAGGCCTGCTCGTAGTTCTCGAAAAGATGCGACCACAGGGCCTTTTCGGCAATGTTGGTCGCCACTTTGCGGATGTCTTGCATGGCGGCGGCGGTGCAATGGTGGTAGAAGAGGATGCGGTCGGCGATGGCCTGTATCACCTCGTCGTCGTTGTGGTCGCCGCGCGGAATCACGCTGACGCTCTCTTGCTGGGAGAAGTGCTCCTGCACCCATGCGCCGAAGCCCGCCAGGGAGGTGGTGATGGTCGGGATGCCGAAGGCGATGCTCTCTAACGGCGTGTAGCCCCACGGTTCGTAGTAGGACGGGAACACCGACAGGTCGAAACCAATCAGCAGGTCGTAATATTTCATGTTGAAGATGCCGTCCTCGCCGTCCAAATAGACCGGCGCATAGACAATCTTCACGTTTTGTTCCGGAGAATTATGCAATCCGTTGTTGTTCAGTTCGTTGAGGATCGGATCGTGATAGGGGTCGTGCAGCACGTGCGTCACGAAACGGTCGGCCATAGGGACGCCGCTCACCGGCTGGGTCATCTGCGCGGCGATTTCCTCGTTGCGGCCGCTGTGGCCGGCGGGCACCATGATAAAGGCCACGACGGGCCGGTCGGGGTTGGCCTCGGCGACCTTCGCCAGGCTCTTGATGAACACGTCGATGCCCTTGTTCTTGAACTCGTAGCGGCCGCTGTTGATGACTAACAGGGCGTCGTCGGAGATGTCCGTCTGCACCAGCGTCGAGGCCACCTGCAGCAGGCGTTCGCGGGCGGCTTTGCGTTTGCGGTCGAACGCCTCGCCCTGCGGCACGAAGGCGTTCTCGAAGCCGTTGATGGTGATCACGTCGGCGGGGCGCTCGAAGAAGGCGGCGCACTCGCGGTTGGTGATTTCGCTCACCGTGGTGTAGGCGTCGGCGTGCTTGGCCGACAGCGACTCCAACGAGAACTTGGACTGCACGCCGAAGCGCGCGGCCGTGTCGAACGGGTTGTATTGCTGGATGTCAGAGTATAGCGGCAGTCCGTTGCCGGCGATGCAGCGTCCCAGCACCGTGGCGTGGGTCGTGAAGACGGTCGCGATCTGCGGTGCCACCGACTCCAAGTAGAGGATGCCCGTGCCCGTCATCCATTCGTGGAACTGCGCCACGATCTTGTCCATCGAGTTGCAGTAGAAGTTGTAGAAGCTCTCGATGACGCGCCCGGCGGCATAGCCGAACAGCGCGGGCTCGATGTAGTCCCACTGTCCGGAGATGGAGTCGAGCTTGTAGCGCAGCCAGAACTTGGTCAGGATTTCGTTCTTCTTCTCGAAGAAGCTGGTGAAATCGACTAAGAAGACCACGGGGGAGCCCACGATCTGCCAGCGGCCGATGCGCACTTTCAGGCCGTCGCGGGCCACGATGTCGCGCCAGTTGCGGAAGAGGTCCGGGTCTTCCACGAAATCGTCGTTGTATTCTTTCGGAATGTCGGGCCCGATGCAGATGTACTGGTCGCGGTAGCTGTTGACCACGGTGGCCGCTTTGGTGGAAAGGACGGTGTAGATGCCGCCCACTTTGTTGCAAATCTCCCAGGAAGTCTCGAAGAGATAGTCGCTATGTCTCTGACTCATAAGTATTTGATGTTAAATTTCTATTTTTTTGACATGAAGCGGCAAATTTACACAAAAATATGATACCCTCGGAATTTTTCGGGGCTTGCGCGTTAATTTTTTGGCTGCGGAAAAAAAAAGGTCGCGACGAATCGCGACCTCAGTGATCTGTACTGGATTTGAACCAGTGACCTCTTGCCTGTCAAGCAAGCGCTCTAAACCAACTGAGCTAACAGATCGTCTGTCAAAAAGACGGTGCAAAAATACACTTTTTTCGATATGATTCGACACCGAAAACGTTTTTCTTGATTTTTTTCATAAGCTGTTGATATTGAACTTCGTAGAATAACAATCCGCGTCTCCGTAAGAGCGTTTTGTGGTATTCCGAGGCTGTTTCGAAGCACAAAAAACGCGCGCCGGAGGCTTCCGGGGCGCGTTTTCGATAGGGGTTGCCGGTTGAAATCCGGGGACTATTTCTTGAGTCCGAGGATCTCTCTCGCCTCGTCGGAGGTGGCGATGGGGCGGCCGAGCAGCTTGGCCATGCGGACGACTTTGTCGACGAGTTCGCCGTTGCTCTTGGCGAGGACGCCGCGTTCGAGGTAGAGGTTGTCCTCGAAGCCGACGCGCACGTTACCGCCCATCACGATGGTGGGGGCGGCGAGGGTGAAGGCGTGGCGGCCGATGCCGGTGCTCGTCCAGGTGCTGCCGGCGGGGATGTTCTTCACGAGCCAGCAGAGGTTGTCGACGGTGGCGGGGGTGCAGCCGGGGACGCCGAGCACGAAGTTGAACTGCATGGGGGCGCCGGGAACCTCGCCCTTGCGGGCCATGGTGAGGATGGTGTCGAGGTGACCCATCTCGAAGCACTCGTATTCAGGCTTGATGCCGCGCTCGATCATGCGTTTGCCGAAGGCGCGCATGGTGGGCATCGTGTTGTCGAAGATTTCGTCGCCGAAGTTGCAGGTACCGCAGTCGAGGGTGGCCATCTCGGGAATCGGGGTGGTGTCGGTCGATTGCAGACGCTCGTCGGGGGTCATACCCACGGCACCGCCGGTGGACGGGATCAGGATGACGTTGGGGCAGGCCTTGTAGATGGCGTCCTCGCATTCCTGGAAGCGGGCGCGGCTCTGGGTGGGCGTGCCGTCGTCCTCGCGCACGTGCAGGTGCACGATGGCTGCGCCGGCATCTACCGCGCTCTTGGCTTCGCGCACGATTTCCTCAACGGTGTAAGGGACAGCGGGATTCTGTTCTTTTGTCACTTCGGCACCGCAAATAGCGGCGGTTATGATCAGTTTTTCCATGTTTGTTCGTTGATTTTTGTTGTTAATTGTCTTTGTTTTTGTTTTTGGCTTTTAGCTTTTGGCTTTTAGCTTTTGGCTTTTAGCTTTTAGCCAACGGCCAATAGCCAACGGCCAATAGCCAACGGCCAATAGCCAACGGCCA
>CAMVBK010000077.1:0-11798 GCA_947165685.1 uncultured Bacteroidales bacterium | reverse complement strand
GCGGTGGACACTCGGGTGCGTGCTGTAAGGAGCGGTGTAGGTGAAGCCGTGGGCGCTGTACGTCCCGCCAGCGCAGACCGTCTCCTCATCATAGTGGACGGAATCCACGGGGTTCACCGTCAGCGTCAGCGTCACGATGCTGTCGCAGCCGTGGGCATTGGTCGCACGGATCGTGTCGCGGTGGACGCTGCCCGTTGTGCTGTATGGAGCGGTATAGGTGAAGCCGTGGGCGCTGTACGTCCCGCCAGCGCAGACCGTCTCCTCGTCATAGTGGACGGAATCCACGGGGTTCACCGTCACCTCCATCGTCACCACACTGTCGCAGCCCAATGAGGAAGTGAACGTCTTCTTCACCGTCTGGGACGTGGTGTAGGTATCGCCATCCCATTCGAATGCGCCACACACCGTCGTGTCTTTCTCCACCTCGATGCGGGCGTTGAGCGTCAGGTGCAACGTCACCACGCTGTCGCAGCCCGCCGCATTGGTGAACGTGTGCGTGGGCAGCGGATCCGGCACAGTGGTGTACTCCACACCGTACCATGTGAACGAACCGCACACCGTGGCCGTGGTGTCGCCGTAGGACTTCTTCTTCACTGCCAAATCCACCGACTGACTCGCTGTGCACGACTTTGAAGTTGTCGCCGTCACCGTGTAAGTAGTGGTCTCCGAAGCCGTCACCGTCAACGAATGGTCGCCCGAAGCGGAAACCGGATTGCCGGCGGCATCGCTCCAAGCGAGCGTACAGACGGCGTTGTCTTGGATCAGGACATGGTTTATATAGAAACGCTCCTCCGTGTATTGGAGGCCGTCTTTCGGCTCATTGATGGCCTTGATGGTGATGACCGCGTCCGGCCCGGCGGCATGGAACGCGAAAGGATAATGCTCGTACTGGCCGTCACCCGTATAGCCGGGCAACGTCACCGAGTCGGTTTGCACGGCAGCGCCTTCCCCCACCGACACCACAAGCCGGGTAGGAACGAGATTGCTGCTCCCCCACCCCTTCATACTGAGGGTAAGGACAAAATCTTTCTCTAAATTCAAGGGTTTCGTGGTGATTTCACCATACGTATAGGAGGGGTTGGTTTTACCAAGGCGGATGGAATTTCCCCCTCCGCCATACACCGCGTTGGCCGTGGCAAACAACGGTGCCTGCTCCGAAATGTCCGTTATGGTGCCGCTATTATTGACCGTCACTCCGCTGAACGCCTCCTCGTAAAGGATGTCGCCGCAGTTCTCCACCGACGGCATAAACGTTACCTCCTCGCCTTCACAGACGGTGAGCGGCGCTGGTGTCACCGTCAGCACCGGAGACGGGTTCACCGTCAGGCGCATCGTCACCACGCTGTCGCAATCGCCCTCGACAGTCTTCAACGTGACCGTCTTGGTGCCGGCATCCGCAAACTGGACACCGTTCCACGTGAGGGGCAGTTTGTCGGAACATACGGTGCTGTCCACGGTCAGGGCATAGACGGGATAGACCGTCAGCTTCAGCGTATCAACACTCGGACATCCATTGCTGTTGACATGTTCGCGGGTGTAAGTCCCGGATTCCGTATAAGTGGAGCCATACCATGTCGCACTGCCGCAACGAACCAGTTCGAGCACGTCGTGCGTGCTTTGCTTCACAGTCAGGTGCAGGGTCCGCACGCTGTCGCAGCCGCAGGCATTGACACCGCTGAAGAGATGCGCGTAGTCGCCACCAGAGACAAGGGTCTCGCCGTACCACCGGAGGCTGTCGCATACCACGGCCGTGGTGTCGGCGGCATTCGTCTCTTTCCAGCGGTAGGTCACCACCACATCCGCAGCCGAGTGGCACGTGTTCGCATACGAAGCCACCCACGAGAGGGAGTGCTCGCATCCGTGCACCGTCTCGGTCTCCTCACTCAAGGTCACTTCGGGATGCTGCGCACAAGGGTCGTTCACGACGAAATCCTGCGCAGAAGGGGCATTCACAGTCGGATTACACACGGCGATAAGGCTGTCGAGAGGAACCCTGGGCGTGATAACGGGTATTGTCGATTCCACGCGCACTTTGGCGGTGGCGGTGGCGGAACACCCGTTCTGAGTCACCGTCAAGGTCACCGGATATTCGGCATCGCAGGCATCGGGGTCGTCCGGAATCTTGATGGAAACTGGGTTGCTTTGCTGCGTGGAAGGCACGAAATCGGCATACCCTGTCCACGAATAGGAAAGATCGCTGCTGCTTCCGGGAGTCACCTGCGCTTTAATGTCCGCCGTACCGACATTGTTACAGACCGTCTGCTCCGACAAAGTCACTTGGGGACTTTTGTAGATGGTCAGATTCAATGTCACCACACTGTCGCAACCGACAGCATTGGTGAGGTTGTAGGTCGGGGTGTTTGTGCTCTCGGTGTAGGTCACGCCATCAATCCACGTGTAGGTGTCGCAGGCCGACTGCACATCTGTTCCCGTACTGGCGGCTTTCACCGTCAGTGACAACTTATATATACTGTCACAGCCATTCTGGGTTTCGAGACTGTCCCAATAGATGTATGTGCCTGCCTCTGCGGGAATCGCCAACGTTCTGTGGTTAGCCCATTGGTATTCTTGTTCGTTATTACATACAACAGCCTCTTCTTCAAAGAAATATGTATCGTAGAAATAAAGATACAGATAGGCGGTCAAAGGAATTTGCGAAGTGACATCACCCTCCGTGTAACTAATGGTGTCATAGTGTTCATACAGACCCGGAGTCGTGCCAAAAGAGAACGTGGTATCATACCTGAAATTATGATCGTAACCAGTCCCGAGCACAAAAGTGGTGTCCAGATGATACTGTCCGCCCTCTTTCAGCGGACAGATGGTGTCTTTGACGATATATTCACAATTGTCGATAATCCATATCTTGTGCGTGACAATACTGTCACAGCCGTTGGTGGTATGAAGGGTGTCCCGATAAAAGTAGGGCTCGGGGCGGGCGGTCATAGTATCCGGCTTTATGCTCCGAGTAATGTCTTTGTTGTAAAAATTGTCGTGAAGTCTCCAGGAATAACGGCTATTTGTCTTACACACAACGTCCGAAATGGTGTCCCTGTCATAACTGTCGTGAACCAGAACAGTACTAGTGAGATGGAATTCGTGGGTGCCGTACTCTATCGTGGCCCCATAGTCGGTGGTCACCGGCGGACTGACGTTCATCACGTTGTTGGTGTCGCCGTTCGCCGCCAAAGAATCCCAGTAAACGAACGCCTCCCCAAGGTTGAAGTCACGCACAGGACGGAGTTTCAGACCAGTCGAATTCGGACCTATAGCTTTCATTTGTCCAGTAGCGTAATCCAAATAAACCATATTGTTGCCTTCCCTCGAACTGGACCAGTATCTGTCATTAGCTGGAGTAGCGCCCGATGCGGGGATGTTGTCCCCATTGGCATTCGCCGAATCTCTGATAATCGGCAATTTGGTAAACCACGACTGCATTTGGAAGGCATCAGGAATATACCAGCCGTTGTAGAAATTGTAGTCATCACTCTCCGCCAAAGCCTGTGCGATGGGCGACCCGTTCTCCAACAGCCTTCTCGTGTTCTCATACCCTATCGACGGCCATTCCTCACTGGTAACGGAATATGTTGTTATCCAACCTATCATATCAGAACCACTGGTACATCCACCCATATCATTGAGAAATTCACAATAGTTCGTTGGCATCATTTTAAGTGCCGACACATTGAAATCCTCCAACGCCACCACCCAGCCAGTGTAGGGGCTATCAGAGTTCACATGACAGACCACACCTTTAGAACCATCGCGGAATTGGATGATGTCGCCGACTTTGACCAGCCGCTCCGACTGTTCATCGGAAGGGTTCGTCTGCGCGACCACCAATGGGCAAAAGGCCATCACAGCGGCCAGCAAAAAGGCGCTCATCAGATTCCACTTTCCCGCTATTCTTGTATTTATTGCTTTCATCTCTATCTTTCTCTTATAAATCTTAACCATCAGCATGTCGGTTTAAAATAAAAACCTAATAGGCGAAAATCGCACGAACATATTTTATAACACGACGCCAGCCGGAAGATGCCGATCCGTCTTTTTTATGGTTACGCAACTGTCCCTTTTGGTTTATATGGCCGGCAGTTTCTGCGTTGTATTCTGTGGAAGTCCAATAACCAGTATCAGTACATAAACCATCGAAGGGTATTTCGGCACGATAGGCGGATCCCGACGATTCCAAATAATCTCCTATCTTCTGTAACGTGCTGTTAACCACCAAACGTTCGGATAGATAGAGACAAGTTTCACCCGTAGAGGGCATATACCAGTCTGGATAAGCAAGATGAGTGCTGCCTGTTGTCTGGGTGACGTGGTCGTAATAGTGGCAATAATAGGCTGCAGGCGCCACCTCCGCTTCGGTACCCACCAAATATCCCGCCAATAGTAAATTCTTCGCCGATTGCAAAATATCCTTCGTATGTTCATTCCCTTTCATATCAAAAAGAGCCATGTAGTGTTGTTTGGTGCCTGTGCCTCCCAATGGTTGTGTGTTGGTAATACGGCTATCGCTCGCCCAGATACAGGTGTCATGCGCGTCAACAAGCGCGATTGCCAGACCGTGCGCATTGTCGGCGGGATCGACGAAGAAGACCACCCCCATGGGGATGAGACCTTCATCATCCGCGTGCAGCAAGAAGGAATCGGGACGGAGGATCTCGGTCTTGGTGTAACTACCCTCTTCCGACTGCACCACCCGCTGGCACACCACATCGCCCACCATCGAGGGGATATCGAAACTTCCCACAATGTTCGGGGTGTGCACCTGCACGTGCAACTGCGTCGTCTCCCCAACACAAATCTCGTTGTCGGAGGTATCGACCTTCAGCACAATGAGGTTGAGCCGGTCAACGCTGTCGCATCCCGAGGGGGCGGTGGCGCCGCTCACGGAATAGGTGTATTGTCCGGTCTCGGTATAGACCCTGTCGTGCCAGCGGAAACCGCCGGTGTTGTCGAGGATCACAACCGTGGTGTCTCCGCGCAGCGGGGCGCTGTTCACCCTGAGCATAAACACCACGGAAGAGTCGCAGTCGTGAATGTCCTGGAAGTGGGAAACGAATGTGTAGGTGCCGGGATGCTGCAAACGATCGTCGAGGAGCTCCCGGCTCACCACGGATTCCCACCCGCTGAACGGCGGCGTGTAGGGAACGCCTTCCACGTAGCACAGCTCGTCGGAGAAGAAGACCTCGTTGTGCGGCCACACATCCGCGATGGCCATGCCGGGCGCCGGGCTCACGATGGCACTCCAACCATCGGAGGTGAGCGGGCCGGGCGAGAAATAGACCGTCATGCTGTTGCTGCGGGAGACGATGAGCTCCGGAGGCGTGGAACCGTAGCCGAAGAAGTAGAGCAACGAGTCCTGGTGCACCGTCGTGCCGGAAAAGACGTACAGGTAGGACGGCGTGGCCAAATTCAGCGACTCGAAGTGCAACGCCACGGGACGGCCGTCAACGGACGTGAACACCTGCTTGGAGGCCGTGCCCACGGGATAGGTGCCGTCCGGGCCGCCCGGATCGTAGAAGCGGATGACATCGGCGCAGTTCATCCTCGTGGTGTCCCCATGGACCATATTCGTCGCATTATTCGGGATGCCGATGGTTGAAGGACACATATCCTCCTGATTCACACTCACATACAATATCGTGCGCTTGGTCAGACCAGCCGTGTCATACATGGAAACATCCCCCCGGATAACCGTATCGGAGAGCAGATGGTGCATCTCGTAGTCGCCGTACCAGCGCACGTGGGTGGGAAACTTCTCGCTCACGGGCCGGCCTTCAAGGTTCAGCGTGGCCGTGAGGTGCCCGGTACCGCCGTAGCAGACCGTGTCGGGGGTGGTGATGATGTTGCACGGCGTGACGGACCTTCCGCTCATCCGCAGCACCACCGTGTCGCCGGGGTCGGCGTAATGGTAACCGCACTCGGCATCCACGATGCTTTGCGGGTATATCTTGGTCTCCGAAGTCGGAATGTAGGTAAACCGCACCGTGTCGCCGCTGGTAACGCTGTCAAACGAGCGGGTATAGACGTTCGTGCCGTTGTCTAAGGCAACCGTGAAATTCACCTTCAAGTTCGCCAGCGTGTCGATGCCCACATGCGGGACAACCTTCAGCTCCACCTCCTCGCCGGGACACACCTCGCCCATCGGACTGATCGTCACTGTCGGTGAGGGTTTCACCCCGAGGAAGATGCTGTCGGAGATGTCACTCGGGCAGCCGGTTCCTCGGATGGTCACTTTGTAGTACCCAACCCCGGAGCCGCGCTCAATGAACAGGTAAGGATCGGAGGACTCGGAATAGAACCCGTCAGGACCAGTCCATTGGTAGGTGAAAATTTCAGAAACATGCAGAGCGTGGATTTGGATGGTGGCGCCCTCGCAGGTGGTGTCGGCCTTCAAACCGCCATTGAACCAAGTTTTCTGCAAGTCAGCCAGCACCTGCGGATAGAAGTTGATGCGGAAATAGGAGCCGCAGGCATCCTGCACGAGGCACGAGAGCTCGCGCTGGGGGGAAAGTTCCACCCCGGCATTCACGAACACCGTGTCCGGGACGACGAAAACCTGATTGCCGTCCAACGTGTCATGTGCCAATGCGATACCTCCAAGATCCTTTTCGCTGTAGAGGGTATAGGCATACGGCGGTGTGCCTTTCCGAGCCTTCACGTAGGCGGTGCCGGAAGTGGTGTTCTCGTCGCAGAGCAACGCCAGGGCGTAGTCGAACTCCACGGAATTGCCGTCGTAGTAGATGGTGTCGAAATATTCGTAGTCCTCACAAAGCTCCTCGCTATGGTCGGGATAGACACGAAGGATGTAACGGCCGGGCATAGAGATGCGGATGGAGTCCTTCAACATATACTTAGTATGGTCGCTGGTGGAGTATCCGCCGGGCGGGCCATCAACGATTTCATAGTAGGTGGTCAGCGAGTCAATGCGCGTGCGCTCCACGCCGGTGTGCGGGTCGCGGCTGAAAGCCATGCGCACCACCTTGCCCTGCGTACAGCGGATGTATTCGTCGGAACACTCGGCGTGCACGGCGAAACGGGGCTCCGCCGTCAGACGAGTGCGGTAAATCTCCGGGAACTCAATGTCGCGGTTCACCGCATACTGCCCGCATGGGGTGGTCACGACGAAACGGTACGGACCTCCCGGCATGCAATAGGCCGACAACTCCATGGAACGCCCGTCCGAAGCGCCAATAACCTCCATCGTGTTCTCAAAATTGTACTTCTCGACCTCCCAAGTGTGCGTGGTGCCGTCATACACCGCCTTGAAGTTGTAAAGGTTGTCATACGGACTCGTCACCAACTCGATAACGACACTATCCATATCGTATTCCGAGCCGTGACTCTCGGTCAGCGTGATGGTGCGCGGGATCTCGCAGCAATGGCCCGACGCATGGGTGCTCAACGACCACGACGGGGCCTCCGACTGCACCTTCCGGTCGAAATACATCATGTCCTCGGTCTCGTACAGCTCGCATCCCTTCGCCCCGACGAGCTGCCGCCTGACACGACGGCTGAACGACGGGTTCTCCGGCTGGAAATACGCGTAAGCCTCCTCGTAGGTCAGCTTGGAGGTCGCCGCGATGTTCTGGTAGATATCCCTGAGCGTATCAATCTTGATAACGTTATTGTCTTCATCGTAATAGTACCAATAAACGGGGAACGTGAAGTGATAGCGGCGGTAGAGGTTGTCGTCATCGATGGTGCCGTTCACAAAGTCCGGCTCGTAGGAACGGTAGCGGATGGCATAATAGTCGCGATGCGAATACCAGATCCGGCCGCACGAATCCACCGTGGACGCGCTGTCAATCACATATTCCGACCGCTTCTCGAACCACTTTTCGTTAGGCTTGTAGTAGTGGAAGGTGTCCTTCACGGAGAAGGTCGTGCACGCAGGCATGTCGAATTTGTACTCAAACACAATGGTGTTGCCATAAAAATCGCAATATTTCAGCCCCACGATGGTGTCATACAGGGTAGTCTTGACCTTCAGCGGCTGCGGATAGGGGTCCCAAGCCACATGCTGGCTGTTGTCCAAAGTGTCAAGGTAGATGCGATAGGACATATATTTGGCCAACGAGTCCAAATAGGGGTAATACGGCATGTCGAGTTCCGCATTGATACGGATCACGTTGGAGTCGTATGGGGCAAGCTGGTTGTAATGGGGGTTTCCGGATGCAGCGTACACCTCGATGTCGTGGAGATTGGGAACCTGCACGGTCTCCACAATTGCACCGGTGCGGGGCAAACCGGAACCGCAGCCGTCCTCAAGGTAAAAGTCCCAGTCGCCGGCCGGCAGACTGTCGATCGTGTAATAGTCCTTGTAGTCGTAACGCCATTCGTCGTTGCCGCTGTACATGCGGTCGTCGAAGGTGACCGTCTTGAACACGCTGTCAGGGTTGTCGTGGGGATGCACAGTGATGGTATAGGGGAAAGCGCCGTCCTCGATTCTCAGCTGTACCCGACCTGTGGGCATACACGCCAGCGTGGGCAGGTTGCCTAAGGCATCGCGGGAGAACGCACTCACCGACATGGCCGCCGCCTTGGGCATGGAGTAACTGGTGCCGATGGACAGCACCGTGTTGGTGTCAACCACCACATAGTCAAGGCCTTCGCCGATTCCTTCACGCATAACAGCCTCCACGCCAAACACATACGTGCCATAATCGAGCGTCAGGGTGTCCCATCCGCCCTTATAGAAAGCACTGCGGTGCTTGGTGGTGTCCAATTCGGTTTGGGCATGGTAAATGCGGATTTCATCCAGCCCGGCCAGACGAAGCGTGGTCGTGTCGAGCGGTATGTCAGGGTTGTTTTTGTCCACCACGGCATAGAGCATGTGCGCATTGTTGAAACAGGTAGCATCTATCGGTCGGAAACGGATTTCATATTGGGGAACATGCTCCGACCAATTGTTATCGGCAACGGAATGGGAGCTTTCTTGCGCCGTCACAAAATTCGAGCAACAAAGCATCAGGCCAAAGAGAAAAAGACACTTCAGTTTACGAGAAAATCGCGTGTTCATTTTGGTAAACATTAACAAATCAAAAATTCATACTTAAAAAAAGGATGCAAAAGTACGATTTTTTTTTAATTTTCGCCCCCTTTTTTACGGATTTTGTTCAAAAAAAGTTACGCGGGAGAGGCTCAAAGAGCTGAGAGCTAAGAGCCAAGAGCTAAAAGCCAACAGCCAACAGCCAACAGTTCAAAGTTCAAAGTTCAAAGCTCAACCGCCTAAACTCACTAAACTCACTAAACTCACTAAACCTCCTAAACTTACTAAACTTACTAATCGTCTCAGAATCCTCTCGTGGAGCGGGCGCCGCTGGAGATCACGCTGCTGCGCGGGCGCACCGAACCGGCAGAGGAAGGACGCGCGGGTGCCGACGATGCGCTTTTCGTCGTCGTTCGCGACGTGGAAGAGCCCTTCCCGCTATTGGCTGGCTTTGTCCCTGATGACGGAACACCTTTGGAAGAAGGGGAGCCTTTGGACGGCGCAGTGCTCTTTGGCGGATTCGACGAATTTCCGGGATGCGCAGGAACGGTCGCCTGCGCCACCGGAGCTCCCCCACCCGACCGCTTATAGTTCGTCGTGCTACCCACACGGCTGATCCTCGACGAGATGTTGTGACCGCCGGTGGTGTTGAGGTCGTTGTAAGTGACGATGACCGACGGCGACTTCATGTAACGGCCGCCACTGTTCCGGAGGCTGCCCACGAAATAGTCGCGCACCTTCGCCAGATCGATGCCCAACAGCGGGAGATTGTTCTTGCCGATATGCCGCAGGAGCTTATTGACGCTCTGCGCCCGCAACATGCGGTTGTAGGTCTCGCGGCTGTTGACGGTAGTGCCGCGCGGATAGGCAAGATAGCGCACCAGTTTCGTGTACTCCTCTTCAGAAAGCCCGCCCAGCATCGAACGCACGCCGCGGAACTCTTCGGCCAGCGCTCTTTTCTCACTCTGATTGACGTTGCGGTAGATTTCCTGCTCATGTTCGTCGGTGTAGGTGAAATTGTAGTCCCGTTCATTCTTCCGAAGCTGCTTGCTCACCTGCTTCTCCCCGTATGCGGCGAAATGGATGCGGGTGAGCGTATCGGAAAGAGCGTCTATCCGACTGTCTGTCAACCCTTTGAGAATATCCATCAGGTCACGGCAAGGCTTGGCGAGAAGATAGGGCTTCTGCGATGGGAAAGCCGAATGGAGCAGTTTGCCGCCATAGTGAATACCATTATCCATAAACAACTGGTAAAGAGCGACATACTGCACAACCCGGGCGATGTCGGTGTTTCCGGAACGGGCGAAATAGTTGCCCGCTTGGCGCTCATACTGCGCCCCGACGCTCGCGTGGCTCGACTGCGAGTGGAAATAGGAGACGGGGAGGGCTCCCGTGCGATTCAGCGTGTAGATGGTGTAGTCCGGCAAGTCGATGGCGTACATCGTGTTCGCCGTGTTCCAGTTATAGACCAACTCGTCGAGGCCGAGTTTCCGGAACAGGGGCTGGTCGAAGGGGAAGCGTCCCGGCGACGGATAGCGATAGCTGGCCTCCTGTATGGTCCCGTTCTCCGACCAATCCTTGAGCAACACGTCGGTGATGGTGAGCAGATGTCCCAGCTCGGTGTTTTCCAGTTCGCGGCTAAGATAGGTAGGGCACCAGTCGCGTCCGTTACCCATTTTCCCAGCCATGCAGTCGTTGATGTCAAGACTTTGCGAGAGTTCCTTGCTGCTGATGGAGGCGATGAGCAGGACGGTCTCCACGCGTAGGGGCGGAAGCGTCTCCAGCGGTGCCTCGCGCTCGCGCCCGATGACCACAAGGGTGGCGGAATCCCGCAACGCGCCGAGGATGAGGTCAGCATCAAGGGCGAAGCGGCGGATGTCGCCGACCTGTTCCGACAAATCGCTGTCGCGGCGGATACTCCAGGCCACCAGCCCCGGCTCCCGGCTGAAGAAAACCCCGCGCCGCTGCTGGCTGAACATGTCGCCGACCGTAAGATCATGCGCCGTGTCGCCCTCGTCAATGAAAGGCTCTCCTGCGGCAAAAAACCAGTCGTCGAACTCGGCCAGCGTGATTTGGTAGTCCAGATTGTCGCCGGTGAAATAGCGTCGCTCCACCCCGGCAGACAGATCGAGGGCATTGGGCTTGTAGCCTGACAGAAACTGCAGATTCGAAATCTTGGACACCAGGTTGTCAAGGTTTTCCGTTGTCGCATTACCCAAGACCACGGCCATGTCGGTGACATAGCCATCGTAGCCGATCTTGAAATTCCGCCGCGAGGTCCGGTGCGTGAACCGGCTACAGACGGCCTCCACGCTGTCGGGTTCGAGGAAAGGCGCAGGTTCGGCGATGAGAATGATGCGGCTGCTGTCAGGGAACGTGGCCGTCGCGATAGTCTGGTAGTGCATCCGGAAATGCTGCCTGAAAGCACCATATACCGAATCCAACTGCCTGTAAGCCATGGTGGTTTCCAGATCCACACGCTGGTCGGGGATGTACTCCTTCTTGAGGAGCACGGCCGTCTGCTGCTTGACACTCTCCGCTATCCGGGTGTGCCGCCCGAAAATGGCAAACGCGCCCACCGCGAGGAGGATGGCCAGGCCAATGCCCCATGCCGTTCTTTTTGCTCTCGTCGTCATCGTCTCTGTCCTTTTTTTTCAAGCCGCAAAAATACACTTTTCAAGCTATGGAGACAGGGCGTTAGTTTCAGGTTTCAGGTTTCAGGTTTCAGGTTTCAGGTTTCAAGTTGTCAATGCCTAAATAAGGTTGACCGTTTGTCTCTTATTGGTGATTGCTTTTT
>CAMVBK010000076.1:0-12244 GCA_947165685.1 uncultured Bacteroidales bacterium | reverse complement strand
TAAACCACTAAACCACTAAACCACTAAACCACTAAACCACTAAACCACTAAACCATCAAAAATCCGAATTGACCTCCAGCGCTTCCACTTTGGAGTTCTTCCCATCGATGTAGGTGATGACCACCGGGGAGGTGCTGTGGTAACTGCACTTGGAAAGGATAATAGTGTTGGACTCCTGCGTCAGGGTGTCGGTGTTGACCAGCCACCGGGAGTAGTCGGTGGTGTATTTGACGTATATGGGTTCATCCTTGATTTCGTTGACCTCCTGGGCCATCTCGCCGTACTTGCCGCTCAACCGCCCCTGCAGGTCGGGATAGGTGAACTGGGTACTCATGTTGAAAAAGACATCGACTTTGTAAATGAGGTGCGTTTTGGCGGCAGAGCGAATCTCAACCTTGACACGTTCTCCCGCAAACGTCCCTTTCATCACCGTGTAATTCGGCTTCGAATGGCTCGCGTCCTCCACGAAGCCCTTTCCTTTCAGCTTGGAGACAAACGTGGAGAGCGTGCTGTTCATACCGATGCCGAGGAACCTCATGGGCTGTGTCTGGGCATTACCGAGCGCCAGCAGCGCAACAAAAAGGCAGGTTGTCAATATTTTCTTCATTGTCAGGTATCATTAAAAAAGCGGGTGCAAAATTACATTTTTTTCGTCCCGCATTCCATAAAAAAACATATCTTTGCCGCCTGATTTTCGCCAAATGGAAAAAATTTATTTCACAGACTACGTAGAGTCTAACCAGGGGAAGGCCCAGACAACGCTTCAGGAGCTGCAACGCAGATATCCGGCCTCGCCGCTGCTGAACATGTTCTGCCTGAAAGACCAGACGCTGAAGGCCTCAGCCCGGCAAAAGGCCAGGATGCTGCTGACGCTGCCCGACAAACTGCGTTTCGACAAGCTGCCTTTGGAGACCGCCCCCGTGATGGCGGTGCGCGAGAAGCCCCAGCTCAACATGGTGGAGCCCCACAAGCCTGCCGCCCAGCCCCTCAACCCCATCTTCGTGAAGCATCCCGCCCCCGACCACGAGAACCGGCAAGCCCTTATCGACCAGCTGATTGAAAAATTCTCCAAAGACGCGCCGAAAATCATCTACTCCCCCGAAGTGCACGATGCCGAAGCCGACTACGGAATGGAAAGCTCCGTGGAGGATCAAAGTATCGTAAGTGTATCATTAGCAAATGTTTACGCAGAGCAAGGATACTATGACCGAGCCATCCAGATGTTCGAAATATTGAAGTTGCATTTTCCCGAAAAAAATAGTATTTTTGCCGCCCGAATCGAAGAGCTGAAAAAAATGATGGCAGGAGAGTGATTTTGGCACCGTTTTTGCAAAGAATTCGCTTCGCAGAAAGATAAAAAGTAACAAATTAAGTCATAAACTAAAAAGCAAAGAGATGTTTACATTGTGTGTAGTATTAATCATTTTGGCAAGTATCGTGCTGGCCTTCGTGGTGCTCATCCAAAACTCCAAGGGCGGCGGCCTGGCATCCAACTTCGCCTCCTCCAACCAGGTGATGGGCGTGCGCAAAACCGCTGACGTGCTGGAGAAAACCACGTGGGGACTTGCCGCCGGCATCATGCTGCTCTGCTTCGTCTGCGCCTTCATGGCCAAGAGCGAGTACAACAGCACCCACGAGACGCCCACCCAAGTCGAGCAAACCACCGATGGCGCCGAAGAGTAGCCGATGACAATGGGAAATGTTTGAACATGCAATGCCCCATGGCGTTGTGTGTTTTTTTGTAGAATAAAATATAAAACACTGACTGAATGAATATTAAGAGCGAAAACGTTCCCGGCCAAGTGCAGGAACTCGTCATTGAAATCCAAAAGGAAGACTACGCCGAAAACGTAGATAAAGCGTTAAAGAAACAACGTCGCGAAGTGGCCGTCCCCGGCTTCCGCAAAGGAAACGCCCCCATGGGCATCATCCAAAAAATGTACGGCAAGAACATCCTCGTGATGGAAATCGACCGTATCGTCAACGAACAGATTGACAAGTACTTCAAGGACAACAACGTGAAGTACATCTTCGAGCCCATGCCCGTGGAAGGGAAATCCGAAGTCGATTTCGACAACCCCGACAATTTCACCTTCACTTACGAATATGCGCTCCGGCCCGAGGTCAACATCGACTACAAAACCCTGCCCGCCGTCATGGACTTCACCATCGTCCCCGGCGAGGAGGAAATCGACAGCCAGGAGAACCAGCTGCGCGAACGCTACGGCAACTATGTCCAACCCGATACCATCGACGTGAACGACAGCATCTCGGCCGACTACGGCGGCGAGAAGGAGGCTTTCTTCTTCATCCGCGACCTCAAGGAAGAGGCCCAGAAAGAATTCACCGGCAAAAAAGTGGGCGACAAAATCAACGCCGCCATGCGCCAGGCCTTCAACGCCGATCCTTTCTTCGCCCGCGCCTTCGGCCTCAAGGTGGAAGACCTCAAGGACGACGACCCCTACACTTACGAGCTGACCATCAAACGCATCGGCCGCATCAACCCCGCAGAACTCAACGAGACGTTCTTCAAACAGGCCTACCCCAACGGTGACATCACCACGGAGGAAGCCATGCGCGAGGCCATCCGCGCCCAAATCGCCGAACAGTACAAACCCGATGCCGAACGCCTGTTCATGAACCGGGCCATCGAGACCCTGCTCGACAACGTCTCCGTGGAACTTCCCGACGAGTTCATGAAACGCTACATCAAGGCCGTTCAGAAAGACATGGACGACGAGAAACTGGAGAAAGAGTTCGACCAGTACAAGCGCTCTTTTGCATGGCAGATCCTGGAGAACAACATCGTGGAGGGCGAGGACGTGAACGTTACCCGCGCCGACATCGAAAGCTATTTCCGCGACTATTTCGTGAAGAGCTATTTCGGCAACTTCAACCCCGAAAGCGTCAAAGACCAGGTCGATAAGATTGTGGCCGACGCCATGAAGAACCAGGAGTATGTGAAAAACGCATACGACATGCTCTACGACCAGAGACTTGTGGCCGTCCTGCGCAAAAAGATGAATATCGACCACAAAGAGGGCGATTTCAAGGCTTTCATCAATGAAATCTCCCCGAAGAATGAAACGAAGGCGGAGAACGCGGAGGAGAAACCCAAAAAAGCGACAAAACGCAAAGCCGCTGAAAAGACGGAAGAACCCGCCGCTGAAGCTCCTGCTGAAGAAAAGCCCAAGAAAACGAGAGCCAAAGCCACAAAAAAAACCGATAACGAGTAAGTTATGAGAGACGAATTCAGAAACTACGCGCTGAAACAGCACGGCATCAGCAGCCTGAAAATGGACCGCTACGTGTCCATGGCCCGCAACTATATCACCCCGTACATCATCGAGGAACGCCCGATGAACATCACCCAGTTGGACGTGTTCTCCCGCTTGATGAAGGACCGCATCATCTTCATGGGCGTGCCGATCGACGACGACGTGGCCAACATCATCCAAGCGCAGCTGCTGTTCCTCGAGTCGCAGGACTCCGAGCGCGACATCCAGATCTACGTCAACAGCCCCGGCGGCATGGTCTATGCCGGATTGGGCATCTATGACACGATGCAGTACTTGAAGCCCGACGTCTCCACCATCTGCACCGGCATGGCCGCTTCCATGGCCGCCGTGCTGATGTGCGCCGGTGCCAAAGGCAAACGCTTCGCCCTCCCGCACTCCCGCGTCATGATCCATCAGCCGATGGGCGGGGCGCAAGGACAAGCCTCCGACATCGAAATCGAAGCCCGCGAAATCCAGAAAATCAAAAAGGAGCTCTATGAAATCATCGCCTACCACACCGGCAAAGACTACGACCAAGTGTGGAAAGACAGCGACCGCGACTACTGGATGACGGCAGCCGAGGCCAAAGAATACGGCATGATCGACCAGGTGCTGGGACGCGAAACCAACAAGTAATGGCAAAGAAACAAAATTACGAAAGAACCTGCAGCTTCTGCGGCCGCGAAATCCCGAAGGAACAGTTCATCATCGGCGGCTTGGATGCCATGATTTGCAGCGACTGCCTGAAGCTGGCAACAGACATCTACCACGACTTCCAGACAGAGCACGAAAAGAAGGAAATCTACGACATCAAGGTCAAACTCTTGAAACCCAAAGAGATAAAGGCCAAATTGGATGAATACGTCATCGGGCAGGAGGAAGCCAAAAAAGTGCTTTCCGTGGCCGTCTATAACCACTACAAACGCCTGCTCCAAGGGGATGACAAGTCCGATCCGGATGTCGATATAGAGAAAAGCAACGTTCTGCTGATCGGCGAAACGGGTACTGGTAAAACCTTGTTAGCCAAAACTATCGCGACGTTGTTGGATGTGCCGTTCTGCATTGCGGACGCCACCGTCTTCACGCAGGCCGGCTACGTGGGCGAGGATGTGGAGAGCATACTCACCCGTCTGCTCCAGGCTTCCGACTACGATGTGAAGCGCGCCGAACGCGGCATCGTCTTCATCGACGAAATCGACAAGATCGCGCGGAAAGGTTCGGAGAACCCGTCCATTACGAGAGACGTGTCCGGCGAAGGCGTGCAGCAGTCGCTTCTGAAACTGCTGGAAGGCTCCCTCGTGAACGTTCCCCCGCAAGGAGGCCGCAAACATCCTGAGCAGGAGTTCATCCAGGTCAACACGCGGCACATTCTGTTCATCGGCAGCGGCGCGTTCAACAACCTGTCGAACATCATCTGCGACCGCATGAACACGCACGCGATCGGCTACAACACCAAGAACATCAACTTCAACCCGCAAGAGGCACTGAGATACGTCAGTGCGCAGGATGTCAAGGACTTCGGCCTTATTCCCGAGCTGTGCGGCCGTTTCCCGGTCATCACCTCGCTCGAAGCCTTAGACCGCACCGCCCTGAAGCGCATCCTCACCGAACCGAAGAATGCATTGGTGAAACAATACATGGCCCTGTTCAAGATGGATGGAATCACGCTCACCTTCACAGAAGACTGTCTGGACTACATCGTGGACAAGGCGGTGGAACTGCAATTAGGTGCCCGCGGCCTGCGCGCCATCGTGGAAAAAATCATGACCGACGCCATGTTCGAGTTCCCGAGCCTGAACAAGAGGAAGATCACGGTCGATAAAGCTTATGCGCAGGAAAAATTCGAAAGCACGATTTTCGCGTTCAAGGACAAGTAAGCGATACACCGAACCTATCCAGCCCTATCCCCGACAAAATTTTGCTCTTGTCGGGGATTTTTTTATTTTTGCAACCTGAAAAGTGATTTGAACGATGAAGAAATATTTAGGCCCCTTAAGCAAGGACAACCCGATTTTGGTCCAGACCCTCGGCGTCTGCTCAGCCCTTGCGGTGACCGCGCAGCTCAAGCCCGCCGTGGTCATGGCCCTTTCCGTGACCGTGGTCTGCGCCTGCTCAAACTTCATCATCTCCCTGATGCGCAATACGATACCGCCGCGCATCCGTATCATTGTGCAGTTGCTGGTCGTCTCCTTCTTCGTCATCCTTGTCGATCAGCTGCTGCAGGCCTACCTTTACGACGTGAGCAAGATGCTGTCGGTCTTTGTAGGCCTGATCATCACCAACTGCATCATCATGGGCCGTTTGGAGGCTTTCGCACTGTCGCACAAGCCGCTCCCGTCGTTCGTGGACGGCGTGATGAACGGCCTCGGCTACGGGTTGGTGCTCGTCGTGGTGGCCTTCTTCCGCGAGCTGCTCGGCTCCGGCACGCTGTGGGGCCGGCAGGTTGTCCCCGACAGCTGGTACGCCGCCGGCTACCTCAACAACGGGCTGATGATCCTGCCCCCGATGGCGCTGATCCTGATCGGGGTGATCATCTGGGCGAAGAACGGGGCAACAGCGAAATAGGCATCCGGACGGGAGCACGGCATCACTGCTGTCCGCCAGCCCGATGCGGGTGGCGGAGGCGTGGTGGTTGGAGGCGGTGTGGGGCAAGGGAGGCGCGTGACAGCGATTATTTTTAGGATTACGTTATTATCATCACGTGATAACGTGACACACCGACGTTACTCCTTACTCTACGTTTCTGGTCTCTCTGCACGCCGGGTATCCTGTGCAGCTCCAAAACTCCTTTCCCGAATTAATTCCTTTTCTCGCCATGCGTTTCAGCATCGGTTTGCCGCATTTCGGGCAGGTTGGGGCGCCTGTTTTCGCGTTTTGTTCGGCCCGGTAGGCGAGTCTTTCGGCGGTCAGGGCTTCTGTGAAACCGCCTTCAGTCCGGAAAGTTTCCAGCTGGTTAGCCAGCTGTTTCCTCAGCATCATGATCAAACGGTTGCAGAGGACCAACAGGCAATTGGCCGCCACAATCGAGTTCTTTGCCTCTAACCACTCGTCGAATTTGTGCTTTTGGAGCAGAATATGTTGGCTGCTTAGGTGTTGCACATCGTCTTTGTATAAGGGCCTGTCGAGGTGGGTGTTTGCCACCTTGCGGTAGATATCCGACTTCACGGACCATGGAAGCTCTTCGTGCTGGAGGAGCCAGTTCAGGTAGTCGTTGGCCAGTTCCGCGAGGCTGGCGCGCGCCACGTCGGTGAGCCGCATCTCGGTCTCTTTTGAGGTGGCGTGCCGTGAGTTGCCTTCGGCGATGTTGGCCGGCACCGAACGTGCCGCCTGGGTCATCTGGTCGTATTGGCGACCGCACGGATCGTTGGTGCGGTTAAGGTAACGCCTGCAAAAGTCCTGTGTGGCAAGCTGTATCACGTTGGACATCACCCAAGTGTCCAACCAGTAGTAGCCGAAATTTCCGATTTCCATTTTGTTCTCGTTTTAGTTTAACACTTCGTTTTACTACATGGTTAACGAGGAGAGCTTGCAACTATTGCACAAAAACGAAAGTTTATGTTTGGTACACAAGTGCCCCCTCTGGTCCCTGCCCGCACGAAGATGTGCCAGAGGCGGGACAACGGCTACGGGCGGAGCAGGACACGGAAGGAGAGGTTGTGGTTCGAGGACGTCATCGGCATGGCGGATGTCGTCGTACCCCTCCACACGGCGTCAGGTCACCATCATGTGCTCTGCGCTCCACTACGCCGCGCCATCACACTGCGCTGCGCTGCGCCGCGCCACACTGCACTCCGCTCCACACTGCACTCCGCTCCGCACCACACTGCGCTCTGCTTGTATGGTGTTAATTGCACTGCGTGCGTTCAGCCTCTCCGAGGCTGGGAGTGGATGGGGGCAGTCCGTGGTGGCAGGATGAGCATCTCGGAGAGATGCGACGCGCCGCAGGCGCAGTTAACACCATACCAGCGGCGAAGCCGCGCAGTGTGGTGATGTCTGGGGTGCGCAGTGCGGTGATGCCTGAAGTGCGCAGTGTGGTGATATCCGAAGTACGCAGTGTGGTGACAGAACGCATGACGAGACACTGAGGTGAGATACACGCACACCGATCATCCCCGACTGCCTCCCCGGCATCTCGGAGAGATGCGAGATCACATCATCCCGCACTCCATCGCCTCCACCAGCACCGTGCTGTCCATCAGTCCGATGCGGGTGCCGGAGGCGTGGCGGTTGGGGGCGGTGTGGGACAGGGAGGCGCGTGGCGGCGGCTACGGGCGGAGCAGGCCCCGGAAGGAAAGATCGTTCCGCAGGGAAGCCTCCACGTGGCGGATATCCGTGTCGATTTGCCGCAAACGGTGAGCGGTTTCCTCGTCAGAGTGACGAGCATCGGTTAGATTTCACCATCATAGCTCATATTTGTAAAGGGATGTTTACAACTCTCTAACATTTCATTCTCCTTAAGGCCGGATTGTGTTAAATAAGGAGTAACAATGCAATCTCTGTATTTTAAGATAGCCATCCCTATTCGGACGCACCAGTTGGACGTGAGCGAGGTTATCACATTATCTTTTGAGCTAAATGTAATATCTAATGAACCATCTGTATTTAGATTATCTATTGGAATAAATATGCCTCCGTCTGTTATACGGGCTCCAGTATTTGGGAAGTCAAATTTCTGTACTTTTACAGCATTAGAATTGTGCATAAGATTGTTCCTTTTATTCACCAATTCTTTTAAACATTGCAATGTTGGATTTCCTTGCTTTATCGCAAATTCTCCTTCTGACACTATCTCTGATGTGATTTCTATTTTTTGTGCAAAGCTAATATTCAAGAACGTCTGGAGATGATTTTCATATTTTGGGAAGTGATACTTTAAGAAGCAATGTGCAGACAACATAAAGTTTAATGAATATTCCAAGGTGGCAGAAGCCAATGAAACAAATGCGAAATACAGATAATTACTATATTCGCCTTTCCCTTGTTTTATATCATCAAGCAAACTCTCCAACATATTATAGTATTCATTAACATCGTTTACCAATGCGTAGCTTTCGCCACCCATCATGTTGCATATAAATATCGCTTTGGCCATGCCTTCAAAATCTGTCTTATTTTCCATAAACTAATAACGTATTATATAGCTTTCTTGGATATGAGATCAAGAAACATACGACTAATTACTTTAAAATACCACATTTGAAAGAATCTGTTCAACCATTTTATGTGTTATGGCTAATGAAACTTCATTTGAACTGTCTATACAAGAAAAAGATTTTTGGTTAGATTGAAATTCGCTGAGATTTTGCGCGTAGTTTTGAATCTTCTCATATAACGAATTTATACCGTCATTTTTATAACCATATATAAGGAAATGTTTGTCTTTTACTTCTTTCTCGAAAAGTTTACTGAAATAAAAGTGATCAGATTCACCCATAGAACATCCGTAAACAATGATGACGCCACTGTCTCTGATAGCATCAATATAGACGCGTGCATTCATCCGTCGTTGAACGGATTTATATAAGAAATTGTGTGAGCTATCCACAACTTGAGAATCGTCTATTCCTACAACAATATCTTCTTGAGAATTCAGAATGTTAACATTTTTATTGCTTAAAGAGCCATGCAAAAGTGTTATATTATTATCCCGATCAAATTCGTCATCAGGGTAGAATGCGTTGTATGGAGATAAGTGGAGCTCAATAAAATTAGTGTAGTTAAAGGATATGATGGAAAGATCAAAACGTTTCCATTCTTGAAGAAGTTCATTCACCAATCTTCCTTCTCCTTGTTTTAACCGCCGGTTGCATTTGTTCTCTTCTTTCAAATAATCAAAGAGCAAGGATTTGAGTTCTACAAAATCCGACTTGAACTTCTGAGCGACAGCGATATTTCCAATTCCAAAATCTTTTGACAAATTTTGAGAATACACATAGAGTCCGTATTCTAAGTCTGCCCATAACTCATGCTTTTCACATTCAACAATGCTTTTGCACAAATCATTACCTTTGGCTGCTGCCTGTCTGATGTTTTCCTCGTATTCTTTATAGAAGTCACCATATCGAGTATGATAACCCATGGCAACATCGATTCCATTACCAGCTATTAATAAAGCTCTCTTTCTGTTGTCTTGTTTCATAAAAAAGATTTATGTCCTATTTGTTTCTAAAACGCCTTCTCTTATCACAAATGATGTTTTCTCTCCACTAATCCATAGCATACCGCCTAAAGAAAAAAAATACAGCAAGAACTGTGCCAGCGATTCCGCTGTCAGACATCCTTTCCTTCCACCACCTTCACTTCTTCCTCCGTCAATCCATACAACCCATACACCAACCCGTCAATCTCTCGCTCCAGTACCAATGTGTCGGCAAAGGAATAAGATTTCTTCGCAGCGAGAATATGGTTGTCATAGGTTTTGCAAGTGTTCTATTACGTGGTAGAGGATCAAGGAGTCAAGTGCAAACTTCTTTATTTCGTTTCGATATTCGGTGATTCGTGGAAGAATCCTTTTTTGTAGATTAAAGAATTTTTTTGACAGATATTATTGATGCATCTTGATTATAATTGCTAAATTCTATCTCAAGTGATTCTGCCTTTCTAAAAACCATGTGTTTATCCACAACAGAAGGGAGTATTGCTACGCAATGTACATTTTCAGCACCAGGAGCAAAAGATTGCACACTCTCGTATATTATTCCATCATATAAGCCTGTCTTGAGCAATAGTTTAGATAATATGGCAGACACCCAATAACCTTTATCATCATTATTTTCTACAATTTTAGTAAATTCATGGTTTAAATACTTCATGAGAGCCATAGAATCTGTTGATTGTAGCCCGACAGATGATGCTATCTTTCTGTATTCTTTGTCATTTTTGAAAGATTCCGATTTGTTGCTTCCGTTTGGGTTAATAATTTGTGCAAACTTCAAGTCTATTGTCGTTTGCCATTGGCCTATCACAACGTTATACCGCATAGACTTGTCTCTTGGATTGCGAAAACAATCGCAGGTCTCAGCACAACAGCCATAGACACTACTCCACTGTTCATCGCTAGAAATACCATAAAACATTGTGTTTGCAGGTGTGCTAGCCCTTTTGTAGGAATTATTTTTTTCTGGAGGAAGGTAACTTAATGAATTGTTGTTCACTATCTCTTTGATATTGTTGATGACCCTGGCTCTATAGATGTATTGATTTGATGATAATATCAGGCTTGGTATTAATTGCGGGCCATGAATAGAAGTTATTATTTGTTCTACCTCGTCGGGCGTGTTAAATTGTTTGTTTAATAACAGACTGATGCACTCAGTAATATTTATGGATTTCATAATATGAGATATTTAAATACGCCGCAAAAATACATTTTTTTCAATATGCAGTGTCTATTCTTTGAAAAAAATTAGCATTTACTTTACTGTATCATTAAAAAAATACACTGTTAAATTAAAACACATCGATGTAAAACATTGTAAAACAAGCAATTACTGTATACAATCATTTCCCTTCCACCACCTTCACCTCCTCCTCCGTCAACCCGTACAACCCATACACCAACCCGTCAATCTCACGCTCCAACGCTGACGTGTCAGCGTTTGGATTGTTCTTCTTCAATTCTATTATTTTCTTTGCATTTGACGAAATCACCCCCTGTGTCGCATCATCGGCTTTGACAAATGGAAGTTGCTCTATCGTTGACTTATTTATTGCCAAATAGCCTCCAGCAAGGTGTTTGTCTTTAAACTTATTACGCAGATAATAAGATGTGTATTTTGAATTTAGCAAGCCTGTTATATAATAGGGGCTGTAATTGTTGAAGGCTGTAATTGCATACGCACCAACCCCAAGGGCGAGTGGTGTTTCGACGTATGTCGCTTCAATCACTTTTGTCATTCCAGCAATCACTATTTTGGGTGACATCCACATTCTTAACTTACTATCCGCAACATTGCAATCTGTTCTAATGTACGCATTATGGTATCTCGACTTCATATACCGAACATCAATGTTATTAAATTGATATCTGTCGATATTGCCACTTACAGTGAATGGAATAACATTCACTCTTTCACCATCTACAACATATTCTTTTATTATTTGTGCCTCAAATCCTGTAGCCCCAGAACACACCTCTATTCTACAATCTTTTATTGTCAAAGAAGTTCCCAGCTCTTTAATTGGTCTTGCTTTATTGAAAAGCAAATCTTCGTATTTGTCCAATGTATATTTACAAAACTCTTTGTCAGATGTTCTTGAACCACATAAAATTATAGGATAAACACTAGCATTTTTAAAAACTTTGAACACAGAGACATCAACACTTGAATACAATCCATTCTGTTCCAATAATTCCTTTGTCTTTTTAGCATAATCTGCAATCAAGAACTTGTTAGGAATAATCCAGAAGAAAACATTCTTTGTCAACATCAAACCTCTCAATAAAAACAAGACATATATGTCATACGCTCCTGTTGCTTGAGGATAGTTTTTCTTGTAAATAGACTTCTCATATTCCGTCCTTGCCATTTCAACAGCACTAACATACGGCGGGTTCCCCACCACGATGTCAAACCCGCCACGGTCGAAGATGTCCTTGAACCAGGTGTGCCAGAGGAAGAACTCCTGGTTGGCGGAAGGGTCGAGGGCAGCGAGGCGGGCCTCGGTGGACGGATGCAACCCCTGCTGCCGAATGTAGCTCTTCACACTTTCGTTGATGCTCGCCCGCGCCGCCGCCTTCTCCCTGTGGTCGGTGAGACTGAAGTACTCTTTCAGCATCAGCTGCAGGTTGCGCTTGGTGTCGTCGGTGCTGTACTCCATGGCCAACTGGTTCTCGCCCGCCTTGCCCTTCCCCCTGCCGAGACTGCTCCGCGCCCCGCCATCCATCATCCGGCTCAAATCCACCCCTTCAAAGCTCTCTATCAGACTGTTGCCCTGCATGAACTTGTAGTCGAAGTTGGGCAGCG
>CAMVBK010000075.1:0-12585 GCA_947165685.1 uncultured Bacteroidales bacterium | reverse complement strand
GAGTCGCCCTCGAAGGCGAGGATGTGGGTGCAGATGCGGTCGAGGAACCAGCGGTCGTGGGAGATGATGACGGCGCATCCCGCGAAGTTCTCCAAACCCTCTTCCAATGCCCGCAACGTGTTGACATCGATGTCATTGGTGGGCTCGTCCAAGAGCAGCACGTTGGCTTCCGACTTGAGGGTGAGGGCGAGGTGCAGGCGGTTGCGCTCGCCGCCGGAGAGCACACCAGCCTTCTTGTTCTGGTCGGTGCCGCCAAAATTGAAGCGCGACAGGTAGGCTCGCGAATTGACGAGCCGACCGCCCATCATCATCTGCTCGTTCCCCTCGGAGACCACCTCCCAGACGCTCTTTTCGGGGTCGATGACGGTGTGCTGCTGATCGACATAGCCCACACGCACGGTCTCCCCTACCCTGAAGTCGCCGCTGTCGGGTTTCTCCAACCCCATGATGAGGCGGAAGAGGGTGGTCTTGCCGGCGCCGTTCGGGCCGATGACCCCCACGATGCCGTTGGGCGGCAGGTTGAAGTTGAGGTCGTCGAACAGGAGCTTGTCACCGAAGGCCTTGCGCACGTGGCAGGCCTCGATGACGTTGTTGCCCAAACGCGGTCCGTTGGGGATGAAAATCTGCAGTTGCTCCTCCTTCTCCTTCACGTCCTCGTTGAGCAGCTTGTCGTAGGCGTTCAGACGGGCCTTCGACTTGGCGTGGCGGGCCTTCGGGGCCATGCGCACCCATTCGAGCTCGCGTTCGAGGGTCTTCATGCGCTTGCTCTCCTGCTTCTGCTCCATGGCGAGGCGGTTGGCCTTCTGCTCAAGCCATGAGGAGTAGTTGCCCTGCCACGGGATGCCCTCGCCGCGGTCGAGCTCGAGAATCCAGCCGGCCACGTGGTCGAGGAAGTAGCGGTCGTGGGTGACGGCGATGACCGTGCCCTTGTATTGCTGCAGATGGGCCTCCAACCACTCCACCGACTCGGCGTCGAGGTGGTTGGTGGGCTCGTCGAGAAGCAGGATATCGGGTTCGGTGAGCAGCAGTCGGCAGAGGGCCACGCGACGGCGCTCGCCACCGGAGAGGTTTTTGGCGGGCGTGTCGCCGTCGGGGCAGCGCAGGGCGTCCATGGCGCGTTCCAACTTGGAATCGAGCTCCCAGGCATCGTGCTGCTCGATGAGGTCGGTGAGCTCACCTTGCCGCTCGATCAGCCGGTTCATCTCCTCGTCGCTCATCGGCTCCGAGAACTTCATGTTCACCTCCTCGTACTCCTTCAGGATATCGACGACGGGCTGCACCCCCTGCATCACGATCTCCTTGACAGTCAGACTGTCGTCGATCTGCGGTTCCTGCGGGAGGTAGCCCACGGAGTAACCCGGCGAGAAGACCACCTCGCCTTGGTACGACTTGTCGAGCCCGGCGATAATCTTCAGCAGGGAGGACTTGCCGGCGCCGTTGAGGCCGAGCACGCCGATCTTCGCCCCATAGAAGAATGAGAGGTATATGTTTTTAAGCACTTGCTTTTGCGGCGGATACGTCTTGCTGACGTTCACCATCGAGAAAATTATCTTTTTGTCGTCTGCCATTGTTCTTTACATTTTCAGGGCGCAAATATACACAAATTTCAAATACAATAACTATAACCAGTGACTATAACTATAACCAGTAACCCTCTAAACTACTAAACTACTAAACTACTAAACTACTAAACCATTAAACCATTAAACTACTAAACTACTAAACCATTAACCCATTAACCCATAAAATCAACAAAATATCAACCGTTGCAAATCATACTATAAAAATTGTATATTTGCGACCTTAAAAATATTAGGTTGAGAAAGTTATAAATATTTATAAATCAAAAAATTAACAAAAGAAAGATGAAAAACAAAGGACTGATTTTATTCTTTACCATTCTCATCGCGCTGGTTTGCATCTACTGTTTGTCCTTCTCCTTCGCCTCTTGGCGTGTGGAGAGCAAGGCGGACAAGTACGCCAACGACCCGGCCGCGATTGAGGCGGTGAAGAAATTGGCAAACGGCGACGTTATGCTTGAAAAGCATTTGGTTGACTCGGTGGTGGACGCCCGCACCCGCCAGTATCTGACGAACAAGAACGACTCAACCGTCTATCTTGGAAACACTTACAAGCAGTGCAAGTACAAAGAGCTGAACTTGGGTCTGGACCTGAAGGGCGGTATGAACGTGACCTTGGAGATTTCCATGCCCGACGCAGTGAAGAGCCTGGCCACCAACACGGAGGACCAGCTGTTCAAGAACGCCTTTGAGAAAGCGCAGGCCGAATACGCCAAGACGGTGAACGGCGACTTTATCGATATCTTCGTCAAGAACTTCAACGCCGAGAAGAAGGCGCTGAACCTCAACAACGCCAACCTGCGCACCTACTTCGGCGAGCGCTCCGGCATCAAGAACGCCACTGACGACCAGATCATCAGCTACATCCGCAAGGAGAGCGGCGAGATCGTCGATCGCACGTTCAAGATCCTGCGCACCCGTATCGACCGCTTCGGCGTTGCACAGCCCAACCTGCAGATGCTGCAGGGCGGCCGCATCCTCGTGGAGCTGCCCGGCGTGAAGGAACCCGAGCGCGTCACCGATCTGCTGAAGAGCACCGCCAAGCTGGAGTTCTGGGAGGTCTATAACGACGTCGTCGGAGGCAAGTCCATCCAACAGCGTTTCATGGAGGCTGACGCCAAGCTGGCCGAGCTGCTGAAGAACAAGCAGACAGCAGCCCCCACGACCGCTGCCGACAGCACGCTTGATGCCGCCCTGAACGCCGACAGCGCACTGGCCGCCCTCGACACCACGGCACTCGCCGACGAGGATGAAGACGAGGACGAAACCGAGGTTGGCGAAGGCGCCATCCTCAGCCACGCCGTCACCGGCGGCTACAACGTCATCGCTTTCTTCCGCGAGGCCGACATGCCGAAAATCGACCAGATGCTCCCCGAACTGAACCGCATCCTCGGCGACCCCAACGTGGTCTTCTACTGGGGTGCCGCTGAAAAGCTCGAGAACGTCGGCACCGCCTACCCGCTCTATCCCCTGAAAAAGAAAAACGACCGTATCGGACCGCTGTTGAGCTCCGAGACCATCGGCGGCAACCGCGTGGTGCGCACCGCCCGCCAGGACGTTGACCAGAACAACCGCGTGGTCGTCACCATGTCCATGGAAGACCAGGCTGCCGACGAGTGGCGCAAGATCACCCGCGAAGCCGCCGCCAAGGGCACGGCCAACAACCCGACCTGCATCGCCATCGTGCTCGACCAGTTCGTCTATTCCGCTCCGACCGTGCGCGGCGAAATCCCGAACGGCAACTCCGAAATCTCCGGTAATTTCACCATCGAAGAGGCCAAGGACCTGGCCACCGTGCTGAACTCCGGCAACCTGGAAGCCGGCGTCAACATCGTCCAATCCGAAATCGTCGGACCTACGCTCGGTAAGGAGTCCATCCGCTCCGGCTTGCTCTCCTTCCTCGGCGCCTTCCTGTTAGTCATCATCTACATGTTCCTGTACTACAGCCGCGCCGGTCTGGTCGCCGACCTCGCCCTGCTGCTGAACGTCTTCTTCATCATTGGCGTGCTCGCCTCCATGGGCGCCGTCCTGACGCTGCCCGGTATCGCCGGTATCGTCCTGACCTTGGGTATGGCCGTTGATGCGAACGTTATTATATATGAACGCGTGCGCGAGGAAGTGCGCGCCGGCAAGGGCATGCGCCAAGCCGTTGACGATGGTTTCAAGAACTCCTATTCCGCCATCATCGACGGTAACGTCACCACCCTCATCACGGCCATCGTGCTCTACATCTTCGGTTCCGGCCCCATCCAAGGTTTCGCCACCACGCTCATCATCGGTATCCTCTCCTCCCTGTTCACGGCTATCCTCGTCTCCCGCATGATCATCGAGGCACGCCTCAAGAAGGGCAAGAGCTTCTCCGTGGGCACCGCTGCCACCATCAACGCCTTCACCAACACCCATTTCAACTTCCTCAAGACCAGAAAGGTGTTCTACACCATCTCCGGCACCTTGATTCTCATCTCCATCATCTCCTTCTTCGTCCTCGGCCTGCAACCCGGCGTTGACTTCACCGGCGGCCGCAGCTACGTGGTGCGCTTCGACAAGGATGTGGTGACGAAGGATGTCCGTGAGGCCGTCATCAAGGAATTCGGCGGTTCTCCCGAGGTGAAGACCTTCGGTAGCAACAACCAAGTGCGTATCGTCACCAACTACAAGATCGAGAGCAACGACGTGAAAGACGACGAACTCTGCGAGAGAAAACTCTACAACGCCTTGAAGGGCTTCTACGACAAGCAAGACCTGAGCGAGTACGACTTCACCCACCTGACCAACGACGTGCGTGGCATCCAGTCCTCTTCCAAGATCCAGCCGACCGTGGCCCGCGAGCTGCTGCGCAACGCCTTCTGGGCTGTGCTGGCCTCCCTGGTCCTGATCTTCATCTACATCGCCATCCGTTTCCGCAACTGGCAATTCGGTATGGCCGGCGTCTTCGCCCTGTTCCACGACTCCTTCCTGACCATTGGTATGTTCTCCCTGTTCTACAAGGTCATGCCGTTCACCATGGAGATCGACCAGAACTTCATCGCCGCCATCCTGACGGTCATCGGTTACTCCATCAACAACGTGGTGGTCATCTTCGACCGTGTGCGTGAGAACCTGGCCCTCTACCCAAAACGCTCCAACTACGACAACTTCAACGCCGCCATCAACGGCACGTTGGGCCGTAACGTGAACACCGCCGCCACCACCTTGGTCACGCTGCTCGTGATCTTCATCTTCGGCGGCGAAGTGATCCGCGGATTCGTGTTCGCCATGTTCATCGGTATCGCTTTCGGTACCTACTCCGGCATCTTCGTCTCCAACCCGCTGGCTTACGACCTGCTGAGACTGAAGAAAGACAAAAACGCCACGAACGAAGAACTCAAGAAGTAAACTTCCAAAAAACAGATATGAAAAAGGAGCCTCGACGGCTCCTTTTTTTTGCGCGAGCCCTGACACTCCTCAAAAACCGACTTCAGCGATTCCCAAAAAATTGTATCTTTGCCGCTTGTTCAAAAAGATAACGTTAAAAAAGAAATAGTATGACCTTACAAGAATTTCAAGCAGATTTGAGAATGGGCATCCCGGCGGAGATTCCGGCCGCGCAACCCTACGACCCGAATATTAACCACGCGCCGAAGCGCAAGGACATCCTCACCAAGAAGGAGAAACAGTTGGCCCTGCGCAACGCCCTGCGCTATTTCCCGGCCTCTCAGCACGCCACCCTCGCCCCTGAGTTCGCAAAGGAGCTGCATGACTACGGCCGCATCTACATGTACCGCTACCGCCCGACCTACGAGATGTACGCCCGTCCCATCGAGGCCTACCCCGCCAAATGCAAGCAGGCGGCGGCCATCATGCTGATGATCCAGAACAACCTCGACCCCGCCGTGGCCCAGCACCCGCACGAACTGATCACCTACGGCGGCAACGGCGCCGTGTTCCAGAACTGGGCACAGTACCGTTTGGTCATGAAATACCTGTCGGAGATGACCGACGAGCAGACCCTCGTGATGTACTCCGGCCACCCGCTGGGCCTCTTCCCGTCGCACAAAGACGCGCCACGCGTGGTCGTGACCAACGGCATGGTGATCCCCAACTACTCCAAGCCCGACGATTGGGAACGCATGAACGCGCTGGGTGTCAGCCAATATGGCCAGATGACTGCAGGCTCCTACATGTACATCGGACCGCAAGGCATCGTGCACGGCACTACCATCACGGTGCTGAATGCCAGCCGGAAGATCGGCGGCGAGATTGGCGGCAAACTCTTCGTGACGGCCGGCCTGGGCGGCATGTCGGGCGCACAGCCGAAGGCGGGCAACATCGCCGGTGTGGTCTCCATCACCGCCGAAATCAACCCCGCCGCCACGCAGAAACGCTACGAGCAGGGCTGGGTCGATGAGGTACACGAGAACCTCGACGAGCTCTTCGTGAAGGTCAACGAGGCCCGCGCACAGAAAATCGCCAGGTCGTTCGCCTACCAGGGCAACATCGTCGATCTGTGGGAGTATTGCGCCGAGCACGACATCCAAGTCGATCTCGGCAGCGACCAGACCTCGCTGCACAACCCGTGGGCTGGCGGCTACTATCCCGTGGGCCTCTCCTTCGAGGAGTCCAAGCAGATGATGGCCGATTACCCCGAGAAGTTCAAGGCCGCCGTGGAGGCCAGCCTGCGCCGCCAGGTGGACGCCATCAACAAGCTGACTGCCAAGGGCATGTACTTCTTCGACTACGGCAACGCCTTCCTGCTGCAGTCCTCCCGCGCCGGTGCCGACATCCTCAAGGAAGACGGCACGTTCCGCTATCCGTCTTACGTCCAAGACATTATGGGACCGATGTGCTTCGACTACGGCTTCGGCCCGTTCCGCTGGGTCTGCACTTCCGGCAAGCCAGAGGATCTTGAGGTCACCGACCACATCGCCATGGACGTGCTCCGCGAAATCAGCGAGCACGCGCCTGCGGAGATTTCCCAGCAGATGAAAGACAACATCACCTGGATCAGAGGGGCCAAGGAGAACCACCTGGTGGTGGGCTCGCAGGCCCGCATCCTGTATGCCGACTGCGAGGGCCGCACGAAAATCGCCGCCGAGTTCAACAAGGCGGTGCGCGACGGACGGCTTTCCGCGCCGGTTGTCCTCGGCCGCGACCACCACGACGTGAGCGGCACGGACTCCCCGTTCCGCGAGACCTCCAACATCTACGACGGTTCGAGCTTCTGCGCCGACATGGCCGTGCAGAACGTCATCGGCGACGGCTTCCGCGGCGCCACGTGGGTGAGCATCCACAACGGCGGCGGCGTAGGCTGGGGCGAGGTCATCAACGGCGGCTTCGGCATGGTGCTGGATGGCAGCGACGACAGCGACCGCCGTCTGCGCTCGATGCTCTTCTGGGACGTGAACAACGGCATCTCGCGCCGCGCCTGGGCCCGCAACGACGGCGCCCTCTTCGCCATCAAGCGCGCCATGGAGGCCTGCCCCGAACTGAAGGTAACGCTGCCGAACATGGCGGACGACAAATTGATAGAAGCAATGTTCTAACCCGTTCCGTAGGGGTGAATAATCATAAATTCAAGTTTCGCATGTTAAGCATGCGAAACTTGAATTTATAATGTTGTTGTTAAAGCTTCATCAGTTTGTGAAATTGTGGAACAGTAGCCGGAAGTCAAAAAAAAGCGTACTTTTGCCGAATGATTTTCAATATCTACAATTTCAGGACAATGACAACGAAAACAACACAAACCGTAGCCAAGCGCAGGCACTGCCGCAGGGTGCTGCTGGGTGTCGCGGTGCTGGCAACATTCGCGCTGTTCGCCGCATGCGAGCGGCCGGAACCGGAACCCGAGCCGCCCTCCGCACCGGTGGGACAATTTGAATTTGCATGGGAAGACGTAACTGATTCGATTCCGTGTTTGCTGTTATCCATGAACTCTATCACACTTGTGAATGACAACGCCACATTATTGAATCTTTGTCCCGATGCACCAACTTTTGACTTTTCGAATCATTCTTTGATTATTGTTTCAGGAGTTGCACCGACTGAGGTTATTTCGGTTGGCGTAAATTTCGAACAGGTTGAGGATATGCGATATTTGCTGACAATACATGTCACCGGAAACAATGCCGCACAGCCTGGAGGATGGCGCAAATATATTAAAACACCAAAAATTTCTGAACCTCACAATGTTTCACTTTTAATTGAATATGAACCATAAAACAGATGACATGTATAGACGTAAAAATATATTTTGCTGTATTATTCTACTTTTGTGTCTGCAAACCAACATAATGGCCCAAGATTCAATTCGTCATTATTATTACAAGGGACAGAAAATAAATTTGCATGTAGATTCCATATCATTGGGAATCTTAACCAAGGACACAACACAAATAAAAAGCTTAATAAATTCGGTGCGTTATTCCTGTGATGTTTTTGTACCCGTATCAGACAATGGAGGATATTCTTTTTTTTCAATAATTCATCCAAATAATTGTTTAGGGAGTTTTCAATTAAAGGATTCATTAGGACTGAGACTTGTCTCTGTCCCTTTTACAACCACTACTACTTGTTTTAAACGAAAAAATAAAGAGACAAAAGGATTGACGAATCGGTTTTATGTCCAGTTGTATAATGAGGGTGATACCGTACAGTTGAAAAACTTTGCTATGGCACACGATGTGGAACTGTTGTATGCTATGACTTACATGCCAGACTGGTTTGTGTTATCATGTCCATATAACAGTCCTCAAGACGCTTTAGATATGGCAAACCTATTTTTCGAATCAGGCCTTTTTGTTTCTGCGGAACCTGAATTCGTTTTCAAAGGAAAATTAGCCTCAAATGATACTTATTATCCAGATCAATGGGGATTGCACAATACAGGACAGTATTCTGATACTTTTCCTTATGTAGATATAAACGTTACTTCTGCTTGGAAGATATCAAAAGGAGGAAACTCTCTTGTGGCAATCTATGATAATGGAGTGTATTCTAATCATCCTGATTTAATACAGAATGTCAAGAACCAAGGATATGACGCTCAAACAGGACATTCGCCAGCTTTGAGATACGGTAAACATGGCACGGCATGTGCCGGTATTGTCGCAGCCGTAGAAAACGAAATTGGTGTAGTTGGAGTCGCACCGGAAGCAGATATCACTTCAATAAGCATTGGTTTGAATCAGCTTAACACTCCTGAACAATATGCAAATGGCTTTACTTGGGCAATGGAAAATAACATTATTATAGAGGAGACGGCAAAGAAAGTTCGTCCAGATTTATATGAGTATTCGGACACGATCTCTCGCCCCAACGGCACTTGGAATCCCTATATGGGCTACGGCCTCCTCGACGCACACCGCGCCGTGTTGAAAGCCGCCTACCACAAGATATACGGAGACTTTGCACTCACAGTTTGCGACACAAGCGTCCGCGCCTACACCGTCCGCGCCCCGCACAACGCCAACATCGACAGCGTGTCGTTCTTCTGGACCTGCACCGACAACCTGCAGATGGTGGCGGGAATTTCAATTGGGAATGAGAAATTAGAAATTAGGAATTATGGGAAGTGCTGACATACATCCAATCATGAGATTCGCCGCCTTGGCCTTGCGGGGTAACGGCGCGGTCAATAACGGATCCGTAGAGACGCAAAATTTTGCGTCTCTACAACCCGGCAATCACGTCAATTGGTACGCGTTGTCGCCCGCGCAGATCGCGCAGCTGCAGGCGATTGCCGAACGCAACACCGGACGCGCCTCGGTGATGGCCAAAGGGCGGACGGTACGGACGCGGTTCATCGCGCCCGCGAGCAGCCAAACCGCAACGGTGGACGTGCGTGGCATCCCCGCCGGTGTGTACATGCTGCGCGTGAGGGATGCGGAGGGAAATGAATACCATCAAAAAATCATCAAAAAATAACCAGCCAATGACCAAATCCCAACATATACTCCTCGTTTTCACCATCTTTCTGATGACAATAGCAGCGGGCTGCCACCGCAAGCCCGCCCCCATCGTCATCACCCCCGACATCGAGAAAAACCACCTGCAAAGAAACCACATCTTCGGGAAGGTCCGTTGGCTGGCGACTGCGACATGCTACCTGTACGCTGACTCGATCCCGCTGAAGGACACCGCCAACCTGAAGGCGCTTTTCGACGGGAGGACATTCGACGCGAGCTCGCTGCAACTCTACACCTCCGACGGCTGGCTTCGGTCGTTTGTCAAACACAACGAGAAGCAAGAAGTCGTGTTGCGCCGCGAATACAGCTACGACGACGAGGCCAAAATCACACGCTGGGAAGAGTATGACGCCGACAGCACGCTGGTCACCCACGGGACATACACCTACGACCGCAACGGGTTCCTCGTGGGAGAACAGGTCTATCAGGGCGACAGCCTGGTGATGTCGTTCGAGCACACCACCGACGGCATCGGCAACGCCATCCGCACCACCCAATCGTTCGGCGGACTTCGGACCAAGGTGGAGAACAAGTACAACGAGCAGGGGTTGGTACGCGAAATCACCGAGTACGAGCCCAATGGCAAGGTCTTCAAGACCGCCAAGATCGAGTACGACAACTACGGCGACGAGGTGAACCGATGCGTCTATAAGGCCGGCAACCAGATGATCGAATACACCTACACGGAATACGCCCAGGACGGCCGCGTGCGCAAGGTCATCTACGAGGACAAGCTGCACCACATCAAGGAGTTCCACTACTATTTCGACTACGATGCGAACAAAAACTGGCAAACCGAGGTCTGCGCCGTCGATGACCAGATTGTTTACATCAAAAGAAGGACCTTCGAGTATTACGAATGATTGGCTATTGGCTGTTAGCTGTTGGCTGTTTCGGAAGCTAAAAGAAAAATCAAAAAAAAGTAACAACAATTATTAACCTTATAAATAGTAAAAAAAATGGATTTAAGCAAGATTTTATCAATCACAGGCAAGAACGGCCTGTTCAAATTCCTGTCGAAAACCCCCAACAGCTTCATCGTGGAAGGATTGGACGACAGCAAGCGTTTCCCCGCTTTCAGCAGTGACGGTGTGGCTTCGCTGGACAACATCGCCATCTTCACCGAGACGGACGAAGTGCCGCTGCAGACCGTTTTCCAGAACATCTACAAGAAAGAAGACGGCAAGAAAATCGAGATTCCGAAGGACAACAATGCCATCAAGACCTATTTCGCGGAGATTCTTCCCGAATACGACCGCGAGCGCGTCTATGTCTCCAACATGAAGAAAGTCTATACGTGGTACAACATCCTCATCGACCACAATCTCATCGACTTAGAGGAGCCGTCCACCGAAGAATCCGCCTCAGAAAACACTGACAACCAGTAATTTACAATAGGGCTGTCACCATCGTGGCAGCCCTACACATTATAACCCACTAACCCACTAACCCATTAACCCATTAACCCATTAACCCATTATGAAAGAAAACCGCCCCTGGCTCATCTGGCTGACCATTGTCGCCGTCCTTCTTGCCAGTGTAGGCATCTTTTTCTACTACAACCTCTTCCGGCAGTCAAAGTCGGAGCTGATCGAGGCTATCCCGACCGATGCGGCGTTCATCTTCACCCTGAACGACAATGAAGCGTTCGTGAAAGGGACCGCAGGGCTCACCCCCTACATCGACGAGATGTTCGCAATGGACGCGCTGCCCGCCTACGAGACCATGCGCTCGAAGCTGCCTGCCGGCGACTACGACCTCACCGTCTCGGGCCACGGCAGCAACGGCGGCGTCAGCGTCCTGTTCAACACCCATGCCGACAAGGCGGCCTTCAAACGGCTACTGCGCGCCCTCAGCATCGACCCCAACAACTACACCACCTTCGAAAGGAACCGCATCTACACCTACGGCACCAACTTCAAGAGCGTGAAGTTCGCCTACGTGAACCACATCATCTCCTTCTCCACCGATGTGGAACTGCTGAAACGCGCCATCGTGCAGCGCATGCACCCCAAGAACCTGCTGTCTGACAAGCAGTTCAAGGAAATGTACAATCTTTCGGAAAAAAACCGCAAGCAGAACTGGCTGATAGTCAAGCCTGACCGATACACGCCCTTCCTCTCCAGTTTCTTGAGTGACAACTTGTCGGAAAAGCTGGCCCGCTGCCTGAAAGGGACGGGGTGGACGGCCTTCCAAATGCGGTTCTCCGGCAAGGACATACATCTGTCGGGATATGCCCAGCAAACAGATGCCGCAAATGCAGCTTTCCTGTCACTGCTTGGGAAACAGACCGACGGCAACGATGCCGACATCGAGCGCCTCTTCCCATGCAACGCGGATTGGTACATCCAGTCCAACAGTCCGCAAATGTGGGTGCGGATGTTTGAATCCACCCCGCAAATCTCTGAAAAAGAGACCTCTGTCATGATGACCAGTCTCTCTCCGAAGGCATCCGGCTGCTTCTCCATGCACACCGACTCCATCGACTACACCCTCTGCGTGATGCTCCCCGACAGCAACTGCGAGGATTTTCTGAGCGCCCTCTACTGCAACGACACCCGGAAGGCCGATTCCATCCGGAACGCGCACAAGAACGGCATCTACCCTATCCCCCACGCAATGGCCCCCATGGTGCCCAAACTCGCCGCCGACTCCATGCGATGGGTCACGGTCTGGAACGACGCCCTGGTCTTCGCCCCCTCGATGGAGGTTGCCTCTCTTTTTATAAACAATGTCAAGAAAAGCGGGCTTATGGCCAAAAACCGCTACTATCCGTTTGTTGACGATGCCGTGGCCTCCTCCTCGCTCTTCAACCTCGTGATTTTCCACGATGAAGCATCAACATACTGGACATCAAACCTTTCCGAAAAAGGAAAAGCCTCCCGTACCGGACAAGAACTGCGCATCCTCTCCCTCAGCTGCGAAACAATGGAAAACGGAAAGAATTTCGTGCCCCTGAACCTTTTTATGCACTTTTAGTTTCAGGTTTCAGGTTTCAAGTTTCAAGACTAAACCACTAAACCACTAAACCACTAAACCACTAAACCACTAAACCACTAAAC
>CAMVBK010000074.1:0-12660 GCA_947165685.1 uncultured Bacteroidales bacterium | reverse complement strand
AGCCCGTATGTTTATTGCGCGGACAACCCGGTGAAGTTGGTGGACCCGAATGGGGATACATTGTCGCCTTCTGCTTTGTTTCGCCAATCTTCGTATTTCAAGGTATATCAGAATCTATTGCAATCAAATAACACATATAAACGACTTATTGCTGACTATCAAGGGGAACGATGCCATTTTTACTTTGACTTTAGCTATGAGATGACAAAACGTGCTGGATCTACCGTATGGCAACACAAGACGGAAGGAAGTAAAGTGTCGGTCACTACGCATTCTACATATTATAGGCCAGACGGAGGAGATCAATCTGAAATTGCCATGGCGAAAACTTTGATTCACGAAGCCGTTCATGCATTTGATGGGTTAACCCAACGTAAAACCCCTAACCATGATGGTTTTGACCAAGCCTCCGTACTGGCTGGTTTAAAAGAATATAATTCCATCTTTAATTTAGGTTATTCTGATGAGGACTTGGAGATCCTATCGTGGAGTGGACTGCAAAAATCAAAAGAGTACAAAAGTTTTATTAACAGTAGAGCTAAAGAAAACGAGCGCTCTTATGACGAAGAAGATACCTATGTGAAAACAAAAATGACGATTTTGATGTTTGGAACGATTTCAGATGATTAAAATGTTGTATAAAGTTTTATTACCTTTGCTTGGGATGGTTTTCCTTTGTATTGACTCTGAAGCACAGAATAGTTATTGCTATGAGTTCGAAAGCGATTCATTATATAAGGTGTTCACCCATACTTGTCCTGTTCATCGATATGGAGACTCTGTGTTGGTTGTTTCAAATCTGTTCAACGAAATGAATATTTCCAATCAAGTTGTTTTCACGTTTCGGGACAGTTGCGTGTTTTTAACAATTAATGGTCAAGAGAAACTTTTCTTTGGGGATTCAAGAGTCGGAAATTGGAACACAACGGGAAATGAGTCAGAGCGGTTTACCATTAAGTGGGACACGTTATTTTGCTCTGACTATGGAGAAATTCTTTATAAATTTGAGTTTTCCCCCTATTATTCAACGGAGAATCCTTTAATACTGGATGACGGAACCGTTGTTGTTTACAACTATTGTGACATGGTATCCTATTATTGGACCTATTCTGCTGGTGTTGTGGCCATGGAAGGGGATGATTTGCTATTCGTAAGGAAAGACCAAAATTTCGTCAAGAGTTGTCTGAAAAACATCAAAAGGTGTTCCGGACAATAGTGCTCGTGACCTAATAATGATTACCACAAATTTTGTACTTTCGCCCCGTAAAAAATCACCTATGCCCCACCACCGCCCATACCGCCCGCAGCCCCCGCGGATTCCCGCAGACATCATACGCGAAGACACGTGTGATACGCGGAGATGCATGAATCCCCTCACGGGGATTTGGCCCACGTGCGCAACCGTTCCGGGCTACAGATATGCATCCCCTAACGGGGAAGGGTATCCCGCCGCCATTCTACATTCTACATTCTTCATTCTACATTTGTCTTACACGTTCTCCGCCAAAGAACGCGACTCCGAAACCGGCCTATCTTACTTCGGCGCACGCTATTACAGCAGTGATCTGAGCATCTGGTTGAGCGTGGACCCGATGGCTGCGAAATACCCGTCGTTGAGCCCGTATGTGTATTGCGCGGATAACCCGGTGAAGTTGGTGGATCCGGATGGGGAGGAAATTGTTCTTGAAACAATTTACAAGAAAGATGCGAATGGAAATGACACAAAAGAGATAGAACGATACAATATTAGAATCACTGGAAAAATAATTAACACCTCACAAACAAGAATTAACACACAAGAGGCTAGAGGTGAAATAGTTAGCCAAATAGAATCTTCGTTTTCTGGTGTAACAAAAAAAGGCATACCTGTCACAACTACTGCCGATTTTGAGGTTGTTAACTCGCTTCAAGATGTACGCAAAAGCGATCATTTAATAATACTGTCTAATGGCGTTAACTTAGGGGATTTTGACAACCCTTATGGGAAAGTTGATCAGATTGGCGGAAGAAAAGCGTGGGTGGATGCTAATCTGTTTATAGGATTATCAGGCCTTCTAACAAAAAGAGGTGCTAAAACGGCAGCACATGAGATGGGACATCTTTTGGGATTGGAGCACAGTTCTGCTAAGGGATTACGCAATTTGATGAACTCTCATTATTTAGGTGGCAGCAAGATATCCTCGCATCAACTGTCAATTATTATCCATTTATTGAAAATTGATAAAAACATTAAAATACCAAGCCTAAAACATGTTAACAAGCAATGAAATCGAGACCGAAACATGTAAATATAATGATTGTATTAGTTCTCTCCATATTATTACCAATAATAATTGAATTGACATCAATGTGGTTGTGGAAAGGAAATGTGGTTGTGGATTCACTTGTGTTCACAGGATTTGAGTATGTTGAACCCTTTTCACCTGACAAGACTCTTAAAAACAACCAATATCTGATAGGCGATTCTTTATACACCCTTTTTCAAGATTCCGTAGATTACGAAATTTATATTGATAACAATTGCATTTTTAAAGACACTTTGTATTATAGCTTAGATTCTGAGTCACAAGATACTGTCGCTTTTAACGGTTGGTACTCATCCTGTCGTAATAGTTGTTGGATCAGACCTGGTAAACATTCAATCACTACTAAGTCCACTAAATTAAATGTCTCATACAGACATACTTTCCGCTGTTTGGCCCTAATGGTCATTTATGTTGACAGTTCTCGCGAACCTCCCTATTTTACAATACGTAAATCATTCATTCCATTAAGGAGAACAATGATGTAGTCCTTATGTACAACCTTTTCGTATCTTTGCTCCGTCAAAAAAACACAGATGAGCCGCCACCAACCATATCGCCCACCGCTCCCGCAGATTCCCGCAGACCCTCTCCGCGGAAACCCGTGTGATTCGCACGATACGCAGAGATGTGTCCCGCCCCTGAAGGGGCCTCATGAAACCCGCGCCGCATTCGTTTCCTACCGGGCTTTGGCCCCTGGCGGGGCTGGCTTCTGCTGCCGGATCTGCACAGGCACTTCCGAGTCCCGACTAACTGCTAACTACTCACTGCTAACTGCTAACTGGACTTTCACGTTCTCCGCCAAGGAACGCGACTCCGAAACCGGTCTATCCTACTTTGGCGCACGCTATTACTCTTCTGATTTGAGCATCTGGCTGAGCGTGGATCCGATGGCGGACAAGTACCCATCGCTGTCGTCTTATACGTATTGTGCGAATAATCCGGTGAAGTTGGTGGACCCGGATGGGGAGGAAGTGTGTGACGGTGGAGACCCTTCCTCGAAACGCCTCAGAAGATTCTATGATTATTTTGATAAAAAAATAAGAGCGCCCTTGATGAAAATGGTTGAAGATGGTGCTAATGATGACGATTTGGAGGCCGCTGCTGATTACTTGTGCAATAAATATCAAAAAAGACTTCTAAAGGGATACAACCGTACTGTAAATGGCATGGGACGCATAGAAAAGATAAATGTTGAAGTGTTTAGTGAAACAGAAGAAAAAATCGAAATTGATAGTCGGCCTGACAATCAAGAAATGACAGTGTGTGGAGAAATCCCTATTGGAGCAAATGTCTATGCTGTCGAAATTGATTTTAATCCGTATGGTGTAGAAAATTATGCCACATTCACTGCCGCAAATAAAGTTGAAACAGGATGGATTAACTCCCCTGAAGGAAATTCTTTCTCTTATGATTTGGAAGTTGATGGTGCAGGTTCAATAACGTATTGCATACAAAACAGACTCGCTGATAAAAGACATGATAATTGGAGTTTTTCTGTGACAATGCGATCCAGAAGATTGGATATAAGACCTGAGTTGAGGATTTCTAATTGTCGTTCTCGCAAAAAAATTGTTCGCAAGAGATGAATCGATTGGAGAAAAGCAGACAGAATATGAAGAAACTATTGTTGCTTTTGGGGGTCTTTCCAACCTTGTTGTTTGGGCAAACTGTGACCGGTCTGTATGACGCGCACAACCAACTTGTGGGCGGATTGCCGCACGGGAACTGGTTCGTAATCTCCATGAAGGTTGATAACGATACTGTTCTGGTGAAAAAGACGGTGTATGAGATGGGGCATAAGCTATCAGACACCAGCTACAACTTCAAGACGGGTAAACTCATTCAAACCATCAGCTACAAAGAAGGTTTGGAAGATGGCGTTTCAAAAGAGTACTGGCCTGACGGCCGGTTGCGTGGAGAGGTCTCTTACAAACAAGGTGTTGCGGACGGGGTTGTCAGAAGCTATTCCGCAGGCGGAGAACAGTTAACGCAACTCCTTTACGTGAATGGTGAAGAGAATCTGAACTATCCGGACCGGTATCTCTCGGACAAAATCGAGTATGACACTTCCTACGTGGGCTTTAACCAGCCCATTTGGAAGTATTATGCGAAATACGACACCCTAATAGACTCCGCCTATTGTTGGGCCGACAGTTTGGTCCAATACTACAAAAACAATACCTTGTACAAAGAGAACTTCTACAACCATCGAAGGATGTTAGAGACAACAACGAAATATACAAATGGCGTAAAAGACACTATATATGACTTCTATACGAAAAAGCATTACAACGGTCTCCAATGCATCCGTTATTATCAGGCGGGCAAACTGACAAACGCCGTCTATTATGACACCAAGGGGCGGATTTTCAAAAACCAGAAACGTGGCGAACGGAAAGCTCTTGGTTGGAGTACATATAGCTTCATAAGAAAATGGAGAATGAAACAGGCCAGAGGTACGAAATGTACCAAAACCGATTCGTAATTTTCGTATCTTCGCCCTGTCAAAAAACCACCAATGAACCACAACCGAACATATCGCCCCTTCCGCTGCGTCTCCGCACCCCGTCTGCGGGACGCGGGCGGTTCCGTGCGCCCGCTGCTCCCCTGCTAACTACTCACTGCTAACTGTAATCGCCCTCTTTTCCATCAAATTGTCAGAATCTCCTCCGCCGCCACCTCCATCCGATTGAACGCAAACATTTTCTTGCCCAAATCCTTGAGGGATGCGCCGAGGTGATAGACAGTGTCGTCGATGATGAGAAAGCGGTCGTGGTAGCGCTCGCACTCCCGGATTGCGACGGGCGGGTATTGCCGATTGTGGCGTTCGAAGTCGAGTTTTAGCGTTTCCGCGACGTGCCTTGTGACAATCTCCGCCGATACACCTTCCTCGCGTTTCGCCAATGTCAGCAGCACAGAATCGTCCACGTAGTTGTCGATGAGAATGACTCGTTTCCGCGCCGAACGTATCATGTCTGCTGCGAAGGCGTAGGCGTCGAAAACCTGCCCGTCGTAGAAGATGCCCTCCACCGGCGGCAGCGCGGTGCGGACGAAGAAACCGATCTGCTCCTCGGTTTTTGTGACCCGCTGCTCCAACCGTTCGATTCGCTGGTTGATGGCATACCCGCGAAGGAGATAGTCCTTTAATACTGATGTTGCCCATTGACGGAAACGTGTTGCGCTTTTGGAACTAACACGATATCCGACAGACAAAATAGCATCCAAGTTGTAGTGCATAATCTTTCTAACAACTTGACGTTTTCCTTCTGTTCGAACTACCGAGATTTCCTCGGAAGTTGTCTCAACATCAATTTCGCCTTCTGCATACAGGTTTTTCAAATGCAAGCTAATGTTGTCAATTGAGCATCCGAACAGCATCGCCATCTGCGCCTGTGTAAGCCACACGGTCTCCTCTTCCATCCGTACCTCCAACCTGATGCTGCTGTCGGGCTGGTAGAGGATGATTTCGCCGCCGGTTGTGGTGATTGGCCCGTTTTGTACGACTGTGTCCTTCTGTTCCATCTTTGATTCAATTTCGTTTTGAGGTTGATGATTTTTTGTCCGCAAAGATACAACACAAAACGGCGTTTGTCAAGTGTTTTCCGAAACTTCTTATCGGGCTGTCAATCAAAAGGATGTGTGTTTCGATTTTACAATTGTTTTTGTGAATTGTTAATATTTGACGCCGTGTTTCGCAGAAAAGCGCGAATCTCGCCCGCACACTTACGGCATGCGCCAGCTGCCGCACGGTTCCGCCGCCGCCGAGCCCTGCAGTGCTACGGCCTGCGCGGGAACCCTCCTCCCGGTCTAACCTCGCCACCATCGTCCGCCGTTTCAGACAGATTGTGCCCTGTCGAGAAGGGGATTCCGCCACCTCCTATCGTCGGCGGCGGAATGACGTGCGTCGCCGGATGAGGGGAAGGGAAAAGATGGGCGGCGGGGAAAGGCGCTCCGTTGCCAGTGACACCATCTCCGCCGCCCATCTTTTCCCTCTTTCGCCCCGTGCGCGGCACGTCATTCCGCGAGACGCGCAGCGTCGAGCGGAACCTCCTTCTCGCAAGTGAACGCTGTGTCGGCAACGCGCAGCGTCGAACGAAACCTCCAACGAACACCTTTGTGTCTGCGAGGACGCAGAAACCTCCATCTCACTCCGAATTGCTACGGAAAAAATACTACTTTTGCACCGTCGAACAATCGCGTATGAACCACGACCGAACATATCGCCCCGTCCCCTACGCCCCCGCGCTTCGTCTGCGGGACGCAGACGGCTCCATGCGCCAAGCTCCGCGCCGATCCGCGGGATACGCGGCGACACACCCCGTCCAGCCCCTAAAGGGGCTCCCGGGAACCCGCGCTACCGACGTTTCCTACCGAGCTTTGGCCCCTGGCGGGGCTGGCTTCTGCTACCGGATCTGCACAGGCACTTCCGAATCCCGACTAACTGCTAACTACTCACTGCTAACTGCTAACTCAACTTACACGTTCTCCGCCAAGGAAAAGGACCCCGAAACGGGTTTATCTTACTTTGGTTCACGCTATTACAGCAGCGATTTGAGTGTTTGGCTGAGCGTGGACCCGATGAGTGACAAGTATCCGTCGCTGAGCCCGTATGTTTATTGTGCGGATAACCCGGTGAAGTTGGTGGATCCGAATGGGGAGGAGATAGGAGACATTTACAATTCGTTGGGAGTACATATAGGTTGGGACGGTAAGGCTGATGGAAAAGTATATTTATTCAACACCTTAAGTTCCAAGCAACTTTCTATCACTGAATCTGCCGTATTAACATCATCACCAAGGGCAGATATTGTCAATGTTACTGAAAAATATGGACTATATAATTACGAATTAAACCTCCGTGCAATATTATCAATGCTTAAACAAGCAGAAGCAGGCTCTTCCAACGATCCTCTATCATATAACAGTTGGAATTCTGGATATCTATTCACCTCTCATTCATATTCCGCTTACCCTAAAGATTATCAAAAGCACCCTGGGATGAATCCAAATTCCAAAAGTTCAGCTGCTGGTGCTTACCAGTTTTTGGAGCGTTTTTATACGATGCCTGATTTTAGTCCAACCAACCAAGATAAAGCAGCATTAAGACTAATGACAACGAAAGGATACAATGCTGCAATTTTGGGGAATGTTCGATCCTTTGTAGAAGAATGTCAAGGACGTTGGACATCTTTAAAAGAATGGGGTATTGAAGATTTGCAGTCAACATTTAACGCATATAGAGCTATGGAGTTGCATGGCTTTTCAACTATAGCAACCCCTATTGGACATTTATGCAGATGAGACACAATATGCGAATTAGAACACAAATGAAGAACAAATTATTCGTGTTGCTATTCTTATGTCTTTCTTGTGGAGATAATCACGTCACAGACAAGAATGTTTCGCTTTCTCTGACACAAGGAGAATACACTGTGACCTTGCGAACTACCATAGACAAAAATGATCCTGATATAAAATGGAAAGAATATGGTTTTTCATATCCTTACATTCTTTCACAAGAATTGCTCTTCTATTATAAAGGCAAGTGTCTGAAGAGACATGTGATACCTATACCGAAACGTCAATTTGTGATTAAAGGAAGAACAATCAAATATCAAGAAATCCCAATATTTGATATTGAACTTTTACAAAGTTCGAATGGCGTTTTGGTGCATTTGTATGGGGCTGATTATTGTTGTGGTACTAATTGCCCAGAATTCAATGGCCTTTATATGTTCGATGGGACAATCCTTTCAGAATGCATATCGGTTTTGAATCAGCCGCTTAACGGAAAGAGCCTTAATGTAATAGAAGTTGATCTTAATAATCCCATAAAACGGGAGACCATGTATCCATCATTCAAGCCACTGTAAGTGTTGACGTTGTCTTGTGCTGTTTTTCGAACAACAATCTAACCCGAAAATTTCATATCTTCGCCCCGTCAAAAAAACACCGATGAACCCGAACCGAATATATGGCCCGCAGACCGCGCAGATTTCCGCAGAGATTCTTCGCGCGGATACGCGAGATACGCGGAGATTTCCATGCGGGGACGCAGATGGCCCCATGCGCCCCGCGCCATTCCGCCGCACACGCCGCCGTCCGTGGCCACGGCAGGCAACATCCGTGTGGCGGAACCTCGACCAACACCCACGCTTTGCCGGAGCTTACACGTTCTCCGCCAAGGAGAAGGACCCCGAAACCGGCCTAAGTTACTTTGGGTCACGGTATTACAGCTCGGATTTGAGTGTGTGGCTCAGCGTCGATCCGAAAAGCGACAAGTACCCGTCATTAAGCCCGTATGTGTATTGCGCGAACAACCCGGTGAAGTTGGTGGATCCGAATGGGGAGGATTTTGAAACCGAAATAGATTACGATAATTATACAATTACAATAAAAGCAACATTCTATACAGCAAATAGCAATAGAAAAGAATTGGAGAAAGGTATAGCGTTATGGGAGGAACAATCAGGGAAGTATACTTACAGCATGGGTGAAGAAGATAACAGAACTGATTTTACAATCATATTTGACCTCAAAATTGCTGAAGGGGATTTTGAAACAGATGACGATGCGTTATCGGCAATGTCAACGATGCAAAGCAACAATTTCTTTGCAGTAAGGGATAACGTTTATGACGAAAAAGGAGAAGAGGTTCGAGGAAGTTGTATAGGAGGGAATATCATCTATGTGTCAAATAAATTCAAAAACAACCGAACAGCAGCTCATGAGATCGGACATGCTTTAGGATGTGGTCATGCTTTTGAATCAAATGATCTCATGAAGTCAGGTGGTTATGGATCAAATATTGGAATAAAAAATATCAGAGCAATAATGTTCTTTGCTGGATTCGATAATTCTGGAATTGCGAATGTAGGAAACGGAAGGAATGGGAAAAGTTGTGATAGACTTCAATTGGGAGATGGCTGTTTTTGGGGTAACGTAATAGAAAGGAAATGAAAGATATGAAACAGCTGTTGTCTCTAATTCTTCTGACTTGCATTTTAGGTGCACGCACTATGAATGCTCAACAATCCGGGAATGATTATCTTCTTGATAAAAAGGTATTTATTTTCGATATTGTTACTTTTGACAGCTTGGTTACGGTAAAAACCGAAACATCAGAATCAATAATTTGCATAGAAAAAAGCAATTTGCTACAATATGCAGACAAAGATATAGCTTTTTATCTTTATTGGGAATTGTTTCCGAATTCCTACAAATTGATGCTCCCTGATATTGCAGATGGATTCATGAAACAATTTGTATTACCTGTTATTGAAGATAGTTTACTGTTATCACAAGTGATGAAAAATCATTTCCAAAATGGTCTTCCTAAGTTGAATAGTTATAATCTATTGCTTGATAACCCACGTTTTTCGTTTCACAATCTTAAGTGTCAAAATATCAAGTGTTTCACTTTTTTGGTTTTACTGGTTCCATATACATTATGGAACAATTATATTGACAATCACGTAGATTATGAGCCTATCAATAATAGTGTTGTCTCAAAACAAGTTTTATCCGAACTCCCCTTTTCAAAAGGATTATATATTAAAATGCTTTACCCTTTGCCATTTTTCGAAGACTGATATAAAAATCATGCCTACCGCTACCACATATTACCCGCAGACCGCGCAGACACCCGCAGAATCTGCATGCTTTTATCCGCGCCGATCCGCGAGATGCGTGGAGATTTCCATGTGTGATCCGCGGAGATTTCCACGGGATCCGCGGAGATTTCCATGCGGGGACGCAGATGGCCCCATGCGCCCCGCGCCATTCCGCCGCACACGCCGCCGTCCGTGGCCACGGCAGGCAACATCCGTGTGGCGGAACCTCGACCAACACCCACGCTTTGCCGGAACTCACACGTTCTCCGCAAAAGAAAAGGACTCCGAAACGGGTTTATCTTACTTTGGTTCACGCTACTACAGCAGTGATCTGAGCATTTGGCTCAGTGTGGATCCGAAAAGCGATAAGTACCCGTCATTAAGCCCGTACGTGTATTGCGCGAACAATCCGGTGAGGGTGGTGGACCCGAACGGGGAATCGATAATCAACCCTTACAAAAGGCTCATTGATGAATGCAATGCTATTATTATGGAATTAGAGGAAGGCATTAAAGGACAGAAGTATAACTATCCAAGCCTGGCAAAAGCGGCTTTGGCAACAACAAAAGAAGAATTAAAGGAATATACAAACTACTCCCGAAGAGAATATAAACAAAGACATAGTATCCCCTATGATGAATAACATATTTGCCAAATATTTTGTTATTGTTGTTTGTGTGTTCCTTTTTTCCCGGCCATTGTCGGCACAAAACGACACCCCCGTTTTAATGAACATGGACACACTCAATTTCGAGGGAGAATTGATTTGCAGAAAAACTTACAAGTGTGATGGTGAGTATTGGTTCTACATAAAAATAAAAGAATCTACTCCTCAAATCAAGGAAATTGTTTATTCAGACAGTACTCTCCGCTCAAGAATTTTTATAGATGTATTCCCTATGGTAGATTACATAAGTATAGAATACAACAGAGATGGCACTGTCTCGTTTTCATGTTTTTCGATTCAGATAGAGTATAAAAACATGAAATACGTTTGTCCCGTAAGTTCTTTTTATGATGAAAAGGGGAATATTTATTCTTCATTATATCTTCAAAATTTGCAAGGCCATATTATAACGGAATATTCATGTTATAACAACGGCAAATGGGAATGGACACCTTATCACAAACTCAAACCTCCCAAGTACGCGAAAAGGTTGTTCAAAATATTTCTGTCCCAATACCAAGAGAAGCTGTATTTGTTGGACAAATGCATTCGATTTGAACCATAGGACACCTCTAATTATTTCTTCCTGATTAACAGCTTCTTATGAGCTGAAATCCGCTGAAAACGACACCTAAAATCCCCGTTTCGGTCAACTTGCGACAGATGAACTTTTTATGGTGAAAATTTCTTGCAACCCATTGTCATTCAAAGAATTATTTGTATGTTTGCGGCAAATTTGAATGTACAATGAAAGAGGCCAAACCCACATACAAGAAGCAGGGCGACATCACCCTTTTTGACAACGGGGAGGAGAAGAAGCGCAAGGCCAACAAGAAAAGGCAAAAAGACACGGATGCCCGATGGGTGAAGAAGGGCGGCCTACAACACTCTGACAAACCTGGTCTACAACCTGTGCCGGTTCGAGCAAGTATCACGTCTTGGGATGGATTAACCAATTAAAAATCAAATAGTTGAACAAATATGGAAAAAACATTAACAAACTGCAACCTTTTGGACTTTTTGTGTCCTAAGAATAGATAAAAGAATTAATTTTGCAGCGTTGTTTGCTTATCTTGACGTTTAACGGACTTCGCATCAAGGCCGGCGGCAGCGCGAAGAAGTAAAAAATAGAGGTCCCCAGAAGACAACAACAAAGCGAATAGTATGAAAACCAGGTCGTATTTCACATTGCTTCTCATGCTCATAATGCAATTAAACTGGGCAGAAGTCTATTGTAATCCATTTTTTCAGGACGTATGTGTAACTAATGGTATATGCTTCAACAATGATTCAATAAAAAAGAAGGAAAAAATTCGCAAGCTCATATCAAAAATAAACAATAATCGGTATTCTTATTACGACATATTGAAAGCAGATCCTATGTTATCATATATCAAGGACACACAGTACAAAGAATTAAAAGGGATACGATATGCAAGGCAAATAGAAAAAATTATTGATTCTAATTTTAACACCTATGCGACAATAACGAAAAATGGGTATTTTTTTTGTTTGACCAAAGAAGATTTATATGTAATACAAACACTTTATTGGAACTGGTTTACTAATTATTATGCAATGGAAAATAAAAAAGATACAGGAACTTCAGCGTTAGATGGCAGTATTTACAAATGGGAATGCCCGTAAGGCCCTATGGCGTTTACGACAAGGATTCCCAGTGCACCGGCTATGCTGAACGTATGACGTTGAGGAAAACCAAATAGTTTTTTCGGATGGCTTGGCACGCTATCCATTCGAACTTCGCGGCAAGCCGCTCGTAACCATTCCTATCGTTGTCGCTTTTTTTCAACAAGCTGCAACCTTTCGCATTTTTTGCATCTTGTCTATACAGAGCGGATTATTTTGTATTTTTGTAGCGTAGAAAAAAAGATGAGACCGAACCGCACATATCCCCCAAGTCTCCCGCAGACCGCGCAGATTCCCGCAGAATCTGCATGCTTTTATCCGCGCAGATCCGCGAGATACGCGGAGATTTCCACGTGTGATTCGTGGAGATTCCCATGCGGGGACGCGGACGGATCCATGCGCCCCGCGCACCATTCTTAATTTCTAA
>CAMVBK010000073.1:0-13141 GCA_947165685.1 uncultured Bacteroidales bacterium | reverse complement strand
AACCAGTGACACACGGATTTTCAGTCCGTTGCTCTACCAACTGAGCTACAGCACCATCGTTGGTTTGAGGCTGCAAATATACACTTTTTTCTTACACTCCGACAAAAAAATAATTTTTTTTATTTTTAACTGAGTATCAATAATTTAGTATCTTCTAAGATGCCTCTCTCTACCAGAATTTAGAGACCGGGAACAGCTCTCTTAGGGGTTTTAGGGTGTCGAAGTTGCAAGAATGAATCAAAATTTGTTCTTCCGAGGAGGTGGTTTTGGCCTCGATTTCGCCGTGCGGATTGATGACCGCGCAGCCTCCTGCATGTCGGCGTCCGTAGCCGTCAACGCCGGTACGGTTCACCACAAGGGCATACGCCTGGTTTTCGATGGCACGGGCTTGCGCCAGGGTAATCAATTCGCTTTCGCGCGGTGCCGGGAAATTGGCCGTATAGAGCAGGCAGTCGTAGTCGAACTGGTTTTTCACCATTCTGTTCCTGCTCCATTCGGGAAATCTTACATCAAAACAGATGAGTGGCAAGAATTTGTAACCCAAAGTGTTAACGATGGTCTTGCTTTCGCCGGGTGTGAAAAACTCCTCTTCGCCCATGAACAGGTGATGCTTGTCGTAACTGCCCAAAATACGGTCCCGGGAGAACCAGACTAAACGGTTATAGAGCTTGCCGTCTTTCCGAATCGGCAAAGTGGCCACCACGTCGCATTGGAACTTGTAGGCCGTCATGTAGAGAAAATAGATGCTGTCTCCGTTGTCGGGTTCCGCATCTTCCAGGATGTTGGGCGAAAACCCGCAATGGAACATTTCCGGAAACACCAGCAAATGAACAGGTTCCCGTATTTCCTGCTCCAGCCATTCGGAATAATGCTTGAGGTTTCCGGCCTTGTTGTTCGGCTTTATGTCCGCTTGAACCAATCCTATAGTAAACATGCTATTCGTATTTGATATATACTTTGTCGCCGGGTTCCAGATCCGTCAAAATTGCCACGTCAGCCTGGTAGGAGGCGATTTCAATGTAACCCAATGCGTTGTCACAAAGAAACATTTCATTATCAGACATTTGATAGCGGTCGTAATGTTTCGTGATGGTCCATAAGCCTTTCGACTGGATGGTGGCTGTGAACGGACGTTTCCCTACGGCATTATGGAACATTGCCGCAGGAATGTCTGTGACGGCGTTGTTGAAGGCGTCGATATAGATAATCTGACCTTCGATACGCTGATTGGAAGTGTCGTTTTCCGGCAATTCCATGAACATTCGTTTGAATTTCGTGTATTGCGACGCTTCCTCCTCAACATGACCATCCCGTATAAGTTGGATAAGCTGGCACATTTGGCCCAACGTATTTTCTTTTGAATCAGATAGTTGAAACCCATTCAATGCCGCTTCATGACCAAACATCAGAAAAAAAGTGCCATTGTCCTCGCCGATGAAGTGGTGGCCTTCGTGTTGTAGCAGTACGGGCGAGAAGGTGGAATTCAGCGACATGTTGGTCAGCAATAGATGAATGGATCCTTTCGGAAACGACTGGTAGGCGGTTTTCATCAGCAGCGCGGTTTGTATGAGGTTGAACTTGTCGGCATAGTGGGTGATGTCGATGATTTGTGCATCGGGCAGACTTTTGAGGAGTGTGCCTTTGAGCATGGCCACATACGGGTCGCGCAAGCGCCAGTCGCTTAACAGTGTGACTATTTGATTCATAAGTATTTGGCTCTATAAAATTTCAGTTTGCAAAGGTAGAAAAAATTGGGCAATGCAAAACCTTGGTCGATGAAAATGTTCTCACACATACACGCATCCGCCGCAACTGTCCACACTTGCGCCCGTGACACTGCTCAGGCAATTGACCTCCCCGTTCAACCGCAGCAAACCCAAGAATGCGAAAATCAAGGCTTCTTTGTAGTCAATAATCAAACGCTCCGGGAGCATAATTTTTAACTTATCACATTGATTTTGAAGTTGTTGTATTAGAAAAGAATGGTGCGCTCCACCACCTGTGACCAGCAACGTTTTGGCCGTGGCAGGAACGTTGGCTGCCAGTTGCATCGCGATGTGTTCCACCACGGTTCGTGCCACATTCGCCAAAGTCTCTTTTGGGATAAATAGTTGCAAAACAGGAAGAAATAGCTCTTCAAACCACTCTTTGCCTAACGATTTCGGAGGTGTTTGGCGGTAGTAGTCAAGGGTGTTCAGTTGTCGCAAAAGTTCGGGGATGATGACCCCGCCGCGCGACAGCTTTCCATTTTCGTCGTAGGGAAGTCCGGCACGGTTGGCCAACAGGTTCAAGGCCATGTTGCAGGGTGATATGTCGTATGCAATTCGTTGTTTGTCAATGCGATATGAGATATTTGAAAATCCACCCAAATTGAGACAGGCATCGTACTCGCCGAACAACAGCTCGTCGCCGATGGGCACTAACGGAGCTCCTTGGCCGCCCAGCGCCACGTCTTTGGTGCGGAAGTCGCATACCGTCGTAATGCCGGTTCGTGCTGCCATAACGGCTCCATTGCCAATCTGCGTGGTCAGCCCGCTGGACGGCTGGTGGAACACGGTGTGCCCGTGCGAAGCAATGAAGTCCGGGCGCGGACCTTCACCCAACCAATCGTTGATAGCCGTTGCAAAGCATTCCGCCACATCGTTGTTGAGTTTAACGTACTCAAAAGCAGATAGTTGTGTAGCATCGGCCAACCGTTCCCGCATTGTGGCGGAATAGGGAACCGTTACCGCTTTTTCGATGCGATAGTCCCATTTCCCATCTTTCTTTCGGGTAAAATGGCACCAGGCCAAGTCGATGCCGTCCAAGGAGGTGCCCGACATCACTCCGATGCCGTTCCATTCGTTTTTCATGCGCCCAATATTGCGGTTAACTTGTTGAGGTGCATACTGTTGGAGCCTTTTACCAGGATCATGGCGTTTTCTATCGGATGCGCGGTGAAATGAGCATTGGCCTCTTCCACATCGGCGAAGGTGTTTTGGCTTGTGACTTTTCCGAATTCCTGTCCTACAAAATAGGCTTCAATATGCAGGTTATCAGTTAGTTGTGCAATTTCTGTATGCGCTTCGACACTTAAGTCGCCGAGTTCCCGCATGTCGCCCAAGACGGCTACTTTGCGGGGATGTTCTAACTGCGCCAGATTCTTGAGCGCGGCGGTCATGCTGGTCAGGTTGGCGTTGTAGTAGTCGGAAATGATGATGTTGCTGCCGATTCGATTCACCTGCGACCGGTGGTTGGATGGAACGTAATCCCCTAATGCTTTGGCGATGGCGTGGTCTTCGATGTGGAAAAAGCGACCGATGGCGGCGGCACCGAGGAAATTCCAGATGTTATAGCTGCCGGTCAGGTGAGTGGCCACCGTCTCCGCCCCGATACGGATGGTAAGATATGGATTCATTGAAACAATCTGGTTTTCAGCGTCTTTCCCATAAAAAACCACCTTGTCGTAGTTTAGCCCGTCGCGCAAAATCGTGTCCGTCTCGTTCACGAACAGGGTGCCGTTGTTGGCTATAACATGCTGGTACAAAGCCTTTTTTGTCTTTATGATGTTCTCTTTCGAGCCGAAACCCTCGATATGGGCCACCCCGATGTTGGTGATGAGGCCGAAGTCGGGTTCGGCAATTTTGCAGAGCGCGTCGATTTCCCCGACGTGGTTGGCCCCCATCTCCACGATGGCCATTTCGTCGGTGGGCTTGATGGAGAGCAATGTGAGCGGCACCCCAATATGGTTGTTAAGATTCCCTTTCGTGCAGGTTGTTTTGAAAGTGCTTGACAAAACGGCATTTATCAGTTCTTTGGTGGTGGTTTTACCATTCGTGCCGGTGATGCCGATGACGGGCATTTTCAACTGCTGGCGGTGGTAGTGGGCCAGTTGCTGGAGGGTCAGGAGCGAGTCTTCGACCACTATTGCGCGGGGATTCCCCAGTAGGTCGCGGTTTTCGGTGATGACGTATTTCGCGCCTTGTTTCAGAACTTCGGCGGCGAAGCGGTTCCCGTCGAAATTGGCTCCCTTTAGGCACACGAATAAGCATTCTTCCGTCAGATTTCGGCTGTCTGTGCAGACGCCCGAGGTTTGTAGGTATTTTTCGTATAGTTTTTCCATTTTTTGTATCTAATTGATATTCATATTAATACTATAAAGAATCCCGAATTTCGGACATCAAGCAAAACCATTTTTCCCCGTTTTTCTCCGTCAAAACATACAATGAACCACCACCATATCGTTTAATCCGCCCGTTGATTTCTGATTTCCATTCCTAATTCTTTGTACTTGATGTTAAGAAGATCCTGCTCCATCGCGATTTTGTCGATGACCCTCTTGAGGATGAGGTCCAGCTCGCTGTTTTCGGTATAGACCGTGGGGGCGATATAGTCGGCGCGGTTGTGGCGGATGAGGTCGATGCAGACATCCTTGGAGGAGCGGGGGTGCGTGGGTGTGGCCACGGACTGCGGATTATAGACGGCGATGGTGGTGCCGCCGTAGAGGTTGACCATCTTCATGGCAGGCACATCGGTCTCGCCGTCGCCAATGTAGATGAAGTTCGAGAAGGGCACCGCACGTTCATCTTCCGGCATTGACTTGTTAATCAATGTGTTGTCGTATGAATTGTAGATGCCTTTGTTGATGCGGAAGAGGAACTGCGTCTTGTTGGTGTAGTTCACCCCGAGGGCGGGCCAGCAGGCAATCCCGTTTTCGTCGTACTGGAACCCGGAGGCGAAGATGCTTTTGAAATGTTTTGCGATGGCCGTGCCTTTCACGATTTCGCGCAGTCCTGAAGAGATGATGAAATGCTCCAAATGGAGGTTTTGCGAGGCTGCGTAGGCGTTGATGCGGTCGAAATAGCGCTCCACTCCTTCAAAAAAGGTGATTTTTTCCCCGTATTTCATGAAAGTCGCCTCGCGGATGTCGAGATTTTGCTCCTTGGCCTTGATCAGCATCAGGTGCATGTAGGCAAGGACCTCGTCCATATCGTGCTTTTTGGCCAGTTCGTTGGCCTCTTGCCAGAACGTCCCCTTGTCCATGTTAAGGTCGGGGATGAAGTTGTATTCCTGCATGTTGCCCGGCGCAAGCGTCCCGTCGAAGTCGTAGGCGATAGCCACATTTCGGTTTTCTGTAATCATTTTTCAATCAACTTGTTATATATCGTTTTGAAAAAAAGTTGCCGTTTCCCTCAATTACGCTATAATACCACGGCAGCTAATATTTTTTGAATGTAAGCGTTTAATGAAACACCAGCTTCTTGGGCGGACATGGCGATTTTAGCATACAATTCTGCTGGAATCCGAACATTAAAACTTCACGCGTGAACTTGATGTTTTTCCTTTCGACTCATTGCAACTGATTTTCAGTCGCAAAAATATAAAAAAAACGAATCGGGAAATGGAAAAAAAATCCCCGGAGGAAAGATATTTCCAACGGGGATTATGTATGATAAATATTTCATCCTTATTTATTTCACCAGCTGTTTGAAGCGGTCGGAGTGACGGTAGCGCTTGAACTCGGCATCGCGCTTGGCAGTTTTCTTGTAAGAGGCATCAAGGTCGATGGCGGTGGCAAGGTTGCTATAGACGCCCTCCTCCGATTTCATGCGGGCAGAGAGGACAGCTTTCAGATAGGCGGTCTTGGCATCCACTTCCGTGATGCAGTCCAGCGTGGCCTTGGCGGCGTTGTAGTCCTTTTGCAGCAACTGCACCAGTGCAGTGTTATAGTCGCAGCTTTTGCCACCTATCAGTTGTGTGGCCTTGCTGTAGTCGCCGTTCAGGATGCTGAGTGCGCCGGTGTTGTAGTTCTGGTTCACCGGCTGCACGGAGGCGTTTGCGGAGGCCTCGAAGTTGGTATAGGCGGCTGCCAGGTCACCACTGAGGTAATCGGCGATGGCCATGTTGTTCAGGATGATGCCGTTGTTCGGGGAGAGGGCGGCGGCTTTCTGCAGGTAGTTAAGTGCCTCGTCCAGGGAGGACTGGTTTCCGTTTTGGTAATATTCGTTAAGTTTCAGGGCGCCGAGGTTGTTGTAGGCGCGCCAGTCGTTCTCTGTGCTCTTGTTGTTGATAAGGGCTTTGTAGATGCTCTCCTTCGTGGCGATGTCGGGAGCCACGGAAGCGGCGTAGAGGCGCTCGTTCACGGAGAAGCTGTTCGGGTTGGACTGCACCAGACGGATCAGCTCGGCGTCGGAGTAGGTGTCGTGTTTCTTGCAGATCATCTGGATTTCGGCGCGGCGTAGCGGCGGCAGAATGGCGTCGGCGATTTCGGGATAGATGTCCGTCATCTCGCGGATTTTCTGTTCGCGCATATCGTTGTTGGCCTGGGAGCGCACCACGTTGAGGATCTGGTTCTTCTGGGCGATACTCGATTTTTCGATAGCGGCCTCAAAGCCGTTCCAGTCCTCACCTTTGGCGTTGTTCACATATTCGAACACAGGTTTCTGCAGATCTTTCATCTTGATGTTGTTACGCTTCGCATAGTCTTTCAGGTAAGCGTTGAATTTGTCGCTGAACCATTTTTTGCCCACTTGGAAACGGCGTTCGGAAAGGCCTTGGTTGTTGGTCTCTTCGCCTTCAGGGGAGGCCCAGCCGGAGATTACCACACGGTCGATGATGAAGTCGTTGCTCATGAAGTCGGTAAACGCTTTGATGGAGTCCTTGGCGGCCTGGCTCTTGTTGTTGGGATTGTTCCAGTTCATGTTGGAGCTGTTGAGGTCGAAATAGAGGGTGGCCGTTCTGCCGATGAACTCAGCCTTGTAGTTGTGCGGCGCAAGGAGGAATGCGGAACCGCTGTTGGCGTTGTCGGTCAATTTGGGGTTCAGGTTGGCGCGGGAACTGGTGTTGCTGATGCCTTCTCCGAGGTTACGGTCGCCGAACACGTGCGACTTCTTCTTCAAGTTGGCTTCGGCGCCGGTCACGATTTCTGCCGTCTCGTATTTCTCGTCAAATTTGAAAGTGCCGCTCTGCGTGAAGTTGCCGCCCTTCTTGTAAGGAATCACGGTGCCTTCGCCTTTGGCCTTTTCGCCTTTCAGCTTGATGGTGGCAAACGGAGGCGTAACCTTCTCGCCGTCAATAGATAATGACGGGGTGAAGGTCATTGTGGCCTTCTTTTTCATATATTTTGGAGGAATGGTGCCCTTGATGGTGTAGGCAACTTCGCCGCCCTTGTTCTCCAAGTCGGGATTGTCTAACGTAACCGTCACTTCCGGGTACTTTTTGACCATCTTTCCCAGGCCACAGCCGCTCAACAGCATCACGGTGGCCGCTACCATGCTTAATGCAACTAATTTTCTCATAGGTTATTTGTTTTTTTATTTGATATTTCAAAAGCGGTGCAAAAATACTCTTTTTTTCATTGCAGAAGCCACAACAGACTATTAAAAATCTGTCCCGATGGAGAACATGAACATGCCCTTTTTGTTGTCGATATGGAAGTCTTCCACGCCCCAAGCGTAGTCGAAGCGCAGGAAATAGCCCAAAATGGAGATTCTTGCGCCGATGCCGAAGCCTCCCACCCAGGGATCGACCTGCCGCTTCACCTCCGCATGGATGGGGCCGCTGTCGATGTGACGGATATAGAGGCAGTTGTCTGCTGAATAGGGCGTGAAGCCGGTCCAAGCCGTTCCAACATCTCCGAACAGATTAAGTTGCAATGAGTTAAGCATGTTCCACGAAACTTTGTGTCCGGCAATCAACTGCACAATCGGGATGCGCAGCTCCCCGTTGAAAACCAGGAAGGATGTGCCGTTACGGATATTCTGCCGGAAGCCGCGCATGTTCGTGGCCAGCGTCTGGTAGGCGTAGTTCTTGGTCTGATCCACCGAGATGTCGCGGTTGAATTTCGCTCCAATCCACGTATCCACGCCACCCATGTAATAGACCAGCCGTGCGCTTCCCGTGTTGGTGCTGCCGGCAAGGCGCAGGGCCAGCGTCATGTTGCGGTAGAGCTTGAACGATTTTCGCGCGTCAAAACCTACGACAAATAAGTTAAGTGTTTCACGTTCAAGGCGTTGTTCGTATTCGGCAAACAATTTCAGTTTGGTGCCGCGCCACAGGTTGGTGTAGAGCTCCTTGGAGGTGTCGAGGATGTACTCCAGTTTAGCGCCCGCCCACACATGGCGTGCGTCTTCCGCTTTCAAGGTCTGGTCGTTCAGGGCCGTCACCACGTTGGTTTCGTAGCGCCCTTTCAGGGTCAGTCGCACGCTGTTGGTCTTGTTGAACGGCAGTTTCAGCGTGTAGAACAGGCTGTTGGAGTTCTGACGATAGACGTAGTTCCCCACATCGGACGTGATGGATTGCCGGTGCAGCGTAATCTGGCGGTCCAAACGGCGCGCAAGGTTCTCATAGCTGAACAGAAATTCGTAACTGCCCAAATCCCAGCCGATTCTGAAGCCTCCCGTGATTCTGTAGTCCTCGAACAGGTCATTGATTCCCAGCATGAACAAGGCATTGAAGCCGGTGTTGAGGTAGATAGGCGAGGTGCCGCCTTCGAACTGCTGGTAGGAGGTGTTCAGGAAGCTGAAGTCAGCCTGCGTAATTACTTGATCTATGGAAAATTGCACTCTGTAGGGCAGTCCTACAGGGATTGGGAAATTCTTTCCGGATTTGGCGGACGTGTAGGTGGTGTCGCCCTCTTCGATAGCTTCCGGTTGCCGCTTGCTCGTTTCATTGGAGAGAACAAAGCCATGCGACTGGTTCGGCTCGACGGCCTTCAAGCTGTCTGTAGAATCCTGTTTTTCAAATTGTTGGATATAATCTTTCTGCACTTGTTGGTGAAACCGTGAGGGCTCGATTTGCGGGTGGTAGAGAGGGTGGAACTCCGTGAACCAGATATGCTTGTAATTGTCTGTCAGCGAAATGTCGGCCACGGTGTTGGTGGCGGGATTGTAAGCATGCTCCACAATATTGTAGGCGCGGTCGGTGAGCGGTTTGGAGGAAGCGTAGTACATGTAGTGCACCGCTGTGTCAATGCGGCTGATGGAACTGTCGAACGTGGCCTCGTAGCGGTTCACCACGCCGTTTTCATCACTCAAATACATAACTCGCTGTTTGTCAATTGCTTGGATGTCGTATTCGTCTGCAAAAGGCGAGTCAGTCACACGAAGCAAGGCCGTGTCTTTGGTTTTGTAATTGTACAGGAACAGGTTGTATTTTCGTTGTTTGGAAGCATCCAAAAAGTTGTCTTTCAGCAAGATGGAGTCCACCGGGCGGTTCGATGCGAACACAATCTGCTTCGGATTCACGAACACGGGGTTGTAGTCGTCGTAGAAGTCGTTGGTGATGTTCTGGAACGACCGTGCGAGGAAGCTATAGACGAACAAGTCGGATTGGCCGTTCTTGAAGCCGGAGAAGAGCATCGTCTGCCCGTCGGGGGCGTAGCACCAGGAGGTGATTTTCTCGACATCTACCAGCAGTTTCTTGCCCCAGCGCCGTTTTTCCAAATCGTAAGGGATGAAGAAGCAGTCGCCCTTGGATTCGAGGGTGAGACCGAGGATTTCGCCGGAGGGATGCCAGGAAATGAGCGGGAAGGAAAGGTCGGGGTTGTCTTCTGTTTTGGCGTATTTTTTCAGGATGCATTTCGGGTTTTTGCGATCGGGGGTTTTCATCCACACGCGTACCTGTCCGGCCTCGTTGGTGACGTATGCGTACTTATCGCCGTCAGGGGCGAAGCAGAAGCGGGCGTAGTCGCGTTTGGGATTGGGCTTGCGCAGGATTTCCTCGCCGGCGGGCATGGCCTTGTCCATGTCAGGGTGGAACATCACTATGTAATATTTGTACCATTGGGTGGCCAGCGCTTTGAATGGTGTCATAGTGGCCCGTGCCATACCGTTCTCGACGCTCTTTCCGGAACGGGTGAAGTAGAGCGCCTTCGGAATCACATCCTCGCCATATACCTCCACAAGATATTTCCAGAAGGAGTGCCCGGCGTAGGTGGCGTCAACGGGCGAAAGTTCTTCCAAGCGTTTGTAACTGCCTGTTAGAATGCCGTTTTTGACGTGCGTTTCCACATCGCTGCTCCAATGTTCGCCAAAGTAAGAGGCCAATCCGCTGTAGAACCAACCCGAGACGTTCATCAGGTAGTCGTAGGAGATGTTGGACCCGATGGTCGCGCCTTGCACCAACCAGTGGGCATACACGTTCATGATGCCGCTGCGGATCATCTTGTCCAAATGCGCACGGTTGCCGTCAAAGTAGATGTAAATCTTTGTGCCATAGATGTTTGTGACACCACCTTGGTTATAGAAGTCTTCATAGTCGTAGGCGAAATTCGACTCTCGGAAGTCCGACTGTGTGTTATAGACGATGATTTGCAACTTCTTTTTGGAAGTGTAATTCAGGAGCTGTTCGATTTCCGCGATGATCTCCGGCGTTTTGTAGAAGACATATTGCGCGAGTGCCCTGCCCGTGGGGTAGTAATAGACGTCGTATTGTTCCGCCCGCAAGAACTGCCAGTTGAAATTCTGGTGTTGCACGCGGTTCTTCCCGAAGGAGAGTTGCGAGCCGTTGTAGAACTGGGCATGGGAGGTCAGAAACAGGCACAACACTGCCCCGATCATCACGATTCGTCGCGACAATGCGTGAAAGCGGGGGTGGTTTCGTTCAAAATTCAAAGTTTAAAATATCTTCCTTTAAGCAGCCCTGTGCAAGGCGAAAGCCGCAGCGCGAGGGGGAGTGGTTTAACGTATTATAAACGGTTTCAGTATATTTTCGATGAGGTTTCGTTTTTCGGCGAGCAACGCTTCCGTCCGCGCCTCCATGAGCAAGCGCAGGTAGGGTTCGGTGTTCGACGGGCGGATATTGAACCACCAGTCGGGGAATTCCACACGATAGCCGTCGAAATCGAGAATCTTGGTGGGTGTTTCGCGTTCGGTGCAGGCCGTCTTCACCGCTTCCATCGCCGCTTTCTTCTCCTCGATGGTGAAGTTGATTTCGCCGGAGTTGGCATAACGCCGGATGCGGCCGATGAGTTGCGACACGGACACGCCTTTTCTCTTCATCTCGGCTACAATATGCAGGATTACTTGGGCGGCAATCATGGCAGAGTCGGAGTAGAAAAAGTCGCGGAAGTAGTAGTGGCCGGCATATTCCCCGCCAAACGCGCCGTCGATTTCGCGCAGCTTCATGGCAGCGTATGCGCGGCCCACCCGCCAAATGTACATCTCGCGCCCCATCTTCTCCAAATATTCAGCCACTGACTTTGATGTTCGAATATCCTGGATCACAAGTCCTTGCACGTTTTTCTCTTCAATGAAGTAGTGTCCCAAGACGGCAATCATCAGGTCGGGCGGGATGAAGTCGCCGTGCTCATCGACGAACATCACGCGGTCGGCATCGCCGTCGAAGATGACACCGATGTCGGCCTTGGCCTCGCGCACCTTTTCTTGCAGTGCGACGATGTTTTCGGGTTCCAGGGGGTTGGCCTCGTGGTTCGGGAAGGTGCCGTCCAAGGTGTCGAACAGGTAGAGCGGTTGCTCCCCGAAGATTTCCTTCACGAGGATGGAGGCCATGCCGTTGGAGCAGTCCATCACGATGTTCAGGTTGTCAATGGGATAGTGGTACTGCGATTGGAATTGCAGGTACTCCTCCTTCACGGGGTAGTCGATGACGTTGCCTTTCGGGGCGGAAAGGACAACTTCATTGTGCAGTATTTTTTGTTCCAGCTCGCCCAGACCGGTGTCGAAGCCCACGGGCAGCGCATCCTTTCGGGAGACCTTCAACCCGTTGTATTCCTTAGGGTTATGGGACGCTGTAATCATCACAGATGCCTCGAATCCATGCTTGGCCGTGAAGTAATAAACCATCGGGGTGGTGGTGAGCCCCATATCATATACATCCGCGCCCGCGTCGGTAATGCCGCGTGCGAGGGCATGGAACATGTCATCGGATGTCAGCCGCATATCCCTGCCAATCAGTACCTTGTCGGCATTTAGCAGCGAAGGCAGGAAGAACCCGAACTTATAGATGGTGTCCAAGTCGAAATCCTTGCCGTAGATTCCGCGAAAGTCGTAAGCTTTGAATGCGCCCATAGTGATTCCAATTTAAGACGGCAAAGATACAATTTTTTGGAGGAATGGGCAACTAGGAAAATACGAAAGGTTGACGAAGATGAAAAGCGGTCCGGAGTGAAATTTTCGGATTTTCACATTGTGGCTTCTCCGAATCACAAGTTACCAAAAAAGGCACCCGTTTCCGAGTGCCTTTTCCAATATCAAGCTATACAAAAATTAGTTTTCCTTGTCTCTGTATTCTTTGACAATAGCCTTGACGTTGGCGGGGGCGAGGCGGCCATAGACTCTGCCGTCCACCAGGGCGACGGGAGCAAGACCGCAGGCGCCGACGCAGCGCAGGGAAGTGAGGGAGAAAACGCCGTCCTTGTCCGTTTCGCCGGGCATGATGCCCAGTTCTTTCTCGAAGGACTCCAGAATCTTCTCGCCACCGCGCACGTAGCAGGCCGTGCCCATGCAGACAGACACCGGATACTTGCCCTTCGGCACCATCGTGAAGAAGGAGTAGAAGGAGACCACGCCATAGACCTTGGCGGTCGGGATGTGCAGTCTTTCGGCAATCAACTCCTGGGCCTCGGCGGGGAGGTAGCCCAAGAAGTCCTGCGTCTGGTGCAACACGTTAATCAATTCGCCAGGAGCATTATTGAAGCTGTCGCAGATCTCAATAATCTTGTCACTGACTTCTTTTTTCATTTTGATAATTATCTTATCCATAATGTTCTTTTTTAATTATTGATGAATGACTGCAACAGTATTATTTGTTTAAATCAACCTCAACTGTTGTCTGTTTGTCGAAATAGTGGGTATGCAGCAGTTCATGCGACTTGTGGCCGCAAGGCTCGCCCAGGAATTCCTTGTAGAGGGTTTGGATGGACGGGTTCTCGTGGGATTTACGGATCGGCATGTTCTTGTCTGCTTGGTAGATGGCTTCCCAACGGGCTTTGATGATGTCGCCGTTGCCGTGGTGCAGGGGCTGGCCACCGCCGTCGATACAGCCGCCAGGGCAGGCCATGATCTCGATGGCGTGGAAGTTGCACTTGCCAGCCTTGATGTCCTCTAACAGCTTGCGGGCGTTTTTCAAGCCGTGTGCGATACCGATGTTGATCGGCAGGCCGTCGAAGTCGATGGTGGCGGAACGGATGCCTTCCAGACCG
>CAMVBK010000072.1:0-14016 GCA_947165685.1 uncultured Bacteroidales bacterium | reverse complement strand
ACGAATCCGGAGACTACACGCAGACTTTCACCAATGCGGCGGGATGCGATTCCGTCGTGACGCTGCACTTGACGGTGAACGCTACGAATCACACGGACCTCGTGGTAACTGCCTGCGACAACTACGAATGGAACGGTGTGACATACAATGAATCCGGAGACTACACGCAGCCCTTCACCAATGCGGCAGGATGTGATTCCGTGGTAACATTGCACTTGACGGTGAACGCCACGGATCTCACGGATCTCGTGGAAACGGCCTGCGACAGCTACGAATGGAACGGCGTGACATACAACGAATCCGGGGACTACACGCAGACTTTCACCAACGCGGCGGGATGCGACTCCGTGGTGACGCTGCACTTGACGGTGAACGCCACGGATCTCACGGAGCTCGTGGAAACGGCCTGCGACAGCTACGAATGGAACGGCGTGACATACAACGAATCCGGAGACTACACGCAGACGTTCACCAACGCGGCGGGATGCGACTCCGTTGTAACATTGCACCTGACCATCAACCAGAGTGCCTCTTCGGAATTCACTATTGAGACATCCGAGGCCTGCTACACGTGGAACGGCGCTGAGTACTGCGAGAGCGGCGACTACACACAGACCTTCACCGCCACCAACGGCTGTGACAGTGTGGTGACCCTGCACCTGACCACCAGCGTGGGCATCGGCGACCACGAGTTCGATGCAACCGTTGTGCTGTACCCGAATCCCGCGAAAGAGGTGGTCAATGTACAATATACAATATACAATGCACAAATGGCTGGGGAATTGGACCTGCTCGATATGCATGGGAGACTATTGCAGATTGTCCCGATGACGGGCGAGACCACAGCCGTCAACGTCTCCACTCTCGCCGACGGCGTCTATTTCGTGCGCGTGCGCACGGAGGCCAGCATGGTAACCAAGCGGTTTGTTGTGAAACGTTAGTCAGCTATTGGGTTAATCGGTTATTGGGTTAATCGGTTATTGGGTTAATCGGTTATCTCAAACAGAAGGGAGATTCGACCAGATTCTCCCTTTTGTTTTTTTTCAACAGCCCGATGTTTACAATCGGCTAATATACGGAACGTTGACAAGTTATCAACTTTTTTTCAGGCCTTCTATCATCTACGTAAATTTACGTAATTTCAAGCAAGGGCAATTCGGACAATTAAAAAAACTCTAATTTTGTTGCATTTTTCTGAGCTTCATGCAGAAAGCGCGGATGACGTTCCTTTTGAAGTGTAATAAAAAGAGATATTATGAAAAAAAATCTATTCCTTTTCGCCATGCTGACCTTGCTGAGCGTGATGCCGGCAGCGGTAAGTGCACAGACACCCGACACGGAGACATCCCCGTGCGGCGTTCAAGCCATCCCATACGCCTACGATTTCGAGGAAGCTGATCCCTTCGGATGCTGGGAGCGGTTATCGGGGACTTCCGACCGTCACCAAAGTAACAACTACAACCACACCGACGGCGGTTCCTATTATCTGCGGTTCAAAGGAACCCTCTCCAACCTCTACCTGCTGCCCGAATTCGTGCAAGAGACCAGTAGCCTGCAACTGCAGTTCTGGACACATCCCGAGAGTATTGGAAGCGGCAAGAGCGGCTCTTTTTCGGTGGGTTACCTGACCGATCCCGCCGACACCGCCACCTTTGTGGCCGTGACCACCTATCGGTACGACGAATGGCCGAACACCAACTATGTACAGAAAACCGTCTTTTTCACGAATGCGCCCGCAGGTGCCCGCATCGCTTTCCGCCATAATGCCGAGTCCCCCTACTGGTTCTGGTTTGTCGATGACGTGGTGGTGACGCAAGCCCCCGAATGCCTGCCGCCCCTCTTTCTGACCGTCACAGACACCACTTCCACATCCGCCACCTTGTCATGGAGTGCCAAGGGGAACGAAACCGGTTGGAGCCTCTTCTATAAGACATCATCCGACAGCAGTTTCACCGAGGTGCCGGGCATCAATGCCAACAGCTTCACTCTGAACGGTTTGGCCAATGCGACTGACTACGACTGGTATGTGGTCGCCCATTGCGAGGGGGAGTCTTCGAACTCCGACACGTCCCATTTCAACACGTTGTGTGCTGTCATCTCCGAGTTCCCGTGGACGGAGGACTTCGAAAGCTATTCCGGCGGGATCAACCTGACAATCAACAACCTGCCGTACTGCTGGTACCACATCAACAGCTGCTCATACATCTACCACCAAGCGGCCCCCTACATCAGCAACAGCACCACATTCAGTCATTCCGGCCAGAAAGCCCTGTTTTTCACATCCTTTTACGAGAACGAGCCCTCGACTTATGACACGAAAGACCAATATGTCATTCTGCCAGCCATGGATGATCTGAACTCCCTGAAGATGACTTTTTATGCCAGGGACCTCACCAGCCCAGCCTTTTTCGGGCCCTCTCTCCGAATAGGCGTGATGGAGGGGGACACCTTTGTTGAAATCGACACCATCACTCTGCCAAGTAACAAATACACGCCACACACCACCTATTTCTACCCCTACCAGGGTACGGGCAACCGCATCGCCATCAAAATGGATGCCGCCTATTCGGAGACTGGCAACAACTATAAGACAATCTATGTCGATGACATCACCGTGGAGAGGATTCCGGACTGTCCGATGCCGTTGCTGCAGCCCGCCACTGCCGTCACCAGCCACGAGGCCACGATAAGCTGGACGGCGCACAGTTCCGCCACTAACGTCAATCTGCACTACAAGAAGGGCAACGCCGCCCAATACACGACCGTAGCAAACGTCTCCAGCCCTTACATCCTCTCCGGCCTTAGCTCCAATGCCACTTACAGCTACTTTGTGGAAGCCGTTTGTGCCGCCACTGGCGACATCGCGACATCCGACACCGGTCATTTCAACACCGAATGTGTCGTCATCGCCGAGTTCCCTTGGACAGAGGACTTCGAGGATGTTGTGGGCGCGACCTCCGATGAGGGTTCCGCGCTCCCTCACTGTTGGAGCCGAATCAACAACAGCGACTATTTAAAAAGATACCCCTACGTCCGGAGCCATAACCAGTTCAGTCACTCTGGCAACAAACACCTGAGATTCTACACAAACAACAACATGGACAGCGACATACCGGGCGCACTCGACCAGTACGCTATCCTGCCAGAGATGGCAAACCTTAACACACTTAAAATCACCCTATATGCCCGCAAAGATCAAGCTTCGAGTAATTACGAAGCCTCATTTCATGTGGGCGTGATGGAGGGAGACACGTTCATCGCCATCGAGACCTTCACGCCGACAGGGACCACCTACATGCCTTACACCGTCTATTTCATCGACTACACCGGCACCGGAAACCGCATCGCCATCAAGACCGACTCACCCCAGCCCCTCGAGTTAGGGTATCAGTACATGACCATCCTTATCGACGACATCACCGTGGAGGAAATCTCGGGCTGCGTGCCTGCGACCAATATTGCGCTGACGGACATCACCTCCCATGACGCCACGCTGACCTGGGTCAGCCATGGCACGGGCAGCACCTACGACGTGTGCTACAAAAGGGCTTCCGACAGCACCTTCATCCAGGTCACGGATGCCACGACCCCGTTCTCCCTGTCCGGGCTCCAATTGGCCACAGACTACGAGGTCTATCTCACGACCCACTGCGGCGACGGTGCCATCCTGCATTCCGACACCCTCTCGTTCGTCACCCTATGTGATGTGACGTCTCTCCCCTACTCTTACGATTTCGAGGACAATAGTCCGTTCAACTGTTGGACCAACCTGTCGGGGATCACCGAAAACATGTCCGGCAACAACAACCACACCCCCAACGGGTTCCACTATCTGCGGTTCCGCAACAGCTTCTCCAGCATCATCGTCCTTCCCGAGTTCGAGCAAGAGGCCAATGCGCTGCAGCTCACCTTCTGGACCCGTCCCGAAAATTTCAGATACAGTGAATGCGGGAGTTTCTCCGTGGGCTATTTGACTGACCCTGCCGACACTTCCACTTTCGTGGCCGTAAGAACCTACTCCTATAATGACTGGACGGAAAACACGTATCAGGAAAAAAGGGAATATTTCGTTGACGCCCCGGCCGGTTCCCGCATCGCCTTCCGGCACAACTCCGCCGACATTTACTGGTACTGGTTCCTTGATGACGTGACCGTTTCCGCAGCCCCGGCCTGCATTCCCCCGGACCACGTGACCACCTCGAACATCAAGTCGAATTCAGCCAGCATCAGCTGGGAAAATTCCGGCGAAGTCGTCTCATGGCGCATCTACTACAAAAGCGCCGCCGAGGCGACCTTCACCGAGGTGGCCGGCATCGCCCAGCCGTCGGCCCTGCTGACCGGCCTGCAGGCCGACACCGAATACGAATGTTATGTCGTGGCGGTCTGCGACGGCGACAACGCCAGCTCCTCTTCCGACACGGTGGCGTTCCACACAGCGTGTCTCCCCTTCTCGCTGCCCTACAGCTACGACTTCGAAGACGAGACGCCTTTCCTCTGCTGGAAAAACCTGACAGGCACCAGCGCCCGCGTCGAAAAAGACGAAGCCAACCACACCCCGCAAGGGTATTCCGGCCTTCAATTCCAGAGTCCGTCAGCACCCTCGCGGTATGTGTTGCTGCCGGAATTCGAAGAGGGAAGCCGGTCTTACCAACTCACCTTCTGGACCCGGCCTGAGGCCATTTTCCACGACTACAGCGGAACCTTCTCGGTGGGATACCTGACCAACCCAGACGACACCTCCACCTTCACGGCCGTGAACACCTACACGTGTGGCGACTGGAGCCAGCTTGTCATGGAAAAGAAGACCGAGTTCATCTTCGACTTGCCCGCAGGCGCCCGCATCGCTTTCCGTAACGTTCCGAACAACAAAGCTTACTGGTGGTATTTGGACGATGTGGAAGTCTCTGAGGCGGCCACTTGCATCCAGCCGCAAAACGTGACGGCATCGGAAATCGGCACCACCCAGGCCACCTTGGACTGGACGACCATGAACGGTGAGACCGCCTGGAACGTTTTCTACAAGAGAAGTTCCGACTCCGCTTACACGGAGATCCCCAACGTCACCCAGCACCCCATCGTCCTTGACGGGCTGCATCCCTCTTCCGACTACGCCTGCTATGTCGTGGCCGTATGCGACGACGAGGATTTCAGTGCACCTTCCAACACGCTGCGGTTCGCCACCGAATGCACAGTCATCACGGAATTCCCATGGACAGAGAACTTCGACGGCCTTATCGGCGCGAAGAACGAAGGAGTCAGCAGCCTGCCCAACTGTTGGGATCATGTCAACAGCACGTCATACGTCTATCTACAAGGGCTTCCCAACATCTATTCCGACACCAACCGCAGCCGTTCCGGCGAGAACAGCCTGTTCTTTTACTCCGCATACTCCACCGAGGTCCCGAATTGGGATCCGCAGGACGAGTATGCCATTCTGCCGGAAATGGAGGATTTAAGCACCTTGAAGATGACACTCTACGCCAGTGGCTACAATTTCGCGGGCAAAAAACACGACAACACCCTCAAGGTAGGGGTTATGGAGGGCGACCAGTTCGTGGAGCTGGCGTCGTTCAACCCGGCCGGCATCGACTATGAGCGACACACCATCTACTTCTACACCTACCAGGGCACGGGCAACCGCATCGCCATCATGGCACCGGCGGCCCATACCCCCGATTCGAACTTAACATTCTGGCACAGTGCCTATGTCGATGACATCACAATAGAAAGAATCAGTTCCTGTCCCGCCGCCATCCACCTGCAGGCTTCCGACATCACGGGGCATTCCGCCGTGCTGAGTTGGGACAGCCACAGCTCCGCTACCGACTTCGACATATTCTACAAGAGGAAGAACGACAGCACCTACACCGAGGTGCAGCATGTGACCAGCCCTTACACCCTCAACGGACTTGAGATGAGCGTTCCGTACGACTTCTTTGTGAAGAGCGTCTGCGAAAGCGGAAGCACCTGCTCCGACACCGTCCGCTTCGTCACGGTCTGCGAGACGCATCCCATTCCCTACACATACGATTTCGAGGATGAGAATCCCTTCCTCTGCTGGGAGTCTGTTATCGGCATAACCAGACGCATAGAGGATGCCAACATGAACCACACTGAGGGGGACGCCAGCCATATCCTGCGCTTCTCAGAAGGTCCTGTCCGGTATATGCTGCTGCCGGAATTCGAATTAGGCGCCGCAGCCTTGGCGCTCACATTCTGGACCCGTCCGGAAATCACCTACGAGAACTATTGCGGTACCCTCTCCGTCGGCTACATGACCGACCCGGCAGACACCTCCACCTTCACGGCCGTGGCCACCTACAACTACAGCGACTGGACACCCCTCGTTTACACCAAAAAAACCGAATACTTCTACGGCGCGCCCGACGGTGCCCGCATCGCCTTCCGGCACGTCCCTAACCACAGTGCCTACTGGTGGTATGTGGATGACGTGACGGTGACCGCCGCCCCGACCTGCTTCCCGCCGACCGGCCTGACGGTTTCCGACATCACCACCCAGTCGGCCACGATAGGCTGGATGCACCACCCCGAGGAATCCGCCTGGAACATCCATTACAAGAAGAGCACCGACACCGTCTTCACCGTGGTTTCCGTCACTCAAAACCCGGTCACACTCACCGGGCTGGAGCCGTCCAGCATCTACGACCTCTTTGTGGTGGCCGACTGCGGCGGCGACGACCTGAGTGTCCCGTCCGACACCCTGCGTTTCTTCACGACCTGCGACGTTATCAGCACGTTCCCGTGGACGGAGGACTTCGAGACGTACGACGAAGGCGACTTCATTGTCCCCTGCTGGGAAAACGAGCGCCTCGTGGATGGCACCGGCAACGGGTCTCTGTACATTTACAAAATCAACACCTCCAGCTTTTACGGGGACAACACCCATAAGCTGACGCTCCCCGACATGAAGAACGGAAGCGTCACCAAGTTAGTGCTGCCGGAGATGAACCTTCCTGAAAACTTCCACTTCAGCATTGATGTTTGCCGGAACGCCTCCAGCACAAACTATCTTAACGAAGGGGTTCGCGTGCTCGCCAGCCCGGACGGCGAGTTAGAGAATGCCGTCGAGTTAGGCTTCCTTTACCGAAACTACACGAGGACAGACGGCGGCGTGGTCACTGCGGAAGCGTCCTCCGGCTGGTACACCTACACATTCCCCATCCCCATCAGCGGTCCCTGCCGCATCATTCTGAAAGGCGAGAGCAGCTACGGCAGTTCCACTTACATGGACAACTTCGTCGTGGAACGGATCCCGTCCTGCCTGCCGCCGCAGCAGCTCACCGTCGGCAACATCCAGACGAATGCGGCCTCGTTGAGTTGGGTTCCCGATGGCGACGAGACGACCTGGAATCTGTACTACAAACGGACGTCGGACACCGGCTTCACCGTCGTCGCCGGCATCACCAGCAACCCCTACACCCTGCAAGGGCTGGAAACCGCCACCGCCTACGAATGCTACCTCGAGACCGTTTGTGACGACGGTACGACCAGCCGACCCACGCAGACGGTCGGCTTCACCACGAGCTGTGAAATCCGCCCCGTGCCCTACACCTACGACTTCGAGACGGCTAACGAATTCGTCTGCTGGACACCGGTCAGCGGCGACCAGAGCCGTTACAACTACGCCAACCACACCGACAATGGAACCTATTCGCTGCGGTTCGGCGGTGCTTATCACAGACTGATTCTGCTGCCGGAGTTGGAGACAGAGACCAACCAGCTGCAGATTACCTTCTGGAGCCGTCCGTCCTCCATCACGAGCAACGGATGCGGCACCTTGTCGGTCGGCTATGTGACCGACCCTAACGACGAATCGACCTTCACGCCCGTCGGCACATACAACGGCCAAAACTGGACCTCTTCCGTCTTCATGCCGCAAACTGAATATTTGATGGATGCCCCCGAGGGTGCGCGCATCGCCTTCCGGCACGACCCGATCTACACATCCTATTACTGGTTCGTCGATGACGTGGAGGTGACCCCACTCCCAGGCTGCCTGCGCCCGACCCACCTGACGGTTTCCAACATCACCACCCACTCCGCCGACCTGAGATGGGTCAGTTTAGACGGGGGCGACCGCTGGAACCTCTACTATCGCAGCGAGTCAGACACCGGATACACCGAAATCCCCAACGTGACGGAGAACCCCTACACCTTGACGGGGCTGCAGCCCTCCACTCGCTACGAGTACTACCTGGAAAGCGTATGCGAGGACGAAGGTGTCAGCATCCCCTCGGCAACGGTCCGTTTCATCACCGAATGCATGCCAATTACAGAATACCCGTGGACGGAGGATTTCGAAGGCGTAATAGGCACCATCTATGATTCTGTCAAGAACCTGCCTGCCTGCTGGAAGCAAATCAACAACATCAGCAATCCCAATTTTGCGGGACGCCCCAATGTATCTAGAAGCACAAGTTACGCATTATCAGGGATCAACTCTCTTGAATTCTACGCCCATCGTGGCTCAAGCACCGCGAACACCTGTCCCGAGCAATATGCCATCCTGCCGCCCATGGAGCAACTGCACACGCTGAGGATGACGCTTTATGCACGCGCATACTCCAGCAGCAACAACGCCACCTTCCGCGTGGGGGTGATGGAAGGCGACCAGTTCGTCCCGCTCAAGACAATCACTCCAGGACTTTCTTACCGTTCCTACACGGTCTATTTCGACACCTACGACGGCCCCGGCTACCACATCGCCATCATGATCGACTCCATAAGACACAATGACGGCCTCAACTCGCGGGACCTCCTCATTGACGACATCGTCGTGGAACCGATTCCCGGATGCGTATCCCCGGACGGACTCACCGCCACCGGCATCACCACTGAATCGGCCACGTTGGATTGGGTCTCCCACGGCGATGGAGAGACCTGGAACCTCTACTACAAGAAGAATTCTGAAGCGGAGTTCACGGAAGTCGCGGGCGTGACCAAACCCTACACGCTCACCGGGCTGACGTCCTCCTCCACTTACCAGTTCTTTGTGAAAACCGTATGCGATGAAGGCGTGTTGAGCGGCCCGTCCGAAGAGGCCGTCTTCAATACCGAATGCGGCATCATTACCGACTTCCCGTGGACGGAAAGTTTCGAAAGCGTGCCCGCAGTCAGCGGCACGAACACCCTTCCTATCTGTTGGGACTACATCAACACTTCCACCCACTCCAGCTACCGTCACTATCCCACCATCAACAGTTCACCACACTCTGGCCATCAATCGCTCAAACTCGATTCCTACACTTCTCAGTACGGCGACTATGATCCCCAAGACCAATACGCCATCCTACCCGCCATGTCGGATTTGAGCAACTTGAAGATGAGTCTCTATGCCAAGACCTCGTACTCCAATATGACGAATGAAGACGACGCGACCTTCCATGTCGGCGTGATGGAGGAGAACGGGCAATTTGTCGAAATCCAGACCATCTCGCCGGAGACGAACAACTATACGCACTATACCGTCTATTTCAACAACTACTCCGGCACCGGCAACCGCATCGCCATCAAGCTTGATGCGGCCCAGTTGAGCGGGACGCAGACCCGACTTTACAAAGAAGTGGTCATCGACGACATCACCGTGGATGTGCTTCTTACCTGCATGGAACCCACTGGGCTGGCTGTCACCAACATCGTCAGCGACTCGGCCACGCTGAGCTGGACGGCCAACAACGGGGAATCGGCCTGGCGGATTCACTACAAGAAAGAGAGCGATCCGGACTACACGGTCGTTTCGGCAGAGAGTAACCCCTTCACGCTGACCGGGCTGACAAGTGCGAGCATCTACCAATGCTACGTCACGGCAATCTGTAGCGAGACAGAAGAGAGTCTGCCGTCCGAGGCCATCCAATTCAATACCGAATGCGGCAACTTGCCCCTCCCCTATCTTTACGATTTCGAGACGGTTGAATCTTTCAATTGCTGGAAAGTTCTCACCGGAGCCAACGACCGGCGCAGCAATGTCAACTACAACCACACTGAAGGCGGGACAAACTACTTGGACTTCCGCGGCAGCCTGTCGAACATCGTGGTGCTGCCCGAGTTTGAGCTTGAGGCCAACCAGCTGCAGCTCACCTTCTGGACTCGTCCGGAAAGCTACTCTTACAGCAACTGCGGTTCCTTCTCAGTGGGTTACCTGACCGACCCGACCGACATCTCCACCTTCGTGGCCGTCAACACCTACAACCGCAACGAATGGACAAACAACCTTTACGCCAGAAAGACGGAGTACTTCAGCGACGCCCCCGAGGGTGCCCGCATTGCCTTCCGTCACAACGCCTTGGCCACCAACTACTATTGGTTTGTGGATGACATCGAGGTGCGGGCCGTAAACGCCTGCCAGCCCCCCATCCTCCCGACCGCCGACAACATCTCGAACGAGTCGGCCACCCTGAACTGGACGGCCCAAAACGGAGAGAGTGCCTGGAAACTGTACTACAAAAAGGAGTCGGAGGTTCTTTACACGGAAGTGCCCGTCGTGGCGAAACCCTACACGCTCGCAGGTCTGGAGCCTAACACCGAATACACGTTCTACGTGACGGCCATGTGCGACGACGGAGGCGAGAGCTACGGTTCCGATATGCAGTCGTTCACCACGGCCTGCGCCCTTCTTGCCACTCCCTACCGCTACGATTTCGAGAATGAGAAGCCCTTCCGGTGCTGGGCTTCGCTCTCCGGCAGTTCTGACTTGATCAATAATAATTCCAACAACCACACGACGGACGGGACAAGCTACCTGCGATTCCAAGGCAGCCTATCCAACATCATGGTCTTGCCGGAATTCGAAGATGCCACCAACACCTTGCAGCTCATCTTCTGGACCCGTCCTGAGAAATACTCCTACCAACAATGCGGAACCTTCTCCGTGGGTTACATCACCAACATGGCCGACACGTCCACCTTCGTGGCCCTCAACACCTACAGCTACGACGATTGGACAAGTAACACCTACCTCCGCAAGATTGTGCCGCTGAACGGAGCGCCCGCCGGAGCACGCATCGCCTTCCGCCAAAACGCCAAAAGCGACATTTACTACTGGTATGTTGACGATGTGGAGGTGGTATCCTTGAACTATTGCTGGTCGCCCGACGCAATTGTCGCCGACGACATCACCTTCAACACCGCCACGCTGAGCTGGAACGGCATGAGCGACAGCTACACCATCCGCTACCGCACCGCCGACACCCTCATTGCCAGCCTTGAGGAAGGGTTCGAGAACGGCCTCGAGCAGTGGACACTCCTCAACTACGATGCCTCCACCGGCATCAATTCAGGCTTTTCGCACAGCGGCAACAAGGCGTTCCTGTTCGCCAAAAACATCTATCCACCGCAGACTTTGATCCTCAACGAGATATCGGAAACGCCCGTCGGCGCAACGGTGTCATTCTATTACAAGAACAACAACAGCAGCTACCCGAACAGCTTCCGCGTAGGCACCAGCAGCACGACCAACGCCTCCAGCGCCTTCACGTACGGCGAAACGGTCAACACCTCCGGTGCCCAATGGACCCTTTACAGCGAAGAGATTCCCGCCGGCACCAAATACGTGGCTATCCAGTACACCTCCAACAACATGTCTGACTTCTACCTCGACGACCTCACCATCGGAATCCCCGTGCCGGCCGGCGAGTGGCAGACGACGACATCCGGTATGCCCGCCAAAACGCTCTCCGGCCTGCAGCACAGCACCTTGTATGAGGCACAAGTGCAGGGCAACTGCAACACCGGTACCGTGAGTGACTGGAGCGAGTCCGTGAAGTTCTGCACCGCGCACGGCATCGTGCCCACCTGGATCGAGGTGGACGGCACGCTGAGCGTCTGCCAAGGGGAAACCACCACGCTGACCGCCACCTCCGACGTAGAGGGGACCTTCTCGTGGAGCAACGGTGCCACCGGGCCGCAAGTGACGGTGGAGGCCGGCACCTACACGGCAACGGTGACCACCCTATCGGGCGACCAGCTCTCCAAGACCGTCACGGTGGCTTCCAAGCCGCTGAGCTACAAGGATGTGTACCAAACTTCCTGCGTGCAATACACCTGGAACGGCAACACCTACACCGCCTCCGGCGACTACCCGATGACCTTCACCGCCGCCAACGGCTGCGACTCCGTGGTCACGCTGCACCTGACGGTCAACCCCACCAAGCACACCGACCTGTACCACACGGAATGCGGACAGTTCACCTGGCATGGCGACACCTATACGGCGAGCGGCGAATACGAGAAGACTTTCACGGCGGCGAACGGATGCGACTCCGTGGTCACGCTGCACCTGACGGTCAACCCGACGTACAACATCACGGATAGCCGCACGATCTGTCCGGCCGCCCTGCCGTACACCTGGAACGGAGTGGTCTTCACGAGTGCGGGCACGCAGACCATCACACTGCACACCATTAACGGCTGCGACTCCGTGGTCACGATGACCGTGGAAGTGGGCAACACCTACCAGATCAGCGAGAGCCGGAAGATTTGCGACGTCGAGCTGCCCTACACCTGGAACGGCTTCACCTTCACGGCGGCGGGCACGCAATCCGTCACCCTGCAGGCCGCCAACGGCTGCGACTCCGTGATCATCATGCAACTTACCGTCAACCCCACAACGAACTTGCATGTCGATGTCTCCGCTTGCGACAGCTACGAATGGGACGGGGTGACTTACACTGAATCCGGCGACTACACACGCACCTTCACGAGCATGGCCGGTTGCGACTCGGTCGTGACGCTGCATTTGACGATAAACCCGACGGTGACTGAGCTTGTCGAGGCCACCGCCTGCGACAGCTATGAGTGGAACGGGGTGATTTATACCGAATCCGGCGATCACGTGCAGACCTTCTCCAACGCGGCAGGCTGCGACTCCATCGTGACGCTGCATTTGACGATAAAACCGACGGTGACTGAGCTTGTCGAGGCCTCTACCTGCGACAGCTACGAGTGGAACGGGGTGACCTATACCCAATCTGGTGACTACCCGATGACCTTCACGGCCGCCAACGGCTGCGACAGTGTCATCACCCTGCGCCTGACCATCCATCCGTCGTACCACCTCACAGAGAGCCGCGTGATCTGTCCCGCCGCCCTGCCTTACGTCTGGAACGGCATGACGTTCACCTCGGCGGGCACGCAGACGCTCACGACACAGACGGCCGGCGGATGCGACTCCGTGGTGACGATGACCGTGAGCGTGAACGACTCTTACCTTGTGGATGAGACCGTGGAGATTTGCTCGTTCGAGTTGCCCTACACCTGGAACGACTTCACCTTCACGGCGGCGGGCACGCAATCCGTCACCCTGCAGGCCGCCAATGGCTGCGACTCGGTGGTGAACATGCACCTGATTGTGCACAATCCCGTCGAGATAGACCTCTACGAATCCACCTGCGATGCCTATATCTGGAACGGAGTGACGTACACCCAGTCAGGCAACTACGCGCAGGCCTTCACCGCCACCAACGGCTGCGATTCCATTGTGACATTGCACCTCACCATCAACCACCCGGTGGCTGAGCTTGTCGAAGCCACTGCCTGCGACAACTACGAATGGAACGGCGTGACATACAACGAATCCGGGGACTACACACAGACGTTTACCAATGCGGCAGGCTGCGACTCCGTGGTGACATTGCACTTGACGGTGAACGCCACGGATCTCACGGAGCTCGTGGAGACTGCCTGCGACAGCTATGAATGGAACGGCGTGACATACAACGAATCCGGGGACTACTCGCAGACCTTCACCAATGCGGCGGGATGTGATTCGGTGGTGACGCTGCACTTGACGGTGAACTCCGCAGATCTCACGGATCTCGTGGAAACTGCCTGCGACAGTTTTGTGTGGAACGGCGTGACATACAACGAATCCGGAGACTACTCGCAGACCTTCACCAATGCGGCGGGCTGCGATTCCGTCGTGACGCTGCACTTGACGGTGAACTCCACGGAGCTCACGGAGCTCGTGGAAACTGCCTGCGACAGCTACGAATGGAACGG
>CAMVBK010000071.1:0-14627 GCA_947165685.1 uncultured Bacteroidales bacterium | reverse complement strand
AACGGCCAATAGCCAACGGCCAATAGCCAACGGCCAATAGCCAACGGCCAATAGCCAACGGCCAATAGCTAACGGCCAATAGCCAACGGCCAACAATTAGTTATTTTTCCGTTGGCATTGTTTCGGGACGACGCAGGTGCCGGAGGCGCGGCAGACGACGATGGGTTCTTCCAGGACGTCGGCGGCGGAGGCGCTGATGTCGGGACGCGGGCGGACGACCTTGCGGGCCTCGAAGACCATCTTGCGGGAGGTGTTGCCCACCTTGGTGATCTCACCGACTGCCTCGATGTAGTCGCCGGCGTAGACGGGGGCGAGGAACTCCACGTTGTCGTAGGCGCAGAAGAGGCCTTCGTCGCCGTCTTGCATGATGAGCAGCTCGGTGGCCACGTCGCCGAACAGGGCGAGCATGTGGGCGCCGTCAACGAGGTTGCCGCCGTAATGGGCGTCTTGAGAACTCATTCTCAAACGAATCATTGATGTTTTCTTTTCTTCCATAAGATACTTAATTTCAAAAATTTATAATAATATTGACATTGTTTTTCGAGACGGCAAAGGTACATAATTTTTCGAAAGGGAAGATTGTATATAATTTGTTATCTTTGCAGATTGAATAAAATTGTAGAAAAAACAGGAATAATTACTCTTAACGATTGTTGAAATTATAATGGAAACCTCTCATAATCAAATAGTCTCCTTTATTTGGTCCATCGCTGACGATGTGCTACGCGATGTATTTTTGCGTGGCCAATACCGTGATGTGATTTTGCCCATGGTCGTGCTTCGCCGCCTCGATGCATTGCTCGAACCCACCAAATTAGTGGTTGAGGAGGAAATCAAAGAGAACGGGATAGACAACCTTGACGAGGGCGTGCTGAAGGACATCACTGGCCTCAGCTACTTCAATACCAGCAAATGGACATTGAATCGTTTGAAATCGCAAGCTTCGGACAACAACGACATCCTTTACGACAATTTCATCGAATACCTCAACGGCTATAGCGAGAACGTTCGCGATGTGCTGAAGAACTTCGAATACTACAGCAAAGCGCGTAAATTAGCCGACAATGACCGCTTGCTGGCGATTATAGAGAAAATCACCGACCCGCGCATCAACCTCACTGACAAGGAGGTGAAAAACCCCGAGGGCATCATGCTGCCCGCCATGACCAACATCGGCATGGGAACGGTGTTTGAGGAGTTGCTGCGTCGTTTCAACGAGGAAAACAACGAGGAAGCGGGCGAACACTTCACGCCCCGCGATGCCATCTCGCTTTTGGCGCATCTCGTTTTTGAACCCGTGAAGGACAACCTCCCCAAGATTATTTCGTTGTATGACCCGGCATGTGGCTCTGGTGGAATGTTGACGGAAAGCCGCGAATACCTTATGGATATTGGCGTCAGGAGCGCGGCCATCCAACTATCGGGAACCGAAATCAACCCGGAGACCTATGCCATTTGCAAGTCCGACTTGATTATCAAGGGCGTCGACCCAGGTGGGATGCACTTGGGCAATACCATCACCGACAACGCCTTTTCAGACAAGTCGTTTGGCTATATGATCACCAATCCGCCTTACGGCAAGTCGTGGAAGACCGACAAGGAGAAGATTTACCACGAGAAGACGCTGCTCGACCACCGTTTTGAACTGCCGTTGACCAATTTCGCCGGCGAAGAGGAGGTGCTTGACAGCACACCACGCACTTCCGATGGACAACTGCTGTTTATGCTCGAAGAAGTCGACAAGATGAAACCTTTGGAATTCCAGCCCCAAGGCAGCCGCGTGGCTTCCATTCACAACGGGTCGTCGCTGTTTACGGGCGACGCTGGCAGCGGTGAGAGCAACATCCGTCGCTATCTGATTGAGAATGACCTGGTGGATGCCATCATCCAATTGCCGAACAACATCTTCTACAACACGGGTATCACCACCTACGTGTGGCTTTTGACCAACAAGAAGGCCGAAAGCCGCAAAGGCAAGGTGCAACTGATCGACGCTTCGCAGGCCTTTGAAAAATTGAGGAAAAACCAAGGCTCGCGCAACTGCACCATCACGCCTGAGCATCGTTCTACCATCCTGAAGACCTACATGGACTTCGTGGAAAAGGAAGCCGATGGCGACAAGGTGGCCTCCAAAATTTTCGACGGCGACGACTTCCGCTTCTACAACGTCACCATCGAGCGGCCGTTGCGTTTGAAGAGTCAGTTCAACGCCCTGAAAATCGATGAGATGCTTTACGACAATGGCGAACTCGAACTCTCAAAATGGCTGTACCAGACCTACGGAGAGCGCGTGTTTGAAGGCTTGGATGCTGAAATCCCGAACATCAAGGAGTATTTGAACGACAACGAGATAAAGTTGACCGACAAGAAGTTAGCGAAACTCATCAGCATCAAGGAATGGCAGAGCCGCCGCGAGTTGATGGATGCGGCCAAGCAACTGATGCATGCCATCGGCACGGAGGTCTTCATGGACTACAACCAGTTTGTCGCGAAGATTGAGGCTGCGGCCAAGGCATTGAAGTTGGACGTGAAAGGCAACAAATTGAATGCCATCGCCCGTGCCATGTCGGTGACCGATCCAGAAGCCAAGCCCGTGGTGAAGAAACAGCATAAGACAGGCAGCAAGGAAGTGGAGAGACTCGTGGATGTGTATGGCATTGACGAGAAACGCCTTGCGGACTACGGCTTCTTCCCGGGCGAAAAAGGCAGCTATGTCGCCCAATATGTGGAATACGAGACCGACAGCGACTTGCGCGACACAGAAAAGATTCCCGTGAAGGAAGACATCTACGAGTATTTCCAGCGCGAGGTGCGACCGTATGTGGCGGATGCGTGGATCAATCTGCCGCCGACCAAGATAGGCTGCGAAATCTCGTTCAACAAGTATTTCTACAAGCCCGTGCCGTTGCGCACCCTTGAAGAGAACGAGCAAGACATCCTCGAACTCGACCGTCAGAGCCAAGGCTTTATCCAGTCACTGTTTAATCTGATGTAATATGGCCAAAAACACAGAACCTACATACGTCCCGCCGTTTACGATAACTGACGAAATCACGACACTTGTTGCGGAGATTGCCGAAAAAGTAGGGCATCTTACTGCCTCGGCCGGGCAACTGCCGACACCACAGTTGCGTAGGGAAAACCGTATTAAGACCATCCAGTCATCGCTGGCTATCGAGAACAATTCCTTGTCGTTGGATCAAGTGACAGCCATAGTGGAAGGCAAACGAGTGCTTGGTGCGCCCAACGAAATACAGGAGGTGAAAAACGCTATTGATGCCTACGAATTGATGTTGGAACTGAATCCGTATAAGGAGAATGATATGCTGAAGGCACATAAACTGATGATGACCGACCTTGTTGGTGAATGTGGACGCTTTCGCACAGGAGGCGTTGGCGTGTTTAACGGCGAAGTGTGCACTCACATGGCACCACCTGCCCAACGGGTACCACTGCTTATTGGCAAATTGCTTGACTGGGTGAAAACCACAAAAACTCACCCGCTCATCAGTTCGTGTGTGTTCCATTATGAATTTGAGTTTATCCATCCATTTGCCGACGGCAATGGACGCTTGGGACGGATGTGGCAAACCTTGCTTCTGATGCAATGGAAACCCATCTTCGCATGGATACCGGTGGAAACCATCGTCAAGGAGCACCAACAGGAGTATTATGCTGCCATTATGAAAAGCGACCATGAGGCGTTGAGCACACCCTTCATTGTTTTCATGTTGGGCTGTTTGAAAGAGGCATTGGATGAAATGGTGAAAAGTAACCAAAAAAGTAACCAAAAAAGTAACCAGAAAATCATTTCTGCCATGCGTGATAATCCGGTTGTTACCATTAAGGATCTGCAAGCCATTACGGGGCTTTCGGAAAGCGGCGTAAAAAAAATCATACGCCAACTTCGGGCGGATGGCATTATCGAAAGGGTGGGTGCTGCCAAAGGTGGGCATTGGAAAGTCATACAAACGATTTAGATTATGCAACGATACGATACATACAAGGACAGCGGCGTGAAATGGCTCGGCGAGATTCCGGGGCATTGGGAAGTCTGTCGTTTCAAGAATTTGGTGTCATTGGTGACAACACCATCAAATGACAGTAACAAAATTGGTCTTGAAAACATTGAAAGCGGGTCAGGGAATTTCATACAAACAGAAAATGAATTTGAGGGCAACGGCGTTCATTTTCAAGTTAATGATGTGGTTTATGGAAAACTGAGACCGTATCTTCAAAAAGTATGGTTGGCTACATTTTCAGGGAATGCTGTTGGCGATTTTTTTATTTTTAGGGTGAACAATAAGGTGGTTGGAAAGTATCTTCAATACCTTATGCTTTCAAGATGCTTTACTGATGATGTCAATGCTTCTACTTATGGAGCAAAAATGCCTCGTGTTTCTTCAGAATACATTTTGACAATGAGATGCGCTGTTCCATCTATAGATGAGCAAATCAAAATGGTATCATACCTCGACACCATCACCGCGAAGATTGACGCCGCCATAGCGCAGCAGCAGAAGATGATCGACCTCTTGAACGAACGCAAGCAAATCATCATCAACCGCGACGTAACCAAAGGCCTCAACCCCAACGTGAAAATGAAGGACAGCGGCGTGGAATGGATTGGGGAGGTGCCGGAGGGGTGGGAGATGAGGAAGTTAAAACATTTGGGATCAATAAAAAGTGGTGATGGAATTAAAAATGAGGAACTACTAGAATATGGCAAGTATCCTGTTTGGGGCGGAAATGGACTAATGGGATATACTGATAAATACAATAAGGATAAAAATGCTATTGTTATTGGAAGGGTTGGGGCACTTTGTGGGAATGTGCGCTATCTTTCTACACCAACTTTTGTGACAGATAATGCGCTTATATTTGATATTACAGAAAAGGTTAATCATTTATTTTTATTGTATACAATGCAAGCGGCGAATTTGAATTCACTTAATTCAAGCAATGCTCAACCATTGATTACAGGAACAAAAGTAAAAAATGTGGTTATTCCATTTCCCGACATAGAGGAACAAACAAGAATAACAATATTCATAAAGAAACAATGTGAGAATATTGATGAGGCAATAGTTAACTATCAGCAGCAAATCTCCCTTCTTCAGGAGCGGAAGCAGATCATTATCAATGAAGTGGTGACGGGAAAGGTGAAAGTGGTATGAAAAGCTTGGACGATTTAATCAAAGACGGTTTTTATGTTTCCGAAGTAAAAGATAACAGAGGGAACATTGCTGATTATTCTCTATTAGGAGCCTTAAAATCCTATTTTTCAACAGCGGAAGATTTAGATTGGTATTTGTCAAGAAAAGACAATAATACTTTAAAAGACGAAGAAGCAAAAGAGATCTTGGTTGGTGCATATGCAAGAGATGCATGTAATGCGATTACTCAGTTTCAACATTTCTTTGAATTGTTTTTGAAGGATATTCTTCTTGAACACAATAGATTGTTGGTGTATGATGCTTCGCAAAAACCAGAATTGCTAATTAAACTGATAAACAAAGAAAGCATTTCAGATTCCAACTTAGAGAGCATGCATTTCATCGAATGTGGTGAAACTATTGACAGAATTATAGCGTTGAATAAAGCTGGGAAGTTGGATTCTAAGTATCAATTCATTGCAAATTATTTCGACTTGTTTGAAAAATTAAATAGGTTAAGAAATCGCATTGCTCATCGCGGAGCTTTTATTATTAATCCAACGGCATTGGATGAAATATTTGGGAAGCATGTTATCCCATTTGTCAATGAATTAGTTGGTGTCAGAGTGTATATGCATATAAAAACATGGACATTTAATTTAAAAAATCAGAATCTGAATCCATTTGATGCAATTGTAAAAGAATACAACAACTCACATGTGGATGAAAACAAAATCCATTTGTTTAAGTTAATTGGTGCTGCCTCCTACAGGAATATAATTGATTACGAATTGGATGAAACTTTGGGTGTTTATAAGGAAATACGAGAAAAAGCAGAAGAAAATGCTAAGATTATAGCCGAGCGGCACATGATAGTTCCTGTTGAATGTCCCGTTTGTGGGTGTAAAAGTTTTGTGCGAGAGATGGATTCTTTCTATGAAATAGATGACAAAGGAGAAGAAAAATTTGGCTATACATACGTTGACAATATAAGTTGTGAGCAATGTGGATTCCATCTTGACAATTGGTTGTTAAACAAGTTGAAAGACTTTAGCATTCCAATGCCCGATTACAGCGAATATTGATTAGAGGTGTATAAAGTTCCTATAAATTTGGAAGAATATGAAATTCATAACATCAACAGATTTAAAACAATGGGCGGACACCAATGAATGCCGGCAGTTGTTACCAGAACTGATTAAAAGGTTGATAGACGCATCCGTGTCTAATGTTGACAGATTGAGTTTCCCGTCTGGAGATGCTGTGTGTCTTCCTGGATGGGATGGAGTGGTCTCATGTGAAGAGTGTATAGACATGATCCCTGCCGGAGTGTCTCTTTGGGAGTGTGGAGCATCGGAGGATGTAAAAGGGAAAATAGACAGTGATTATGAGAAACGAACGGGAAAACCATTAGGCTTTGAAAAAAGTGAATCCACATTTGTCTTTGTCACTCCGCGAATTTGGTCTGGAGCTGACGAATGGAGGCAGACACATCAGGGAGTATGGAAAAATGTAGTTGTCTATACTGCAGTTGAGCTTGAGCGTTGGATTGAAAAATGTCCTTCGGTTGGTATGTGGCTGGCAGAGAAAAGAAAGCTTCTTCCTTCGGGTGGATATGAATTACCTGAAACATGTTGGAACAAGTGGGCGCAGGGTAAAGAGTATAGATTGCCATACGAAATTGTTTTGCCGGGGAGAGAAGAAGTTAGCAAACAGGTGGTGGATGCGTGTAAGAATGCACAATCTGTAATTCTTCAGGCGTTGACCCAAAGCGAAGGAATTGCTTTCGCCATAGCCAGCATTTTGTCTTGTGATGATGCTGATAAGTTGAAAGACAGAGTGATTGTCGTAACAGAAAAGAATGCATACAACGATTTAGTTGAACATTATGACAATCTTATTTTGCTTACGACGATTACAGAGGGCGTTAATTATGCAACAAAGAGAGGACATTCGGTAATAGTCGCATCAACTCCAGAAGATCAACTGTCAGGGGCGATAAAGCTTCCAATCATAAAGAAAGAAGGATTTGTAAATGCATTGGTTAACATCGGGATTAATCAAGCAAAAGCGGATAAAATTGCGATAGATACTGCGCGTGATATTAATGTGCTTAGGAGAAGACTTGAGATAGAATGTACGAAACCTAAATGGTCTGATTCGTTAATCGAACTGCTTCCTGCCATTTTAGTAGGTAAATGGGATAATTCTTGTGATGGGGACAAGGAAATTTTGAAGTTGTTTTCAGGATTGGAATATGACCAGTACGAAACGAAACTTTGCGCACATTTGCTGAAGGAAGAGTCGCCGTTGATCAATATTGGAAATATTTGGCGTATTCGTTCACCATACGAAGCAATAGAGTTTGCCATCACCTCAAGGGTTTTGTCAAGATCAGTGTTGGGAACATTTAGAACTGTATGTCTTGATTTGATACAAGATGATGATCCAGAAGCCGTTGAAAGGCTACAAAATGATGGTTTGCACTTCCGAACATTCAGTCAAAAATATTCAAATACCATTAAAAAAGGTATTTTTCAGACACTTTGCCTATTGTCGGTTTTGGACAAATCAGAAAACAGAGAGTTTGCCCAATGGGTAGATGAAACGGTATCGCTGATGTTGAAAAATTGGAGTCTTACTAGGTACTTGTCAAATCAACCTGTTCTTACGGCTCTGGCAGAAGCATCTCCTGATAGTTTTTTGAATTTCGTTGAAAATCTTCCAAATGAGTTGCTTGATGAGATATTTAAACCAAGAAAAGGCTCATTCCTTTCAGAATGGGAGATTAATTATACAGAACTCTTGTGGTCTCTTGAAATGCTTGCTTGGGATGAAAACTATCTTAATCGAGTTACACAGCTGCTTCTACGTTTCTCAGATTATAAGAATGAAAGTAATTACGGAAACAGACCCATCAATTCACTATATAATATCTTTCGTTTTTATCTGTCTCAAACGTATGCATCATTTGTAGATAGAATGGTCGTGTTGAAGACATTATCTCCGAAAAACAAGAATGCTAGTTTCATTCTATGTAAGAGGATATGCGAGTCGTTGATCGCACATACTTTGGAGTATAACAGTCACTTCAAATGGAGATTGTTTGGAAAATTGAAGTTCTCCCTTACCGAAAAAATGGTGACCGTTGAAGAATTGAATGTTGTGGTGGATCTGATGCTACAAAGTTGTGACTATTCGGCTGAAAATATATCGGATTTGATATCGCTCTCGTCTAATAGCTATATGAGCTGTTGTAGATCATTGATGATTGATAGAATTAGGGAACATATTGATGATTTGCGTGGCAATCAGATTGTGGTTGATGCTTTAAGGAATGACATTACTCACCATAAACAATGCGAAGGTGCCAGATGGGCACTGACGGAAGAAGAACTGATACCATATCAGGATTTGATGAATGAATTAGAGCCCAAGGATGTTCTTCACAAACATGCGTGGCTTTTTGAAGACTGGTGTGTTCAATTACCTTATAATAGAAGGCAATATGACACAAGGAAATTGCATGAACTGCAAGATGAGCTACGACTTAATTCATTGAAAGAAGTTGTTGAAGAGAGAGGAGAAGAGGCACTTTGGGATTTTGTTCAGCTGGTCAAATGCCCCGAAAGTATGTCTAAAAGTATAGTCGCTATTTTTGATGACAAGCTGAATGAAGAGATATTTCGAAAATACAAAACAAAAGAGATTAGCGAGAGTTTCGTGTCCTCATACTTGTATGCTTTATGCCACAAAGATGTTTTGAAGTATCAGACATGGGCAGAACAAATTATATCCGAGAGCCAAGATATGGTTGTTGTATTATATGCGCCAGGATATATAAAAGCTCTTGCTGATATAGCGGAAAAAACAAGTGAAGTTGTCAAAAATAGTTATTGGCAAACCATAAACATTGGTTGTTGGACTAAAGAGGATGCTGATAGAATCGTCAGAGGGCTAATTTCAGCAAACAGGTATTCGGATGCTTTAGAGATTGTTGCTTATGATAGGAATATGATTCACTTGTCGGATGTGGATGTTGCGCAAGTGATGCTGGATTATTTGACAAATGATTCTGTTAAAAGTCGACCTGATGACATATACAATATCACAACCATCTTAGAGTATTTGGATAATTCCGAGGACCCAAACGTGATACGGCCTTTGATTTTTGTGGAGTTTGTTCTTTACAGAACTCTTGAACATCAGATGGATGTGTCCAAGTTAAGGTTTACAAAAGAATTGTCTCGTAATCCGGAATTGATGATCCAGTTAGTGGAACTGACATCTCTTCCAGATGGTAAAGAAGTAACGCAGGCAGATATTTCAACTGTTAGAGACAGAAGACCTTTGGTAGAATCAGCATGTCATATTTTGTTCTTTAGCCGTAATATAGTCTCATTCAACAATGAAGAAGGCGTGTTTGATGGAGAATTCATGAAGTGTTATGTTGAACAGCTATATCGTTTGGCGAAAGAAAGAAACAGATCCGAAACGATAGACATGGTTGTTGGCAATATATTAGGTGACATTCCTCGTGACGAAAACTATCCTCCACAAGCTCTATGTGAACTTGTGGGAGAGTTGGGAAATGATGTCGTTGATCAACATATTCGTTTGCGGATATACAATAGCAGAGGAATCACAAGTCGTGCTTATGACGCGGGTGGAGATCAGGAGCGCACCATCGTGTCAAGATTTGAAAAGTATAGAGAAAAGACAAAACTTTGTTATCCAAGAATGACGAAGATATTTGATGATTTAATCAAATGCTATAAGAATGAGGCCGTCAATATAGATAATGAAGCTGAAATAATGGATTTACAATATTGAAGACAGAAGGCTAGCATAATCAAAAAAATGATATTTTTGCAAATTTATAAGATAAAAATCAAACAGTTATGAAGTTGAAAATCTCAAACCTCGGAGTTATCGATTCAATGGAAATTGATATGTCCCAACCGTTCATCCTCTTTGCAGGTGACAACGGGACGGGAAAAACATACGCGGCAACGTTTCTATATTCTTTGATTTTGGATTTGCGAAAGGCGCTTTTGAACATAGGTTCTCATTTTGAGAGTACAGAATTGTCTAAAAGTAGGGAGCTCAAAAGCGGTATTGATGGGGAAATCAAGGCAGATGGATTGTATGACTTGTTGTTTGATTATCTTAAACATCGTCAAAAAACAGTAGTTGACTCAATGAATTTGAATATTAATACAAATCCATTTAAATGTGAGATTGTAACCACAAAGGAAGAATGGAGAAAAGAATTGTGGGAGAAGTCGGTATCTGTTGGATCAAATTATATTGTAAAGAAAGCCCACTCCTTTGAATACAAGTTGCGTTGGAAAAAAGAGGATCATTTACCTTTTATGCAACCGTTGTTGGTTATGTCACTGTATTTCGATGGCATAGTTGGGGCTCAAATGTTTACGGCGGAACGCAGTGGCATCTATACTTTCAACAAAGAATTGTCTGTTGGAAGGCTAAGAAACCCAGAAGAACGGCTCAATGTTCGTTATCCAAAGCCGATTGCGGATGGATTGGCGGATGCCGCGGATGTGGTGAACCAACGGAGAAAAGAGTCTGATTACCTTGAATTTGCTGATGAAATAGAGAAGATGCTTCTGCAAGGCAATCTCACGGTGTCTGAAGATGGAGAAATTTTGTATCATGTCTCCGACAAAACTGAACTGGGTTACAATGAATCCTCTTCAGCGGTCAAAACATTGGCTCCTTTGGTTTTTTATTTACGTCATACTGCTGGTCACTTTAACATCCTTTTTGTAGATGAGCCAGAACTGAACCTTCATCCGAAAAACCAGATTCTGTTGGCCAAGATTTTTGTCAAGATGATCAATGCAGGTCTCAGGCTCGTCGTCAGCACCCATAGCGATTACATCATTCGTGAAATCAACAATATGATCATGGCGGATGGCTTAAACAAGGCTGGTGACGAGATTATGGCTAAAATGGGGTATGATAAAAGTCTTTGCCTTTCCCAAGACAAGTTCGCACCATACTTGTTCCAAAAAAATGCGAAAGGAAAAGTAATCGTGGAGCCTCTTGCCGTAGATAGGTACGGGTTCAACATGCCGTCCATTGATGATGCCATTAACCAACAAAATGATGTGACGAACACCTTCTATGAAGTTTTAAAATACGACCACCCTACAAAATAATAACCATAAAGTAAAATTGAGTCATGAAGCAATATATTGATTATTTCGGGAGGATCCTAAACGAAAGTTACCTGCAAACTGGACCTGACGCATTCACTATGGTGGAACCAGCCGATGGCGTCTATAAGGAGCAAAGGGTGAATATCAAAAACGCATCTAAGACAATCAGTGATATGAAACTGTATCGTTTTAATACTCCCGATACCGATGCTACGGGTCTGTTCCCGTTTTTCAACCGGCAGACTACTGGCCCGAACAAAGCACCTCATGGTTTACTCAGTTTCTGCGATTATATCCTGTTGGTGCAACACGATAGCGGGTTGTTTGTGTACTTTATTGAATTGAAACGAGGCAGACACGAAGGAGCTGAGAAACAGTTGGAGGCCTCTTCAACCTTTTTTGATTATATTTTGCAAACAGCAGATCGAATAAAAGTCGAGAATGACTTCTCGGACTTTGATGTAACTCAAGTTAAGTGTAGAAAGATTATTATCAACGAAGAATATTGCAATAAGCACACAACAAAGCCTAAAGATGTAAGGGAAGGGTCGAATATGGACGGTGTTATGCTTCACAAATGCTATAATGAGTTCCGTCCCATTGATTATTGTAGGTGAATATAAAAGTGACGATGAACGTATCCAAAACCAACGAGCAAGCCTTCGAGGCACTCATAGAGAAAGCTTTGGTGGGCAGCACCCACGAGGAACGCACGGCCAATGGGCAGAACGACGTGGAAGCCCAGTCGCCCAATGCACATCAATACTATTGGGGCCTGCCCAAGGACATGGACAAGAAACTGGCCATCGACCTGCGACGGCTGTGGGCTTTCCTTGAGAGCACACAAAACGATGTTCTGAAAGAATACAAAGGCAAGGACCTGAAAACCGAACTGCCCAAGCGCATCTCAAAGGACATCGAGACTTTCGGCGTCGTCAAGGTGCTGCGCGAAGGCGTGGACGTGGACAACATCCATCTTTCGCTGTTCTACCCCAAACCCTCAGAAGCCGACAGCGAGACCTCAAAGCTGAAATATGCCCAAAACCAGTTCTCGCTTACGCGCCAACAGACGTTCTCGGTCGCCAACCCAGGTCTGGAAATCGACATGGTGCTGTTCGTCAACGGTTTGCCGATCTTCACCTTTGAGCTGAAGAACCCCTGGACACATCAAACCGCCAAGTACGACGGGCAGAAGCAATACAAGTCCACGGAACGCAACCCCAAGGAGACTTTGCTCAATTTCGGTCGCTGCCTCGCTCATTTCACGATGGACAAGGATGAAGTCTATTTCACCACAAAGCTTAACCTCAGCAAAACCTATTTCATGCCTTTCAACCAAGGGCTGCCCAACGGTCAGGGCGCGGGCAATCCTGTGAACACCGAAGGTGGCTACAAGACCTCGTATATATGGGAACAAATCCTGCAAAAGGATTCGGTGGCAGACATCATCATGAATTACGTCTGCTTCGATTATGGTGAGGCCAAAACACAAAAGAAGGTGCCGCATATTATGAAAAATGCCAAGACACTCATATTCCCGCGATACCATCAGTTGGATGTGGTCAGCAAGTTAGTGGATGATGTGGCAAAAACAGGTGTGGGTAAAACTTATCTCATCCAGCATTCCGCCGGTTCTGGCAAATCCAATTCCCTGACATGGTTGGCTTATAAGCTCATCAAGACCTGTCCACACTCAATGGATGCCGTGAGAGCCAAAGCCGTGGACGTTCCTCTGTACAATTCCGTTATTGTGGTTACGGATCGCCGCCTGCTCGATAAGCAGATTTCGGACAATATCAAAATGTTCGGACAAAGCACCAAGATCGTGGCCCATGCCGACACTTCGGCTATGCTGAAACAGGCCATTGAGGATAACAAGCGTATTATCATTACAACTATCCAAAAGTTCCCGTTCATCTGCAATGCCATCAGTGATGTCAGTGACCGAAACTTCGCCATTATCATTGATGAGGCGCACAGTTCCCAATCCGGCATCGCTGCCGACAAACTGAATGCTACTGTACAGAAAGATGCCGACACTGACGGCGGTGACACCGATGCATTGTTGGAGAAGTTGATGAACGACCGTAAGATGAGTACCAACTGCTCTTATTTCGCTTTCACTGCTACCCCGAAGAGAGAAACGCTGGAGCGTTTTGGAAGCCAGGATTCAGAAGGCAAGTTCCATCCGTTCCATCTCTATAGTATGAAGCAGGCCATCGAAGAGGGTTTCATCCTCGATGTACTCACCAACTACACCACCTATCGTAGTTATTACGAACTCACCAAGAGCATCGAAGATAATCCCGAATACAATAATGAGCGAGCACAGAAGAAACTGCGAGGTGCTGTGGAGCGCGATCCCAAAACCATCGCAGCGAAGGCCGATGTGATACTGAGCCATTTCGACACAAAGATTTTCAGAAGTCATAAGTTGAAAGGCAAGGCCAAAGCCATGGTGGTGACCAAAGACATCGAATGTGCCATCAAGTATTATCGGGCTCTAACCCGATTGGCGGAAGAAAGAATACTGCCGTACAAGATTTTGATTGCATTTAGCGGAGAAAAACGCATTGACCATCTTACCCTCTCAGGCGAACAGACGGAAGAGACTGTGACTTATTCCCTGGCTGCCGAGGCACCTGGCAAATATTGGCTCTCCTTCACGGAAGCAGGCATGAACGGATTCCCGGATTCGCAAACCGCCGAAAAGTTCGATTCTGACGATTATCGTATTCTCGTAGTGGCCAACAAATACCTCACAGGTTTTGACCAGCCCAAACTTTGTGCGATGTATGTGGACAAGCCTTTGGCTGGCGTTTTGGCAGTGCAGGCACTCTCTCGGTTGAACCGTTCTGCTCCCGATTTGGGCAAATTGAGTGAAGACCTCTTCATCCTTGATTTCTACAACACGAAAGACGATATTAAGGATGCTTTCGATCCATTCTATACGGCCACTACACTGGCGGAGGCGACCGATGTCAATATTCTGCACGAATTGAAGAATACACTCTTGGGCATCGGGGTCTTCGATATGGATGAGGTCAATGTGTTTATTGACCTTTATGTTCAAGGTGCTGAAGCAGACCGCTGGGCACCGGTTTTAGATGTTGCAGCCAATCGTTTCAACAACGAAATGGAGTGGGATGAGACGAATAAGGCGGACTTCAAGATGAAGTGCAAACAGTTCGTCAAAATTTATTCACGTGTGGCTGCCATTATGCCATACGAGCACTGCTGTCCCGTTAAAACTTAAAAATGTTCTTTGAAACGATTGATATATAGT
>CAMVBK010000070.1:0-14764 GCA_947165685.1 uncultured Bacteroidales bacterium | reverse complement strand
TTGAACTTTGAACTTTGAACTTTGAACTTTGAACTTTGAACTTTGAACTTTGAACCTTGAACTTTGAACTTTGAACCTTGAACTTTGAACCTTGAACTTTGAACTTTGAACCTTGAACTTTGAACCTTGAACTTTGAACCTTGAACTTTGATACACAGCATGTACGAGAACTACCTCACCCATCCCATATACGCCTTTGTGCGGCAGGCGGCCGACGCGTTAGGATATGAAGCCTACGTGGTGGGCGGCGTGGTGCGCGACCTCATCATGCGCCGCCACAACACCGACATCGACATCGTGACCGTGGGCAGCGGCATCGAGCTGGCGACCAAGACCGCCGAGCTCATCTCCCCCGACTTGCACGTGAACGTCTATCGCAACTTCGGCACCGCGCAGTTCCACTTCGAGGACAGCGTCATCGAGTTCGTGGGCGCGCGCCGCGAGTCCTACAGCCGCGACTCTCGCAAACCCGTCGTGGAGGACGGCACGCTGGAGGACGACCAACTGCGCCGCGACTTCACCATCAACGCCATGGCCATCTCCCTCAACGGCGAGCACCCCTACTCTCTGGTCGATCCTTTCGACGGCCGGCAGGACATCGCCGACAAAATCATCCGCACCCCCTGCGACCCCGACCGCACCTTCTCCGACGACCCCCTACGCATGATGCGCGCCGTGCGCTTCGCCACCCAACTCAACTTCACCATCTTCCCCGAAACCAAGGAGGCCATACAGCGTAACGCCGAACGCCTCGACATCATCTCCGAGGAACGCATCATGGAGGAATTCAACAAAATCCTCCACTGCATCCGTCCCTCCAAAGGCATCCGCCTGCTCGACGAATGCGGGCTGTTGGAACGCTTCCTGCCCGAAGTCGTGGCCTTGAAAGGAGTGGAGAGCATCAACGGCAAGGGACACAAAGACAACTACCTGCACACCTTGGAGGTGGTCGATAACATCGCCATGAGCAGCACCAACGTCTGGCTGGTGTGGGCTGCACTGCTCCACGACATCGCCAAGCCCGTCACCAAACGCTTCGACCCGCTGCACGGATGGACATTCCACGGCCACGAAGTGGTGGGTGCCAAAATGGCCTCCAAAATCTTCCACAGGCTGAAACTACCTGTCAACGAGCGACTTAAATACATACAGAAACTCATCAACCTGCACCTGCGTCCCATCGCCCTGGTGGAGGACAACATCACCGACTCCGCCGTGCGCCGTCTGCTCTTCGAGGCCGGCGACGACATCGACGACCTGATGATGCTCTGCGAGGCCGACATCACCTCCAAGAACTCCGACAAAATCAAACGTTTCCACCGCAACTTCGAAATCGTGCGCGACAAACTGGTGGAAATCGAGGAAAAAGACCGCCTGCGCAACTGGCAGCCGCCCATCAACGGACAGGACATCATGGAGGCATTCGACCTCAAGCCCTCCCGTGCCATCGGCGACATCAAGGACGAGGTCTGCAACGCCATCCTTGACGGCGAAATAGAGAACACCCGCGAGGCCGCCTACCAGCGCATGATGGAGGCCGGCATCCGCATGGGGCTCACCCCTGTAGCAAAAACCACTGACAATGAATAGATTAGCCACAATCATCACCGCCTTGGCTTTCCTGACATCCACCCTCGCCGGATGCGACAGCAAAAAACATGTCATGGAAAAGCCCGACCATCTGATTAACCGTATCACGTTAGTCAACATCTTGGCAGAGAGCTACTTGATTGAGAGTTCACTCCAAATGAGCGGCAATAACGACACCATCGGGAAAGACGAACTGGCACGGCGCCACTACAAAGACCTCTTCGACCGTTACCACATCACCAACGAGCAGTTCGAGTCGTCCGTGGCATATTACATCAGCGACGAAAAGTCCGCCGAAAAGCTCCTGAACGACGCCGCCGCGCTCATTGTCAGCAAAAAGAGCGAGATGACGATGACCAATGCCGCCGCGACGACAGATCCTCACAACGAAACCGCACCAACGCAGGCCAACATCCAATAGCTTCGGCCTACTGCAACTTGAGAATATGGCAGAACCCGGGACCTACATCTTCTCCGGGACCTCAATACCCAACAATTCCATGCCGCTGCGCAGCACCAACGACACCCAGCGGGAAATCTTGAGGCGCAGAAGCCGTTTTGCCGAATCCTCCTCTTTGAAAATCGGGGTGTCTTGGTAGAAATGGTTGAACTGCTTGGCCAGATCGAAACAATAGTTGGCAATCAGCGCGGGACTGAAGTTCTCGCCCGCCAAAGAGACGGTCTTCGGGTATTGGTACAACAGGTTAATCAACGTCTTTTCCTCCTCGTTAAGAGAGAGTTGCGGTGTTGTCTGCGACAAGTCCATCCCGTTCTCGGCCGCCTTGCGCAGCATCGAGCGGATACGGGCGTGCGTATATTGGATGAACGGCCCCGTGTTCCCGTTGAAGTCGATGGACTCCGCCGGGTTAAAGAGCATGTTCTTGGCCGGATCGACCTTGAGAATGAAGTACTTGAGCGCACCCTGGCCGATCATCTCATACAGTTTGTCGGCCTCTTCGGGCGTGAACTGGAACTTGCCGAGGCTTTCCGTGCCCTGCTTGGCCTCCCGGTACATGTCGTCCATGAGGTCGTCGGCATCGACCACCGTGCCCTCGCGCGACTTCATCTTGCCCGACGGCAACTCCACCATCCCGTAGGAAAGATGATAGATAAAGTCGCCGAAGGGCTTCTCCAACTTCTTGGACAGCACTAATTTAAGCACATCGAAATGATAGTTCTGCTCGTTGCCGACCACGTAGATCATCTTCTGCGGGTGGAACTCCTCGTAACGCAACTGCGCGGTGCCGAGGTCCTGCGTCATATAGACCGACGTGCCGTCCTTGCGCAACAGCACCTTCTCGTCCAACCCCTCGCCGGTGAGATCGACCCGCACGGAACCGTCCTCATGGCGGTAGAAAGCCCCCTTGTCCAAACCCTCCTGCACGATGCTTTTGCCTAACAGGTAGGTCTTCGACTCATAATACGTCTTGTCGAAGTGGATGCCGAGGCGGCTGTAGGTCTGGTCGAAGCCGGCATAAACCCAGCCGTTCATCTTCGCCCACAACTCGCGGACTTCCGGATCGCCAGCCTCCCATTTGCGCAGCATTTCGCGGGCTTCCAAAATCAGCGGGGCCTTGTCCTTTGCCTCTTCCTCTGTAAGTCCCTGCTCCATCAGCGCTTTTTGCTCCTGCTTGTAATGTTGGTCGAAGACGACGTAGTACTTGCCCACAAGGTGGTCGCCCTTCATGCCGGAGCTCTCGGGGGTCTCGCCGTCGCCGTATTTCAGCCAGGCCAGCATCGACTTGCAGATGTGGATGCCGCGGTCGTTGACGAGGTTGACCTGCACCACGGGACGGCCGCAGGCCTTGAGGATCTGCGACACGGAATGGCCGAGCAGGTTGTTGCGGATGTGGCCGAGGTGCAGCGGCTTGTTGGTGTTCGGCGAGGAGTATTCGATCAGGACCGGAGCCTCGTCGCGGGCCTCCTGACGGCCGTAGCAGGCGTTTCCAGACTCCCGCTCCATCAGTTCGAGCCAGTAGTTCTCCGCAACTTGCAGGTTCAGGTAGCCCTTCACCACATTGAAGTCGGCCACCACATCGAGGGCGTCCTTCAGTTGCTGGCCGATTTCGGTCCCGAGCGCGTCGGGCGACTTGCGGGCGGCCTTCACCCAGGGAAAAACGACCACGGTGAGGTCGCCGGTGAAGCCCTTTCGGGTGGGCTGCACGAGGGAGGGGTCGGCCGCAATGTCGATGTTATAGAGCTGTTTCAGGGCGTTTTGTAACGCATTGGCGATTTGTTGTTCGAGTGTCATTTCTTTATGGTTATCATTATTTGCGACAACCCCACACTGCGCTCCGCTGGTGTGGGGTTATTGGCACTTTGTGCGCCTTGCCTCTTCGAGGCTGCTGATTCTTGTTTTTTGCTCCCCACACTGCGCTCCGCTGGTGCGGGGTTATTTGCACTTTGTGCGTCTTGCCTCTTCGAGGCTGCTTAAGGAATGTTTTTTTTGATTATTCGAAGGAGATCAGCTCCACATCGAAGATCAGGGTGGCGCCGCCGGGGATCATGCCGCCTGCGCCCTGCTCGCCGTAAGCGAGGTTGTAGGGGATGAAGAGGCGATACTTGGAGCCGGGGGTCATCAGCTGCAGGCCTTCGGTCCAGCCGCGAATCACCTGGTTGAGGCCGAAAGTGATGGGTTCGCCGCGGTCGTAGGAGGAGTCAAAGACGGTGCCGTCGAGCAGGGTGCCCTTGTAGTGGACCGTCACTTTGCTGGTGGCCGTCGGGTGCTCGCCCTTGCCCTCCTGCAGCACCATGTACTGCAGTCCGGAGGCGGTCTCCTTCACTTCAGGATTCTTCTTGTTCTCGGCGAGGAACTTCGCGCCCTTCTCGATTTCGGAGGCGTTGGCGCTCTGCTTCTTGGCCTGGAGGTCCGCCTGGAGGTCGGCGAAAATCTGCTGCATCTGGTCGTCGGTGAACTTGTTCGTCCCGGCGTAGGCGTCCTTGAGGCCCTGCACGAAGGCTTCGTAGTCGAGCTCGATGCCGTCATGCTTCATGCCGTTGCCAACGTTGATGCCGATGGCATAGCTTACTTTCTGTTCTTTTGTCATTTCTGTCTGTGATTTTGCGGAAAAACCCATGCCGATGAGCACCAAAGTCATTCCGAGTGTGATAATTCTTTTCATTTCTCTATGTTTTAATTTTTCAACAAGCGCTTGTATGGACGGACATTCCCGCCGGAGGTTTAGCCGATTTTTGGCGGGTGCAAAGATATATTTTTTTCAGATTCAGTTTCCAAAAAAAAGTGTATCTTTGCACGCCTGAAATTTTTGATTAAATTGAGGGTTAATTTATTGAGTAAAAGTACAATTGAGATGAAGAATTTTGAGATACACACGTTAGGGTGCAAGCTGAATTACAGCGAGTCGTCAGCCATTGCCGCGGAATTGGAGAAACGCGGATGGTCGCAGGGCGGCGTCCCGGAGATCATCATCGTGAACACCTGCGCGGTGACCGGTTCGGCCGAGAAGAAGACCCGCAACCTGGTATCGAAGCTGCACCGCGAGAACCCGCTGGCCGCCATCATGCTCATCGGCTGCTACAGCGCCCTCAAGCCCGAGCTGCTCGAACGCTGGGCCGGCGTGGACAAGGTCTTCGCCAGCTCCAACAAGATGAGCGTCGTCGATTACGTAGTGTCCCGCGAGGTGAAACCCTCCCCCAACTTCTTCGCCACCTACTCCATCCATGACCGCACCCGCTCCTTCCTCAAGATCCAGGACGGCTGCAACACCCACTGCACCTACTGCACCGTGTGGATTGCCCGCGGCAAGAGCCGCAGCGACACCATCGAGGGCGTGCTCAAGAACATCCAGGAAATCGCCGACCAAGGCGTGCACGAGGTCAACCTCACCGGCGTCAACATCGGCGACTTCGGGCGCGGCACCAAGGAGGACTTCACCAAACTCATCAAGGCCATCGTCAAGCAGAACGCCATCGAGCGCGTGCGCATCTCCTCCGTGGAACCCGAACTGCTCACCGACGACATCATCAAGCTCGTGGCCAAGAACAGCATCCTGATGCCGCACTTCCACCTGCCCCTGCAGTCGGGCTGCGACCGCATCCTCTCCGAGATGCGCCGCCGCTACACCACCGCCGAATACGCCGAAAAGGTCAAGAAAATCAAGAAACTGATGCCCGACGCCTGCATCGCCTGCGACGTCATCGTGGGCTTCCCCGGCGAAACCGACGAGGAGTTCGAGGAGACCTACAACTTCCTCTCCGAACTGCCCATCAGCTACATGCACGTTTTCCCCTACTCACGCCGCCCCCGCACCGCCGCCAACATCATGGAGAACCAGATCTCCGAGGAGGTCAAGGACGAACGCGCCCAACGGCTCATCAACCTCTCCAACGAGAAGAAACGCGCCTTCTACGAACAGTGCGCCGGCCAGGAACGCCCCGTCTTAGTGGAGTCGCAGGTGAACGACGACATGCTCTCCGGCTTCACCGACAACTACATCCGCGTGCAAGTCCCCTACAGCGAGGACATCGTCAACACCATCCAAAACGTCATCATCGACCCATGCCGCACCGTGTTGTAAGACTTCGGAACGGTCTCAGGCTCCTGCACATCCCCACCGCGTCCCCCATCTCCCACTTCGGCATCCTCATCGACGCCGGCACCCGCGACGAGCCCGCCAAACACCCCGGACTCGCCCATTTCGTGGAGCACACCATCTTCAAGGGCACGGAGAAGCGTAACGCCTACCGCGTCATCAACCGCATGGAGAGCGTCGGCGGCGACCTCAACGCCAGCACTTCCAAGGAGGAGACCGACTTCTACGCCTCCTTCCTCTCCCCCGACTACCCCCGCGCCGTCGAACTCCTCGCCGACATCTTCTTCCACGCCACCTTCCCGAAGAAAGAGCTCGAAAAAGAGAAAACCGTCATCTTCGAGGAAATCAACTATTATAATGACAGTCCCTCGGAGCTGATTTTCGACGATTTCGAGTCGATAGTGTTCCTCGGCCACGACATGGGCAAGAACATTCTCGGCACCAAAGAGAGCGTGCAAAACATTCACCGTGAGGATATTATGGCGTTCACCGCATCCAACTACACCTTGGAAAACGTGGTGTTAGCCTCCGTGGGCAACATCGCCACCGAGAAGCTGGTGCGGTTGTGCGAGAAGCATTTCGGCGACGGCCGCATCCGCGAGGGCTCACGTCGTCGCACGCCGTTCAGCAGCTACCAGCCGCAGACCCGCACCGTGCAGAAGAGCACCTCGCAGACCAACGTGCTTACCGGTGCGCCCGCCTACGACATACGCCACCCCAAGCGCGTCCCCTTCATGCTACTCAACAACATCCTTGGCGGCCAAGGCCAGAACACGCGCCTCAACATGAGCGTGCGCGAAAAGAAAGGACTGGCCTACACCGTAGAGTCCTACTTCAACGCCTTCTCCGACTGCGGCCTCTTCAGCGTCTATTTCGGATGCGACGCGCACGAACGGGACCACTGTTTAGAACTGGTACACAAGGAGTTGGAGAAGCTGAAGCGACAAAAGCTCGGCACGATGCAGCTCTACTATGCCCAGAAGCAGTATATCGGGCAGCTCGCCCTCGCGCAGGAGAGCAAGCTCAACGAACTGCTCGCCGCCGGGCACCTCGCCCTCTTCTACGACGAGGTGGCCGACATGGACGAGAACATCCGCACACTGGAGGATCTCACGGCGGACGAACTCTTGGACACCGCCAACGAGATTTTCGACCTTACGAATTTTTCCACCCTCATTTTCGACCCTGAAGAAGAATGATTTCCCTGTATTCCAAGAACTTAGAGAATGCCGTGAATGAGATTTCCAAACTTCCCGGCATCGGGAAACGGTCGGCGTTGCGGCTGGCCCTGCACCTTATCAAACAGGACGAGGCCAACGTGCTGCTGCTCACCGACCGCATCAACAAGCTGAAGACCGACGTGGTGTTCTGCCGGCAATGCCATAACATCTCCGACCACGACATCTGCGACATCTGCGCCAACCCGAAGCGCGACAGCGGGGTAATCTGCGTGGTGCAGGACATCCGCGACGTCATCGCCATCGAGAACACGAACCAGTACCAGGGGGTCTATCACGTCCTCGGCGGCGTCATCTCCCCGATGGACGGCATCGGCATACAGCAGCTCACCATCCAGCAGCTCTTCGACCGCGTGGAGGCCGGCGGCATCAAGGAGATTATCCTCGCGCTGCCCGCCACCGTGGAAGGCGACACCACCAACTTCTTCATCTACAAGAACATCCAGGGAAAGGTGCCCAACATCACCACCATCGCGCGCGGCATCGGCGTCGGCGAGGAGCTCGAATACGCTGACGAGGCTACCCTCGGCCGCTCCATCCTCGCACGAACGGAGTTCGAACGGGCATACCAGAGAAATTCATAATTCATAATTCATTTCTAACGTTCGCAGCTTTTCCACCACCTTCGGGCGGTCCTCGGCGTAGGTGACACCGAACCATTCGGCTTGGGTGTGCAGTACACGCACGCGCGCCGCACCGCTTGCCATTTCAGCGGAAACCGCATCGGGAATCGGGAACTCGGCCTTCGGGTTATCCTCGTGGTCACGGAGGAACCGCATGAACTGCTCCTCAAGGCTGTCGAAGAAACGCGGGGAGAAGCCCCAGAAATTCATTGAGACGGGCTCCTCGCCGGTGAGCGGGGTCACCACGCCGTCCTCGTCGTTGCAGATGCCGTCCGCTGTGCGGGCGATCTTGCGCATCTCCTTGACCGTCAGCAACATGTCGTTTTCATCGACCTGGCAGACGCCACGCGACACGGTACCGTTCTCCGACAGGGTCCTGTCTAAGCGGTAGCCCACCATCGCGAAGGCGGAGGGGTCGGAGGCGGTCACCTCGCGCAGGTAGTCCCCCAAAATCCGAAAAGGCTCCTTACCGTAAAAGTCATCGGCATTGATGACGGTAAACGGCTCTTTCACAGCCTCTTTCGCCACCAAGATGGCGTGCGCAGTGCCGTATGGTTTCACACGATCGGGGTTCACGTCGAAGCCTTCGGGAAGCATGTCGAGTTCCTGGAAGACATACTCCACCGGAATCACGTTTTCGTAACGCGGCAGGATGTACTGACGGAAGTCGGCCTCCATGCTGCGGCGAATGACGAGCACTACCTTGCCGTAGCCGGCCTCGGCGGCATACTTCACAGAGTAGTCGAGGATGGTTTCACCATGCGGACCCATCTGGTCCAGTTGTTTCAGTCCGCCGTAGCGGCTTCCCATACCGGCGGCGAGGATTAGTAGGGTTGGGTTCATATTGGGTTATTGGGTTAGGGGGTTAGGGGTTAGTGGATTAGTGGGGTAGTGGATTAGTGGGGTAGTGGATTAGTGGGGTAGTTCAAAGTTCAAAGTTCAAAGTTCAAAGTTCAGGTTTCAAAGTCATAGTCATAGTCATAGTTCATAGTTATAGTTATAGTTCATAGTTATAGTTCATAGTTATAGTTATGGTTCAAGGTTCAAGGTTCAAGGTCACATCGGGTTGATTTTGCGGGCGAGGCGGGCGCAGAGGCCGGGGAAGAAGCGTTTGATGTGGGCCATGATGAGTTCGGAGCTGCCGACGAGTTGTTCGCGTTTTTCGTTGGCGATGGCCTTGAAGATGATGCGGGAGGCCTTCTCGGGGGTGATGCCGCCAGCCTGTCCCGCGTCCATCTTGCCGTGCCTGCGGCCGTCCTTCTCCAACGAGTTCACGGAGATGTTGGTCTGCACGCGGCCCGGCGTGAGGATGGTGACGCGAATGCCGTCCTTGTAGTTCTCGGCGGCGACAGTCTCAAAGAAGCCATAGAGGGCGTGCTTGGCCGAGGAGTAGGCGCAGCGCAGCGGGAAGCCAAAGAGCCCCGCGATGCTGGTGGTGACAGCCAGCTGTCCCCCACCCTGCTCGATCATTCGGGGCAGCACGGCCTTGGTGAGAATCACCGGGGCATAGAAGTCGATGTCCATCACCTTGCGGATGACGGCCATGTCGGTCTCAACGGTGGTGCCGCGCTGGCTGATGCCGGCGTTGTTGTAGAGGAGGTCGATGCGGCCGAAAGCGTCCCAGGCGTCAGCGGCAAGCTGCGGCAGCGCGTCGGTCTGTCCGAGGTCGAAGGGCAGGCAGGCAATGGCCTTCGCGCCGAGGCGAAGGCATTCCTCGCGCACCTGCTCCAAAAGGTCGGGCTCAAGGGCGGTGAGGACCAGCCGCGCACCCGCTTCCGCGAAACGGAAGGCGGTCTCTTTGCCGATACCGGAGGAGGTGCCCGTAATCCATACTACTTTATTGGTATAATCGTTTTTCATTTTTTTCAATTAGCGGGCAAAAATACAAAATAATCCGTATAGTGAGTTTAGGAAGATTAGGAAGATTACACTCGGTTTTCGACAAACGACTTTTAAAATCGGAGTCGATATGATTGAGTCCGCTTGAAAAAGTCGTTTTACTGAAAACCGAGCTTTGACAATCAGATAGTTACAAGCCAAGAAAGAAAGATTTTGGACTTTTTCAGGTGGATTCAGACATATAATTATATAGTCATCATGGCAAAAAGAAAAAAACGTATCTTTGCGGTCTCACTATCAAGAATATAAACCAAACAAACACCCAATATCGAAAAAATGAGAAAAACTCTACTTTTCGCATTTCTTTTGGCGCTTTGCTTCGGCGTTTTCGCCCAGAAAATCAAAATCACGCAGAATTCCTACCAAAAAGTGGCAATTTCGTTCGCCGCAGACTCCCTATGGGCGGACGACGTTTCGGCTAACGGAAGCGCGTTTTCACAAGTCTTTATGCGCGGATACGGCACTTCCAACAATCCGGGGGCGCCGCAGCTGCCCGTGCTGAGCAAGCTGATGGAGGTTCCGGTGTGCGATTCCGTGATCGTGACCATCGTCAATGCGCAATACACGGAATATGCTGCCGAGGAGCTCGGCATCGCGCACCCGCTCTATCCTTCGCAACCGAGCATGTCAAAAAGTGCCGTGGGGCAGCCTTTCGCCTACGACCAAGCGGTTTACAGCACCGACTCTTTCTATGCACTGCCGTTGGTGAGCGTGGAGCGGGCCGGCATCCGCCGCGACCTTGCCATGGCGAACGTGTTCGTCTCCCCGGTGCAGTACAACCCCGTCACGCACCGCATCCGCATCTACACCCGTATTGACGCGGAGTTCACCTTCGCCAGCCCCGACATGACGACCACCAACCGACTGAAGAAGTACGCCTCCCCGATGTTTTCGACAGACACTGGTTTGGTAGTCAACAAGATGAAAAACGGTGCGAAAGACGAATACAAGGGTGCGCCCATCAAGTACCTGATCATCGCCAACTCAATGTTTTCCTCCAACACGAGTCTGGCCGAATTCGTGGAATGGAAGCGACGGTTGGGCTACCTCGTGGAGGTGGCCTACACGAACAGCGTGGGCACCACCACCACTGCCATCAAGAACTACATCCAGAGCAAGTACAACAGCGCCACTGCCGCCGACCCTGCGCCCACCTTCCTGCTGCTGATCGGCGATGTGGCGCAGCTCCCGTCCTTCTCCAACCAGACCAGCGAGGACCATGTGACCGACCTCTACTACGCCACGCTCGCGGGCAGCGACAACATCCCGGACTGCTACTACGGCCGGCTTTCCGCAACCAGTAACACACAATTATCCAACCAGATAGCTAAAATTCTGACATACGAGCAATACACTATGCCCGACCCTTCGTACCTCGGCAACGCCGTGCTGATCGCCGGCACGGACGGCAACGGCTACTCCCCCACCCATGCCGACGGGCAGATCAACTACATGTACAATAACTACGTCAACCCCAACAGCACAACCCACAACTTCACCACCGTCTATAAGCACAACTACAATTGTTCATCGCAGGCCACCACCATCCGCAGCGAGATCAACGCCGGTGTCGGTTTCGCCAACTACACCGCCCACGGCAGCTCCTCTGGCTGGGCTGACCCTGCGTTCACCACCTCCCACGTGTCGTCCATGACCAATGCCAACAAATACGGTTTGTTAATTGGAAACTGCTGTCTGTCAGGAAAGTTCGACGACAGCGAGTGTTTCGGAGAGTCGTTGCTGCGTGCCGCCAACAAAGGGGCGATGGGCTACATCGGCGCCTCGAACAGCAGTTACTGGAACGAGGATGTCTATTGGGCCGTCGGGGTGCGCAGCAGCATCAACGCCAGCATGTCCTACAACGCTTCCCGTTTAGGGGTGCACGACAAGCTGTTCCACACGCACGGCGAGAGCCACAGCAACTGGGTTTCCACCATCGGCGGCATCGTGCAGGGCGGTAACCTGTCAGTGCAGTCCTCCACTTCGAGCCGCAAGAAGTACTACTGGGAGATCTACCATTGCTTCGGGGACCCGTCGGTGCGCGTCTATTTGGGGCTTCCCTCTGCGATGAGCGTCAACGCCGATGCCAGTATCAGCCCGAACATCGGCACCTTCACCGTACAAGTCGCGCCCTACGCCTACGTCGCGCTGAAACGGAACACCACCGAGTTCATCGCCGCCGGGTTCGCCAACGCCAGTGGCAGTGCGACCTTAGTTCTGCCATCCACCCTTGAGGTCGGCGACTACGAGCTGGTGGCTCTCGCGCAGAACTACATCCCTTATTTCCAGAACGTGGAAGTCATCGAAGAAAGCGGATGCATTTCACCGACCTCGCTAACCGTTGCCAACGTCACCACCACCACGGCTGACGTGACCTGGACAGGCGCGAGCGGCCGTTACAACATCGGTGTGAAAGCAGGTGCGGGCGACTGGACCACCGTAGCGACCAACATCACGACGACCTCCCACACGCTTACGGGCCTTAGCGCAAACACCACTTATATGGTCAGGGTGCAGTCGCTGTGCGACGGGGAGACCAGCAGCTGGCGAAGCGCGTCGTTCTCCACCCCCCTCTGCAACCCCGAGGACGTATGCAGTATCCGCTACGAGCTCAGCGACAGCTACGGCGATGGCTGGAACGGGGCCGAGCTGCAAGTAACGGATGCGCAAACCAACGAGATTCTCGCCTCCTGGACAATCAGCGAAGGTTCATCGGCAATCGGGACGCTCTCCCTCTGCCACGGTCGGAGTCTCCAGCTCGCATGGATCAGCGGCAGCTATGACAGCGAATGCTCCTACGCGGTCACCGACGTGAACGGCGACGTGATACTATCCGGCAGCGGAGCGATGAGCAATGCTGTCAACCACACCATGAGCTGCGTCACCCCGGCCTGCCCGAAGCCCACCGGTCTGACCGTCTTGGCTATCACGTCCACCAGCGCGACGTTAGGCTGGACAGGCAACAGCGGAGACACAGGCTGGCAGATCTGTCTCAACAACGACGAATCGCATCTCATCACCGCCAACAGCAACCCCTTCACCATGACGGGGCTCACCCCCGAGACGGCCTACACCGCCAAGGTGCGCGCCACGTGCGGTGACGGAGAGGTCAGCTTATGGAGCAATTCTGTCGGATTCGTGCCGTCCGACAAAATCACCATCGGCGACGGCACCACCACAAGCAACGCGCTGCCTTGCAACAACTACTACAAATATTCACTGACCCAACAGCTTTACACCGCCTCGGAGTTGAGCGGCGCGGGTGACATCATCAGCATCGACTTCTACAAAAACAGCACCACTGCCTGCTCCCGAGCACTGGATGTCTATATGGTCGGCACCGGCAAAAACAACTTCAGCGAAAGTACGGACTGGATTACCGTCTCTTCTGCCGACAGAGTATTCAGCGGGAGCGTGACTTTCACCGACAACGCCTGGACCACGATTACGCTTGACGTGCCGTTTGCCTACGACGGGGTACAGAATGTGGCCATCATCGTCGATGACAACACCGGCAGCTACGAGAGGAACACCCCATTCCTGACCTTCAGTGCCACTGGCCAGGCCATCCGCATCTACAACGACAACACCAACTTTGACCCGTATTCTCCGACAAGCTATTCCGGGACAGTGGAGGCGGTAAAGAATCAAATCCGCATCGGCAAGAGAGCCGCAGTCGGGTGCTCTACGCCTGAAGGTCTGACGATCAGCGACATCAGCGGCGAAAGTGCAGTTGTTGGATGGGACGACGAGGCAGAGTCCTGCAATTTGAGATACAAAGTTAACGACCAAGATGCTATGGCCACCGTCATCCTGACTGCAGGCGACGTGTGGGGCGACGGCACAGGTTACCAGATGTTGTTGGATGCGAACGCCACCGCCTACGGGGAAATCATCCCCTCGAACGGCGGTCTGACTTCCGGCGGAGATGCCTCCGAGGCGACCTACGCCGCATTCGAGTACAAGATTCCTGTCAACGCCGACGGTTCATGCAGTACCCCGAACATCGTGTTCAACAACAGCGTCTCCATTCAGATTCCCGCCGGGGTCTATGACTGGTGCATCACCAACCCGACCCCCGGCGACCGCATCTGGATTGCCTCCGCAAACGGGGAGGTCTCCGGACGTGCTGACAACTACACATTCGAGGCGGGAAAGGTGTATGCGTTCACCGTCTCATTGGGCGACAGCAACGACCGAGTCAACCTCACAGTCTCGGGAGAAAGCATCCCCAGTAATGAATGGACAGTGTTACAACACGTTACGTCTCCGCACACGCTCACAGGGTTGAATTGTGGCACGCCCTACATGGTGGAAGTGCAGGCAGACTGCGGGGAGAATGGCGAAAGCGAGTGGACGCAAGCCGTGATTTTCGAGACGGAGCGGCAGGATATCCAGACGGATGTCCATGAGACGCTATGCGAGAATGAGCTGCCTTTTGTTTGGAACGGCGTGACATACAACGAATCCGGGGACTACACACAGACCTTCACCAATGCAGCGGGCTGCGACTCCGTGGTGACATTGCACTTGACGGTGAACGCCACGGATCTCACGGAGCTCGTGGAAACTGCCTGCGACAGCTACGAATGGAACGGCGTGACATACAACGAATCCGGGGACTACACGCAGACCTTCACCAACGCGGCGGGCTGCGATTCCATTGTAACATTGCACCTCACCGTCAAACACCCGGTGGCTGAGCTTGTCGAAGCCACTGCCTGCGACAGCTACGCATGGAACGGCGTGACGTACAACGAATCCGGGGATTATGAACAGACCTTCACCAACGCGGAGGGTTGCGATTCCGTGGTGACGCTGCACTTGACGGTGAACGCCACGGATCTCACGGAGCTCGTGG
>CAMVBK010000069.1:0-14823 GCA_947165685.1 uncultured Bacteroidales bacterium | reverse complement strand
AAGAAGAAACTATCAGAAAAACAAGAAGAACTGGATTATTACAAAAGTCGAGCTGCTAATAATAGAAATAGTGGAAAAATAAGATGGGATGCCATAAAGAAAGAAAAAGAGGCTGTGAAACAAGAAGGCGACACGACGGCAAAGAAAAATCCGAATCCAGCCACTCCACCACCAGGTGATGGCGGTTCGGAGAAAAAGGATGATCCTAATAAAGATGCTGCAAGTAATCCGAATCCAGCCGCCCCATCACCCGAAGGTGACAATCCAGGGGAAAAGAATGATCCTAATAATGATGGTACAGTTGGTGAAAACAATTCAAATAGCACTCCAAGTAGTAGTGCTTCGAATAATCAGCCTGGTCAAAATGCCATGATTGGCGGTAATAGCACTAACAAGGATGACCCCAAAAAACAAAAAGGGAAGGGTAAGGGAGGAATAAACCCGAAGTGACTGACTGAAACAAACGACTAGAGAAAAAATCAATAATTGGTTATGAACGATCTGCCGAGATTGAAAAACTACCATGTTGACCACCTTATTGCAGAAGGCGGTACTGCGCGTGTCTATTGGGGAGTGGACAAACGCAGCGGGTATGCTGTGGCAATAAAAGAATTGAAATTGCACCACATGAACAACCCCGCCATCCGCAAAAACTTCCGCAATATGGAAACACAGTTAATGCTCTACGCCCAGCATCCAAATATCCCTAAATTGGTGGATTTCATAGACATGCCGGGAAACAAGCAGATGTTCTTGATTATGGAGTTTGTTGAAGGACGCAACTTGGAAGATTATATCCACAAAGAAATCGGGCCGATCCCCGAAAGAAGGGCTCTATCCATCTTTCTAGATGTACTCGATACGATAGGCTTTCTTCACCGCGTCCATATTCCTCATCTCGGAATCTATGACGGGGTGTTACACCTTGACATTAAGTCAAATAATGTCATGTTGATGCCTAATGACCGTATTAAAATCATTGACTTGGGGATTGCGTCGCGTATGAATGATGATAGCAAAAGCAAAGGTTTTGGAACGCCGGCGTATATGCCCCCTGAACAGTCCAGCAAAGGGCGTTGTGGCCGCTATACTGACATCTTTGCGCTCGGAGTGATGCTCTTTGAGATGCTGACGGGTCATCTTCCCTTCACTTCTGACAATCCCAATTCCCGCAAAAATGTTTCTGCCGAAATCAGAAACAAAATCAAAAACGACCCTGTGCCTCAAATGAGGCTGTTCTACCCATTTGTCTCCCCGCAACTACAACCTATTGTTGAAAAAGCAATGGAGAAAGAACCTGATAAACGCTACCAGTCTTGTGATGAATTTGCTAATGCCATTAGAGAATATATGCATTGAAAGAATAATGGTTGATTTATGAAAGAGCTTACTATAGGAAAACTGCTAGACAACCACATTGTTATTGAGAATGGGATGGTCAGCCGTCACCACGCCAAGATACTTTTGGACAGAGGGGGGCGGTTCGAGATTGTTGATCTGGAAAGCAAAAATGGAACCTTCGTCAATGGACGTAAGGTAAGAGGTTCCCAATTCATAAGACCTGGTGATCGTATTATGGTGGCCAATACAAACTTGCCCAACGACTGGGTTCGTTATTTCGACCAAATACTCGATGACGAACCTGAACGTGTGGTGGAATCGCAGCCTGCTCCCTCAATGTTAGATCCCGAGCTCTTATCTTCCGTGTTGTATGACTTTGACAAAGAGGTAGATGCCGTTTTCGCCGGACAGACTGAGCGTCTGAAACAAATCATCACCGACTTCAAACAGAACCGACTTCCCGACGGTAGACAGATTTCCGTAAGGAATTATTCGGAAGAGATGCTTGACCTCTTGATTGAACGTTACGACTTTGTAGGTAAGCAATTGTCTCTACTCTTGAATCGCATGGCTCTCGAAAGTACAGCTTTCCAAACGGAGTATGATTCCGATATGCAGAAGTTGGATGTCACTTACCAATATTATTTGCGCAACAGTAAGGGTGAAACAGATCTTGCCGCCAACTTGAAAAAAGTGGATGAAAGAAAGGATGAAATGAAAAGTCATTATGAAGCGTTGCGCAAGGAGGTGTTGCCAATATTGGATTCCATTGTTGAGGACTATTACACAAATAATCCGCCGCTATTTACCGAACGTTTGGAATTAGCACCCGCCGATTCTCCAATTTGGAATAATCTTAACTATCCAAACTACGAAATCCAGAAGACTTTCTATTTGGGCGAAGAGTTTTTACATTTTACTATTCTTCAAAAACCTGTGGAGTTGAAACGACGGGTGTATGTGCAAAGCTTGTATGGCGGAAATCTTCTATTTAAATATTCCAAAAAGAATCGTCAGTCTTGCTTTGACGCCGTCAATGCGTTGATATGTAGGATGCTGGTCGCCACGGAAAGCGGGAAGATGAAAGTCATGATGGTTGATTTTAGCGAAATGGAAGGAACTGGCAACGAGTTCAAGGGGTTGGGGGAGAGTGTCTTTAAAGTGATTTCAAGTAGCGATGAATTTACGAAGGAGTTAAATTCGGCAGTTTCATCCTCGGAATCTGTCATTCGGAATTATCTGCAGGGCGAAATTAAAGACTTGGCAGAGTACAATCGCACTAAAGCAGAAAAAATGCCATATACTCTTTGGGTGCTTAAGGATATCCCTGTCGGATATGGCGATTTCGGGGAGAAACTTGTTAAAATTTTGCGTAATGGCCCCCGAACTGGCGTTTCTCTAATAGTACTAATGGATGAAGAAGATACAAGCCGTTCGGACGAATCCATGAGAGTATTCCGCCAATTACAAAAAGCAATCAGCTCCGTACCCATAGGAACTTGTTGTTTCAACATTGCTTCTTCGGAAAATGTGCTATTGAATTTCCACCAAATCGTCCATTCCGAATCATTTTCTAAAGCCATCATTTCCACAGTTGTAAAAAAAGTTAACCAAGAGTTAGAGAAGCCGGAACCCACTTTGATATTCAGTGAATATATGCTTCCGGAAGAGGATTGGTGGTCTGGGGAAAGTGCCAATCGTATAGACATTCCTTTTGGTTTGACAACTGATGGAAAGACAAAGGCACTTCAGTTTACACAGGTGAGCGGACAAAACTCGGCGGTGGTGATTGGCAAACCTGGTTCTGGTAAGAGTGTTTTCATTCATACCATAATAGCCAGTGCTATAACTCACTATTCTCCGAAGGAATTACAACTATATTTGCTCGATTTTTCGGGTGTGGAGTTTAATATCTATGCGAATCATAAATTGCCTCATGCCCGTGTCATTGCTCCAGAAGTGGAGAGGGAGTTTGGATTGAGCGTTCTCAATGAAGTGAGGGAGGAGAGTCGCCGTCGCATTAAACTTTTTAATGAGAACGGTGCGAATAATATTGTGGAATTAAAACGGAAAAATCCAGGATTGGTAGTGCCGCGTCTGCTTGTGATTATTGACGAGTTTCAAAAATTATTCGAAATTGATGATGACAATATTACGAGTGGGGCGACGGACAGTATTCATGCCATCGTTCGGGAGTACCGTAAGTTTGGCATCAATTTGATCCTTTCCACACAGAAACTTCCGTCTGAAACCAAAGTGCGCTATGAAATGGTCGCTAACCGAGTAGTGTTCAATAGCGAACCAGAGGACTTTAAAAACCTGACTGCCTGGCCGTTTTCTGTTCCAAAGCCGAAACTACCGGTAGGTACTTGTGTGTATAACAATGAATCTGGGGATTCGGATGCGAATTGTGTCACACGTTCTTATAAAATAACCCCCGAGGAACTGGATGATCTTTTAGAGAGGGTGACTGCTTATTCTAATTCCCATCCCGAAAAGAATGATGACCACGATTTGCGTGTTTTCCGCAGTAGGGAATTGCCTAAGTTCTCTGAACGTGTTGTTGCAGAGAATCATCGCGAACTTAAGGACATCCCAGCCGAAGTGGGGATTTATGTGGGTGAAAGCATTGCTATTGCTAAAAGCCATGTGTATGTGCCACTAACCAAGAACAGCAACAACAATATCCTTGTCATAGGAGGCGACCCGAATGTTGCCAAGGGGATAGCCTATTATGCATTGAAATCAGCAATCGCTGCGCACACAAAAGGATCTTGTGATCTTGTCCTCATGAACTTTATGAAGAAAGAAGATCCTATGCAACACTTATTTGAGGGGGACTCGTTTGCCGATGTTCCCGAGAATTGTGAATTTAAGGAGGCTAAAAGTGCAGATGAAGTGAAAGCAAGCTTGCAATCCGTTGATAAAGAAATTGAATTGCGCAAGAGTGACCCCTCTAAGCCGGAGAGGCATATTTTTATTGGCATTTTTGAATTTCAGCTCGGCAGAATGTTCGATAGTTTTGAAAATGAGTATGGCAGCATGGAAAAGTCTGAATGTGCCCTTCTGTTGGAAAAAATCTTAAAAAATGGACCTATGATGGGAGTGTTCACCATACTGCAAGTTGATAATGTCACGAACCTAAAAAAAATTAAAGAGTATGATCCGCAGAAAATGTTCTGCCATCGTATTGCATTGCAGATGTCTAAAAATGATTCCCTTGATATTGTTGGCAATTCAATGGCAGCTAATAAATTGCGGGAAGAAGGCCGACCAGAAAGCAAAAATCGCGCATTGTATTATAATAATGTCAATAATACTTTTGACAAATTCAAACCGTATGATCACGATTTTTTAAGAGAAACCAATTAATATATTATTCACTTTAAAAATTACAATTATGGCGTCAACAGTAATTAATAATCCGGAGTCTATTAATGATTATCGTTTAAAGATGCATAGATCAATCAGACTATTGCGAGAGCAACTCCAAAATACGGAAGCTGCCATCCAAAAGGTCAGCGAAAGCTGGAAAGATCAAAAATTCCTGGACTTTCGTGATGAGTTCAATGAGAACAAGTCGCAAATAAATTCATTGTGCGACATATTGAACAAATATGCGGATGGCGTATTGAAAAGTTTGGAAGAGAAGCTTAGGAACTACAATAGTTTAGTTATGCGGTTGAGATAATTTATCATTATATGGCAAATACCAGTGTGTATATACGTGATGTGCAACTTTTGGAGCATCTCGATTCCAGTATCAGGTGCTCTGGCGAAGCAATGGCGAGCATAGATATAAATGTTATCAGTTGCTTTAATGATGTTAGGAACTCGTTGGAGCGACAATTGCATTATATTCGAATGAGACTTCGTGAAACCGAGGTGGGCTCAAGCGCCGAGAAGACATGGAAGTTGAGATATAAAAAGGCGAAACATATTGTTGAAGAATGCCAGTGTGAAATTACAGGTTATCATGCCACTGGTCATCAACTCATTTTGAATATGAACGAATGCCAAATTCCAAAAGCCTCTCAACAATTGTGTGAAATTAAGGGCAGGCTGCAAGACATATTGGATTCCGAAGTAGTGGCTGGTGTGTGATTTCTGTAATGTGTGTTTTCAATAACTAGAAAATTATGAACAAGATACCTGATTTTGTGAATCAAGTTCGAGACGTGGAACAACAATTGATGGCCGAGTGGCAATCTGTTCGCGAGTGTTGGCATGACGGTGTCGCTGATAGTTTCTATGAGGGGGTGATGGAACCCTGTTTGCGAAACTTGCATCGATACATAACTGGAGAAGGATTGGAAGGCGTTGGCCTTGAACAACTTGTGAAACAGATGGACAGCCATCTGCAGGATATGGCTTTGCTTCTTGGCGTTTAGTCTGTGTAGCTGAACTGTTCCAATGATTAAAACAGAAGAAATGTCATCAACAATAAAAATTAACAAATAAAAAACAATTATTATGGCATCAAATAGTGTAATAACAAGTTCAGAGGCTTTACGTGTTCTGAGAAAAGATTTAACGCAGTTGTCGGATACTTTGCATAATATATGCCAAGAGATGGAAAGGGACATGTCACAGCTTGGTGAAACCTGGCGAGACAGAAAATACCAGGAGTTTGTGCAAGGTTATCAACCTCAAATCAAAAAGTGTGAAAATATAGCTGTGCATTATAAACAGTGGTGCATCGAGAATCTTGATCCGGCGATTGAACGTAGTATTGCCCTTGAAGAGGCTAACGTTGGCGGAGTCGCCTTCTGATTTCTGCGAAGATTCGTCTCTGTCGAACGGAGAATAGGGGTGTTAACATTCAAAACAATAGTATTATGGCGTCAAATAGTGTAATAACAAGTTCGGAAGCATTACGTGTTCTCAGAAATGATTTAAGCCAGTTGTCGGATACGTTGCATAATATATGCCAAGAGATGGAAAAAGACATGTCACAGCTTGGCGGAACATGGCGAGACAGAAAATACCAGGAGTTTGTGCAGGGTTACCAGCCCCAAATCAAAAAGTGTGAGAACATAGCTGTTCATTATAAACAGTGGTGTGTCAAGAATCTTGATCCGGCGATTGAACAGAGTGTTGCCCTTGAGGAGGCTAATGTCAGTGGAGAACGCTTCTCTTTTGGATCCGCATTCGTTGGAGGTGTGGCCACTGGCGCAGCGGTCACTGGTGCAGCTGTTGCCGGGATGGTAGGCTCGAACGATATCGGAGTAGGTGCTTCTAAAAACGATTCCGGCAATGGCACCACCCCCCTAAATTCTGACGAAGAACAAGAATCTTTACGTCGTCCTGTAGAGGAACTTACAGAATCAGAACTTCTTGAAGAAATGTCACCGTGGCAAAGGGAAATATATTTGAAACAGAAAAAAGAACTCACGGACAAATACGAATATGAACTTTTCAAAGCTGAAGATATTTCAAAGATGAGTCATGAGATGCAAATGGATGGAGCAAATCTTGCTGGAGCACCTCATGCCATTAGAGCAGAAAACATTAGAGAGAATGCCGAGAAAGAATATCAAGAAGGGATGCAACGATTGGATAACGCGGCAAGAAAGGGTGTTCAAAACAACAGGAAGAATGAAGTCTCACCAGAGCAAATGGTGAGTGGCGCTGGAACAACAGGTGCCATCGGTGGCAAAATGGCTGCGACAACTGGTTTTACGGGATTTGTAGAATCTAATGTAAGAGCAAAACAAGGATCAATGCCGACCACAAATATGGATACCAACATGAAGACACCGTCAGTTGACGATTACAAAGCTAAATTCAAAGAAAAAGGGATTTTTTATATTGATGAAAATGGTGACGTTAATACCGTCAACAGCAGGGTGAAAAGTGCTATTAATGATGTTCATGGCAATAATCCTAAAGTGACCTATGAAAATTTGGAGGAAAATTTAAATGGACGTCAACAAGGTAATCGCATAATTTTGAATAAAACATTGGCAAATGACCCTCGAGAACATGCTGGCACATACGCGCATGAAAATCAACATATTGATCAGGGTGAGCATTGTAGTATAAGAGAAAACCAAGGAAATCCACTTTGTGAAAACTTGAAAGATTATAAAGAGCCATGTAATGATAAAGAAGAGAAGGAATCAGATCCTGAAATATGTGAAGTAAAATTTAATGACTACTTTTGGCAAGATGTGGAAGTAAATGCGAGAGAGGCTGAAGCAAATGCAGAAATAGCGTACGATGAAGTTTTGGATGAATTTAAGCGTGAACACAAATTAGAAAAGCCACAGCGCTGGAAAATAAAATAATGTGATTACAGTTGATTATGGATATTGAAATAAATATAGGTCGAAGCGTTGAAGGCACAAAAGCATGTCAGGTGCCGGCAGAATTCACCAGGGTGAGTCGCCGTCATGCCACTATCCATTGGCATGACGGCCAGGTTACTATTGAGGATAACAGGTCAACCAACGGCACTTTTGTCAATGGCAAACGTGTCACATCAGCTCAGATTAGGGAAAACGACACCGTTTGTTTGGGTGGTAAAAGTGGCGAAAGCCGATGCTATCAACTCGATTTGCGGAGAATTTTCTTGTCATTTCCATACGTGACGCCCAAACATGTCCAAGAAGTGAGATCTAAAGCGCAAAGCGATGATTATTCCAAGGAATTCGAACAGGTTAAACGGGTATATGATGAATATAAGGAAGAACTGTCGAAAATGGAGAGGAAAGGGAACATACGGAATCAGCTGCCCAGAGTGCTGTTGTCGTCAATACCTGCGATCTTAGGTATCATTATTATGGTTTTTATGTTTAAATCAGGTAATGGTTACAGCATGATATATGGGTTTGTCGCCATGTCTGCAGGATCGCTCATAAGTGGCTTGATGGGTGTGCTGACAAGTGGAAGAACCCTCATTCGACAAGAAAAATTTGAGGAGAATAAAGAGGATTTGGAAGACAAATACAGTAGAGAATACAAATGTCCGAAGTGTGGAAAGGAGTTTGGCCTGAATCGGAAGTGGAAAGAGTTGAAAAAAAATGGACAATGTCCTTTCGGTTGTGGTGCTAAATATGTTTAATATAGTTAATTAAGATAGATGGAGAATAACGTTTCCGCTCAAAACGAGCTTCAACCCGGTACCACCCTCAATGGAGGTAAGTATGTGATTGAGAAAAAGATTGGCGATGGAGGATTCGGAATAGCATACCGTGCCAAACAGGCAGTGTTGAACCGCACTGTCTGCATCAAGGAGTATTTTCTGTCGGGGTATTGCGTGCGCAACACTCAAGACGTGACAGTGCATTTTCAGGGTATAGATGCGGATTTTTTTGAAAAGTACCGCAAAGCTTTCGTCAAGGAGGCGCAAATTCTTGCGAAACTGCACCACCCAGGAGTCGTGGAAGTTATTGATATCTTCGACGAGAACAACACCTCCTATATGGTCATGCCATTCATTGAGGGACCCAGCTTGCAAAGTATTGTTGAACAGAAGGGGCCGATGTCCTATCCCGAAGCGGTGAACTATATGGCTCAAATTGCCGGTGCCGTGGGATATATTCACGACCACCACATCCTTCATCGGGATATTAAGCCTAACAATATTCTGATCACATCCGACTATAAGGCGGTGCTTATAGACTTTGGATCGGCACGGGAATATATAGAAGACAAGACGCAGGCATTCACTTCCATGGTGTCACATGGTTATGCTCCTCCGGAGCAATATACCCGGACCAGCCGCAAGGGCTCTTATACGGATATTTATGCTCTCGGTGCCACATTATATTTCGTTCTTACCGGAAAAGAGCCTTTGGAAGCTGCTGCCCGATTGACAGAGGAGTTGGTTGAACCCCGGAAATTGAATCCATCCATCCCCCTAGAGGGTAATCGAACTATCCTCAAAGCTATGAGATTGAAGAGGGAAGAACGATACCAGTCTGTATGGGATTTCTTGGATGATTTGCGCAATACAAATCAGGTAACAATGGCAGGAAGACCAGCGGACGTGGTCTCGAAAGACAACACGCTCCGACAAAATAGCAGAAAACGCAGGGTGCTTTGGCTTGCTCTTGCTGTGCTTCTTCTAATAGGAACGACATTTGTGGCTTATAGGATTGTCCATCGGAAATCTGTTGAAACTGAAATGGCGTATGTTTCTGATCTTGAACAACGTTATAATGCTGCGCTTGAACAGTTTGAACGAGAGTGTGCTTTTATTTCTCAAGATGCGGAAGGTGATGTCGGAGAGAAAGATCATGTGACGGATGCGCTAAAAGCCTTGCAAACCATAGAACAATGCGAAAAGGATGTCTCATTTTCCAAGCTTGGAAAAGAATCTGTTTTCGAGGGCAAACTGTTACAATACAGGGCTGCATTGCTTGGAACCAAAGCTGTCATTTTGGAAGAGAATCAGAAGGCTTTTGATTGCGGTGATGACGACCCATATACCGTCATGATGCGTGATCGTTGTGTATTCATTGATCATGTTTTAGCACAAACGAATGGCAACAGTGTTACAGAGATCAAGTTATAAATACAAATAATCAAAAGTTTTTAACGTGAAATGCTTAATTTGTGGATTGTTATGAGAAAGTATTTGTACTTTGCATTCTTTATCTGTTTTTGTTTTATAGGATCGTATGCTCAACAAGATTGTGAAGTGTTGCTGCGGTCCGCACGTCAATATAAAGCTCAAGGAAGATACGACAAGGCTGCTGAGAAATATCAATTATTGAATAAGAAATGCCCGAATCTTGTAGATAAGAGCGTACAATCCGAATGGAATTATTGCACAAAAAAACTTGAAGGGCCGCGAACTCCACCACCCCCAAAGCAGCCTACAAGCGGGGGTGATCATATAACACCGGATGAGCCAAGTGGCTATGTTAGCAATACGAAGCTGTATTTCAATGCCGAGGGAGGATGTCGTAACAAAAATTCAAGCATCAGTGTGAATCTTGGTGTTGTTTGGGATTTTGATGTGCCTGAGGATTGTCGAAATTGGTTGGAAGTTTATCAGTCAGATAATACATTGGTTGTGACTTGCCAACCCAACTCCAACGCAACGGAAAGACATGGAAGAATCAACATTATTGGAGAAATTAACGAGGAAATTACAGTACATCAGGAATCAAGGAAGGCTTCGTCCAAAACGCCAACCCAAACGGATTCTGAAAAACAAACAGAAGAGTGGCGCTTGTCGGCTCCTGTGATAGTCTCTTTTAAAGCGGGGAAGGCTATCCCTATCTTTGAGAATGTGGGAAAAATGATTGGACATTTAGAAGACTATAAGAATATTGGTCTACAGATTGAGGCTCCATGGTGTAAAAACCGCTATAATGCGAGATTGATTGAAAAACGAATTAATAATATTACGAAGCACTTCGTACATTCGGGAATAGCCAAAGAAAGGATAGTACACACAATCACCTATTATATCGATGTTGAAGAGGGAACTGCCAATTGTGATTGTGCAATTGCAAAGTTAGAAGAAATTGAAGCCTTCTCTGATAATTTGTCAAAGACCAAAATTGTGTTTGAAAAAAACAAAGATATTCCCATAATTGATGACAACAATGACAACATTAATAGGACTGTGTCTACATTGAATGCCAACCATCAGTTGAAACTAGTTGTCAATGTTTATGCATGTGGGATGGGTTGGAAACAGAATAAACAAGAACTTGCACAGAGAAGAGCAAACAATGTTCGAGAGCTTTTTATTAAAATGGGGGTAAGTCCGGACCAGATTGAAACTGCTACTTATACTACGAATGATTTTAAAATCAGTCATAATGGCAAAGAGTGCAATTGTGCCGTCTTTAGAGTCGTAAAAAGATGATGGTCTTGGGTGTTTTAAAACTTGAGGGTATATGGTCCTATCGGATTCGGGCAAGAGACCGCCGAAGAGGTCATGAATGCATGGATGAACTCGCCGGGGCACTGCGCCGCCATCATCAGCAAGGATTTCACCTGTATGGGGGTCGGTGAGTTCGACGGTTACTGGACACAATTGTTCATGACCCCCAAGCCCGGCTCCAAACTCGTTCGTGTGAAGAAGTCGTCACCCCACGTCGAGGAGGTCACCGTACGAGTCGCCCTCACCCGTGACGCCGAGGAGAGCAAGGTGTTGAAGCGGAAGAGGAAGCAGAAGTGAGGGTGGGTGACATAGCAATGACTTGCTTATTTATCAACAGCTAAAATTCAAAGAAAGTTACGGGGTTGAGGCATTTAACATTGCGCCCGACACGGATTTTTTGTATCTTTGCGCCGTTAAAACCCACACTGATGGAATCCGACCGCAAATACCCCGTTGGCATACAGACCTTCTCCCGCCTCCGCGAAGAAGGCTATCTTTATATTGACAAAACAGACTTGATTTGGAAGATGACCAAGGAGAGTCCCTTTGTCTTCCTCAGCCGTCCGCGCAGGTTCGGCAAATCACTGCTGACCACTACTTTGGATGCTTACTTCAAAGGACAGAAAGAACTTTTCGAGGGGTTGAAAATCATGGATCTGGAAACGGAGTGGGTTTCATATCCCGTGCTCCATTTCGATTTGAGCGGTGCCAGGCATCTGCCCGTCGAACAGGTCAAGGCGGAGTTGGTGAGACAGCTCGCCATCCTGGAAAAGGACTACGGTAGAGACGAGACGGAGGTCTCCCCGGGCATGAGGCTGGCTGGTCTGATCCAGCGATCCTTTCAGAAGTCCGGTCGCCAGGCAGTGGTCGTCATTGACGAATACGACGCTCCGCTGTTGGATGTGCTTCACGACCCAGAACGGTTAGAGGCGGCCCGCGAAGTGATGCAGGAGTTTTACCAACGACTGAAAATGTGCGAGGGGATGATCCGCTTCTGCTTCATCACCGGCATTACCAAATTCTCGCAGCTGAGCATCTTCTCCACCATCAACAACCTGACAAACATCTCGTTGGACTCCAAGTACGCCGCCATCTGCGGCATCACGGAGGAGGAACTCGCCACCCAGATGGCTCCCGACATCGCCATGCTGGCCAGGGAGTACGAGTGCACCCCCGAAGAGATGCATGCCAAGTTGAAACGTCAATACGACGGTTATCGTTTTGCCAAGATGTCCCCCGATGTCTATAATCCCTTCAGTCTGTTGAAATGTTTCAATCAAAGGGATATCGCCAACTACTGGTTCGACAGTGGCACTCCAACCTTCCTCATTCGTCAGATGCAGCATTTCCGCACCGACATCACGACCATGGATCACATTGAAGCGTCAGCATCTTCCTTTGACAGACCTACAGAGGCCATGACCACCGCTCTCCCGCTGCTTTACCAAAGCGGCTATCTCACCATCAAGGATTATGACCGGAGATCCAACTCCTACATTCTCGCCATTCCCAACAACGAAGTGCGTGTGGGACTTACCGACGGTCTGATTCCGAGCTATACGGGACTGGATGGCAGTAGTGTTCAAGATGGATTCGCCCTTAAGTTTTGGAGGGCGTTAGACAGGAATGACATCCATGCCGCCATGCGAGAGATGAAAGCGTTTCTTGCGGGCATCCCATACGTGGAGGGTTTCAAGGAAAAACTGAAGGAGGTGAAAAACTACGAAGGCTTCTATGAATATACCTTCTGGCTGATATTCAACATGCTGAATCTCTATGCCCGTACCCAAGTGAAGTGCGCCAATGGCCGCATCGACTTTGTGGTCTGGATGCCCGACACCACCTACGTCTTCGAGCTGAAGGTGAACGGCACCGCGCAGGAGGCCTTGGACCAGATCAACAGCAAAGGCTATTTTCTGCCTTACGAGACCGAAGGCCGCACCGTCGTTAAAGTCGGTGTGCAGTTCGACAGGGAGACGATGACCGTGGGCGAGTATTTGGTTGGTTAGGGGGCAACAAAGTTAATGAATTTATAACCAATTAACTGTTGCGCCCGACACGGATAGAGGGCATTTGAGACATGCGAAATATGAAATTATTTATGTTTGAGGTTGTTTGTCTTGTCGCTATGTCAACCAGTTGCAAAAGCGGTAATTTAGCGAAGACTAACGACTTGGTTGTAATAGAGCAGAAGGATACGATTTGTGGAAACCGCGAAGAAAATCGTCACTCCTGCGTTTCATTCTGTGTCGATGTCCCTGTAAATGGACCGAAGGCACTGGTTGACTCAGTGATGGCACAAGTCAACAGGGAGATGTATCAGATGTGTGAGCATTATGTGGCGTGCGGGGACCGTCATGACGGGCACGAGGCCTACAGCGAGAAGGAGATGTTCACCCGAGACGGAGCACGATTGCTTGATCATTATTTGAAGAAGTATAAACCGATAATGGAAGAAAACTTGTGTGATACGTATGGCATCGAAATGAAAATGGAAGCACAGACGGCAAAGTATGTGACCTATGGGGTGAAACGTTTTTGGGGAGAGATCAGAACTGCTTCGGAAAAATACTACTATACCTTCGACAAGAACGATGGGCATCTGGTGAAGAAGATTATTAGCGAGGAGAACCTTGCTCGATTTTTCAAGGACTATCCTGAATACAACTCTGTTGAAGAAGATCTTTTGTTTGGCAGAGCAGGATGGCGGTTCGTTCCCGAGGATGACACTTACAGTTATGATTTCGGGCTGTTAGATGATCATTTATCAATTGCCATAAAGGGAGGAGACGCTCATTACTTGCTCCTCAGCTTCCCCTACGGCCAGATATTCTCCTATCTTTCTCCAGAAGCCCAGGCTTTGGTGGAACGTCATGAAGAGAATGGACCGATGCTCCCGGCCTATCTGCCTTGTGGGAATGGCGAAGTGAGTTTAGAGGTGGATACGGTACATTATGCATTGATAGGATGTGTCAATGCCGCGGGAGGAGATAGACGGGATACACTGTTGCATTATGATCCTGCACTGGAGATATATCCGAAACGGGTGTATTTAATCAACTCTTCTTTAGGCTCACCACTATATCTAGTGACTTATTCTTTTGGACATCTTTTGTATCTTGACGAAGCCATGACGTGCATATATAATAATGATTATCATTTACAGCCGATTTCTCTCTTTTCGGTGAATGGCCAGAGGGACAGCGTCGTTAGTTGCATGTGGTATGATCAACCGTTGGAAGCCAGTGGTGGCTTCCCATTTGATGAGTTTGACGAGAACCGGTTCGGCCTCCATTATGATTGGCCTACCAATCAATTGTATTATCCTGTCTTGGAAAGTCACGACCCAGACTCGGAATTTGCCAATACAAGTTGTAGGCGATATACAGGGCGCTTCGCAATTCTCCAGTTCGACGGCAAGGAGTTCAAGCAAACCGGCGAGGATGGCGCATGGTGGTTGAATAAAGAACTCCGTAACTACAAGCGCACTGTCAGTAACAAGAGGCTCCCTAATGGCATTGAGCAGATTGACCTCATGCCCGATGGAACTTTCCGACGTGCTTTCTGGAAGGGAGCCAAAACGCTTGATGACCTACGGAAGAAGCCTGATGAGGTAAATATTAATAAGCAAAATG
>CAMVBK010000068.1:0-14827 GCA_947165685.1 uncultured Bacteroidales bacterium | reverse complement strand
CAAAAAAGCAATCACCAATAAGAGACAAACGGTCAACCTTATTTAGGCATTGACATTTAGAAACCTGAAACCTGAAACCTGAAACCTGAAACTAAAAAGGGCGCAGCCTCGCGGCCACGCCCTAATTATCAATTTTCAATTATCAATTTTCAATTATTCAGCCGGTTCGATGCGGACGCAGCGGACGCTGATCTTGTTCTCCTTGTTCATGTTCTTCGGCATCATCTCGTCGCAGTCGTAGCGGGCCTCGACGGCGGTGGCCACAGTGCTGTTGCCCTCCACGGTGCCGCTGGTCCAGAAGTCGGCGTAGCCGAGCATTCTCTTGAACTGGCCGGCCTCATAGAGACCTGCGCCCTTCATGTTGAAGCCGGAGGCATTGGTGCCGAGCTTGCCGGGAAGCCAGGTGCCTTCCTCGTTGGACTTGAGTGCGTCAAGGCCTTCGCCCATGAGCGTGGTGTATTGGCCCACGGAAGGAATGCTCCAGCCCTCGGGACAGACGCCCTGGATGTACTTGGCACCCGTCTTGGCGGTCATCTCGGTGTTGTTCACGGCCACGGCGGCGTTCCAGTCGTAGAGTTTGCCGAACGGCTTGTTGGCTTCATCCTCGTCGTAATAGACGGCGCCGGCAGCGTTGGTTCTCAGGTTCTCGGCTAACCAGCACTCGCAGCCGATGCGGATGGTCTGGTACTCCTCAAGGTCAGCGGGGTTGGTGAACGAGACGGGATTCTCGACGGTACCGCACTCAGGATACTTCACGATGACTTTTTGATCATACGTATCATAGATGTCGCAATCCGGATTGGGTTTCACGCGCCATTTGATGGTGTATTCACCAGGGGCCACGCGAGTGTATTCGTCGGCACGGGTAATCTCAGCAGGCACGGGGGTGAGTTCCGGAGCGGGAAGGTTGGCAATGCTCGTGTCGCAGGCGCCGTACCACAGGGTGATGTTGATGTCCGGGAACTGGCCGTCATATTTCGGGACTTCTCTCACGTGCAGCTTGTAGATGGCATTGCTGATAATGGAGTCACAATCGTTGATTTTGACAGCGGCGCGATACCAGATGTCATCGCCATCGGCAAAATCGCCAGGGTGAAGGGTTACGTCATAACTTCCGGTGTGTGATATCGTGGAATTCAAATTCTCCCATGCACCTCCATTGACGGATTTCTGCCAATACACACCCCATGTGAAGCCGTCTGTATAGCCACCAATCGGGGTAGAGATGCTAAAATAAAGCGTTTTCGCATAATCTTGATTTGAACAGATGGTATCCTTTGAAGAAAAATTTTCATTGAATTTGAAGGGGTCCACGGTCGCGACTTCCAATACATTGGACTCAACCGTTCCGCACGCATCCACATACACCCTTTTGAATTTACGAAGACCCTTTTGTTCCGGTGTGTAATCAGGGGCATCGGCAACGGCAATTTGTTCCCAAGCAGGGGATGCGACGTCAACATTATTTTCGTCACGGATTACATATTGCCACCACTGATAGGAACCGGAGCTGGAGCCACCGGTAGCATCCGCCGTACTCACGAGGGTTTGGATGTCTTTACCGCTGCACACGAGCTGGTTCTCGGCGATAGTGCCGCCGGCGAGCTCGCCATAGACGGTGACGGTGACCGTGGCTTCATCGCTGAGCGTGCCGTGGGAAACCGTGACACGGATAGGACAGGCGATGGCATTGGATGTGGAGTTGGTTATTGTTCCTGTGAGATGCCATTTGCCGTCGGTAGTGTTATAGGATGCTGTGGGGGTAGAGATAGCGAGTCCGTCAATACCAACAATTCCAATGTTAATGTTAATTTGGTCCAAATTAAAGCCGTTAACGGTGATGTTGAGGGGGATGTCGAACTCCGCACCGGAGCAGGTGTTGGCTGTGGCATCCTCTATGTCAATGAGATTCACATCGGTAGTATAGGTATAGACCACTCTCACCGCGCCAGGGCCGCCAGCGCCGCCGTTGGCGTCACCATAACCAGGGAGATTATTTCCGATGGCGCCGCCGCCGCCGCCGCCGTAGTTGTTGCCCTTGTTGCCTTCAGCGTTGCCCCAGCCGGCACCGCCAATGATTTGGGACTCCTGTCCCCAGGCACCTGAACCGGCCAAGCCGCCACCGGCACTGCCAGGAGCACCTGTGACTTGTTTGTACCAAACGACGTAATTTCGTCCCCAAGAGTCTGCAGCGTTACCGCCATTCCCGTTAGGGCCAGCGGCACCGCCGCCACTGCCACTTATGCAATATGCACCAGAATTAAGAGCACCACGATCGGCTTTCCCGCCGTGGCCACCAGAGTACACTACCTGGCCAAAACATTCAGATGCGTTACCGCCGGCACCAGGATTTTCCCAGTTCTGATAGCCCGTGACTGACTTTCCGCCCACAGCTATTGCCAACGGCGTCTCTCCTCTATATACGGTTGTTGTACCGCCATTTTCAACGGTGTAATGATCGGGGTCATCTCCGATAGCCGTGCCACCGGCACCCACTGTGATGGTAAAGGTTTCACCATCAGTCATGTCCGTAATTTTGGCTGATTTGGCGTAGGCCGCGCCGCCGCCGCCAGCGGTAGGTCTAAGAAGACCAGTGCTATAGGCATAGCCGCCGGCACCGCCGCCGCCCCATGCTTCGAAATAAACAGAGGTGACGGTGATAGGGGAGCCGTTTAACTCGGTGGGCACTGTCCAAGTGCCGCTTGAGGTGATTGGCACCGTCGCGGTTTTCACCGTCTGCGCGGAGAGGCCGCCGGCAAAAAGGAACAGGCACATCAGAAATGCCAGTCCATTCAGAAATAGATTTCTTCTCTTCATAATGATCGTTTTTTAATTTATTTTACTTACTTTCAATTACTTACTTTTATTTTTTAGGGTTATGATATAACCTTTTCACACAAAACCTTTGAGCCTGCAAAAATAACATTTTTTTGTAAACAACAATTTTTTTCAACATTTTTTCAACAATTACGTATTTTTACGTAGGCATGCGTTTGCTTTTACGAAGCCCGCTCGGAAAGGTTACATGCTCCCCAATTTTCAATTTTCAATTCTCAATTTTCAATTGAACGGTCGTGCCACCACAGTTGCAGACTGTTGAAGAGGTTCTGCCATATAATATAGAAGGCGAGGAAGACGGACGACAGCGGTTGGAGGTAGGTGTTGGCCATCCAGATGCCCATGGCGGTGTTCTTCTGTCCGAGGAGCTGGCCGCCCGCCACGGTGTCGCCGTAGCGATGGCCGAGCCACTTGCCGAAGCCGAACTGCACGGCGCACATTACGGCGGAGAAGAGGGCCGAGAGGAGGATGATGTGCTCGTTGCCGCGCCCGTGCAGGAAGATGTAGTCGATGGTGCGTCCCAGGGTCATGAAGAGCGCGACGGCCCACAGGTAGAACGACACGTTCTTGTAGCGGCAGAGCCAGTCGTTGGCTTTCGGTGCCCACAGCTGCAGGGCCAGCGCCGTGAAAAAGGGCAGCGCGAGCGTGGGGGTGATGCGCCGCAGGATCATCCAAAACGACGGCCAGAAGGAGAGCTCCGGATGCACCCCGATGACCGTGAAGGCGAGCGGCGCGACCACGGAAATCACCAAATTGCAGAGCATGGTGTAGGCGGTGGTCGTCATGCGGTCGGCGCCGAGCATGGAGGAGATGACCACCACGGAGGAGGCCACGGGACAGAGGGCGCACATCATGAAGCCCTGCGCCATCGTCTCGTCATGCGAGATCGCCCGCACGGAGAGGTAGAGTCCCGCGCTGACCGCCAACTGGAAGAGCATCAGCCATAAATGGAGCGTCGAGAAGCGCAGGCGGCGCAAATCGACCGTCACGAAATTGAGCAGCAGGATGGCGAAGAGAAGCCACGGCACCAAAAAGGCAATGCGCGCGCTGAAGCTGTGGAACAGCAGTCCCAACAGGATGGCGACGGGGAGCACATAGCTGCGATATTTCTGCATGACAGTGACTTATGGTCTTTCTTGGAAAGATTTATTTTGGGCGGCAAAGGTAGTATTTTTTGGGTTTAGGAGGTTTAGGGGTTTAGGAGGTTTAGGAAGTTTAGGGGTTTAGGAGGTTTAGGGAAAAGTGTATTTTTGCGGCGTTTGGAATAATGGCAAAAGTTATTATGGCAGAAAGGGAGCAATTCATTTTGGTTTATTTGGTTGTCATGTCGGTGGTGACTTTTTTTGTGTATGGCATAGACAAATGGAAGGCGCAGCATAAGCGGTGGCGCATTCCGGAGAGCGTGCTGTTGGGGTTGGCGGCCGTGGGCGGCAGCGTCGGGGCGTGGTTGGGGATGCAGGTCTGGCATCACAAGACCCAGCACAAGAAGTTCAAGTACGGGGTGCCGGCGATATTCGTGGCGCAGTTGGTGTTGGTGGTGTGGTGGCTGGCGACGAATTAAGCGAATTGGGCGTTTTCATTACTATTGGTCCGCTTTTTGGCGCAGTCGGGTGGTAATTTTGCCGCATGAAATAAAAACGGCAAAAGTATGAAAGAGAAAAGCAAATTCTACATGGACTGCCACTTGGCGGGCCGCAAGTATCACGAAGCAGACCTTGTTTGGGACCAGTTGCGAGTCGGGATGCCATTGCGTTTGGAGCGCGAGGCCGGCAACCGTTACGACCCCGAGGTTGTGCAGGTCATCTTCAACAGCGACGGCGAAGACTTCCTCCTCGGCTACATCCCCCGCGGCGACAACCGCAGTCTCGCTCCCTTCTTCGACATGGGCCACACCGACCTCTTCGACTGTCGCATCAACCGCATCAACCCGGAGGCGCACCCCGAGGAGCAGATCCAGCTGACGGTGAGGATACGGAGGAAGGATAGCCAGCACGGTTAATAGTCTCGACATCACTCCCGACGACCTGGTGGTCAGCGACAACGTGAATGTGGTGTGGGGGTTGAAATAAAGACGCGGCGGAGCAAGTCTCGAATGGCAGCATCCTTTCTGCAAATGGACAAATAATAGTGTTGGTACAGAATCAATGGAAAAACCTTCTTCATATATGGTCACCATGTTGCTGTGCGCAGCAGCACCTTACATCTTCGTGGAGGTGCTTTGGGAATGGTGCGTCAAAGAGTACGGAGAAGGGAAAACGCTGTTTATCACCATAGCCATTTTGTTGCTGAAAATCCACGACATCCTCACAGTTTCCAAAGCGTACAAAGCAGCAAAAGAGATTTCTTAAATAATCGTATCTTTGCCGCGTAAATTACTGACAAATAGACAAAGGATGATGGCGGATAATATAAATTTAATCAAACAGGAAAACGGAACTAGTAGCTGTGATAAGGACATGGAAATGCGGCTAATACAGGATTTGCTCAAACGCTATAAGGAGGCTTATCTGTCTGTCTCGTTAGATCACAATGGAGCCGATGAACTCTATAAATGGCAGCTGATTACAGAATGTGAAGGGAAATCGGAATTGGATATCATACAAAAGTTCAAGACAAAGAACATTGTGGATGTAGCGCGTGTCAATCAAGTGTTGACGACTTTGTCTAAAGACCAGCCGCAACAACTTGCCGATAATTTCGCATTGTTGATGAATGAGGATGTTCCCTTGTCGGACAGATTGTCGGACTTCAAGAGTGCCATGGCAGAGTTGTGTGGTGACAAGTTTAACATGAAAGCCAATGACGAACGCACGGCTTCCGCATTTTTAGCTTGTTGGAATCCGAACAAATATACGTTCTATAAAGACGAAATCTATCAGAATTACTGCAATTACATCAATGCACCGGCACAAAAGGCCGGAAATAAATACCCGCATTATCTGCAATTGCTCGAATCGTTGGTGCAAACAATCCGGCAAGATGCGGAATTGACTGACAAATTTGCCACTGAAACAGATGGAATGCTGCAGAGCGATTTGTTGATTGCGCAAAACATACTCTGGCAAATGAAAGATATGATGAAAAAAGAAAAGAACAATCCAAACCAAAATCCCCAAAACGAATACAGTATGATACCCGAAAACATCAGACAATTTACTAACATCCTTCGCCTCAAGAAAAACATCATCCTCCAAGGCGCGCCTGGCACGGGAAAAACCTATAATACAGCAGCGTTGGCGTTGGCTATCTGCGGCGAACATATCCCGGAAGGCCACGGAGAAGTGATGCTTCGATACGAAGAACTCCAAAAAGAGGGAAGAATCGGCTTTGTCACTTTCCACCAATCCATGGATTATGAGGATTTTGTGGAAGGGATAAAGCCAAAGACAGAAAACGGTATGGTTTCGTATGAGGTTGAGGATGGGATTTTCAAGCTGATATCTAATAAGGCACAAACAAAACAAGGGTCGGATATTTTGGACTGTATTGATAAATACATTCATTCGATTGAAGGATATGCTAACAAGAAACTCATCCCAACAATAACGGGACGTTCCTCTTTATATGTTTGGTGGAACAAGGGTAATTCCACTTTAAGTACAAGAAGCTCCATATCATCTTCATCCAAAGATCCAGAATATTCTCCATCGCCAATTAATATTGAAAAGTTAAAGATGCAAGCAGTGGGCGAAGGAATGGAAAACAACTGGCCAACATACGCCCAAGCTATTATCAATGCGGTGAAAAATGAATACAGAAATGAATTGGAGGATAGCGATTCAACTACGCCTTACGTACTCATCATCGACGAGATTAACCGCGGCAACGTGTCGAAGATTTTTGGGGAACTGATTACGTTGTTGGAGGCGGACAAACGTATCGGGGGCGACCATCCGATAAGAGTCACACTGCCTTACTCGAAAGAGTCGTTCGGGGTGCCGTCAAACTTATACATCATCGGCACCATGAACACCACCGACCGCAGCGTGGGCAATATCGATTATGCTGTGCGCCGCCGGTTCGCGTTCGCCACATTGAAAGCAAAAAGGGAATTGGTCGAGCAAAACTCTATACTAGAAGCTGCTACATTGTTTGATGCCGTGGAGTCCTTCATCAAGAAGCACCAGATTGACATGGATTTCGAGGATCTGATGGTTGGGCACAGCTATTTCTTCGCCAAAGACGAATATGAACTGGAGCTGAAGTGGCAGTATGAGATTCTGCCGTTGCTGAACGAATACATCAAGGACGGTATCATCAATGCGAAACCAATTAGCTCTGATTTGACTATCGCTGATTTTGTCGGAGAATGGCATCCTGCGTCGGCCCAATAGCAGAGCGATATGACAGGGAACAATGGATAACAAGCCGAAAGACATTATTCTATTGCAGGAGCACCAACCTTTTGCCAATCCAGGCGGATATGGCAATGGGCTTGATTATACCAGCAAGATGGAATATCTTTATGGGCTGAATCTGAAGTTTCAGGAGACGGGCTTTCTCAAAGAACCGAAGTATTTGGGAATCAACGATTGGACCGCTTTCTATTTCATCGGGGCTGCTTGGCTCGTGCCTGATGAACTCGCCGTGGTGGTCACGCCGAAAATACCAAACATCGATTTTGTCCAGATGTTCTTGGCGGCTTTGGAAGTCGATACGCAAAAAGAGTCGGACTATTTTGCCCAATGCTACGGCATACAATTCGATGAACCCCAAATCGAAACTCACGAAGAACTTAACCAACTGACACCTCTGTTGGTGTTGCATTTTATTTCCCTGTTGGAACGGTTGGCGAAGCATGGCTTGAAGAAGGACTATCTTCTTCGCGAAGAGAATCTGAAAGCCAAGGTCAAAGGGCGGATTCTGTTCGGTAAGCACCTCAAGACCAATGTGTTCCAGCAACGTAGTGATCGAATGTACTGCCAATATCAGGAATACACCGATGACATTCCTGAAAACCGCCTCTTGAAAAAGGCCCTGCTCTTTTCCGAACGCATCCTCGACAGATGTGATAGTCTGAAGAGACAGTCCCAATATCCCGAAATCCAATTGCGATTGAATCGGTTGAAGGCCTCGTTTAGCCATATTTCCGATGAGATTGAGCCGTATCAGGTGCAGAAGTTGTCGTCCAATAAGCTGTTTAAAGGGTATAAAGAAGCGATAAGGGTGGCGAAGATGATCCTGCGCCGCTTCGACTATTCCATCCGGGAGGCTGGATCCGAACAACATTCCACCCCGCCGTTTTGGATTGACATGGCAAGGCTGTATGAGATGTGGGTGTTATGCCGGTTGCAGAAAAATGCGGTGAATCCAATAATGTTCCAGGAAGCAGGTTTTTATGGGAGGCAAGTCGCCGATTTTGTCATCAGAGAGGAAAGCCTGATTTTGGATGCCAAATACAAATCCAAATATGCAGAAGATTGGGTCGATATAGATGATATTCGCGAACTGAGCGGAAATGCCCGCGATGATCGGTTGTTACCGAACTTGCAGGAGGACTATTCTCCACGTTGCATTATCCTCTATCCAGGTAATACCGATGAACTGAAACCGGAATCAGACGTTCTGTTTGAACAACAAGGCCGGAAGATACCCCATTACCGCAACTTCTACAAAGTCAGTGTGCCGTTGCCTGTTTACGGCGAAGAGCACAAGTGAGAAGGTACTTCCTCATTTTCCGTTCATCTCGTAATGCGTGTTCCGTCCGCCAGTATGCTTTTATTTTTCTGCAATTTATATTTTTGTGTCTTTGCAGAAAAATAAAACAGCAAAACAACGATTGATGTGAAACCGACAGTTACACAACTTGAACAATTCTCCCATAATGCGGCTCAGCTTCAAAAAAAATCACACAACAGGAGGTCTGTCACCAAAAAAAGAATATCTTTGCAGACTACTAAATTTAATACAGTTCATTTATAGTCAAACAATTAAATATTCTTATCATGATTAGTGTGAAAATGCAAGAGGCTATCAACGCCCAAATCAACGCGGAAATGTGGTCCGCTTATCTCTACTTGGCCATGTCCATGGACGCTTCGAACAAAGGATACAAGGGCATTGCCCACTGGTTCCGCAAGCAGTACGATGAGGAAATGGAGCACGCATTCAAGTTCATCCACTACCTTGAAAGCCAGCAGGCTCGGGTGGAGCTCAAAGCCATCGACAAGTTCCCGACCTCGTGGGAGTCGCCGCTCGTCATGTTCGAGGAGACCCTCAAGCACGAGAAAGTCGTGACCGGTCTCATCCATGACCTCTATGCCCTGGCCACCAAGGAGAAGGACTATGCCACCACCATTTTCCTGCAATGGTATGTGACTGAGCAGGTTGAGGAGGAGGAGAATGCCCAGGAACTCATCGATGCGATGAAGTGCGTCGGCGACGACAAGGCTGCCTTCTTTATGTTCGACAAAAGCCTCTCCAAACGCTAACTGCCCCAAAAAATGTTTCACAAAAAAAAACTTTTGCCCGACATTCAGTGCCGGGCAAAAGTTTTTTATAGCGCTGGATTTCCATGGCGGATGTCAGTGCTGTTGGACAGTTCTTTGCAAATGTCACTGTCTTTGTGCGTGGTGGCTCTGTCCGTCACCACGTCACTTCGTTGCGCTCACAGATCTTCCGCACCAACCCCGTGATACACAAGCTTACAAAGCATATAGCCAGTAACAGCAGTACTTTCGGGAGGAACGAGAATGCGGGGAAGGACACCCCAACGGAGGCGGTCTGCATCGGTATCAACCATTGCGGATGCAGCAGCACGAACATAATGCCGATGGAGCCCGTGACCACGCCTGAGATGAATACGGCCACCATCATCCGGCGGTAACGCTTGGTCTGCGCCTCGCGGTACCGTTTCGCGTATTCCGCCGCCTCCAACTTCCTGGAAAGCCGCTCCATGTATTCGTCGCGGTCGCCCATGTCCGGCTGGTAACGGGCGAAAAGGTCTTCTATGTTAGTCTCTTTCATCGTTCCAAAATTTGTCTGAGTTTACTTCTTCCTCTTGAAAGCTGCTGCTTCACAGCCAATTGGGAACTTCCCATGATTTTCGCAATCTCCTTCACCGAGTAGCCGCTGACGTAGAACAGCAGGATGGCACTCTTCTCCTTCAACGGCAGAGTGCCGATGGCCTCGTACAGCTCCTGGTATTGGAAGGCGTCGTCGGCATCCGGACCGCCCGGCATTTGCTCCGCCGCGTCCAAGTCCGTCCGGCGGTTCCACCCCGACCGCTGGTGGTCGAGGAAGGTGTTGTAGGCGATCTTGAAGAGCCACGTGGCGAACTTGGCCCGCTCCACGAACCGCTCCATTGCGATGTACGCCTTCACCATCGCCTCCTGCGCGATGTCCTCCGCCTCCATCCGGTCGCCCTCACACAAGGCAAGCAGGAATCTCCGCAAAGACTCCTGCTCCTCCGAAATCAGGGCTATGAATTGTTCTCGTGTCATTCGGAGATTTGTTGCTCGGTCATCCGTTTTTCTTCCGTCGCTATCTCATTCTGTAGCATCTTCTTGCTGACCAGGTAATAGATGATAAGGGCTATACCTATGGCTGTCAAGACGCCGCCTCCGACAACTCCAGTGGTCTTATCCCCTAAAAACACAAAACCAAACAAATGGGTGAAGAAGAGGACTATCCCGATTAATGTGCAGATACAGCCGCCCAAAAGCTTTTCTAACAGTCTTTCTTTCAAGGATTTCTTGCCGTCTTCCGACGGCATATCCAGCTTATCTAACACTTCAGCCGGGTCGAGATTGGGGTTTTTCTCTAACAAGGCCATCAGAATCTCCGTCTTCTTGTCGATTTCGTGATTTTTCCGCTTGTTGGTCAGCCACACGATTATTAGCGGTAATGCTATGCAGAGTCCGCCTATTACAAGTAACATCGCAAGGAGTTCTATAATTTCTTCCATGACTTTATTTTTTAAGGTTATACATTTCCGTTATTTACCGAATCGATTCAACTGTTAAACGAATGAGAGGGGCAAAAGGTGACATGGGAGGGAAAAATATTTTTGCGGCTTTATGTTGGAAAACCATGCGAAATCTACCCTTCTGATTTTTACAATTAAAGGTTGAATTGTTAAAATAAATTTGTACATTACTGAAACTCAACCACAAAAAAAATTGGCAAAACCTCTTGACAACCGCGCTTTCATGTCGTATATTTGCAGAGGAGAACATTGAATGACAAAATGTCATCGTAATGGATAAACTAAAAAACAAAAGGTAATTATGAAAACAAGGAAAGACAGAACATTCTGCAATGAAAATCCCTCAGGCTATCGACGGCTTCTTCCCGCTCGCGAAACCATCCGTGCCCAATGGCATGATTATAGAGAATCGGACTATTTTGTTACGGTCTGCACACAAAACCGTGTGCATTATTTCGGCGAAGTGTATAATGGGCAAATGGAATTGACAGCAGTAGGCGAATATTTGACGGCGGAAATTGAAAATGTTTCAGATCATTATCCATACGTCGAAATACCCGTTTATGTGATTATGCCAGACCATATTCATTTGATTGTCGCAATCCATCCCCGTAGTAGGGACGCGATTCATCGCGTCCGCGAACCCGACAATCGCGTCCAAGCAGGAGGAATTACAGGGAACAAGAATCCAATGTTGAATGAATCATTGGCAACGGTCATGCGGGGGTTGAAAGCGCGGGTGACACAATTCGCCCGACAAAACAATATCCCATTCAAATGGCAACCCCGTTACCACGACCGTATTATCCGCAACAGGAATGAAAAGATCCGTATTACCAAATATATCGAACAAAATCCCACCAAATGGAAATCGCTGTAGGGGCTCGATTCACCGCGTCCTTTTCACCGCGTCCGCCCGCAAAATAAATCGGACGCGTCGCGGACGCGATAAATCGCGTCCCTACGGGGTGGCGAACGGTGCCACCGCGCGGTCGAAAATGCCGTTGACGTAGGCCAGCACCATGCCGTAATTGCTGACGGGGATGCCCACTTCGATGGCTGGACGCAGCCGCTCCTTCAACTGCTTGCGGGTGACCATGCATCCACCGCACTGGATGACCATCGCATATTGCTGGATGTCAGTGATTTGGTTTAGCCCCGACACAAAATCGAACTTTAATTCCTTGCCCGTGAATTTGCGGATGAGGCGCGGCAGCTTCACCCGACCGATGTCCTCGCAGGAAGTGAGGTGCGTACACGATTCCAGCATCAAGATGCGGTCGCCGTCGCGGAGGTCGTGTAGCTTCGGGGTGCCTTTGAGGTAGGCCTCGAACTCGCCTTTCTGTCGGGCCAGCACCACGCTGAAGCCTGTCAACGGGATGCTTTCCGGAACGATTCTCTCCACTTCATGGAACGCCTGGCTGTCGGTGACGACCAGCTTCGGAGCGCGATGGTTTTGGAGATAGTCCGCCAACCAGTTCTCTTTCAGCACGATGGCGATGGCTTCGTTGTCCAAGATGTCGCGGATGGTCTGCACCTGCGGGAGAATGAGCCGGCCTTCGGGGGCTTCCGTGTCGATGGGGGTCACCAACAGCACCTCGTCGCCCTCGCAGATGAGGTCGCCGAGCAGCGAGCGCGTGCGGTACGCCGACTCCGGCATAATCCGCACAAGTTCCTGAAGCATTTCATCGATGCCAGTATGCGTTTTTGTGCTGATGTTCAGAACGTTGCATCCATCAACATCCATCTCGCGAGGAGCTTGCAGGTCGCATTTGTTGTTGACGATGAGGTAGGGGAGCTCATACTGCCGGAACTGTTCCAGCAGCTGCCGTTCCGGAATGCCCACCTCGTAATCGGTGATGACAAGGATGGCCAAGTCGATGGTTTTCAGCACTTCCAGCGACTTCAGGATGCGCTTCGCCCCGATGGTGCCTTCGTCGTCAATGCCGGCGGTGTCGATGACGATGCAGGGGCCGATGCCGAAGATCTCGATGGATTTGCGCACGGGGTCGGTGGTGGTGCCGGCAGTGGCATCCACGATGGCGACCTCCTGTCCCGTGATGGCGTTGATCAGCGAGCTCTTGCCGTTGTTCCGCCTTCCGAAAATGCCGATGTGCGGCTTGTCGTTACGTCCTTTCATAACGGGTTGTTTTGCAATTAATTCCAGATTCTATGGTTCATAGCAGGTGATGCTAAAAAACACATGCCCAACCAAATTTGTGTGCAAGGGAGCGGAGCAAGTTTCGGTCTCCAACGGGGATGGTGACAGCAACAGTTTCTTTTTGGTTTCCCCTTTCCTCTATGGCAGCCGCATCCAGATTATATTGCATTTGTAGGTTCATCCAGTAATCAGCTGAAATACCGAGCACTTTCTCTAATGCTACAGCAACATTCATTGAAATGGCACGTTTCCCATTGATGGTTTCACTCAATACGGAAGGCGCAATTCCCGTCAGATTGGCGAGTTGTTTCTGTGACATTTTGCGTTCGTTCAGCTCATCCTTGATCAGTTCTCCTGGGTGAGTGGCCTGTGCCGGAACAATTCTATTATTATTCATAATGTTTGGAAATTTCTAATAATAAAGCGTTTACAATAATTTTTTGTTCATTCGCTGAACTTTCAAATAGTAACCGATATTGGTCGTTAATCCATACTGCATCTATTCCTTTCAGATTTCCTTTCTTCTTTTCGTAATGCAACGATTTGATAGGGTATATATCTTCAATCCGATTAGCTGCTTTCAAGTAGTTTACCACTTTGATGTACCTTTTGATTATATCTTTCGATAGTTTGTTGTACGTTTTCTCTTCAGTAGATCCAAAAAAATAAAGATCTTCAAGTCCTTTGTTTTGGAATTCAATGTTCATCTTTTAGTTCAAGTTCAGGGTGCAAAAATAATAAAAAAAACCAAATAATTATCAAATTTGCGAATTATTTCTTTTCTTGAAGTTGTAATTTATATCTATATTGTTGTTGTTCAAATGGTTATATACTGTTTGGATCTGAAAATAGTTACTGCCACTGACCGAAATGATGGTGTTTCTGAATTTTAAAATGAATGTCATAATTGCTTATTTTGATGATGAAATAATACGGCAAAGATACAACAACTCCATGATACAACCATCGTTAAAGCATCTGTTCTTTACGAAAAAGTGACGAACTGCTTGTTTTTGGATGTTTTTCTGCGCCTATCTTGTAGTTTTTAGCATGTTCGGGAGATAAAAATTTTTGTATCTTTGCACCTGTCAACCCCAAAGCACGGTGAATTACACGTTGTTTTATGTGCTTGTCGGTTATAACTATATCATATATATCATACAAAATTTCACATGCTATGGCAAGATCAGAAGAATTAATCAAGAAGATTTATAACGCTGTTCAGGAAGTTTACGATAATCAAGTCTCATTGGAAGTACAAAAAAGAAAGATTCAAAAAGAAATGAATCCTGGCGCTTTCAGTGATTTCTACTATGGTTATGTAAAGTTGAGAACTGGGGAGGTCTGCAAAAGGGGCCTTGAGACACGTTCTTATGATTACTTTATTTCAAAAATTTATGAAGAATATGGGAAAGCGGGTTTAGAGAAAGCATTGCACTCTTTTCGGCAAACACTTGATTATTACCAACAAACAATAGGAGCTCCATGTCATTCGTGGCAGCGCATATATGATAAATATCGTCATATATTAGATTCAGACACAACACATTACACCAATTGCAGAGGCGAGTGATTATTCGTCCCTACAATTGGAATGCTGCAGTTGTTTTTTTGGGTGCCAACGGCACATTTCCACGAGTACACCTCCTCACAAGAGCAGGTGTCTCCCGTCACCCGATTGTTTTCGCAATCTTCTCAATATTCAAACTTCTTGCCGAAGCGTCTATGATTTCCTTGTAGATGCCGCCTTTTTTGTATATTTCGTCGGGGTCGCCGTCTTCTTCCACGCGGCCGTCCTTGAGCGCGTAGATGTAGTCGGCGTCGATGATCTGGGAGATGCTGTGGGAGATGATGATGACGGTGCGGTCTTTCTTGATGGCGTCGATGCTGTTCTTGATTTG
>CAMVBK010000067.1:0-14986 GCA_947165685.1 uncultured Bacteroidales bacterium | reverse complement strand
CCGGCCAAACGCCCCACCATCATGATGAGGATTTTGTCAGCATATTCCGGGCTCCGGGGCGTTTTCGTCCAAGTGAAATCCGACTGGATGCCGTTGGAGATAGGATGGATTTTGGCCGTGTAGCCGCGCTTCTCTATTTCGCCGGCCATGAATTGCGACGGAGTATGCACATGGCCGTAATGGTTGTAGGTGGTGTTGCGGAACAGTCTGAAAATGGCGTTGTTGACCCAGGCGATGTTCCCCATACCGATACTGGAGGTGATGTTTTCGGGCTGAATGTGGAAGGCGGCCGTGGAAGGCTTTCCCATCTTGTCGGCGATTTTTTTCGCTTTCGCCTCCATCACAAACGGCATGTAGCAATGGACAATGTCCGCCCATTGCACCGCCTCGGCGATGGTCTTCCGCTTCCATTTGGCGAACTGGAAGCCGTGTTTCGAAATCAGCCCCTGGAAAAAGGGGACTTTCAGTTCCGGAAGCCCGTAGATGTTCTCCTTCACTTCCTTGCAAGTGGTCAGAATGCGCACTTCATGGCCGCGCTTGCGGAGTTCGTCCGCAAAACGCTGCGCGGAAATGCTTGTCCCGTTGTTGTTGGTAAAGTAGGCGTCTATTGCAAATAGAATTTTCATTTTCTGTTTTTTTAAACTGTTTTTTGATGATTATTACGTACTTTTTTCGTCTTACACATGCCAGATATCCGTAGCCACGCAGTTTTTTTGAGGCGGCAAAGATACCTTTTTTCTGTTTAGCTTTATCGACCAGCCCTCCTGCTTCAGTCGTTCATGGAGGAAGAACAGCCGATAGAATAGGCACGACAGCAGGAAATAGACCCCTGCCTGGATCCAGAGCATGAGGTACTCGAACTGCACCTGTTTGAGCTGTGCGCCCATCGAATTGATGCGGACAAAGCCCTGGATACCATGGGTGGAAGGGAACAGATAGGAGAAGTAGCGCCAAAAGGCGGGCATGTTGGAGCGGGGCCACACCACACCCGACAGGAACAACAAAACCACGCTGAAGAAGATGCAGGTGAGCACCACCGTGTCGCGCTCGCGGATGAACATGCCCACGGTCATGCTGAAAGCGACGGTGGCCAGCATGAAGGGCAAGAGGAATAGGCAGAGATCGCCAAGACGGCCGATGTGAGGCAATCCGAACACTCGCGGCAGCAGCACTAAGTCGATGGCAATCAGCGGGATGTAGATCATAATGTAGGCGATGGCGCGGCCTAACACAACCCGATAGACGCTACGGTTGCGCAAACGCTCCGGAATGACGTTCACCGTCTGCCCCTCTTCGCGGATGGTGCCCGACAGAATGCAGATGCCGAGGAACAGCGTCTGGTGGATGACCAACGCGAGCAGCGCCGGCACGAGAAAACTGGTGAAGCCACCCGCCGGCGAGAAGAGTTTCACGTCATCGTAGGGGATGGCCGCAATCATCTCCTCCGCATCCGCGCCCGTCGTGCCGGCCATGGCGTATCGCTCCAACTGGATATGGCGCATCTCGTCGAGCATCACACTGCTGGCTCCTGTGAACACGCTGCGGTAGTACAGAAAACTGCTCATGTCGCAGAACAGGCAGAGTCTCGCCTGCTCTCCATTGACAATCAAGTCGTTGTATTCCTTCGGGAAATAGAATATGCCGTTGATTTTGCGCTGGCGCATCAGCGTCTCGGCCTCTTCGAGGGTGTTGCAGCGGAAATCGACGTTCACCTCAGGGGTGGCATTCAATTTGTGGATGAACCGCCGGCTCGACGCGCTTCTGGAGTCGTCCACCACCGCCACCGGGAGGTTGCGCACAAGCTCGTGCTTGTAGATGGCCCCGAAAATCAACGGGTAGAGCAGCGTGGCCACAAAGAAAATCAGCATCACGCCGCCGTCCGTGAAAATACGGTGCAACTCCAGGGTGAAAACCTCGAAAATGTCCTTCAGTCCGGATGATATGGTTTGAATGAGTTTGCTCATAATCTTTTGTGTATTATTGTTTTACAAGGAAGTTCGACAACTGTTCGCGACACTCTTCCGGGCCAACAACAACCCACCCATCAGGCCCGGGACGAGAAAGAGCAGCAACAGGCAGAGATGCGGCCAGTAGTCGGTGAATGTGCCGCCGAAAAGGGCAATCTTGGCGTAGGCGAGATAGTGGTGCCGCAGCGGAAAGATGTAGCTGAGGGCTTGCAGCGCAGGAGGCATACTATCGACGGGATAGGAAAAGCCGGCCATCGAGAAGGAGAGCATTCCGTAGATGCCGCCCACACTGACGGCGAGGTGCTGGTTGGGAATAAGCCCCGAAATGAACACGCCCATGGCCTGCATGGCAAGGATGAACAGCAGTAGGGTGACCGACAGGGCAAGGAAGCTCCCCCGGCACACAAAATGGCAGAACCCGAACATCACGATGTTTCCCACGATGCCCAACAGGATGAACCAGAAGGTGTAGGGCAACAGTTTTCCGAGCAGGGCACTAAGCATGTCACCGTTGGCCGTCTCTAACCAAACACTGTAAGTATTGTATTTCAGCTCATTGGTTATTATATAGATAGTAAAAAGAAGAATCATTACACCGATAATGCCGGGCAGCATGGTGGTGAGGACGTAGGGAAGATAGCTGCCCCACGGGTTGCTGATGAGGTGCGCGTCGATTTCCACGGGCTGCAGCATACCCATAATCTGTGTTTCAGACAAGCCCTTTTTCCGCAGCACCTCGCGCTGCACGGCGGCGGAAGCCAGTTTCCCGATGGTGCTGAGGGTCTTGTAGCTCAGCGTTCCCGACAGCAGGTAGGCATTGTTGCTGTAGAGGGCGAGATGCGGAGCCTTGAAGTCGAGCATCGCCGAATAGGTGCCTGCGGGAATTTCGATGAAGGCGAAGATTTCCTGCCGCTGCATCGCCTCGCGGGCCTCGCGGTGCGTGTCATAGACGGCCACGACATCGACCCCCTGCGTGGCATTCAGCTCGTGGCAGAGCCGCCGCGACAGATAGCTGCCGTCGTGATCAACCACCGCGATAGGCAGGTTCTCCGGCTGACCTTCGTGCATGAACGTCAGGAAGAAAACGTAGCTGAACAAGATTCCGGCAGTCAGCAGGATCAGGTAACGCGGACGCTGACGCAACATCCGCAGCTCCCGGCCGAGCGAGTTCACGATTCTCTTCAACATGATGCGACGGTTTTACGGTTAGCGTTGCTGCAGGATAACGGTCATGCCGGGTCGCAGGCCGGGAATCTCGCCCACAGGCACCATCTTGACATCAAAGCTCTTGACGTCGTACTGTCCGTTGGTCTTGGTGGCGCGCCAGGTGGCATAGGAGGCCATGGCCCTGACCGTGGTGACCTTTGCCTTGTAGGTCTGGTCTCCCAACGCCGGAATCCGCACTTCCACGTCTTGTCCGACGGACAGGCCTTGGAGCAGGTCCTCGCGCACGCTGAAGGTGAACCAGACATCGCTCATGTCGAGGATGGACATCACGGGCGAGCCGGTGCCCACGAGTTCGGAACGTTTGGGGTAGATTTCCGCCACCTCGCCGTCGCACGGAGCCACGAGGAAGCGATCGTGGATGTAGGCCTCCACTTCGGAGACTGCGCCGGAAGCCTGCATAACCAGGGCGTTGGCGGCCATTTTGTCTTCGTTCTGCGCCCCCTCGCGAGCCATCTCGTACTGCTCCTTCGCGGCGTTGGCGGTGGCCACGGCAGCCTTATACTGCGCCTCGGCCTCGTCGCGCTTCTGCGCCGAAACCACACTCTTGTCGTACAACGCCTGCACGCGGTCGTAGGACTTCTTGGCAATATCGACACCGGCCTTCGCCTTCTGCCACATCTCATACGCGGAGGCAATCTGCTGCTGGCGCGCACCGTTGGCGGCCTTGCTGCTTTGGGCGCTGGCCGCCGCACGCGCCGCCTTGGCCTGCGTCAACTTCGCATCCACCTCGGGACTGCTGATATAGACCAAGGTGTCGCCGGCTTTCACGCGCTGGGACTCATGCACGTAAAACGTGTCCACGCGACCCGGCACCTTGTTGGAGACCCGGTATTCGTTGGCTTCCACCTCACCCGTCAGTAGTTCCGGCTCCGGGCGCAGGGCGATGATTCCAATCAGGGCGACGATGGCCACCACAGCGATTACCACCCCGATCCCTATCCATAAATTTCGTTTTGTTGTTTCCATATTTTATTGACAATTAATTATTTACTATCAAAAAATCTATATTTCCACATGTTTTATCTGCCCAACGCCTGCTGGAGGTAAAGATAGTCCATCCGCGTTTCGATTTCCGCATCTACCACCTCCGACTTGGCACTGAGCCAGGCGGTCTGGGCGGCCATCAGGTCGCTACTGCTGATCACGCCCGCCTCAAACGACTCGTCGGCCAGCCGCAGATTCTCCTCGGCGTTTTCCAGGTTGCTCTGTGCCTGCGCTAATTTCTTGTTGGCCACCACCAACTCGTAGTTCAGCTTGTTCACCTGCAGCTCAATCATGCCTTTCGCCTCTTCCAGCTCGTATTGCACCTGGTTGCGACGGTGCCTGGCAGCCTTCACCGCGTAGATGTCGTTGACGTGGCAGATGGGGATGTTGACGACCACGCCGGCGGTGAACATGCCGCCGAACTTGTTCTGGTAGCCGTTGAGGAGGTTGGGATTGCTCACGAGATAGGAGCCACTGACGGCCACATTCGGCAGCAGCCCGGAGGTGGCGATGCGCACATTGGTGCGGGCCAGTTGGTCGCCGAGCTCCAACAGCTTGATTTCCGTGCGGTTGTCCCACACCTGCTGCATGTCGAGCGAGGCTTCGGGCAAGAACTGCCGCACAGTGTTGTCCTCCGCAACGCGGTAATCGCCGCGCAAATCGAGACCGCAAAGCTGGTAGAGGGCCATTTTCGAGAGGGCCAGACCGTTTTCCGCTTTGGTGAGGCTCATCTGTGCCTCGTTCAGCTTCACCCTGACCTTGGTCGCGTCGCTCGGTGTGGCCACACCCTCTTCCAGCATGATATCCACGTTGTGGCTCAGCGTGTCGAGCAGGGCGCAATACTGCCGCGCCAGTTCCCACTTGTGCTGCAGGGAAACCACCCGCCAGTAGGCCTCATCGACCTGAATCATCAGTTCCTCCTTCTGCTTGTCAACCTGGAGCTTGGCCGCCTCGTTCGACAGTTTGGAGAGCTGATAGAGGGCGCGGACTTTACCGCCCATATAGACGGGCTCCGATACCGTGACCGCCCCAGCAAAGACGTGGGTCATATCAATATTGAAGGCATCGGTGATTTGATGTCCCATGTCGTTCAGCATCGCCTCGGGGCTCACGGAACCGTATGCATCCAACAGCGCCTGCCCAATCCGCGGGTCCACCTGCGAGAGCCTTTCCGCAAAATCCTCAACCGAAGTGTTGTAGGACTCCATCATCGTGGTGCCCATGGTGTTGATGGAATGCTGCTGCTCGTCGCTGAGCAGGGCGATGCTCTTCTGGTTCCAGTTGTATGTCCCGTTCACCGTGATTTTCGGGAAAAAATTCGCGATGGCCGCTCCCTTCAGGGCGTCCGTCTCCTCCACTTTCTCCTCGGCAATTTTCAACCGATTGTTGGATTCGGCGGCGAGCCGACGACAGTCCTCTAAACTCAAGGTCTGCTGCGCCTGTGCGAAGGGGAACACCCAAAACAGGGTCGCCATCCAAATGGTCACATTCACTTTTTTCATTTTTCCGTTGTCTTCTTTTTTCAGGCCGCGAAAGTAGGATTGTTCCGGCAGGTGACAATGCGGAATGGGGCTGAAACGGAAATAAACGGGTCTGAAGCGGGTGTAACGCTGTCTGAAATACTCCTGCCAAAGACAACGGAGTCGCACAGCGGCACTCGCGTGCTGTGATTATACTACGAAAGCAACGGGCCAATAACGCCTATCTCTTCAGACTTGATGTCAGTTTTCTCAACATCTTCACCGGCAGGTAGTAGAGCAACGTCCCGAAAGTGAGGACGGAGTTCAGCACGGAGATGCGGAAGAAGTCGCGAAACGGGCGGAAATGGCTCACCCGCTCCTCTGCCGGCGGGTAATAGACGCGCACCGGCACCGAGACCACCGGCACGCCGCGCCAGGCGGAGAAGACCAAAAGCTCTAACTCGGCCTCGTAGCGTGGGGTGATCGGCCAACGCAAATTGATTTGCTCCAACGGATAAAGACGATAGCCGCTCTGCGTGTCCTCCAACGGAATGCCCGTCTGCAGACGGAACCAAAAGTTAGAGAACTTGTTCGCAAAGGTGTTCTTGGAAGGCATATTATCAGCGGTGAGATTGCGTGCTCCCACCACAAGCGCGTCCGGATTCCCACTATGACAGTCCATGATGACGGGTATGTCCTCCGGATAGTGCTGCCCATCGGAATCGAGGGTGACGGCGTAACGGTAGCCGCGCTCAAGTGCCCGCCGGAAGCCCTGCATCAAAGCGTAACCTTTTCCCCGATTCGGCGCATAATCCACAATATCAGGCATTTCCGAACCCATTGAGCGGAGAGCCGCCATGGTCTCGGGCGTACTGCCGTCATTCACCACGATGATGTTGCGGGTGTAGGCGCGAACACGCCGGAGCACGTCGGCAATGGTGCCCTCGTTATTGTAGGTCGGCACGATGACGCACACGCGCTCCCGATCGAAATATTCTTGCAGTTCCGTGCTCATGACTCTTTTCCGAAAACAAGTGAGAATTTCGTGAGAACCCGCTCCCCTACCCCAATCACCCCCTTGACCGACAGAAGATTACCATTTTCAACAACCTGGTCGAACAAAACAGTCGGAAAGACATCCGGTTCCGGGCGCAACACATCGACAAACTTAAGGTTTTTCACCTCCCGCAATGTCAGAAGAACGCCACGCAAACGTTGCAGCAACTCCTGCACAATGCCCACCTGGCAGACTCCCGGCGTGACGGGATTGCCGGGAAAATGCCCCTCGTAAATCGCGCTTCCTGGCAACAATCTGAGGGTGAAACCGCTGCCGTCGCATCGTTCTATCTCGTACAATTCATGTTCAAGCATCTTTTCCTCTTTTTTGGACAAATCACTTCGTTTTCTTCCGTCGAGCGACCTGAAATCGGACTACACAAACTTCACCACACTCTTCATCGTCTCCAACTCCTCCATATTGATAAGGATGTTCTCGCTGAGGAAGTCGTTGAGGGGCTTCATCACCTTGAAAACGCCCGCAATCCGCTGCGCGTAGTCATCTCGGCAGATTTCCCCAGGTTTCAACATACATGACATGGCGTAGTCCTTGCACATCAAGTACTCGGGGTGCGGGGTATCCTTCGGCAACCCGTTCGGCAACCGCTTGTAGTGGTCCTGACCGATCTGCTTCACCACCTTCTTGAATGCGGGATTCTCTACAATCTGCTCATAATCAGATATTTGTTCTGCAATAGCCAGTCGCAGCGCGTGCATCTCCTTCGTAGGAAGCCACCACACGCCCGAGGCCAGCATCACCTGCTCCGGCTCGATCTGGATGTAGTAGCCGCCCCAGTAGGCCTTCTTGCCGTATTGGTTGATATAGGCCCCCAAATGCCCCTTGTACGGGGTCTTGTCGGGTGAGAAACGAATATCGCGGTAGATGCGGTAGGTGCACTCCTTCGCCGTCAGCCCTGCCACAGTGTCGTCAAACGCGCCGATAGCGGATATCACATTGTCAACCAATACGTTAAACTGTGCCCACGCCGCATCGTACATCTCGCGATGCGCCTTGAACCACTCCCGGTTGTTGTTGGGAATCAGTTCCTTCAAAAAATCGAAAAGAATAGTATTCGGATGTAACATTAAACCACTAAACTTACTAAACTTACTAAACTTACTAAACTTACTAAACATACTAAACTCACTAAACTCACTACCCTAACTACTGTACGGCGCCACATCATACCCCACGAACTCGCCCTTCTGGTACTTGAAATACCCGCACACCGCAACCATCGCGGCATTGTCGGTGGTGAGGTCCAAGGGCGGCAAAAAGATGTTGCGATGATAGCGGCGCGCCAGGTCGCTCATGGCATCGCGCAGACCGGAGTTGGCCGAAACGCCGCCCGCCAGCACCAAATCTTGGCAGTCGCACTCTTTGAAGGCCTTCTTCACCTTGTCGGTCAGCGACTTGACAATGGCATACTGCATGGATGCGCACAGGTCGGGGAGGTTTTCTTCAATGAAGTTTGGGTTCTCCTTGAGGTTGTCGCGCACAAAGTAGAGGAACGAGGTCTTGAGCCCGCTGAAGCTGTAGTCGAGGCCGGGGATGTGCGCGATAGCGAACTGGAACCGCTTCGGGTCGCCCTCCTTGGCATATTTGTCGATGACCGGTCCGCCAGGGTACGGCAGTCCGAGGATCTTGGCGGCCTTGTCGAAGGCCTCACCCGCCGCGTCGTCGATGGTGCCGCCGAGCTTCTCCATGTCGAAGTAGTCGTTCACCTTCAGCAGCAGCGTGTGCCCGCCCGACACGGTGAGGCAGAGGAACGGGAAGCGCGGTTTCGGTTTCTCCTGGCCAGGCTTGTCAAGGAAATGCGCCAGGACATGCGCCTGCAGGTGGTTGACCTGCACGAGCGGGATCTGCAGCGTGTAGGCCATCGCCTTGGCGAAGGAGTTGCCCACCAAGAGCGAGCCCAGCAAGCCCGGACCATTGGTGAACGCAATGGCCGACAGCTGCTCCTTGGCGACACCGGCGCGCTTCAACGCTGTGTCGATCACCGGGATGATGTTCTGCTGGTGCGCCCGCGAGGCGAGCTCCGGCACCACGCCGCCGTATTCCGCGTGGATTTTCTGGCTGGCAATCACGTTCGACAGGATGACGTTGTTCTCGATCACCGCCGCCGACGTGTCGTCGCATGAGGATTCTATTCCGAGGATGTATGTTGACATTTACTTGTGACTTTTGACTTTTGAATGTTCCCACACTGCGCTTCGCTTGTGCGGGGTTAATTGCACTGCGTGCGTGTTGTCCCTCCGGGACTGCTTAAGGAAGTTTTTTGTTGATATATTGTTCCAGCACATTCATGGCCGCATCGGGCAGCATCGGCTCCGACACCCGCCTCTTGCCCTCATAGACGCAGACCAAGCCGTGAGAGGCACCTACGATACCGTAGTCGGCGTCGGCCATCTCGCCAGGTCCATTCACGATGCAGCCCATCACCCCGATCTTAAGATTCGGACGGCCGGAGAAACGCTGCTTCACAGCTGCGAAAACCGACTGGATGTCGTACTGCGTGCGCCCGCACGACGGGCAGGCCACGAACTCCGTGTTCAGGATCTTGATACGGCAGGCCTGCATGACAAGAGCCTCCAACTCAGCAAGTTGATTCGGGGCAAAATGTGGATTCCGCAACTTCACATCACGTAAACCGCGCGTGAAATGGGCATAGCCGGCCACCGCCGCCGCCCGGCACATCCAACGGGTTTCGTCCAACTCGTCATCGCAGTAAATCAGGGTTCCATTTTGGATATTAAGATTCGTAACATCAAGGTTTTCAATTGCCTGTATGAGCGTATGCGCAAACGGGGACTCGTTTTCCGGCGGCTCGGTGAGGGAGACACGGACCGTGTCGCCGATGCCCATCAACAACAAGGCACCGATGCCCGCTGCCGACTTCACCCTGCCTTCTTTGCCGTTGCCGGCCTCGGTGACCCCAAGATGCAAGGGATAGGAAAGCCCACGCTTCAACATGCTGTCGTTGAGCATTTTCGTAGCCGTCATCATCGTCAGCACATTGCTCGACTTCATGGAGAAGACCAGCTTGTGAAAGTCGTGGCGCTCGCAGATGTCCACCCATTCGAGGGCCGACTGCACCATGGCCTCCGGGGTGTTGCCGTAGCGGCTGACGATGCGGTCGCACAGGGAGCCATGATTGATGCCGATGCGCAGCGCGGTGCCGTGTTGCTTGCAAATTTCCAACAACGGTTTGGCCCTCAAGGCCATGCGCTCCACTTGCGCGGCATACTCGCTTTCCGAAAGGTCCAACTGCGAGAAGTTGCGCTTGTCGGTGAAGTTGCCGGGATTCACCCGCACCTTGTCCATGAACGGGGCAACCGCCTCCGCCACCTTCGGATTGAAGTGCACGTCGGCAATGAGTGGAACACTCCCATAGCCATCCGCAGACAGTTGCGCCTTGATCTTTTGCAACGGTTCCACCTCTTTCAACGAAGGGACGGTGAGGCGCACCATCTGCGCCCCTGCATCGATCATCCGTTTGCACTGCGCCACAGACGCCTGCACGTCGGCGGTGTCGGTGTTGGTCATCGACTGCACCACCACCGGGGCATCTCCGCCGATGGGCACGTTGCCGATCTGGAATTGTCGTATGCTGTTCATTATTGTCTATTCGGTTTATTGTCGTTCATCATTACCATTCATTGCAATTTCATTGCAATTCATTTTTCGTTCCCAGGGCTCGCTGCGCTCACCCCGAGCTGACATAGGACGCCCTTTCAGGGCTTTTAAGAAATATGTTTTATGGCGGGCATGTTATTCCTAATTCCTAATTCCTAAACCCTTGTGCATGGAGCGGCACTTGCACGTTGTCACCGGTGATGAGGTTGTAGCCGGCGGATTCCTCCTTGATGTAGCCGATGATGGAGACGTTCTCCACCTTCTTGATTTTCTCGAAGTCGGCCTGCTGGATGGTGAACATCAGCTCGTAGTCGTCGCCGCCGTTGAGCGCAGCCACCGTATGCACTATATCCAAATCCTTGAGAGTCACAAATGTAAGCTCGGTCATCGGAAGTTTTTCTTCAAATAAAACACACCCCTTGTTTGAGGCGCGGCAGATCTGCATGACGGCAGCGGCGAGGCCGTCGCTGACGTTGGTCATGGCAGTGGGCAGGATGTCCTCGCGGCGCAAGCCTTCGATGATGTCTATGCGGGGCTCGGGCTTGAGCTCGCGGCGCAGGAGATAGTCCTTTCCTGTGAAGTCGGGCTGCGCGCCGGGGTTTTTCTCAAAGACCTTCTTTTCGCGTTCGAGCAGGAGAAGGCCGGTATAGGCCGCCGCGAAATCACCGGACACGCAGACCAGCTCGTTCTCAGCGGCACCCTTACGCGTGCACAAGCGGGCGGGTTCGCACTCGCCGACGGCCGTCATGGAGACGACCAGCTCGCGTGGCGAGGTGGTGAGGTCGAGGCCGGCGAGGTCGGCGTGCACTGTCTCGCAGCATGCCCCCACCCCGCTGAGGATTTCGTTGACCATTTTCAGGTCGAAGCGGTCGGAGACGGCGATGTTGACGAGCAGCTGCGACGGTGTGGCATTCATGGCCAGCACATCCGCGAAGGCGATGGTGGCTAACTTGTAGCCAAGGTGCCGAAGCGGGAAGTAGGTGAGATCGAAGTGGACGTTCTCAACATACACCTTTGACGATGTAACCATTTGGTTTCCGTCGGGTTCCACAACCGATGCGTCATCCCCCACCCCGACCACCGTAGAGGCGTTCTCCACCGGGAAGAACTTCGCGAGGTCTGCAATCAACTCATATTTGCCGGGCATCTTCACCGGCTCGTTTTTAGCACTTTCAGCCATAACAGGAAATTTGCGGCAAAGATACAAAAAAAGCACCCTTGCGGGTGCTTTTTTTTATGCAAACTAACTTGCTATTAGTAAGCGATGCCTTGAGCGATCATGGCGTCAGCAACTTTGATGAAGCCGGCGATATTGGCGCCCTTCACATAGTTGATGTAGCCGTTGGCCTCGGTACCGTACTTCACGCAGTTCTCGTGAATGCTGTTCATGATGTGGTGCAGTTCCTCATCAACGCGCTCGCTCTTCCAAGAGAGGTGTTGAGCGTTCTGGCTCATTTCCAGACCGGAGGTAGCAACGCCACCGGCATTGGCAGCCTTGCCAGGAGCGAAGGAGATGCCAGCCTTTTGCAGCTCGGCGACAGCCTCGGCGGTGCAGCCCATGTTGGAAACCTCGACCACATACTTCACGTTGTGACCGATCAGAGCCTTGGCGTCGTCGCCGTTCAGCTCGTTTTGGATAGCGCAGGTCATAGCGATTTCGCAAGGAACTTCCCAAACCTTCTTGCCAGGGAAGAACTTGGCAGAAGCGAATTTCTCAGCGAAAGGAGCAACCACGTTGTTACGGGTGGCGTTCAGCTGGCTCATGTATTCGATCTTCTCAGGAGTGTTGATGCCTTCCTCATCGAGGATGTAGCCGTCAGGACCAGAGATGGCAACCAGGTTGGCGCCCAGCTCGGCGAGTTTGAGGGCGGTACCCCAAGCCACGTTACCGAAACCGGAGATGATGCAGCGTTTGCCCTTGATGGTGTCCTTCTTGGCGGCCAGCATGCCTTCCAAGAAATAGACAGCACCGTAACCGGTAGCCTCAGGACGGATCAGAGAGCCACCCCATTCGAGGCCCTTGCCCGTAAGCACGCCGACGTGCTCGCCGCGGAGTCTCTTGTATTGGCCATACATGAAGCCGATTTCGCGGCCGCCAACGCCGATGTCACCAGCAGGAACGTCGGTGTCGGGTCCGATATATTTCTGCAGCTCAGTCATGAAGGACTGGCAGAAGCGCATCACTTCGCCTTCGGATTTGCCCTTAGGATCGAAGTCAGAGCCGCCCTTGCCGCCGCCCATGGGCAGAGTGGTCAGGGAGTTCTTGAAAGTCTGCTCGAAAGCAAGGAACTTCATGGTGTCTTCCGTAACGGTCGGGTGGAAACGCAAGCCGCCCTTGTACGGTCCGATAGCCATGTTGTGCTGAACACGGTAGCCTCTGTTGACTTGGATTTCGCCCTTGTCATCAACCCAAGTGACCTTGAATTTGATGATTCTTTCGGGTTCGAGCAAGCGCTCAACGATCTTGTACTGATCGTATTTGGGATGTTCGTTCACGAAATCGCAGATGGTTTCGAGGACCTCTCTAACGGCCTGATTGTACAAAGGTTGGCCAGGGTTCTTTTCTTCAGTTTGTTTGATTAATTTTTGAAGATCCATACTATTTATTATTTTAAGTTTGGTGTATTTTTTGGGTTTAAAATCCGGGTGCAAAAGTATAAAATTTATAGGACAATGGGCACCACGGGAAAAATATTTTTTATAAAGTCAAAATCTTAGTTCAAAGTTCTAAGTTCAAAGTTCTAAGTTCAAAGTTCAAAGTTCTAAACTCCTAAACTCCTAAACTCCTAATCTCCTAATCTCCTTACTCTCCCACCAGCTGCCGAACCGCATTCTCCAGGTCGGCGCCGCGGAGGTCGCGCTTGACGATGCGGCCCTCCTTGTCGAGCAGGAAGGTCGATGGGATGGAGCGCACGCCGTAGATGGCGGCGGCTTGCGACTGCCACTTCTTGAGGTCGCTCACGTGGTTGGGCCACACTAATTTGTCGGCCTCGATGGCGCGTTTCCAGGAGGCGGCATCGCTGTCCAACGAGACGCTGAACACCTCGAAGCCCTTGTCGTGGTATTTGCTATAGATGTTGGTCACATTGGGGTTCTCGCGGCGGCACGGTCCGCACCAGGAGGCCCAGAAGTCGAGCAGCACCACTTTGCCGCGCAAATCGGAGAGCTTGCGCATCTTGCCGTTGGGGTCCGGAAATTCCAGGTCCGGGGCGATAGCACCGATGGCCACCTTCGATGCGGGTGAGTTCATGTAGTTCCAGCGGTCCTTCACAATCAGATGATCGGGAAACTTGCCGTGCAAGGCCGTGATCACCTCGTTATGCAGTGCGGCGTTCTGTTCGCGCGGGAAGATGTCGAGGAACATGAGCACGCCGATGTCGTCCTTGTGCATCCGAATTTCATCTTTCAGCCGACCCGTGAGCGAGGCATCGATCTCGTTGAAAGCTTTCTGGTATTTGGAGACCACCTGACTCACCTTCTCCTGGGATTGGGAGACCAACAAATCGGCATTCTGCTTGTCGCTCTTCATCAGGCTCTCGTAAGCGGCCTTCTGGCTCACCACGCCTTGCAACATCGGATAAAGCTCCGCCACCACACGGTTCACCCATTTCGTCTGGTTGCTTTTCTTGTCCCACAAGTTGTTGTAGGAGAGGCTGTCCTTTTCGGCCAGGAGTTCCTTCACCTTCGGCATAATGGAGCCGAGGGAGTTCTTCGCGATTTGGTGCCTTTTCTGCAGGTTGGACTGGTACTGGTCAAAAACACGGTAGAAATCCTGCGCTCCGGCCATGCGGGAAGCGGAAAAGTCATAGTAGCGGGAGACGTTTTCCTGGTAATTCTCAAACGGGTTGTAATGGACGCCGAACTTCTTCATCATGCGGTTGGCCGCATCCGCGCAGTCCGCCACCGCGTTCCCTTTCACTTTGCCATTCGACACCGACCTATATAATATATTGTATAGGGTGTCCATCGTGTCAAAAGAGTTCAGGATATAGTTATCGACATCGTCATTGGTTTGGCGATAGAGGTTGAACTTCTGGGCGAAGTCGCCCCAATAGACCTTGTCTTTGTCATCCTGCAGGGCGTCGTTGATGCTGTCGAGGACAGACTTCTTGTGTAGGGCGAGGTAAGCCATCTCCTTGACGGCGGCCAAAGACGGGGAGCCGGTCACCGAGACGATTTGCTGGAGGTTGTCGGCATCGAGGGTCATATCGACCTTTTCGCCAGGGGTAACGACCAGCAGCATAGTGGAACCGTTGCCGAAGTCGAGTCGGTAGATGTCGTTGGGGAGCGAGAGGTTCATGGAGAACTGGTCATTCTTAATGTCGGCGGAGGCGTAGCTGGTCAGCGAGCTGCCGTACGCGCCGGTCAGTTTCACATGCTGGAAATGGTTGTTCAGCAGGGAGACATGCAATGACATGGGAGCCTGGGCGAACAATGCGACGGCCATCAGGCAGAAAGCAAAAATCAGCGAACTCTTTTTCATCTTATTTCTTTTTAAAAAGCGGCGCAAAGATACACTTTTTTTGTTTGGTCGGCACGTCGGCCGGAGTCGAAAAGGCAGGACGGAAGACACAAAAAAAGCGGCATTTCTGCCGCTTCTGTGTCCCCTCAGGTAATAAGTCCAACACGGTCAATCCGTTGGAACACACGGATAA
>CAMVBK010000066.1:0-15710 GCA_947165685.1 uncultured Bacteroidales bacterium | reverse complement strand
TGTTTATCGAATACACAGACGCTACCACGAGAGGTTTTTCCGTCCGCTGCCTCCGCGACTAACCTGTTTCTTATTTCAACACCTCCTAATCTTCTAACTCAAATGATATGTACTTACGAACCCTCCATCTCACCAACTTCAAATCCCACGCGGAGGCCTCCTTCACGTTCAGCGACAACGTGAACGGCATCGTGGGGGCGAACGGCAGCGGCAAGACCAACCTGTTAGACGCCATCCACTACCTCTCGTTCGGCAAAAGCTGCTTCTCCGCCAAGGACATCAGCTCGGTGCGGCTCTTCAGCGACTTCTTCGCCCTGCACGGGGATTTCGAAGACGAGGAGTCCGGCAACACCACGCAGGTCAGCTGTGTCTATAAAAACGGGGTCAAATCACTGAGAGCCAACAAGAAAGAATACCAGCGACTGAGCGACCACGTGGGACTTTTCCCCGTGGTGATGGTCTCGCCCTACGACAGCGACATCATCAACGACGGCAACGAGGTGCGCCGCCGCTTCTTCGACAAAATCATCTCGCAGTTCGACAAGCTCTACCTGCAGCACCTCATCCACTACCGGAAACTTCTGCTGCAGCGCAACGCCGTGCTCCGACAGCAGATGGAGGACCGGCACGCGGACTTCTCCATCCTGCAAGCCATCGATTACCAGATGATGGATGACGGGATGCAGCTCTTCGAACGCCGGCGGAAGTTCATCGACGACATCCGCCCCATGTTCCTCGAACACTACCGCCAGCTGACCAAAGGTGCCGAAGAGGTCGATATACGCTACGAATCGGCCTTGGCGGAAACGCGCTACGACGACGGGCTGGCGAAGAGCTACCCTGCGGACGCGAGATGCGGATACACGACCTTCGGGGTGCACAAGGATGACTACGATTTCACCATCAACGGACAGCCAATGAAGCACTTCGGCTCGCAGGGGCAGCAGAAGTCGTTCTCGTTGGCGCTTCGGCTGTCGCAATTCGACTACGCCTTCGCCTACAACCACCGCAAGCCGATCCTGCTGCTGGACGACATTTTCGACAAGCTGGACCGCACGCGGATTTCGGAACTGCTTGGCATGGTGGGGAGGGAACACTTCGGACAGGTGTTCATCTCCGACACCGACGAAACACGGGTGCGGAGCATTCTGGGGGAGCATGGGATTGCGCATGAGATTTTTGAAATAAAACGAACACAAATTGGCACTAATTAGAACGAAATAATACAGATTGACATCGGCAAAAGACAAAACGAGAATGGCGATGTGGCTTAATCGGCTGATTATCAATGTTAAAAAAAACAAACGAAAGCGATGGGAGGAATCAAAAAAAAGTGTACTTTTGCCGCCGGAAAACGGGATATAGCGTAGTCCGGTTATCGCGCCTGCTTTGGGAGCAGGAGGTCGCAAGTTCGAATCTTGCTATCCCGACAGGGCGAAAGCCTACGGTTCCGTAGCTCAACTGGATAGAGCAGCTGCCTTCTAAGCAGCAGGTTCTGCGTTCGAGTCGCAGCGGAATCACAAAAAGTCCCTCTCATACGAGAGGGACTTTTTTTAACCTTTTGACACACAGAATTCTACTTCACCAAGGTCACCGTGCCCGTGCGTTCCATCAACGTTCCGTCGGGCGTTTTATACTGCACGATCCACACATACACGTTCATCGGGGCAAGCACCCCGTTGATGCGGCCGTTCCAGCCCTCCTGAGGATTGGTGGTCAGGAAAACAAGTTCGCCCGTCCGCGTGAAAATGCTGAACTGGTAGCTGTCGAGCGACACGAAAGAGTTCACCGGACGGAAAACCGGGTTGTTCGCCCCCAACGGACGGAAGGCATTCGGCAAATACAGCGTGGGCGGCTGTATCACCTGTATCTGGTTGGAAAGACTGGTTTCCGCTATCCCGTAGTCATTTGTATTTTCCTGTGCCTCAATATAATAAAGGAATTTTGAACCAGACTCATACAGCGAAGAAATATCGTCTGTATAGGCATTCATGGTGGCCGGCGCTGTCTCGGTGACCGTATTGAAAAACTCCTCGTTTTCCAGCTTCCGCATCACATAATATTGCGCCACCTCCCCATCCCAATTGTCATAACTTTGCCAAGAAAGGATGTTGTTCTGCGCGTTGTTCTCCCCTCGCAACAAGATGTTGTGCGACACTTCGGAAAATCCCGCCTGCGTCCCGCAAGTGTTGACCAAAAACGTGCGATAATAGTAGATATTACGGCTGAAATTGGCCGCGCTGTCGAAAAAGACATAGTCTGCAGTGCCTTGCGCATAGGCCTGCGTGCGAAAATCCTCGAAGGAAAGCCCGTCTTCGCTGCGCTGCAGCGTGATGCTTGCGAACGGCAGCGTGTCGCCGCTGGTCAGCACCTTGATACGGATATATTCGTTGTCGATGACGGAAACGGACCGGATATAGGTGAAATCCTGCGACTCGTCCGCCGAAATCGTGACCGGCACGCGATTGGAACTCGCCGTCACCGTCCCGCCGTTGTTCACCACACGCACATACACAAGGTAAGCAGTGTTAAGGTCCAGATTCTCAATCAGAAAACTCGTCCCTGTGGTGTTACCGATATTCTGCCAGTTTTGTCCCTGGTCAGCGCTGAACATCACCTCAAAATGGTCAATGTCGTTCCACAGGTTCGTGTAGGTGGACCATTGAATGGAAGCCGTCTTATGGCAGGCATCCGCATTCTGCAGGTGCAGAATCATGTTGCCCTGCTGGTTGTTGGTCAGCGCGGAAACATTTCCGCACGAATCCATGGCGGCAATACGGTAAAAGCGCGAATCGAACGTGGGGTTGATGACGGGATCTATCCAAAAAGTCTGCCCATATACCGTGTCCAACGGAATGGTGCCGTTCGGACTCATATAATATATAATGTATCCCTGCATGTACGGTTCCGTTTCATGGAAGCCCAGCATCACCTCATTGGTCGGGGTCACCGTCACGCTGTCAAGCACCGGAGACGAAGGGCTGACACTGTCCACCAAATGGGCGGACCCGATGGTGGTCATGAACGGGCAACGCTCGTTGACCCCGTAGTTGTTGTAAATGCTCACCTGGTAGGAGATGATGTTGTCGCAGACATCCGAGGTGTCGGTGTAATTTAACTGTGTATTCGGCACGGATGCGAATGGCTCGGTCGGGAAGTCGGCCTCGAAGCCGCGTTTCTTGTAAATGTCAAACGTGCTGCCCCAGGAGGCGTCTAACGTGGTGGTCGGCGACTCCCACTGCAAATAGGCCAGCGTGTTGTCGGCCTGCGCTGTCACCGTCAGACTGATGGAATGGATGGTGTCGGAGTGGAAACGGTTGCCGTTGGAATCGACCGCCACAATATAGCAGTTATACACCGATGCGATCGGAATATTGTTGATGTCCTTGGAACCATAATCGCAAAGAGTGAAGCTCTGCGTGGGGCTGCTGTAGCCGAAAAGGCTGTCACAAAGAACGTTGTTGATGTAGAAGTAATACACCGCAAATTGGCTGCAGTCGCTGCCACTGCTCCAAGCCATCTTCATGCGCTGATTATTGTTCATCAGCTTAAGGCACTGCATCTTAGGCGGTTCCAAAGCCGACACGCCCCATGCCAAAGCTAACAAAAGTCCTAAAAATAGCTGTCGTTTCAAAATCTGTTTCATTTTTCTGCCAAATAGTTCCCAACGACAATACGGGTGAATTTATTGTTTGTAAAATACTTTTTCGCCAAATTCAGAATCTCTTCCGGGGTCGTTTCCCGGACAGAAGACAGATAACGATACATCTCCGACTCATCCAGACCGAAGCGGTGGAAGAAGGCGTACTTCTGCATCGTACTGACGGACGTGTCAACGGAACGGAGCTGAATGCCCGCCATATAGTTCTTCACCATATTCAGTTCCTCATCGCCAACCACCTCATCCTGAAGACGTTGCAGTTCTTCAAAAGCTGAATCGATGGCATGGGCGGTCTGCGCGGCATTCACATCGCTGCTGATGGCGAACACCGACTGGTTCCCGAAATAGGTGCTGGACGAGGAGACCCCGTAGGTGAGCCCCTGCCGTTCTCGGAGATTCTGCATCAGCCGGGAACTGAAATAGCCGCCCGTCAGCGTGTTCAACACAGAAAAGGCCGTCCGGTCAGGATGGTTATAGCCGTCCGAAACCTGGCACAGGATGACGGACGACTGCAGACACCCTGCCATCGGCCGATACACGATGTCGCTGCCTGCCGGTTGTGACGGCACTTGCGGAAGAGACGGGGACGGAATCCCGCCCGGGATAGGAGAAAACGCTTCCGAAATCACGCGCTCGTCGCCATCCCCGATGTTCCCCGTGACGAAAACCGAAATATTCTCCGCACAAAAACTCCGCTTGTAAAATTCTTGCAACTGACTTATTTCCAGCGAATTGATTGTATCCGATGTAGAAAGTTCCGCGACTCCCGGGAAAACATCCGCGAACAAGGTGTTCCACATCAGCTGCCAGGACACGAAGTCGGTCTTCTGAGAGTTATAGGCCAGATTTTTCACCTCCTTATCCTGCATAATTCTTAGATTATCAGCGCGATAAATAGGATTAACCAAAAAATCCGCGATAACGGGCATAATGGAGGACAAGTTGCGGCGGGGAGCCGAAATCACGACCTGCACCCACTCCAACCCCACGTTGACGGAGACATTGGCACCGTTAAAGTCGAGGCGTTCGGCCGTCTCCTCCGGTGAAAGGGACGGAGAGCTCTCCCGAAGCAACGTGTAGGCGAAATTGCACACATGCTTGGCCGGCTGGAACAACGACCCCGTGTGCACCTGAAGCAGCACATAGACCAGTTCCGAATAGGGGTTGTCGAAATAAAAAACCGGAACGCCGTTGCTCAGCGTCTCACAACGCGGTTTAGGCAAAGAAAAGGATTCTATCGGATGTATTAAAGGTGGTATCGCTCTGTTTATCATGCAATTATGGTACTAAAAGGATTTGTCCCTGCTTGCGTTGCTCGTTTCCCTGTCCATCCTTGTACTTGATGACATAGACGTACATGCCCTGCATCAGCGTGCGCCCGTGCACCTGTCCGTCCCAACCGGCGCGGATGTCGCGGGCGAGGAACACCAGGTCACCGTTGCGGTTGAAGATGGAGAGCTCGTAGTCGCGCGGCTCGAAGTTGGCATTCACGTAGAAGAGGTCGTTCAGGCCATCGCCGTTGGGCGTGAAGGCCGACGGGATGAAGAACTCCTCGGCGGCAGGCGCAGGCGCTTCCTCCGCAGGAGACTCGTATTTCGCCACTTCCGCATCATCAGTCTCGGCAATGTCCTCCTCCTCAACGCTGGATTTACTGACAACACGTGGAGAGCAGGATATTATCTGATGGATCGCCTCATTCCGCGCCGGCTCCAAGGCTGTTCCACTACGTTCGGGGAGTTCCATAATGTCGTCACGGGTGATGGCGGGTTTATGAGAGCACAGCACGGGAATCTCATCCGCGGGCAGCAATTTGTCCGAGGCTTGGCGTTTCGCCACGACTCCGGCCAAGGTGGAACCCTCGTGCGCGGCCGCGTGCGAAGTGGCGGCGACTTTGGCGGGGGTATCCGACGTAAAGGTCGGCACGGCAGGCGTCGCCGGCGTTGCCTCGGCAGTTGCGGGAGCAGTGGCTGTCACTTCCGTACCAACGGCAACGGGAGCACTCACCACATCTTCCATCTTATTGTTCCCCAATATTTTAACAAGTATCGGAACCGTCACGAGCAGTGCCACGGCACCCGCGATAACAGCGGCACGACCTCGCGGGGAAAGCCCGGGCTTCCGGCCGAACTTCCGCACGTAGCGCCGATCGCTCGTGATGGCCGCCCAGTCCTGTTCAGTGACAGGCGACTCCATCCGCCGCAGCTCCTCAATGGGGTTCGTCTTATGTGTATCTATATTCTTCATTTCTCAGATATTTCTCAATTTTTTCACGCAACTTCTTCTTAGCCCGCGAGATAAGCGACCTCACGTTGGTCGGCGTCTCGTCCATCATACGGGCAATCTCGTCCTGCCCTACCCCATCGACCACATACAGGTTGAACGCGGTTCTGTACTTCACCGGAAGGCCGTTCACCATCTCCATCAGCACGGGCATCGGAATACCGTCGTAGTAGCCCTCGCTCTGACCACCCGGCTCCTGCAACAGCTGGCTCATCGGCGTGACAGAGTACAGCTTGCTCTTTCGCAGGTAGTCAATCAGCTTGTTGATGGTGATGACCCGCAACCAACCTCCGAGGTTGGTGATGCTGTCATACTTTTCAAAATGCGTCAGGATGAAGACGAAAATGTCATGAAACACATCCTCTGCCTCTTGAAAATCAACCAGATAGCGCACACAAAGTCCTTTGACCATAGGCCCGTAGGTGTCGTAAAGCTGCTTTTGGCTCGCAGTGTCCCCTTTACGGCAGCCCTCTATGATGGCTATCTCTTGTTCTGTCTGCATTTGTGATCAACGTTTCATTGACGAAATAAACGGAAAATTGTGGCAAAAAAAAAGAAGAAACGGAACAGAGCCCTACAAATCGAGAGAAAGTTGGTTCTTCAAGTGAAAACTCTTTCTGTGATAAGGTGTTAGGCCAAGCCTATTGACGGCCTCGATATGCTTGGGTGCCGGGTAGCCCTTGTTGTTTTTCCAGTCGTAGTCGGGGAATTCCTCCGCGAGACGGACCATCAGTTCGTCTCGGTGGGTTTTGGCGAGAATGGAGGCGGCGGCGATGGAGAGATAGGTGGCGTCGCCCTTCACGATGCTGCGATAGGGAATGTGCCACCGATCGGTGAAGCGGTTGCCATCCACCAGGATAAGTTCCGGCGTGACAGACAGTTGTCCGATGGCAAGGTTCATGGCGTGGATGGAAGCGTGCAGGATATTCATGCGGTCGATGTCGGTTTCCGAGACCTCCACCACGGCGTATGCAAGGGCGTCGCGCTCGATGATTTCGCGCAGTTGCTGGCGTTTCCTGGCCGTCAGCTTCTTGGAATCGTTGATTTCCGAATTGGCATAGCCGTAGGGGAAGATGACGGCAGCCGCGCACACTGGTCCGGCCAAGCATCCTCGTCCGGCCTCGTCGCACCCGCACTCGACTGTCGGGGTCTGGGAATAGTTGGATTTCAGAGACATAGCAACACACACAGGCTGACGATAAGGAAATCGAAAACAAAGTGGTAGCGTTTCTGACTGACGGCCACCGACATGTAGAGGGCGACGGGCTGGGTGAGATAGACCAGCGCGGCGGGCAGCGGAACGACCCCGAGGAGCAAAAACAGCAGCATGGAAATCCACAGCAGGTTGACGTTGTTGAACGCCTGCCGGATAACAATCAACTTACTATCCAACAAACTTTTATCGCGCAACATCAACATCACGGTGACCACCACGAAGTAGGCAAGCGCCACATACTCGATTACCCGCATCCCCGTGAAACGGCGCACCGGCATAAAGACATCCACATCCCGCCAGGATTGCAGGAAAGCGGGCAACCCGTTGGAAATGAACGCAATAGAAAAAGCGTAAATATAAGGGATGGCGATACCGATAAGCAAAATCAAAATATCCTTGAAAGAGGTCACATTGTTGATGGCAATCATCATCACCAAAAACAAGACTATTCCAAACGCACTGATATCCAACATTGTAGCCACGGCAATGAAAAGTCCGAGAATGAAAAGGCGGTCTTTCATCTTCGAGGCCTGCTCGTTCGGTGAATAGACGAGCAGCGTCACGGCGATGAAGAAGACGGTCAGCAACGCAGGGCAGAGCACCGTCAGGAATTTGCCGCAATTGAGCAGAAGGAGCAGGAAAACCCCGGGCAGATAACTGCGGTTTTCAAAAAAATGATGCCGGTGACTGAATTGGATAAGTGCGGCCGCTGTCGCGAGCAACATAACCAGCACGCACACGCGAACCACATACGAGTTCCAGGCCCACACTTTGGCCACGTATTGGAACAGCATCATGGTGCCCTCGGCGGGCATGATGGTCATTTGCACGAAAACAATCCATGCAGACCATATCGCCAGCAGCACAAAAAGAGCCAGCTGCAGGTTAAGGTTCTTGCTTAAAAAATGGAACATATTTCCGGGAGATCAGGGGTCAGTTTTTGGAAAACGGAATGCAGGGAGAAGGGGCGCATTACCGGGAAATCTTTGGCGAACACTTTGGCGAAACGCCATTCGCCGTCGTTCCCCGACAGGCATTGGACACACACAAGTTGCTCATCCTGAATATTATACAATCCATTATCAATACGATTCAAGGCATCTTCGAATGTCATGCGGAAATAGTAGTGCATGCGTTCCGGGGTCAGCACCTGCGGCAACTGCAGGGCTTCGACCACCTTGTCTTTTTCCGCATCCCCGAGATGCGGCGGAAGCGGCACGACGGTCACCCCGCAGCACAAACCAGCCAACAGCGCGGCGCACGCGGAAAGGTCCGGCCGCATCAGCACGCCGATCCGCTCGACACTCATCGCATCCAGTTCGTTCATGATCGGGGCGACACGCTGGGCAAGTTGGGCATACGAATAGACCTGCCCGTCGATTTTCGCGGCAGTCAGGTCCGGATTCTGCTCCGTTTGGCAGATGTAGGGCCTAATCACATTCTGATAAAGATTTCCCATGTTCATCACATTTCGCACTTGCGTGTAAAAATAACAGCGCAAAAATACATTTTTTTTGTATTTTCGCGGCCGATTTAGTGGACATATATATAATGAAGAAAAAACTGTTGTGGTCTCTGGTTGCACTGCTCACCCTGTCGGTGGGTTGCCAACGGGAAATCGACTTGAAACTGCCTGATTACCAGCCGAAATTGGTGATTGAAGGCACGATCGAGAATGGTTCCCCTGCAGTGGTCATGCTCTCGAAAAGCATCCCCTACTTCTCGGAGATCAACATCGGCACGCTCATGAACGATGTGCTCGTCTCGGGTGAACAAGCGCGCGTTTTCGTGACATCCGAAACGGGCGAGAGCGAGGAGCTGACCTGGCGGATCGCCCCCGAAGCCCCTTACTACGTGGCCTTCATGGGCAGCCAAGTGATCGGTCGGGAAGAGACGCACTACACGTTGAGGGTGGAGTATGACGGGAAAACCTACACCGCCGAGACCTTCATTCCCAAGACCTTCAACCTCGACTCCATCGGCTTCGACCAGTCGGCGGAAATGCTGCGCGACACCATGGCCTCCATCCGGATGCTTCTCTCCGACCCCGCCGACGAAGTAAACTACTACGCCTTTTTCTGCAAAGTGAAATGCCCGAAATTCCAAGACCGCCTGTGGATCAGCGGATTGCCCGTGGCTTTCGATGACCGCACGTTCAACGGGCTCACTTTCAACTACGAGCTCTCCCGCGCCGGATTCTCCATGCTGCTCCGCGGCATGATGAGCGAGGAAGACCAGCGGAATTTCTCCCGCCTGACCTTCCGCCCCGGCGACACCGTCTATGTGAAACGCACCCAAGTCGATCACGACACCTACCTCTACCTGCTGTCTGCCGGCTCCGAGGCCGCGTTCGGCAGCAACCCGTTCACCGCCCCGCTGCCCGCCGTCACCAACTTCGACAGCGATGAAGTACTCGGCCACTGGAGCGGCTTCGCCGCCAGAACCGACACCCTCGTCTGGTGGTGCGACAACTACGACGAACTCTTCGGACAATAACTTAGAACTTAGACTTAGACTTAGAACTTAGACTTAGAACTTAGACTTGAAACCTGAAACTTGAAACCAGAAACCACCACCCTCATGTTTTTTGTAAAATCATACCGTTTTTTTGAGCAACACAAACCCCTTTTATACATCTTGATGGCGCTGAGCACCGTCGTCTTCGTCTTTTTCGGCCTGAAGGTTCGCTTCGAGGAGGACCTCACGAAGCTGCTGCCCTCCAACGAGAAATCGGAAAGCGAGCTGGTGTTCGGCAACCTGAAGGTGAAGGACAAGATTTTCATGCAGATGACCGGTGCGGAGCCGGAGGTGCTGGCAGAATATGTGGATGAGCTGATGGACTCCATCCTCACCAACGACGAGGGCATCGCCAACACCCTCTACCGCATGGAACCCGACATGGCTCTCAACGCGCTGGACTATGCCCTGCAGCATGTGCCCTCCTTCGTCGATACGAACCTGTATGCGCTCTTCGACAGCGCGATTGCCCATGCCGACGAAACGATGGCGAAGAACCACGAGCTCATCATGAACGATGAAACCGGCAACGTCACCCAGATGGTGACCACCGACCCGCTGAACCTGCGGCAGTATCTGCTGCCGGACCTCGCCAACGGCACCGGATTCACCCTTGTCAACGACCACCTCTTCTGCGCCGACAGCACCGTCGCGCTGATGTTCGTCTCCCCTGATTTCCAATCGTTCAACTCCGAGGCGGGCGACAAACTGGTGCACCATCTCAACCGCTGCATCAAGGCTTTCGAGGAGAAACACCCCGACGTGGAGGTGCTGATGCACGGCGCGGCAGTGCGCTCGGGCGACAACTCCCGCATCATGAAGCGCGACATCGGCATCACCATCGGCATCTCATTGATAATCATACTGACAGCCCTCTGCATCAGCTTTAAGCGCCTGAACATTATATGGCAGAACGTGCTGCCGTTAGCATACGGCACATTCTTCGCCCTGGCCTGCATGTACTGGATCAAGGGCGGCATGTCACTGATGGCCATGGGCATCGGCTCAGTGGTGCTCGGCGTGGCCGTAAGCTACTGCCTGCATATCATCATTCACCAGCGCTTTGTGGGGAATGTGGAGCAGATGCTGGTCGAGGAGGCGCGCCCTGTCTGCTTGGGCTGCCTCACCACCATCGGCGCATTCCTGGGCCTGATGTTCACCCAAAGCGAGCTGCTCAAGGACTTCGGGCTTTTTGCCACTTTCGCCCTCATCGGAAACACCTTCTTCGCGCTCATCTTCCTCCCGCACTTCCTCCGCGAAAAAGACAAACGTCATAACAACAAGATTATCAACAGGATAGATAAAATCAACGGCTACGCCTACGACAAAAATCCGTATTGGATTGCCGCTCTGACCATCATTATCTTGGTCGGATTCATCTTCACCCCGAAAGTGCAGTTCGACAACAACTTGAAGCATATCGGCTACGAGAGCGACGCCCTGCACCGGTCGGAAGACCTCTACGCGGAGAAGAACGACCATGGCGGGGTGCAGCGCTACTATGCCGCCACCGCTGCCACGTTAGACGAGGCTTTAGATGCGAACAAGCTGCTCTCCAGCACGTTAGACTCGCTTCGGAAGTCTGGGGAGCTGATTGCCTACACGCCCGCCGTCTCCATGCTGTTCCAGTCGGAGGCGGAGCAAGAACACCGCATCGAGGCATGGAAACGCTACTGGTCGCCGGAGAAGGTGCGCGAGGCGATGACGGCCGTTCGTGCCGCCGCCGCGAAAAACGAGCTCGCGCCCGACATCTTCGCCCCGTTCCAGGCGATGGTCGAGCAGGAGTACGCGACCGGCAACCTCTACGAATCGGGAATCATTCCCGAAGGACTGCTCTGCAACTTCATCGAAGAGAGCGACGGCAAATACCTCATCTTCAACTCAGCACAGATGAAGGCGGACAACAAGAAGGAAATCGACGACCGTGTTGCCGCCCTGCCGCACGCCGTCGTGGTCGATCCGTTCTACTACACCGGCAGCATGATCACCCTTGTCCACCAGGACTTCAACACCACCCTGTTCATCTCATCCATCTTCGTCCTCATCGTGCTGCTGTTCTCCTTCAAGGACATCTTTCTCGCCCTCATCGCCTTCCTGCCGATGTTCCTGAGCTGGTATGTGGTGCAAGGCTGGATGGCCATCTTCGGACTGCCGTTCAACCTGGTCAACATCGTGATTTCCACGTTCATCTTCGGCATCGGCGTCGATTACAGCATCTTCGTGATGCAGGGACTGATTGCTGGTATGAAAAGCGGCGACAACCGTCTGTTGGAGGACCACAAGGTGGCCATCTTCTTCTCGGCGTTCGTACTGATTGTAGTGGTGACGGTGATGCTGCTCGCCGCCCATCCGGCCCTCAAGTCCATCGGTGTCAGCACCCTCATCGGCATGGCCTCCACCATCCTGATCACCTACTCCCTGCAGCCGCTCTTCTTCCGCTGGCTGATGAAATGGCCGTTCATGCGGAAACGGGTGGAAAAAATGCACGCCTGACAAACTTGTACATTTATCGAAAATAAATGTATTTTTGCCGCCTGATTACATCGTTTATTATCTATCGTCAAAAATAAACCCATAATGAAAAAGATACTGACTATCGTCCTGATTTTCATTGCCTTCGCCGCCTCCGCGCAGAAGGCGGAATGCCGTTTCACCCAAAGCCGCTACATCAAGGCCTCCGGCAAGACCATCGAGTCGGAAGGAAACCTGAAGCTCCTGTCGGGCGACAAGCTGGAGATGAACTACACCAAGCCCGCCGGCGACTATTTCATCATCGACGGGAAGACGGTGAAAATGAACATCCGGGGGAAGAAGTCCGTGGTGGACACCGAGAAGAACGCCGCCGTGCGGGGACAGCGGAACACGCTGATGAACTGCATCGCCGGCAACTGGAAACAGGCCGCCGCCGACAACAACGCGGAGACCTCCGTGTCGGAGAAGGGTGCCAACAAGGTGGTGACCCTCACGGCCAAGAAGACCGGCACGCGCGGCTACGCCAAAATCGTCATCACCTACCGCAAGTCCGACAACCTGCCCGTGGAAATGGTCATGGAGGAATTCAACGGCACGGTGACCACCTACAAGATGTCCAACATTGTGAAAAAATAAGCCATGGCAGCGGAATTCGGCACTTTCAAGGTGAAAGACGGGGTCTATATCCCCGAAATCGGCATCGAATATCCGACCGACGACCCGCACCGCCGTCTGGTGCATGTCGATGTGGAGGACTCCACGAAGGGGCGCTACACCTTCGACGAGACCTACCCCTACCTCGACAAGTCATTCAAGTTCAAGCTCAATACCATTGCAGGCTGGGTGGTGAAATGGCTGATGATTGCCGTCCACAACCGCTGCCACTACGGTCTCCAGATCGAAGGTGATTTGCGGAAATACAAGGAACAGCTCCAGGACGGGGCGGTGTGCATCTGCAACCACGTCTTCGTGTTCGACGCGCTGGGGGTCAACTCGGCGTGCCAGAAGTTCCGCCAGGTGCGCATCCCCATGTTCGCCAAGCATTTCAACGGCCACGGCAGCTGGATCCTGCGGCAGGCCGGCGGCATCCCGATTCCCGAGACTCGCGAAGGCATCCGCAAATACAACGAAGCCTTCGACGAGTACGCCCGCCGCAAGTTCTGGTTCATCATTTTCCCCGAAGCGGTGCGCTGGGACATGTACGTGCCCATCCGCCCGTTCAAGCGCGGGGCCTTCTCCATGGCCTACAAATACAACCGGCCCGTCATTCCGTTCGTCTATACCTTCCGCGAGCGCAAGGGGATTTACCGCCTGTTCGGGAAGAAGGACTACCCCTGCGTGACGTTGCACGTGGGCGAGCCCATCTGGTTCGACAAGAGCGCGAACCGCAAGGAGGAAATCGACCGGGTGAGCCGCGCGGCACACGAAGCCATGGAGCGCATGGCCGGCATCGAGGTCAACCCTTGGCCCTGCATCTCGGAAAACGCTTAAGGGCACGGCATACCGCCTCCCGCATACATTTTCAATTTTCAACAAAAAAAGAGAGGACCCGCGCAGGTCCTCTCTTTGGTTTCAGGTTTCAAGTTCAACCCACTAAACTCACTAAACTCACTAAACTCACTAAACTTACTAAACCTCCTAATCCTTCTCCTTAACGCATCGCACACTATAGCCGAAGCCCTGGTGCGTTTCGATGCTCTTCACTTCGTCGCAGTCGTGCTGCATGGTGAAGACCACGGTGCGGAAGCCCTCGACGGTGGTCTCCACGGCTAAGAAGTAGCCCTCGGAGCCCATGCCCTCGAATCGTTGCAGGGCACCGTTGTACCAGCCCGCAGGCAGCCACGAGAACCCCGTACTGTTGTCGCCTCCGCCATCCGTCCAGTAGAGCGGCGACTTCAGCGCGTCACCGTGGAGGAAGAGGTCGGCGTACTTCTCGACCGTCGGCAGGTACCAGCCCTCCGGACAGATACCCTGGATGTGGCCGTGCTCGTTCACCGTGCTGTCCCCCACCCCGGCCGTGTCGCAATAGAGCTTGCCGTAGATTTCCACGTTCTCATCGACATTCGGATGGAAGCCCGATTCGTACTCGAAAACACACGGAATCGGCTCGTCGCAATTGCCCGTCTCCACGCATTCGTTGGCATCGCCGTAGCAGTTGGAGATGAGGTTGGTCTGCGTCCAGCAGTCGCAGTCAATACGCACGCCGTGATAGACGTTGCCCTCGCAGTCAACCGCATCGGGACACTTCGGGAAGACCACGATGACCTTCTGCTCGCAGCTGACACTATTGCCGCACACCGGGTCGGTAGCCACCCAGGTGATGACAGTTTCCCCTTCTTGGAAGAGGTAATCCTCAGGGATGTCGTTGGAGACGGTCACGGGCCAGTCAGACGGCGCATTGATGGTAGGTATGCCTATTTGTTCGGGATAGATGTTCATCACGCAGTCGCCGAAGGCGAGGGTGTCATAGTGGTCGGGCGGGCAGGTAATCGTGACTTCGGGAGCCACGGTCCAGGTGTAGGTCACACTCTTGTCGGCGGCGTGGTTGCCGCAGGCATCGGTGTAGTGGGCCGTCCAGGTATGGGAGTAGGTGTGCGTGCCCGTGGAGATGACACCGCCATCGGTCACGCTGTCGACCGGAAGAGTGAATATGCCCTCGCAGTCGTCGGCAACCGTGAAGGTCGGGATGCCCAATGCAGGTTCGCATTCAAAATCATGGTCGGTGGCCGAGGCGGTGATGACGGGTGTAGCCGGCATCCGCACTGCAATGCTGAAAGAAGCTAACGCCACGCAGTTATGGGCATCCGTCACCTTGACAGACTCGTAGTATGTCTGTCCGCAGGAATTGGGTGCCGACGGGATAGTCGCAACAGCAGTGGACGACAGAGCCGAGGTGGTGTTCGTGGCCGGGGCGACCGTCAGGTCGCCGCTCCACTCGTAAGTGTAGTCAGCAGTGGTAGCTGTCACAGTCGCGGTCAGCTCAACAGAGCCCACGTTCGGACAGAGGTCAGCCACGGAGTTGACATTCACGACGGGGTTCGGGTACGTGGTCAGGGTCAGCGTCACGATGCTGTCGCAGTCCTTCGCGGTGGTCAGACTCAGCGTGTGCGTGGTCGTGCCCGCCTCGGTCGGCGTGATGTTGAAGCCGTTCGCCGTGTAGCTTTCGCCTAAACAGATCTCGCCGTCAAGGGAGGTCGTCTTCATCGGATTCACCGTCAGCGTCAGCGTCACGATGCTGTCGCAGCCGTGGGCATTGGTCGCACGGATCGTGTCGCGGTGGACACTCGGGTGCGTGCTGTATGGAGCGGTGTAGGTGAAGCCGTGGGCGTCGTACGTCCCGCCCGCGCAGACCGTCTCCTCGTCATAGTGGACGGAATCCACGGGGTTCACCGTCAGCGTCAGCGTCACGATGCTGTCGCAGCCGTGGGCATTGATCGTCCGGATCGTGTCGCGGTGGACACTCGGGAGCGTGCTGTAAGGAGCGGTGTAGGTGAAGCCGTGGGCGTTGTACGTCCCGCCTGCGCAGACCGTCTCCTCGTCATAGTGGACGGAATCCACGGGGTT
>CAMVBK010000065.1:0-15931 GCA_947165685.1 uncultured Bacteroidales bacterium | reverse complement strand
TTATCCGTGTGTTCCAACGGATTGACCGTGTTGGACTTATTACCTGAGGGGACACTGAAAGCACTCCAAACTAACCGTTCGGGGTGTTTTTTTTATGTCCGGATTCCGGCAACTTCGCTCTCCGAAATCTCCAATCGCTTCACGCTTTCAAAAAAGGAAACACCTTGCTTACAAAGGTTTGCAATATTCTGGAACCGTCCAACTCCATTCCCCTTACACCTGTTGGTCATCGTTCCAGACCGATTTGAGCATATCCATCTTCGTGTCAATGTTCAGACAGATATATTGTTTGAATGTGGTCAAGTCTTTATGACCACTAAAAGACATAATCACCCATTCACTTAACCCTTTTGCATATAAAGTGGAACAAAACTGTCGCCTTCCCGTATGGGATGAAATCAGTTTCCACTTCGGAACCTTCTCAACAATCCGTTTTCCACCCACAATCTTCTTCACTTCCACAACATCGTCAATACCTGCAATCAAGGCAACCTTCTTGATGTATTTGTTGAACTTGCAGTTTGAAATCGGATGCAGACGGTCAATATGGTCGGTTATATTCTGGATGACGGGGTGGATGGGTATCTTGACGGGATTACCCGTTTTCTGTTGGTGAATCATAATGATTCCATCACAAACATTGGACTTATCAAGACGGATTGCATCGGAATACCGCAACCCTGTATAGACGGAAATCAAAAAGTATGACTTGCAGTTGTCCAAGGATGGTTCGCAACTTAAATCAAGGTCTATTATCCGTCGCAGTTCCTCATCGGTCAGAATGATGTGTTCAGGTTTGTCGCACTTGACCCGCAACTTTTTCATATCGCAGGAACAATTATAACCACGTTTCACCGACTCCTTAATGAAAACACGCACGACCTTCAAGTGTTTGTTGATGGTGGATGGTGCATACCCTTTGACCTTGGCAAGAAAGTATTTCAGTTCTTCGGTGCAATCCCCTATCGTGTCAAAGTCCAACTTGAAACTCGGGTCGGATTTCCGATGATACTTCTCAAACTCAACCATCAGACGTTGGGTAATCCAATATTTCAACTGTGTAGAGGCAGAAATAATCTCTCCATTTGCATTCATACGTTTCGCACTATCCTCGCATATCATTATAATCAACCTCATAAAGTCCATTTTATCCGTAGAGACGGTTGTTCTACCGAGATGCAGGTCAAAGAAAGTGTTCAGTTTCTTCTGGGTTGGTTTCGGGTCGTTCAGGGGAAGACTGTCGGCAAATCTGAAAGCAAGGGTCTCAAACTCACAAAGTTTGGCGTTGGCGGCATTCCGTTCCTTTCCCTTGAACCGTTGTTTGTTCGGGTCCCACTCCCCCTTTCTCCCCTTAATCCGAGTGTTGTAAAACAGACGGACACCATTGAAGGTGGTGATGAGGAACACGGTATATATATTGTTCTTGTCTGGTTTTCTCAAATTAAAGTTGATTTTCATTTTATCCTTGCAATTTTATGTTAGACAATATGTTATGAGAAAACTGAGACCGTTTTTTCGGCAAAATAGAAACGGTCTCAATTTCGGTCTCAGTTTTGGACAAAAAACGGTCAAGGAGGATGTTCAAAGCAAATATGCTCAAATCGGTCTGGAACGATGACCAACAGGTGTAAGGGGAATGGAGTTGGACGGTTCCAGAATATTGCAAACCTTTGTAAGCAAGGTGTTTCCTTTTTTGAAAGCGTGAAGCGATTGGAGATTTCGGAGAGCGAAGTTGCCGGAATCCGGACATAAAAAAAACACCCCGAACGGTTAGTTTGGAGTGCTTTCAGTGTCCCCTCAGGGGCTCGAACCCTGGACCCATTGATTAAGAGTCAATTGCTCTACCAACTGAGCTAAGGAGACATCATTTATATCCTTGCCTTTGCGGGTGCAAAAATACATTTTTTTTCTATCTTTGCAAAAAAAAAATGATGAAAATTTATACACGTACTGGAGACAACGGAACCACTTCATTATCAGATGGTTCACGCATTTCAAAGAGTGATGTTCTACTGCATGCATACGGCACGGTAGATGAGTTGAACAGCTTCATCGGGGTCGTGATTTCGCAGATTTCGGACGATTTTCTGACAAAACTGCAAAATGAGCTCTTCGTGGTCGGGGGCATGTTAGCCACCCCCGTGGCGAGTTGGGAACGCTATTGGAAGGTGGAGCGCTTGGAGGAATTCACCCGGGAAATCGAACACGAGATCGACCGCATGAGCGCGGAGCTGGAACCCATGCGCGGGTTCATCCTGCCGCAGGGCAGCCGACTGATCGCCGACACCCACGTGTGCCGCACCGTGTGCCGACGCGCGGAACGCTACGTAGCCGAGCTCGCCGCCCGCGACGACAACTACAAAAAAGTGCAAGTTTTGCTGAATCGACTGTCCGATTTTTTCTTTATTTTGGCCCGATTTTTCCACAAAAAAGAAAATATTTCCGAAACTCTCTATCAATCAGCGAAATAAAATTTTTCAAAAAGCTTGACTTTTTCAGTTTTATATTATACTTTTGCGCGCTCAAAAATAAACCATTAATTTAACATCAAAACTATGTATTGGACATTAGAATTAGCCACCCGATTAGAGGACGCACCTTGGCCGGCAACCCGCGACGAGCTGCTGGATTACGCCATTCGCTCCGGTGCCCCGATGGAAGTCATCGAAAACCTTCAAGAGATTGATGATGAGGGCGAAACCTACGATTCAATCGAAGACATCTGGCCGGACTACCCTTCAAAAGAGGACTTCTTCTTCAATGAGGACGAATACTAAAAAGTTTTGAACCAATAAGGGAAGCGCGCTAATATGGCGCGTTTTTTTATTCCCGATTCATTCCCACAAATCGATTTGCCTACGCTTCCGAAGCCACCATCAGACAGAACAGATAGACGGGAATGGCGGCATAAAGGATGGAGTCAACGCGGTCGAGGACACCGCCGTGCCCGGGGATAATCTTGCCACTGTCCTTCACCCCGGCTTTGCGCTTGAACAGCGACTCCGTCAAGTCGCCCAACAGTCCAAAAACTTCGGTGAGCAGGGCTATGACAACCAAATGCCACCAAAGGAGGCCCCACGACTTGAAAAAAGGAATGAAAGAAAGCCCGACCGCGAGCCCGACCGTGAGCACACAGCTGATGAGGAAACCTTCCCATGTCTTGCCCGGCGAGATGTCCGGTGCCAGCTTGTGCTTGCCGAACAGCGACCCGCCGAGGTAGGCGAACGTGTCGGAAGCCCATATAAGAATAAGGAAGGAGAGCATTTGCGCCGGATTACGGGATGGCCACAGGAAAAACAGCACGCACAACGGCAGGACAATCCACACGATCGACAGCAGCCCCATGCCAAGCATCTGCACCGGGTGTTCCTGTTTGCAGAACAGCGCAGGCAAAAAGATGGACACGATCGCAATTAAAATCATCAGATAGAATCCAATGAAAGAAGACGACGGTTCGCCCGTGTGCGGCAAAGCCCGAGCCATGGAAACCGCAAAATACTGGACGGATAAGTTCAAGAATGCCAACATTACTATTCCCGCAGCTATGTTGGTGAACGGATAGGCTTGCTTCAATTCCGGCGTCTCATACATCTTGTAGAGTTCGCGAACCCCGACGAGGGTCAGGAAGAAGGCCAACGGCACGGCCACCCAGGGGGTGAACACCGCCGCCACCATCAAGGCGACATAGACGATTCCGGAAGCGGTTCGGGTTAAAAGATTACGCATTTTTCGGGCGGTTTTCGTCCAACAAAAGGAGAATATAGCGCGGATGCTGCGGCGTGCGCACCTCCTTGCCATTCTCTTTCGGCAGCGGCGAAGGGGTGACAAACTCCAGACCTGCCTCCCCGCCGAACTTCTTGTTGCGCTCCAGCGCATCTTCCATGTCGGCCACAATGTCGCTCATGCGGGAAATCACAATCACGTCCTTGGCGAGGTTACGCATGGAGACGAAACGCGCCACCGGCTGGGTGAAGCCCATGCTGGCCGTGCGTGCCACCAGCGTCGTGCACAGCACCACCACCGCGTCAACCTGCATGTTCACCGAAATCGAGTTGACAAAATTGAGCCCGACCTGCTCCAACATGCCGCGAAGATTGTTGTGGGTGTTTAACACCACGTTGTACTGCTGGTCGTCGGCCAACATCTTAAGGTATTTCAACCGATCCTGGCCGGACTGGCAACGAAGAATCTTCCCGCCGTTGGCCTGGAAATTCTTCCAGAACTCCACCGGAACATTCTCCATCGGCCGCATGAAGCTGACGCTCGGCTGCCCTTCGGAAATCTGGTCGTGCGAAACGACACTCTTCCTGATCACCCCGCGAATGTATTCTTTGTCGGTTATCAAACTGCTGTCCATCTGACTCATGGCATCACGATTTTATTCTGGGTTAGTGGAGGATTCCGCCGAGGAAGCGTTCCCGGAGGTTTCTCCAGAATCAACGGGAGAGGTAGTTTTCTCGTCGGCGACGGGTTCTTCCGTCGAGAACGGACGCTCGCCAAGGATGTTGCGAACATCTTCCGTGAAGATCACCTCGCGTTCCAGCAGCAACTTGGCCAGTTTCTCCACATTGTCATAATGTTCCTTCAAAATGGTCTTGGCCCGATTGTAAGCCTTTTCGATAAGCAGATGCACCCGCTCGTCGATTTCCTGCGCCGTTTTCTCGCTATAGGGCTTGGTCATGCTATATTCCTGCTGACCCGTTGAGTCATAGTAACTTACATTGCCTATTTTTTCGTCAAGTCCGTAATAGACAATCATGGCATAGGCCTGTTTGCTGACGCGCTCCAGGTCGTTGAGGGCACCCGTGGAGATTCGGCCGAAGAAAACCTCCTCAGCGGCGCGTCCGCCCAGGGTGGCGGTCATCTCGTCAAACAATTGGTCGTAGGTCGTGAGCTGGCGTTCCTCGGGCAGATACCAGGCAGCGCCGAGGGCCTTTCCGCGCGGCACGATGGTCACCTTCACCAACGGGGAGGCGTAGCGCAGCATCCAGCTCACGCAGGCGTGGCCCGACTCATGGTAGGCGATGGTCTTCTTCTCTTCCGGAGAAATCACGCTGCCACGGCGTTCCAGTCCGCCGATGATACGGTCAACCGCGGAGAGGAAGTCCTCCTTGTCAATTTGCGTCTTGTTGTGACGGGCGGCGATAAGGGCGGCCTCGTTGCAGACGTTGGCGATGTCGGCGCCAGAGAACCCGGGAGTCTGCTTGGCGAAGAAGTCGAGATCGACATCCGGCCCGAGCTTGAGGTTACGCACGTGCACGCCGAAGATGCCCTTTCGTTCGTTCAGGTTGGGAAGTTCCACCTGAATCTGCCGGTCGAAGCGGCCGGCGCGCAGCAGGGCGCGGTCGAGGATATCGGCGCGGTTGGTGGCCGCCATGATGATGACACCGGCGTTGGTGCCGAATCCGTCCATCTCTGTAAGCAACTGGTTCAGCGTGCTTTCACGCTCGTCATTGGCATTCGAGAACGCGCCTTTGCCACGGGCGCGGCCAATGGCGTCAATCTCGTCGATGAAGATGATGCAGGGGGCTTTCTCTTTGGCGGTGCGGAAGAGGTCGCGCACGCGGGAGGCGCCCACGCCCACGAACATCTCCACGAAGTCGGAACCCGACATGGAGAAGAAGGGCACTTTCGCCTCGCCCGCCACGGCCTTGGCCAGGAGGGTTTTGCCGGTGCCCGGAGGCCCGACCAAGAGCACGCCCTTCGGAATCTTGCCGCCCAAGACGGTGTATTTCTGGGGATTCTTTAGGAAATCGACGACCTCCTCAATCTCGAACTTCGCGCCTTCCAGACCAGCCACATCCTTGAACGTGACCACCTGGCCGGACTTCTCGTCGAACTCCTGCGCCCTCGACTTGCCGATGTTGAAGATGTTGCCCGGACCGCCGAAGCCGCCGCCACCGCGCATGGAGCGCATCGAGAACCAATACAGCATGAAAATCAGAAGGAACGGGAACAGCCAAATCAAAATCTCGAAGCCAAAGCCCTGCGTGTTGTCTTGCTTCATCGGGAAATCGTACTCCTTGGCCACATCGTTGGCCACCAACGTGCTGTCTTGCGCCAAGCGTTCCTGCACGTACTGGTTCTTGGCATCACGGAGGTTCTCGTTATAGACTTGCAAGTCCGTGACCACCAGAAAGTACTGCGGTCCCTGGACATTCTTGCGCACCGCTTCGTGGGAGGGGTTGCCCTCCAAGGCCATCCTCTTCAGGAAAATGTTGACGTGCGAGTTCTTCTTCACATACTCCACATGCTCTATTTCTTGGTTCTTGACCATTTGATAGAACTCCATGTCGTTCACCTCGCGGGAGGTGTCGCCCGAGGAGAAGAAATAGATGCCAATCAGCACCAAGGCGATGGCTATATATATAAATGACCAGCTGAACTTCCGCTTGTCGCCGTTTTTGCCGTTCTGTCCCCAATCCCCGCCGAAAAAATCAGGCATGCCTTTGCGGTTGTTCTTATTTATGTTTCCTTTGTTATCGTTCATCTCAAATTAAAATTTCAACCGGGCGTTCGTCCCTACGAGACCGCCCACGGATTATTGCTTAAAAGTTCTGAATGTCGGCGTCGGCCCAAAGCGACTCGATCTGATAGTAGTCGCGGGCTTCGGGGAGGAAGATATGCACCAGGATATTGAAATAGTCGAGCAGGATCCACTCCTTGTTTTCCAGGCCCTCTACGTGCAGCGGCTTGATGCCGGCCACGCGCTGGGTCTGCTCCTGCACGAAGTCGCACAGCGTCTCCACATGTGGCTTTGAATTGCCGGTGCAGACGATGAAGTAGTCGAAATAGACATGGTTGATTTTTTTCAGATTGACGCAGCGGATGTCGGCTCCCTGCTTCTCAATAAGCGCCTGTATGATGAGCTCTTCCAGGTTTCCCTCGTAGGGGACGCCCTCAAATTTCACTTTTCTTTTTACTGCCATAGGTTCATTTTAAAAACGGTTGCAAAAATACGATTTTTTTTATACTTTTGCCGCCATAAAAAATATCCTTTAGAAGTATGAGAAAATTTTGGATTATCGCGGTTATTTTCACAGTGTTAGCCAACACATTATCCGCTCAAGAATCAAAAAAAGAGTTGCCGTATTCGTTCGCGAAAAAAGGCATTTCACAAGTATTGGATGTCAGAGAGATGCCCAGTACCGACAATGCGAACCTGTTGCAGGCCGACTTGCAGAGCCAGGACAAATCCATGCCCCTTCGCGCCGGCGTCGGTTTTTCCGTGAACAACACGACGAAGAGTTCCGGCCGCACCGACATCATGGAGGACGGAAGCACGCTCTGGAGAATCAAGTACGTGTCGGAAGGTGCCGTGATGACCTACCTTGTCTTCGACCATTTCAACATCCCTGAAGAGGGCAAGTTGTTCATATACAGTCCCGACCAGAAGCAGGTCTTCGGTCCCTACACCAACGCCGACGTGCAGAGCGTGGGCAAGTTGGTGACGGACGACATCCTCGGCGACGAGGTGGTGGTGGAGTATTATGAGCCCGCCGGCGCCGCGTTCAAGGGCGAGTTCAACATCGCCGCCGTCATGCACATCTACCGGGATTTCCTCCATGTCGGCGAGCAGGACGGCAAAGGTCCCATCGGCGAGGCCGACGGCAACTGCCACATCAATGTGATCTGCCCCGACGGGAACGGCTGGCGCCCGCAAATCCGCTCTGTGGTCTGCATCGCCATCACAGCCTACGTGGCTGAAGAAGGCGGCTGGGGCACCTACCTCTGCTCCGGCGCGACGGTCAACAACACGCGGATGGACAAGACTCCCTACGTGCTCTCCGCCGACCACTGCGTGGCCTCCGCTGACCAGACGCATAAGTTCTACTTCCTCTACAACACCAACTCCTGCAACGGCACCAACGGCACCTACAGAGTGACCAACGGCGGCGACATCGTCGCGCGATCCAACACGACGAGCACCGCCAACTCCTCCGACTTCCTGCTGCTGAAAATCACCGGCATGCTCAGCCCCGTCTTCCGCGACAGCATCTTCTTCGCCGGCTGGGACAGAAGCGGTGCCGCCTCTGTGGGTGCCGGCATCCACCATCCCGGCGGCGACTGGAAGAAAATCAGCTTCCCGCAGAGCGTGACCACCATCACCTCGGGGCAGATGGCCAACAAGTATTTCTCCGTCAAATGGCGCACCAACCCCAACAAGGGCGTCACCGAGCAAGGCTCTTCCGGTTCCCCGCTCTTCAATGCCAACGGCCTGATTATCGGCACCCTCACCAGCGGATCAAGTGCCTGCGACTACACCTACGGCACCGACAACTACGGCAGAATGTACTATCACTGGACCAATAACAACAACTCCGACATCGCCCGGAAACTCCAACCGTGGCTCGACCCCGACAACACCGGCGTCACCACGCTGCCCGGCATGAACTACGACGGCTCCGTGGTCGCCAACATTGCGGATTACGAGCGGCAGGTTTCCACCTTCGAAGTCTATCCCAACCCCGCCCAGGAAGGCATTGTCACCATCCAGGGCGAATTCCTGCCCGAGACCGCCGTCTGCAACATCTACAACGCCGTGGGCCAGTTAGTCAGAAGCTCCAATGTCGAAACCGACGCCACTTTCTCGCTGAACGTCAACGGATTGGAAAACGGCATCTATTTCGTCGAGCTGATCGGCTCGCAACGCAACTACAAGTCCAAACTGATCATATCCAAGTAACGGTGTCCTCTACCCTGCTTGCCACCGCCTACCTCCCGCCGGTCGAGCATTTCGCTTTCCTGCTATCCGGGAACGCCGCCATCGAGCGCGAGGAGCGATACCAGAAACAGTCCTACCGCAACAGGACGACCATCATGAACGGTAACGGAGTGCTGAATCTCATCATTCCTACCGTTCATGACGGTAGAATGGGTATCGTGAAAGAGGTGCGCATCGACTATGCCACCCCCTGGCCGCGCGTGCACTGGCGCTCCATCGAGTCGGCATACAACAACACCCCTTACTATTTGTATTATAAGGATGCGCTGAAACCCTTCTTCGAACAGAAATTCGAGTTCCTGTTCGACTTCAACCTCCAGCTGATGCAGACGCTGCTGAAACTGATGCGCGTGGAACGGGAGGTGGCGACCACCGAGACGTTCACCCCTTACGAAACGCGAGACCTTCGATTGCTTATCCATCCCAAACAAGCCAAAAGAGACGACTATCCTTTCCGGCTGCAAACTCCTTATTACCAAGTGTTTGAAGACAAGTTCGGTTTTGTCCCGAACCTCTCCGTCATCGACCTGCTCTTCAACGAGGGGCCACAGGCCGCCGACTACCTGCACCGTCTGCTCCCCCAATTCCACCTCGCGTAAGCCATGCCGAAAGAGACGACCAATATATGGGAACGGCTGTTCATCCGCCTCAAGAATGTGGTGGACAAGTTCCTCTATTACGACAACCTCTTTGACGACAACATCTGGCAGGTCCGCTTTTCGAAGGACAACAAGAAGAAAATCAAATATCAGATTGAGAAAAGCCAGTTCAACCTGTCGCTGAAGACGGGCGACGATGTGTTCAAGTACCTGTGGATGATCCTATTGGCGATTTCGTTGGTGGGTATGCTGGTGCTGAGCCAGCGCATCGGTGTCTCCGACCGCGAAATGGCGCAGAACGAGTATTCGGAGCTGCTGTACAACCACATCCACCACATCGGCGACCCCGATGCCTATAAGTCGCACCCTTACGCGCACACGCAAGCCCAGACCATCGACCTGGTCATCTACGCACTTTCGAAAACATTGAAAATCAACGATGTGTATGCTTTTCGTCACATCATCAGCAGTGTTTTCGGCTGGCTGTTGATTGCCTACCTGTCGCTGATTCTGCTTCGGGCGTTCAGCTGGCGCGCGGCCTTCTTCACAGCGTTCTTCCTGCTCATCTCCCCACGTTTCTTCGGCTACTCGCTAAGCAACATCGTGGATGTGACCTTCGCCTTCTTCTTCATCTACAGCATCATGCAGATGTACTATTTCAGCCGAGAGCTGCCGGTCATCCGCATTTCGCGGCTCGTCCGCATCTCCATCGGCATTCTGCTCACGCTCTCGGTGCACAACGCGGGGTCGTCGCTGCTGCACCTCTTCATGATTTTCACCCTGCTGAACTTCTTCCTCTACAACCCCATCAAGAAAATCTACACCAAGGAATACCTCAAGGCGCTCGGGTTGGTCAGCCTTTCCGTGGCGGCGATGTGGGTGGCCGTGTTCATCGTCCACAGCCTGTGCACCCTCTATTTGGAGACCTCCTTCCTCATGCCGAACAAGTCGTTCGCCTCCTTGGTCACCAACATCCCGTTCGACCAGAACCAGATCTTCGAGGGGCAGTTCATCGGGCCCGACAACTTTCCCAAGCGCTATCTCAGCAAATATCTGTACATCACCACGCCCACGGTGGTGCTCCTCAGCTTCATGCTCTTTTTCATCTTCTTCAAGAACGCCATCAAGACGCTGAAGCCGTTCTCCATATTCATATTTATATATACGTTCCTGTTCTGCATCAACCGCGTGAAGACGCACTACATGAACCCCGACACGCTGTGGGCCATCCACTACTGCATCTATCCGCTGTTCATGCTGATTGCGGCCAGCGGGTTGGAATGCACCCTGCGCCACATCCACGACCGCTACACCAATTTTGTGATTCTGGGTCTGATGGCGCTGCTCTCCTTCATGCCTATCCGCCATATCCTGCTCAACAGCCCCTACACCTCGCTCTATTTCAACGAGATTTCCGGGGGCATCCACAACGCCTACGCGAAATATGCCCTCGACAGCAACTTCGAGGCCAACAAGGAGGCCAACGTATGGATGAAGGAGTATATCGGCGCACACGACACCGGGCACTACACCCTGCGCCCGGTGGTGGTGGCCACCAACGGCAACGCCGCCTGCGCCTTCTTCTATCGCAACGACCTGAACATACAGCTCGTCTTCAAGGAGTACGACCGGTTGGACAGCACCTGGGACTACTACGTGGCCTACTGCAACCAGATCCCGGTCACGCAGCTGCGCAACGGCACCTGGCCGCCCGACAGCACCCTGCACCTGATGACTTTCGAGCGGAAGCCCATGGTCGCCTTTTACCGCAACGAGGCGCGGTTCCGCGAATGGAGCCGCCAGGACAGCCTCGCCATGTCCGCCGACTCCATGCTGCTGGCCATACAAGACGAACAGGAGCTCCCTAAGAAAAAAATTTCGCGTGCACAATAAAATTAACACTTTGTCGTTAAAAGGGCGTTTTTTATTGTTTCACAAATAGAAATGCCGATGGATAAAAACTTTACCCCTGTCATCAGAAAATCAGTGAAAAAGGAGAAGCCCTCGCGGCGAATCATCGAGAACCTCCTGAGCTACTCCAAGTCCCTGAGCGTCATCGCGGGCATCGCGCCGCAGCCGCTTCTTTTCATCAACAACTAACCCACCCGGAAAGGATGCCACATCAAGCCATCATCGCATTGGGCAGCAACATGGGCAACCGCAGCTTCTACCTGCGGATGGCCGACTGCCTCATCGGTTGGGAAGTGGGGACGGTCACGCGCCGGTCTTCGGTGATTGAGACCCCTGCCTGGGGTTTCGAGTCGGACCCGTTCCTCAACCAGGTGATCGTGGTGGAGACCGAACTGGAGCCGCTGCCGTTGTTGGACGCACTGCAATCTATCGAGCGTCGGTTGGGGCGCGCGCAGAAGAGCTACTACCTGGACCAGCAGCCCGTATATCACGCGCGCACCATCGACCTCGATATTCTTGATTACGACCGCATACGCTACCATGACGAACGGCTCACGCTCCCCCACCCCCTCATCGCCGAGCGCGAGTTCGTGCTGGCCCCTCTCCGAGAACTAAACATCGACCTGATTCATGACGAAAATCCCTTATAACTATATCGTTGTGGAAGGCAGCATCGGCGCGGGCAAGACCACCCTCGCCACCATGCTCGCCCGCGACTTCAACGCCGAGCTGGTGCTGGAGCGCTTCTCCGACAACCCTTTCTTGGAGAAGTTCTACAAGGATCCCGAGCATTACGCCTTCCCCGTGGAGATGACCTTCCTGATGGACCGCTATCAGCAGCTCAAGGGGCTCCTCGCCGCCCGCGACCTCTTCACCGACTTCGTCATCGGCGACTATTTCATCGACAAATGCCTGCTCTTCTCCAAGAACAACCTCTCCAAGGACGAATACGCCCTCTTCAAGACCGTGTTCGACACCGTGGCAGGCTTCCTGCCCAAACCCGACCTGATCCTCTACCTCTACACCAAACCCGAACGACTGCTCCGGCAAATCGCCAAGCGCAACCGCGACTTCGAGAAGGACATCACCGCCGGCTACCTCTCCGACATCCAGGAGAAATACCTCACCTACTTCCGCGAGAACCAGAATGTCCCGATTCTTTTAGTCGATACTGAAAACATTGATTTTGTAGATAACGAATCTGACTATCAGCGTTTTGCGAATTTAATCACGCAGACGCGCACGGCCGGCATACACCGCATCCTGTTTTAATCCACACCCCCTGTTTGAAAATAATTTTTCGAAAAAACATTTTGAACGCAAAATTTTACTACTTTTGCGCGAAATTCTGAAAAGTAGAAATAAACAAAAAAGGTATATAACGTTATGAAACTTAGAAGATTATTCTCTATCCTGATGGCCATCGTGGTGGTCATCCTGGCCATTTTTGCCGCCCGCAGCATCATGCGCCCCGAGAAATTCAAAACTGTCTATCAAATCCGCAAAGAGGCCAACGTGCAGAACCTGCTCGCCATCCGCAGCGCCCAGGCCGTCTATAAGAACGTGAACAAAGTCTATGCGGACAACATCGACAAGCTGGTTGATTTCGTTAACAACGGCACCGTGCAAATCGAGAAGAACGTGGGTAACTTCCCCGACACCATGAGCGAGGCCGAGGCCTTCAAGCTCGGACTCATCCACAAGGAGGTCGTCTCCGTGCCCGCCATCGAGAAAATCCTCGACATCGACAAGAAGGTCCCCAAAGAGAACTTCAAGAACTTCCAATACATCCCCTTCTCCAACAAAGAGAAGAAATACCAAATCCAGACCGACTCGCTCTCCAGCAAGACCTACACCATCCCGGTCTATCGCATCGACGTGAGCCTTGACGACATGCTCTACAACATGGAAAAGAGCATCACCCCGGAGAACGCCGGCCCGCTGACCAAGCTCTGGAACAAGATTTTCTACAACGACCTCGCCTCCGAGAACCAGTACCGCTCCCAGTACGAGCCTTTGTACATGGGCTCCTTAACCGAAGCCAGCACCGCCGGCAGCTGGGAATAATTCCATATCATGACTCCTACACTTAACGAATATTATGGGAAATCCATTCGCATTGCGCCGGATGGATTTTCATTTTATAAGCACGAGGGTAACCGCCTTGCTGTCAAGTCGTTCCCGCACAGTTCCGGCGCACTGATGTCCACCGAAGCACCGGCGTTCTTCGCCCCGGGCGATGCGCTGCGCATTATCGCCGCAAGGCATATTCCCCTGTTAGTGCCCGCCGAACTCTACTCCCCCACGAAAGCCCGCGACTACCTCGCCCTGCAGTTCGACACCTCCCGCATCGGACAGACCTACTCCGACCCCATCGGGAACTACCGGGCCGTCTATTCCCTCAACCAGAACGACGTGGACACCCTCGCCAGGCTGCCGTTCCCGCACCAGGTGGTGTCGGAGACCGCACTGACATTCCAAATGCTCGGCCAACTGAACGCTGTGTCAGCACTTTATGTCGGCATCGACAACGATTTCCTCGACGTGGCAGCAGTTCACCGCGGCGAACCGCTGCTCGCCAACCGATTCCCGCTCACCGACCCGACGGACATCCTCTTCTATGTGCTCCACATCATCCGCCAGTTGAACCTGCATACTCCCGACATGCTCCTGCACTTCCACGGCGGGGAAGACCGTAAGCTGCTCCAACTGTTCAAAAAATACCAAATCAAGCCTATCATTCTGCAATAATGAGAATCATCAGCGGAAAAAACCGTGGCCGCCATATCGTGGCGCCTGCCAACCTGCCCGTGCGCCCGACCATGGACATGGGCAAGGAAAGCCTGTTCAATATCCTGAACAACTACTTCTACCTCGACAACGTACGGGTGCTGGACCTCTTCTCCGGCACGGGCAACCTCACCTACGAATTCGCCTCCCGAGGAGCCCTCTCCGTGGTATCTGTCGATGAGAACCTGCTGTGTACCAAATTTATACAGAAAACCATCGACCAGCTGCACTACAACGATCAGGTGACGGTGATCCGGCAAGACGCCTTCGCCTACACCGCCTCCTGCCGCCAGCAATTCAACATTATCTTCGCCGACCCGCCCTACGACCTGCCCAACATCGAGAAAATCATCGACAACGTGTTCGAGCACAACCTGCTGCTCCCCGACGGCTGGCTCGTGATGGAGCATTCCATCGCGCACGATTTCTCGGAACATCCGAAGTTCTACGACCACCGCCGTTACGGGAAGCTGCATTTTTCGTTTTTCGTGAACATGTCTGAAGAGGAAAGCGAGGTTGAGGATGGAGAATGAGAAACGCTACCTGATTGTGGGGTTGGGCAACGCCGAGCAGCAGTACGCCGGCACGCGCCACAACTACGGCTTCGAGGTGGCCAACGCGGTGGCGAAAGCCCTGAAGGCGACCTTCACCGTTGACCGGCTGGCCTACGTTGCCCGTGGCTCGTTCAAAGGCCGCGAAATCGTGGTCATCATGCCCACCACCTACATGAACCTTAGCGGAAAGGCGGTGAAATACTGGCTCTCGCAGGAAAATGTAGCCCTCGACCACTGTTTAGTGGTATATGATGACATCGACCTGCCGTTAGGCGTGTTCAAGCTGAAGCCCAAGGGCGGCGGCGGCACCCACAACGGCATCGGCAACATCATCGAGACGCTCGGCAGCACCGACATCCCGCGCATGCGCTGCGGCATCGGCAAGGACTACGCCATGGGGCACCAGATCGACTACGTGCTGGGGCGGTTCTCCTCCGAGGAGATGAAGTTGGTGGAGCCCTGCGTCGAACGGGCCGTCAGCGCCGTGAAGTCGTTTGTCACCGTGGGTATGCAACGCACCATGAGCCAATGCAACACCAAGGAGAGCGAAATCGCCGCCAAATTGGAGGAAGAACAGGCCGCGGCGGAACCCGAAGAAGCGGAAAAAGGTTTTTTCAAGAAATTAGGAACCCTATTTAAATCAGAATAATGCGTAAATTATTAATAGTCATTGTTTTAACAGCATTTATCACCACAGTTCACGCCCAAAAGTGGTATCAGTTCGGGTTCCGGGTCTCGACGCAGTTTGCCCTTAACCGCGACTATACCCCTGACGACCACCTCACCTCCACGCGGACCGTCCACTTCGGAGGATATTTCCGCGCGGGACAATACGTTTATGGCGAAATCGGACTGGGATATCAGTATTTCAAGAACCACTTCACCTACACGCTGCCCACCGGCGAGACGATGGACGACATGGTGGAGAACCGCTACTTGGTCATTCCCATCCGCGCGGTGGGCGACGTGAAAATCACCAAAAAGATCGCGTTCCAGCCCTATCTCGGCGTGGCCTACCAGCCGCTGCTGAAGGTCACCGACAACACCCTGGGCTATTCCAAGGCCACCTTCGAGCCGCACTGGACACTGCTCACCACCGGCTTCGACTTCCGATTCGGCTTCATCACCGTGGGCGTCGATTACCGCTACTCCTTCCACTACTTCTTCAGGAACCAGGACGGACAAAAACCGCAATACGTCGGCATCAGCGCCGGCGTCATCTTCTAAACTTAAACTTAGAACTTAGACTTAAACTTAGAACTTAAACTTCCTAAACTTCCTAAACTTTCTAAACCTCCTAAACCTCCTAAACCTCCTAAACCTCCTAAACCTCCTAAACCTCCTAAACCTCC
>CAMVBK010000064.1:0-16177 GCA_947165685.1 uncultured Bacteroidales bacterium | reverse complement strand
CGGTGCCCGACTCGCTGGCGTAGAGGCTGCCGGTAATCGCGCACGAGGTGTGCAACAGTTCCACCGTCTGACGGGCCACGCAGCCCTCGCTGTTGGTCAGTTCCACCGTATAGACGCCTTTCAGGAAACTGATGTCCGTGTTGGGTGTCTTGTAGTTTCCAACCACCTCACCCTTGGCGTTGTACCAGGTGGCAGTACTCACGTTACTCACCGTCTTAAGGGTGGATTTGTCCAAATTATAGGTGGAGGCGTTGTTCAAGGATTCGCATGTGATGGAAGGCGTTTGGCTGCTGGTCGTGTTCACCGGAATCGTCAGGGCAGCGTTCACGGAGACATTGCCTTTGGCAGCCGTGCACTTCACCTCCTGGGCAGAGCCGTAGGCGAGGGTGAAGGTGCTGCCCGTTTCGGCCTGAGCCACACCACCCACGGTCCAGGCGTAGGTGTAACCGGCGGGATTGACGTTCCCGAGGGTCGCCGTGAAGGTCACCGGCATCGTGGCTCCGCCGAGCAGGCAGTAGGTTTGTGAGGCATCCACATCGGAGGTGAGGGTGAGCGAGGGCTGTTTCACGGCCTCAACAGCCGCCAGCACATCGTCCAACGAGTCGATGACGGCATCTTGCGCCGCAATCGTGCTGTCCAGTTTCTCCACATCGGCCACCAGGGCGTTCACCTGCGCCATCAGGCCGCAGAAATCGACGGTGGGACAGGCTGCGTTGCTCACATAATACAAATCGTTCGCGAATGCGCTCAATTTCGTGGGACGGTCCAACAAATCGTTGTAGGAGCCGGAGAAGGCCACAGGGGCCAATGTTTCCTTGAAGGCCTCAAGGCTGTCGTGGATGTCGCTGCGGAAAGCCGTTTGGGCGGCCACGAGTTTCGTGTTCACGCAGTCGGCCACGCTGTCGCACACATGCGTGTTGAACGTGTTCACCCGGTCGGCCAAGTTGTCCACCGCCGCGTCGAAGGCATCAATTTTGGCCTTTAAGTCGGTGCTGTCGGAACGGATGCTTCCCACCGATTGCTCACTTGCATAGTGAATATTCTCAGTCAAATTCCTCTTTTTCTCATCCAAATTATCCTCGCTGTCCCCGCGCGCATCGGCCATCATCTCCCTCAGTTCCGTACTGTCGCTCTTGATTTTGGCGGCCAGCATGGCACTGTCGCTGCGCATTTTCTCGGCTATCGCGATGCTGTCGGTGCGGATTTTCCCTATCAAGCCGTCCATGGTCTCGTCGATTTTCTGTCGCACAGCCAAACTGTCGGACTGCAACTTGCCGACGATGAAGGCGCTGTCGGCCTGGATTTTGCCAACGATTGCGACGCTGTCGGCAGCGACTTTCCCGGAAATTCCGTTCACGCGGCCTTTCCAGAGGTTGGCCAGGTCGTTGCTGTCGGCGGTGATTTTCTGGGAAAGCTCCGCACTGTCGGCTTGGAGCAGGGCGCGGAAGGCGGCTTCAGCAGCCGCAGCCCCAGCGCGCAGCGCGTCGGCGGTGTCGTGGATGACGGCCACCATCTGCTCGCGCGTGTAGTAAGCCTCAAGCGTGTCAGACAGCTTGCTGTTTGTCAACAAGTTGCGCAATGCTTCAGCCTCCGGGTCCAGCTCATCGGCATAGAGTGCGGCAGGCACCGAGCCCACCTTCATGGCATTCTCCGCCACCGTGGCTCCGTCAATCTGCATCTCCGTCTTCACGGTACAGTCGCTCCAGTCTATGGCGGTCCAGCTGCCCGACAGCGGAGTCCCCTCCCCTATCATGAGGGCGATTAGGCCGTTCGCGTCGCTGCGGACCTCATGCCGTTCGCTATACACCAGCGTCTCGGAGGGGCTGTAAACGCCCACCACGACCGTCATGTTGGTGTCATACAGCAGCTGGTGTTGGCTGTTCCGCACCACGGCCTGATAGCTGATGCGTCCTCCCTGCGCGAACACCGCACCGGCAAACCCCACCAGCAACATGAAAACAAGTAAACCTTTCTTCATATCTTATTTTTCTAAACTTCAAAAACACTCTAAACTAATTATCCTTCACGCAACGCACGCTCAGTGCCTTGGACTTTTCGGTGTTCACCACACCGCCTTCGTCGCAATAGTAGTTGATGACGAAGGCCTGCGCGGAGTTCGCACCGGAGGCAGCCGGGCTCCAATAGCCGGTGGTGGTCAGCATTCCCTCGAAACGTCCCGTGGCGGGGTTGTAGAGGCCGGCGGGCAGCGCCGTGAAACCGGTGCTGTTGGTGTTGTTGTTGGGCTGTACCCAAAGATCGGTGCTGTTGAGGTCGGAGGTGCTGTGACCGTGGAGGAGGGCCATTTCGCCGGCAGTGGGCAGGTGCCAGCCCACAGGACAGATGCCCTGGGCGGGGTTAAGCGTGCCGGTGGCGGCATCCCACGTGTAAAGGTAGCCGTAGAGGGCGCTGTTCGCGGCCGCATCGGGGTGCGCCGCCGAAACATACACCAAGTACGGAGCGTCTCCGGCCGCCGTCTGGCCGCCCGCGCCATCGCTCTCAGCATAGTTCCCCGCTTTCAGGTTCTCCTTCGTCCAGCAGTAGAAATCGTCTAATATTAAGGTATTATATTCATTATTATTGGCATCGCTGACCTTCAGCGGGCACTGATAGACGTAGAGATGCACAAGGCTGTCGCAGCCGCCCGAAGTGAGGAAGTGCAAGTCGTTGTCGCCGAGCACAACCTGGTAGTCGATGCCGGTGGCGAGCTGACTGCCAGGAATCACAGGCAACGCATCGGCATGGTACATGATGGAGTCGTAGATTTCGTAGGCGTCCTTCACAGTGAGCGTGAGCTTGTTGAGGAGGTCGTAATAGTCGAACTCTTCCACATTGGGCTCGTAATGTTCGAAATAGGAGACGCCCGGCGTGAGTTCGGAGGTCGGGATGTCGAAATAGTGCTTTTGGTAGGGGGAGTTCTCGCAAGTCTCGTCTGTAAGCTCCTGCACCACGAGGTGGGCGACGGAAAGCCCTTCGGAGAGGGTGAGGCCCGAGCCGGCGACATGGCGGTAGAAGGGGACGCCAAGCATGCCCTGGGTGCCGGTGGCGGGATCGGTGGCACCGCCCGCCGCGAAACCGCGCATCGTGCCCAACGTCTGGGCCTGCGCGAACATGAACAAAAGAAACAGGGGAACGAATAAAACTACACGTTTCATATTACAACATTTTTAAACAACTTCAAATGGACAACCGCCCACCGGAAAACTGGCAGGTGAAAGGGATAAGGGAAAATGCTTTGAATCAGATAGTAAGAAGGTGTACCTACTACGAGGCCACACAGAATCAATCTCCGCAACAAGGGGGGGGGGGTAATATTCTGAATATCAGTCTGTTATAACCTTTTCGACTATCTAACATGACTTTTCTCAAATTACGGCGGCAAATATAACAAAAAATTATAATAAAATACGGGTGATTATTTTTTTTGTTACGCCCCCCCCTATTTCTTCCCTGCGGCGAAATTGTCAAAAAAAGCCCTCTTTCGCGCGAAATCCACAGGCGGGTTTTGCGGGCGGACGATAAAAAGTTTTCAACAGCGGATTACTTATCCATTTGTCATTCAACAAAATGACACCCGTCTTATTGGTTGAAAAAAAACAAAAAAAATTGTAGTTTTCCATCATGACAAATTACTACTTTTGTTTTGTAAAAATTCACAAGGGCAGTATGGAGAGAAAAACGGAACATCCGCGGAAATTCCTTGTCAACGCCGTCTTATGAGACGGTGAGGCTTCCTTTTTTTTTCAAACCGCCGTTTCATAACCGGCCATTCCCGAAAATTTTTAATTTCTGAAGCGAAAGCAGTCCGCTGCTTATGTTGTCGCTTTTATCTTAGGAAAATTATCAACATTTATTTATTATCAACCAATTTTCACCATTATGAAGAAAAATCTACTACTGATTTTCGCGTTCCTGGCGATGACATTTCTCGCAGGGGCGCAGGTTTACCTTCTTCAGGAAGGGTTTGAGGGGACGGAGCTGCCCACCGGCTGGACCGTCATCGACAACGACGGGGACGGCAACGTCTGGTATGTGCTGAACAACTCCCAGAGCAGCAGCCCGGACGGCTTCGTCGTCCACTCGGGAGCGGGGCACATCACTTCGGCCTCCTACAACGGCTCGGCCCTGACGCCCGACAACTGGCTGATCACGCCGGCGGTGCCCCTCACCTCCGACGCCATCCTCACCTTCTGGGTGGCCGGCCAGGACCAGGCATGGGCGGCCGAGCACTTCTCGGTCTATCTCTCCACCACCGGCGCCACGGTCGCGGACTTCACCACCACCCTGCTCTACGACCAGGTGGCCACGGGCGTGATGACCGAATACACCGTCAACCTGGCGCAGTACACGGGCCAGACGGTCTATATCGCCTTCCGCCACCACAACATCTCCGACATGTTCCGTCTCAACCTCGACGACGTGGAGATCACGGCGGCGCCCACCACGCCCACCATCACCGTGACACCCGCCACGATGTCTTTCAACACCGTCGTCGGTGACGCGGTCACGAAGACCGCCATGGTGAACGCCTTCAGCCTCACCACGGGCGTCACCGCCACCACGGCGGCCCCGTTCTTCGTCTCCACCGACAGTGTCTCCTTCGGCGCCACGGCCACGCTCCCGCAGGCCGGCGGCACGCTCTACGTGCAGTACAACCCCACGACGGTCGGCATCGACAGCGGGGTGGTCACGCTCTCCAGCACCGGCGCCACCGACCTCGCCATCAGCGTGCGCGGCCAGGCGGTGACCCTCGCCATCCTGCCCTACTCGCAGGACTTCGAGGATGCCTCCGAGAACGCCAACTGGTGCTTCTACCACAACGGGACGAACCTGTGGAACATCGGCACGGCGGCCAACAACACCACCGACGGCGCCACCTCCCTGTACGTCTCCAATGACAACGGCGCGACCAACGCCTACGACAACACCTCCGAGAGCACCACATGGGCTTGGCGCGACATCAACTTCGGCAACTACGCGGAGTATGCCTTCTCCTTCGATTTCAGAGGCATGGGCGAAAGCAGTTCCTACGACTACCTGAAGATCTACTTGGGACCGCCCGCCGAGGTGCAGAACAGCGCCAGCTCGTCCGGCTCCACCATCCAGGGCGCGACCCTGATCGGCTCGCTGTACGGCCAAAGCGACTGGGTGCACTACACCGCCACGCTCGACAACACCTTCCATGGCACGCAGCGTCTCTACCTCCTGTGGTGGAACGACGGTGGCAGCGGCGCCAACCCGCCGGCCGCCATCGACAACATCACCATCACCGGCATCAACTGCGCGAAACCTTCCGCTCCGGTGGTGAGCAACGTCGCCGTGCACACGGCCGACGTGGCCTTCAGTCCGGCGCTCCCCGGCGACTATGCCTGGGAATACGCCCTCTGCACCGGCACTGAGACGACCGCCGACGTGACCCCCGTGGCCGTTGCGGACACCGTTTTCACGTTAGACAACCTGACCGACGGCACCGCCTACCGCCTCTACATCCGCACGAACTGCGGCGACGAGTTCTCCAACTGGTCGGCGGCGGCCAACTTCGAGACCGACCCGACCTGCACCTCGCCCCAGAACCTGACGGTCAGCCATGTGGCGGGCACCTCCGCCATCGTCACCTGGAATGACGCGCTGCTCGGCGCCACAAGCTATACCTTCGCCTACACGGAAGCCGGCACGGAGAACTGGATCACCGTGGAGGCCACCTCCGGCAACCAGGTCGTGCTTTCCGGCCTTGACCCGCTGACCACCTACGAGGTGTCGGTCACCTCCGTCTGCGACGAAGGCAGCGCCCCGGCCGCCGTGAAGGTCTTCACCACGCGTTGCTTGGCCGGCGGCGAGTTCGCGATTGGCGACGGCACCGGCACCAGCACCTACATCCCCTCCTACAGCTTCTACAACTACGGCTATTCGCAGCAGATTTTCCTGGCCTCGGAGATGAACGGCGCGACCGCCATCACCTCCATCGCCATGAACATGGCCAACCTGAGCCAGCAACGCAACTACAAGATCTACCTGGCCCACACGAGCGAGACCTCGCTTACCGCCGGCTGGATTACGCCCACGAACGCCCAGCTGGTCTATACCGGCCCGCAGACCCTGACCACAGGCTGGAACACCTTCGACTTCAACACCCCGTTCAACTACAACGGCACCGACAACCTGTTGGTGGTCTTCGTCGATAGCACGGGCAGCTACGTGAGCGGCAACAGCTGGTACACGCACTCCACCACCTCCTCCATGGCCCGCTACACTTACCAGGACGGTTCCGCATACAGCCTGACCCCGCCGACCAGCAACGGCACCGCGCTGAGCGTCCGCAACAACATCGTCTTCGGCGGCAACTGCGACTCCACGGCCACCTGCTTCGCCCCGAACCTCTACTCCACGTTCGCCACGTCCGACGCCGTCACCCTGACCTGGGTGCCCGGCTACCAGGAATCCGAATGGGAGGTTGAATACACGACCGACGACACGATCTGGACCTCCGTTGGCACCGTGACCGAGTCGCCCTACACCGTCAGCAACCTGGCCCCGAACACGGAATACACTTTCCGCATGCGGAGCGTCTGCGGCGCGGGCGACAACAGCGATTGGACCACGATTGACGCCAAGACCACCTGCGTGGGCATCGACTCCCTGCCGTTCACCGAAGGCTTCGACACCTACGGCACCGGCACCACCGTCTATCCCGACTGCTGGGACCGTATCAACACCGCCAACAACAACTGCCCCTACATCACCTCCACAAACTACCAAAGCACTGGTTCCCTCTACTTCTACGCCGGCACCTCCAACACCTACAACCTGGCCGTCACGCCGCCTTTCGAAAGCACCATCGCCGTGAACCAGCTGATGGCGACCTTCATGTACATGGGCTCCAACAGCACCGACCGTCTGGTGGTGGGTGTGATGAGCAATCCCGCCGACGCCAACACCTTCGTGCCGGTTGACACCGTCTATCCGGGCGCTACGCCGAACGAATGGACCGAGCGGACAGTCTTCTTCAACACCTACATGGGCGAAGGCCACCACATCGCCTTCAAGAACGAATACACCTCCACATACGGTTATGCCTACATCGACAACCTGGTTGTCGAAGAGATTCCGAACTGCGTGCGCCCGACGAGCGTGACCGCCACCTCCTCCATCACCGACACGGTCGTGGTTGCCTGGGCTGCCGGTCCTACGGCCACCGCATGGGAAATCGTTTACGGCCCGACCGGCTTCAACCCCGACAGTCTCGACGAGAACGCCGTCGTGATTCCGGGCGTGACGGAGAACCCGTACGCCATCGACGGGCTGACGGCCGGCATCGTCTATGACTTCTATGTGCGGACCGACTGCGGCGCAGACGGTTTCAGCGAGTGGAGCAACCTTCCCGGCACCGGCGCGCCCTACACCTTCCAGATGGACGTGACGGGTACGGGCAGCGTCACCGCCTGCGGCATCACCATCACGGACGACGGCGGCATGGGCGGCAACTACTCCAACAGCTGCGAATACACCCTGACCATCTACCCCACGGAAGCCGACTCCACCATCTCCATCTCCGGCACCTTCGCCGGCGAGGGCAACTACGACTATCTGGAGATTTACGAGGGAACAACGACCAGCGGTATGATGATGGTCCACATCAACTCCACTATGAACAGCGGCAGTTCCGGCGACGTCATCACTTTTGGTCCCTACGTTTCGGAGTTAGGCGCCATCACGCTCCGTTTCCATTCCGACGGTTCGGTGAACTATCCGGGATTCGTGGCACAGGCCACCTGCGTGGCATTGCCCACCTGTCTGAAACCCGCCAGTTTGGCCGTGAGCGGCACTGCAGGCAACTCCGTCACCTTAGGCTGGACGGGCGGCTCCGATGTCACTTCGTGGAACATCGTTTACGGTCCGACCGGCTTTGACCCCAACAGCACAACGGGCACCGTGGTTCCTGCCGGCACCAACCCGTTCACGGTTGACAACCTGACCGTCGGCACCACCTACGACTTTTACGTGCAGGCCGACTGCGGCAGCGGCGATGTCAGCCTCTGGACCGGCCCTGTGAGTGCCACCCCGGGCGCCTACAACATGTCCGTCACCGGCAGCAACACTGTCACCACCTGTGACTTGGTCATCTACGACGACGGCGGCGCCACCGGCAATTACAGTTCAAGCAGTGACTCCTACCTCACCATCTACCCTGAGACCCCGGGCAACCTGATCGCCGTGCAAGGCACCTCGGCGACCGAGAGCAGCTGGGACTACCTGTACATCTACGACGGCACCAGCGCAAGCGGCACCCTGCTGTTCACCGCCAACGGTTCCAACGTGACGATTCCCGAGCTGGTCTCCAGCACCGGCCCGCTCACCCTCTACTTCCACTCCGACGGCTCCATGACCTACGCCGGCTTCGAGCTGACCGTGTCCTGCATTTCCAACACCTGCCCGAAACCCACGAACCTGACCGTCTCCAACGTGGGCAACACCTCCGCCACGGTCTCCTGGACGCCTGGCGGCTCCGAGACCTCCTGGATTGTGGAGCACAAATTGTCCACGGCCTCCAACTGGACGGTTGCCACGGCTACGACCACGAGCTACACGATCACGGGCCTGAGCGGCCTCACCACCTACGACGTGCGCGTGAAGGCTGACTGCGGTGACGAGACCTCGCAGTATGCCACCACCAGCTTCACCACCCCGAACTGCACCGCCTCCGACGCCTGCGACTACACCTTTGTGCTGGGCGACGACTACGGCGACGGCTGGAACGGCGCCTACCTGACCATCGAGCAGAACGGCACCGTGGTGGCCACCCTGGAAGCCATCGACCACGATTTGGAGGAGACGCCGACCACCGACAACGTGACGGTGAGTCTCTGCGACGGCATCCCCACCACCTTGGTATGGCACGCCGGCAGCTACGACGATGAAATCAGCATCACCCTCAACGGCCCCGATGGCACGCAACTGTTCACCGTGACGGATTTGGAGGAGAACTACAATTCCCCGCTGTTCACCTTCACCACCGATTGCAACGGCAGTGGCCCCGGTCCTGAGCCATGCGCAACGCCCACCGGCCTCGCCGCCTCCAACATCACGAGCGAGGGCGCGACCATCACCTGGAACGCCAACCCGAACGTGAGCAGCTGGAACATCCAGTATGGTCCGCAGAACGGCCAGTTGACCTCCGCCACCGCCGCCACGAACAGCTATGCCATCACCGGCCTCACGCCCGGCACGACCTACAACGTGCAGGTGCAGGCGGTCTGCGACGGCAACAACACCAGCGACTGGTCCGCCGTCTATTCCTTCACCACCACCACCGGCATCGAGAGCTGGCTGGAGGGCTACGTGACGTTGTTCCCGAACCCGGCGAATGACGTAGTCAATGTACAATGTACAATGTACAATGTACAAATGAGTGCTGACTTGCACGTGTTCGACGTGTATGGCAAATTGGTGCAAACCGTCCCGATGACGGGCGAAACCACGTCCGTCAACGTCTCCGGCTTGGCCGACGGCATGTACTTCGTGCGCGTGACCACGGAAGCCGGAATGGTGACCAAAACGTTCGTGGTGAAGAGATGATCGCGCGGATAAACAATCTCCGCGTATCTCGCGTATCTCGCGAATCTCGCGTATCTCGCATAAATTCTTTATGAAAATTGCAAAGGGAGTCTGGAAAAGGCTCCCTTTTTGGTTTCAGGTTTCTAATCTTACTAAACCACTAAACTTACTAAACCAAACATTAGCAAAAATCCGTTTTTCTTTGCCAAAAAGATATTTTTGTCAAAAGTTATCAACAAGGGATTATTCACAATTATAAATTGTAATTTTGCCAGACACTAATATATAGGAACATTTAAAATAGATATGTAACAATCAACTGTTTATGAGCGACAAACTTTTAAGTATTCACCAAAATAAAACATTATGAGAAAAATTTTACTAACTTTGCTGACCATTCTGGTGTTCGGCTTCGCCGCGACACCGTTGTCGGCGCAGAACACCTTGACGGTGGCCGACGGCACGGAGACCAACAGCTACGTGCCGTTCTATGGCTATTACATGGATGATGTACAGCACACACAGATCATCTATCCTGAGAGTATGTTGGCCAACATGCAGGGCTATTCAATTACCCAGATGGAATTCTATCTGAGCAGTAGCCCTTCACTCTCCTCCACCATCACCATCAGCTTTGGCATTTCGACAGATTCCGTCTTTGCCAGTGACTCTTTTGATGACATGACCACACTGACGCAAGTCTATTCGGGTGCCATTGTCATCGCTAATAATGTGATGACGGTCGAGTTCGATGTCCCGTTCAATTACACCGGGGGGAACTTGTTGTTTAACCTCACAAATACCACGGGCAACTGGGTGAGTGCCTCTTTTTACGGTGTGACAGCGACAGGAGCCAGTCTTCACAATTACACGTACAACTACGGTTCTATCCAGAAGGATTTCATCCCCAAGACGACATTCTCGTATGGGACTCCGTCGCTCTGTTCAAAACCGATGAACGTGACGGTCACGGACATTACCACCACCGGTGCCACGGTTTCCTGGGTGGGCAGCGACAACGCCACCGCCTACAACGTGCAGTACATGCCTGCCGCTGAGAGCGACTGGGACAACGCCCAGAGCACGGTGGCTTACGACACCACGATTGATTTGACGAGCCTGCAGCCCTCTTCCGGTTACAAGGTGCGTGTGCAGACTGTCTGCAACGACAACACCGAGACCAACTGGTCATCCGTTTGCTCTTTCATGACCGCGTGCGATGCCATCACCATCTCGGCGACGGAAGTCTGGTTCGAGGACTTTGAGGGTTACACCGGCAGCAACGAGCAGCCGTTCAACTGCTGGGCCACGCCGGTCACCGCCTCAGGCGGCGGACCTTTCGTCTATTGCGGCTACAGCGCATCCTGTCACTCCGGAGCCAACTCCGCCGAGCTCAAGGGCGCTTCCAACATGCTGGTGATGCCCGAGTTCACCAATGACATCCACGACCTGCGCCTCTCTTTCTGGGCCACGGCCGTGACGCCTTCCAACGGCACGCTGGAGATCGGTGTACTTCCCGACATGGACGACCTCACTTCCTTCGAAGTGCTCGGCTTGGCTGGCACTCCGTCTTCCCGCAACGGGGTCGGCAATTACATGGGCCCCTTCGACTTCGGCGGCATCCAGGCCTCTTCCGGCCGCATCGCCTTCCGCTACACCAGTAGCGGCACCAGCAACTCCTGGAACCTCGACGACTTCACCGTCGAGCTCTCGCCCAACTGCACCTCTCCGGTGAAGACCAGCGTGACGGCCACCGACATTGACGGCCACAACGCCACCATTTCCTTCGTGGATAACGACGAAAGCCACGACTCCTGGACCTTATATTATAAGATGAACACCGAGACCGAGAACGACTGGCAGCCGATCACGCTGACGGACACGTTCTACACACTCACCGGCCTCGCCCCCGAGACCACTTACAATGTGTATGTGGTGACCAACTGCGGCGGCGTTCCTTCCGATGACGCCACCCTCACCTACAACTTCACCACCTCGGTGGCTTGTCCGGCCCCCACGGCCGTGACGGCCAGCCCGGTCTATATCAACGACGCCACCATCACCTGGACCAGCACTGCCTCCACCTTCAACGTGGAGTACGGCGAGACCGGCTTCAGCCAGGGCAGCGGCACCACCGCCACGGTGTATGAGAACACCATCACGCTGGACAACCTCACCGCCCAAACCTCCTACACGGTGTATGTGCAGGCCGACTGCGGTTCAGAGGACGGCACCTCCCAATGGGCTTCCGTGCAGTTCACCACGCTGCCGAGCTGCCCGAACCCCACACAGTTCGCTGCCACCAACGTCACCTCAAGCACGGTTGACCTGGTCTGGACGGCCGGCTACCAAGAGAGCGAATGGGAAGTGCGCTACGGACACGAGAACTTCAACCCCGACACCAGCACCACCAGCGCCATGGTGAACGGAACGGCCATGTATCAGATGCAGAACCTGAACAGCAACCAGCGCTACGACGCCTACGTGCGTGCCATCTGCGATGCCGGCGACACAAGCGCGTGGTCCAGTCGCATCACCTTCGTGACGCAGTGCGAGGCAACCCAGCTCCCGTTGACGGAGAACTTCGACAGCTACGGCGATTGGAGTGCCCCCGACTGCTGGCAGAAATTTGAAGCCCCCAACAGCGGCTATGTCGCAAACGGTGTCTATATCTATAATGAAACCGCCTATTCCGGCAGCAAATCCCTCAAGATCATCACGGGTTCCGCCACCTCGAACTACGCCTTCATCCGTCTTCCCAACCTGAACGTGGATGACATTTCCACGCTCCAGGTGAAACTTATGGCGCAGAAAAGCTCCGGAAGCCGCCCGCTCATCGTGGGTGTCGCCCCTGAGTTTGCCTCCATCGACAGCATCCATGTGTTGGGTACTTTCGAGAATTTGTCCAGCGACTACACGGAAGTGATTGTCTCTTTGGCGGATTACCCGGGGACAACGGGCTACATCGTCATCGGTGCGCCCACAGGCTATTCGAGCAGCGCAAGCTATCATATCGATGACGTGACCGTCGAGGTGCGTCCTACCTGCATGTATCCCACCAACTTCGCCACCACGGAAGTGGGCGAGACCTCTGTGACCCTCTCCTGGACGGAGCTCGGCACGTCCGAGAACTGGAACGTCGAGTACGGTCCGATGGGCTTCGCGCAAGGCAACGGCACCACGGTGCCCGTCAGCGACTCATCCTCCGTCACCATCGACAACTTGGACGCTTCCACGGCCTACGACTTCTACGTGCAGTCTGACTGCGGCGGCTACGGCAGCAACTGGGTGGGTCCCCTGACGGTGGTCACCAGCCAATATATCATGGGTACTTCCGGCAGCGACACCATCACCACCTGCGGCATGGCCATTTATGACGCCGGCGGTCCGAACGGCAACCACGGCACCTACGGCAGCTTCACGTTGGTGGTGAATCCCGCCACCGAGGGCAGCGGCCTGCAGTTCAGCGGTTCCGGCAGTCTCGGCAGCGGCTCCACGCTCAACATCTACGACGGCGTGGGCACCAGCGGCAGCGTCCTTGCCAACTACAGCGGCAACTTCACGGCCTCCGTGGCGGCCAGCGGTCCTGTCACCCTGGTCTTCTCCACCAGCTACAACAACGGTGCCGGCTTCGAGCTGATCGCCCAGTGCACCGACTGCTTCCCTCCGACCAACGTTACCTTGTCAGACATCACCATGACAGGCGCGACGGCCTCCTGGAGCGGCAGTGCTTCCGAATACGCAGTCTATGCCATCGGTGCCAATGACACGGCCTACGCCACCACTTCGGACACCACCTACACGTTCACCACGCTGACGTCTTCCACCAACTATAGAGTGTATGTGCGTTCCCTCTGCGGTAGCGACTCCTCGCTGCTCTCCGCCCCGGCCGCCTTCAACACCTCCTGCGACCAGATTACCGTCACGGCCGACCAGCCCTGGTTCGAGAACTTCGAGGGCTACACCGGCAACGGCGAGAAACCGTTCGTCTGTTGGGAAACTCCAGTCACGGATGCCACCTACCACGGTCCGTTCGTCTATTGCGGCTATGCCCGGTCCTGCCACTCCGGCACGAACTCTGCCGAGCTGAAGGGTGCCAGCAACCTGCTGGTGTTGCCGGAATTCTCCAACGACATCCATGATTTGAGACTCTCCTTCTGGGCTACGGCCACCAGCACCTCCGTGGGAACAGTCGAAGTGGGTGTGATTACCAACATCTTGGACCCCAATTCATTCGAGGTTGTTGTTCCAAATGCCGGCACTCCCGGACCTCGTGGTGATATTGAAGGCGTCGCCGGCAACGGCAACTACATGGGTCCGTTCGACTTCAACGGCGTGCAGGCCGCTTCCGGCCGTATTGCGCTGCGCTACACCAGCAACTCGGCCAGCCAGTCCTGGAACTTGGACGACTTCACCGTTTCCTTGGCCCCGAACTGTCCTTCCCCGGTGAAGACCAGCGTCACGGCCTCCAACATCGACGGTCATAACGCCACCATCTCCTTCACCGACAACGATCCCGACCACAACTCCTGGACGGTCTATTACAAGGCTGCTTCCGAGGAGACCTGGAGCCAGGTGAGTACGAACACCAACTCCGCCGACCTGACCGGCCTCGATCCCGAGACCACCTACGAGGTCTATGTGGTGACCAACTGCGCCACTCCGGATGATGTGGAGGATGCCACCCTCACGATCTCCTTCACCACCGCAGTGGCCTGCCCGGCACCCGCGAACCTCAACGTGACCGCCGGCATGACCGAGGCCATCGTCACCTGGAACGGCACGGCCGACAGCTACACGGTGACCTGCGGCGACTTCACGACCACCGTGACGGAAAACACTGCTACCATCACGGGCCTGACCTCCGGCAATTCCTACACTGTCACGATCACGGCCGACTGCGGTGCTGACGGCTTCTCACAGGCCGCCACGACCAGCTTCAACACCGCCAACTGCGAAATCGCCGACCAGTGCGCCTACACCTTCCTCCTCACCGACTCTTACGGCGACGGCTGGAACGGAGGAACTTTGGATGTACAGCAAAACGGTATCACCGTGACCACGCTGGCCGCTACCAACTACGGTTACATTTCAGGTGGAGCCACCGACACCGTGCTTGTCAACCTGTGCGACAACATCTCCACCTCGCTCGTCTGGACGGCCGGCTCCTATGCTTCCGAAGCAAGCTTCGCGGTTATTGGCCCTGACGGAACGGAAGTATATGCCTCTCCTGCTATGGACAGCTACTCCACCTACACCTTCACCACAAGTTGTTCCGGTTCCGGCCCGGTGATCACCGACCCGACCGTGGCCACCAATGCCGCCACGGCTGTCGCGCAGACCACCGCCACGCTGAACGGCACCATCACCAATCCCAGCAACGTGACCATCACGGCACAGGGCTTCGAATGGAAGGCTACCACGGGCGGCACCTACACGCAAATCGCCGGCACGGTGAGCGGCAACAATCTCACGGCCAACCTGAGCGACCTTACGGCCAACACGAGCTACACCTTCAAGGCCTTCATCACCTTCAATGGCACGACCGTGTATGGCAATGAGATGACCTTCACCACACTGAGCCAGGGCGAGCCGACGGCTCCCACAGTGGCCACCAGCGCCGCCACGGCTGTTGCGCAGACCACCGCCACGCTGAACGGCACCGTCACCAACCCCGACAACGTGACGATTTCCGCCAAGGGCTTCCAGTGGAAGCAGGCCTCTGCCGCCAACTACACCGACGTGACGGTTTCCGGCGCCGCGCTGACCTACAACCTCACCGGCCTCACCGCCGCTACCGACTACACCTACCGCGCCTTCATCACCTTCAACGGACAGACCGTCTATGGCGACGCGGTGAACTTCACCACCCTGCCCGAGGAGGTGCAACCTTGCGAGGCCCCGACCGGTCTGACGGTTGCCAGCATCGAGAACCATGCCGTGACCGTGACTTGGGATGCCAACAGTAACGTGAATAGCTGGAACATCCGCTACCGCAAGGCTAACGAGGGTAGCTGGAGCTCCGCCACCGCCAGCACCAACAGCTACACCATCTCCGATTTGGACGGCGACACCGATTACGAAATCCAGGTGCAGGCCGACTGCGGCGACGGTAACCAAAGCGATTGGACGGCCTCCGCTACCGCACACACCACCAACGTGGGCATCAGCAGCTGGATGGAGAACAGCGTGAAGGTGTTCCCGAACCCGGCCAACGACTTCGTCAATGTACAATGTACAATGTATAATGTACAATTAGGTGCGGATCTGCACGTGTTTGATGTGTATGGCAAATTGGTGCAGACCGTCCCGATGACGGGCGAAACCACCTCCGTCAACGTCTCCAACCTCGCCGACGGCATGTACTTCGTGCGCGTGACCACAGAGGCTGGCGCCGTAACGAAAACGTTCGTGGTGAAGAGATAATCTCGCGAATCTTACGTAAATTTTTTATGACAATTGCAAAGGGAGTCCGGAAAGGGCTCCCTTTTTTGGTTTCAGGTTTCAGGTTTCAGGTTTCAAGGTTCAAGCTTCAAAGTTCAAGGTTCAAAGTTCAAGGTTCAAAGAGCCAACATGTCAATGCCTAAATAAGGTTGACCGTTTGTCTCTTATTTGTGATTGCTCTTTT
>CAMVBK010000063.1:0-17016 GCA_947165685.1 uncultured Bacteroidales bacterium | reverse complement strand
GGCCCTCATCAACGGCGCCGGCCAGATCCATGTAGTCGGCGGTCTGCCTCAGCCCTTCCTCTATCACCTTGTCGAGGCTGCCGCGCCTGAGCTTCAGCTCCAAGACCACCCGCTGCACGGGGCCGCCGTAGTGGTCGGTCAGCGGCTTGCGGATGAGAAGGTCGGTGCGCCTGCGACCCAAGCCGTATTCGCGGTCAATGTAGCCGCCGCCGTTCACCACCCGCTGCAGGAAGGCCTGCAGCAGCAGCTGCGGTCCGGCCTCGGCGTAGTCGAAACGGCCGATCCAGGCATCCGCGTTCTGCCGGAAGAACTGCTGGAAGTCGAGCAGCATCTTCTCCATGTTGATGCTGTGGTCGGGGTTCTCGTACCACACGGGGCGTTGCACGAGCATTTCCTGCGTGGTCCATGTCAGCTCGCGGGGAATGATCTCGCGGTAGATGCCGTTGGCGATGCGAATGGGGCAGCCTCTCTCCCGTTTGACAAGCCCCATGTCGATGACATATTGCAGGTCATCCGAAGGAATCCGTTCCTCTTCAAGGTCGTCCTCGTTGGCCAGGATCGGCTGAATGACACGGCGCACGCGAGGCTCCAACAACTTGTCGATCAAGATGTCGATATGCGTGTCGCGGCGGTAGATGATATTCTCGATGGCCTTGTCGATCATTTCGGGGATGATGCGGACGCTGCGGTCGCGGTTCTCCCGGATGTTCCAGGTCACCTCATGTCCCAGCGCGTTCACCAACCAGGGTTGCCCTTCAGTAGCGTCCCATACCATCGGGAAACAGGCTTCGTCAAACACTTGGCCGGTTTCGCGGGTGTGCTGCATGTAAAGCTCATGGATCTCTTCCTTGGAGAAGTTTCCCAGCCGCAGCGAGGTTGCCTTGATATTGAAGGCCGAGCCGCCGGTAACGATGTCCTGGTTGGAGAGCACGATGCGGTAGTCGCGCACGTCGCGCACGCCGCACAGGATGACGCTTTGCGGGAAGGCGGTGGGACGGTTCGCATAGCCTGAGCGAATCTGCCGGAGAATGCTTACCAGGCTATCGCCCACCAATGCATCTATTTCATCGATGATCAAAACGATCGGTTTTGGCAAACTTTCGGCGAGACGGCGAAGGAAAGTTGAGAGCATTGAGTCTTTGCCCACCTGCTGCACCTCATCGCGCACCTGCCAAGGGATGTCATTTTTGACTATTCCTCTGAATTCTTCCGCCAAGGTGTCAACGGTGGATTTCACCACGCTTTGCGCGTCGTTGCGCGAAGCCTGGCCGCCCTCCACGTTGGCATAGACGGCGATGTAGTCATCCCCCCGGTTCAGGTAGTCGCGCAAGGCAAGCATACAGGAGGTCTTGCCCGTCTGACGGGGCGCATGCATCACGAAATAGCGTTGCTGGCGAATGAGCGTCAAAATGTCGTCCAAGTCGAAACGGCTCAACGGGTCAATCGTGTAGTTGATGTCGGGCTTCTGTGGTCCAGCAGTGTTGAAGAATCTTTCCATTTGAATTTAATTTGGCTGCAAAGATACAGTTTTTCCAATCATGGAGTGACAGGATTCCAAAACCGGTCACAATACCGTCACCGTCCCTTTTTTCACAAATGATTTCCCAAAAAGATTGGAATAGCGTATAACGTATTGATACACATTGTTATAATATGTTTTCCCCTTGAAATTGCCGTCCCACTGGAAGTTTTTATCTGTGGAATAGAACACCTGCTCGCCCCAACGGTTGAAAATCCGGATTTCAAAATCCGCCATCTGCGACTGCACCTTTTCCGGAATGGAAAGCAGGTCGTTCAAACCATCGGATTTGGACGGGGTGATGACATTGGGGAGATGCAGGACGATATCCGCCACGGCAATCAGCACGGTGACATGCACAGTACTGTCACAGCCATAGACACTTTGGAAGGTGATGGCCGTATCGATGCGGGATACACCATCCAACACGCTCTCGCTCAGAAATATCCCGTGATTGTCGTATGCATTGCCTTCGGAGATGGTCTCCGTGAAATGCATGTCGTCATGCGGATGCACCTGCAGTCTCAACACAATGACACTGTCGCAACCATCCACCTCAAAGACTCTCTTGAAATGGAATGTGCCCGCTGATGCGATTTCGTCTGCGGAGATCTGGAAATTCTCGTCCGAGTAGGAGTCGTGGAGACAGATGTCCGCCGTGACTGTGTCCTGCGGGATGCGACACGGGCTTGCGGGAAATAGGAGGAGGTTGTCCGTGGTGTCACATTCCTCTTGCTGCCCTCCGGTCTGCGCCACACCGGTTCCGGCATCATTCACCGCCATCACGATAGTCTGCAAATCCGGGATGGCAAGCAACTCGTCATCGGTAAATTGCGTGGTGACAGTCAGGCAGTTGTCAACGGTCAAAGGGTCGGTGATAGTTTCGGTGCGGATAATTTGGCCATGGTAATTACCCGCGTAGTAAGTGATTTCGAAGGGAGCCTGCAAAGTCTGTCCGCCAGTGTTACAGAACTTGAAAGTATAGGTAAAGACGCCGTTTTCGTAGGTGACGGTCGTGTCAGTGGTGACGGAGACGTTCAGCAACCGAGTGAACGGCCTTCCGTACTGGTCCAGCGTGGTGGCCTGCTGCAGGAAGTTGTTGAAGGGCCGCCGCACCACGCCGTCCGGGTCGGTGAAAGCGGTGGCGTTGTCAAACGGCGGGAAGGGTATGGTGAGATCCTTATTGACGTTCGTCACGTTGTACATGTACTGGTTCCATACGGGCCGCGCGGGTGCCCAGGGATGGATGCCGCCGACCACCACCAACTGCCCGCCTACGAATCCTAAACCGGATCCCATCTTTCCGCAGGCAACAATTTCCGCTTGCCCGTCACCATTCACATCCGCCACCACTGGATATTCCTTCCATGTCCCGGCATACATGCTTAGGGTATATAAATTGTAGAATGGTATCGTGTCGTTACCCGTGAGGTGGCTTTTTCCACTGCCGTTGATGATACGCAAATTGGCCATGTCCCGATAGACAATCTCCATGATGCCGTCCTGATTGAAGTCGAACAAGGTCATGGAAGTCTGCCCCGATTCATCGGCATGGGTAGCTTGCCATAAGTTTTGCAGTCCTGTCGCCGGATTGAACTTCATCGCAGTGATACGTGAAGTACTCACGGGGACTTTGTAGTCGATATAGACAATTTCAAGATTCCCATCCCCGTCGATGTCCCCGATTAACGGGAATCCTATGGCCCTGGCGTAGTGGCTGTGGGTGAAGAGAATGCTTTCCGTTGCAGGATCGTAGGCGTATATATGAGCAGTGTCATATATGTTGCTGCCCGTCTGGTCGATGACCACCAACACGTCCAACCGCCCGTCCATGTTGAAATCCGCCACAGCCACATTGCCGTCCTGCGGAATCCAGGAGGGAATGCCGACGGTTTTCAATTCCGTCACGCTGTTTTGGGTCATGTCAGTGCGACTGGCGATGGAGACCCGGTAGATGGTGTTGCCGCAGATGAGTTCGGGGACGCTGTCCCCCAGCACATTGGCGGCGAAAGGCATAGCGCACCGGCCAACTTCGCTGACATCGTTCCTCCATGAGCGCCCCATGTTGCCATCGGGCGGCCCGGCGCAGAGTCGCTTGAGCGTGGCTGCATCATAAATCACGTTTCCAATATAGACCTCCGGCCAGCCGTCGCCGTTGAAGTCGGTGACAGAAACTACGCCCTCGCATGGGGTGTTCACGTCGGAGATGGCGAGCAGGTTGCCGTGGATGTCGTATGAACGGAGCTTATTGTCGTAGCAGTGCAGAATGACGGCACCCTGCAGTCCGCCGTTGCCGTCGGGATAACGCACCAGAGCCATGGGGCCCGTGAAGCCCGCATAGATTCTCTGCGGTATGTTGATGCTGCCTATTTGCTGAAGGTTCGAGCCTCGGTAAATCCCCACTTGTGTGGTGTAATGGTCGTTGGTGACGGCTTTGCCCGCTACAATCTCCACACTGCCGTCGCCATCGATGTCGCCCACCAAGGGCACATAGTAGCAGTGGATATCATTGACGGAATGGAGCACATGCGCGTCCCATGGCTGCTGCTGCACGTCTGTCGCGCAGTCTGCCTCCATCATGTTGTCGGGCAGGACGGGCTGAGCGGAAATGCGGAACAACGATGACACGCAAAGCAAAGTGGTCCATGCGAAGCATATCGCTTTATTGCGAAAACCTCTCTCCATCACATCCCCCATACCATAATCGTTCTCCCACTGTATTCGTACGGCTTGTGCCAGATGCGCTCGTCCCAGGTCTTCTCTTGCGTACGGTCGAAGACGATCAGGTGGCCCTCATCAACGGCGCCGGCCAGATCCATGTAGTCGGCGGTCTGCCTCAGCCCCTCCTCTATCACTTTGTCGAGACTGCCGCGCTTGAGCTTCAGCTCTAAGACCACCCGCTGGACGGGGCCGCCGTAGTGGTCGGTCAGCGGCTTGCGGATGAGCAGGTCGGTGCGCCTGCGCCCCAACCCGTACTCGCGGTCGATGTAGCCGCCACCGTTCACCACCCGTTGCAGGAAGGCCTGCAGCAGCAGTTGCGGTCCGGCCTCGGCGTAGTCGAACTTGCCGATCCAGGCATCCGCGTTCTGCCGGAAGAACTGCTGGAAGTCGAGCAGCATCTTCTCCATGTTGATGCTGTGGTCGGGGTTCTCGTACCACACGGGGCGTTGCACGAGCATTTCCTGCGTGGTCCATGTCAGCTCGCGGGGAATGATCTCGCGGTAGATGCCGTTGGCGATGCGAATGGGGCAGCCTCTCTCCCGTTTGACAAGCCCCATGTCGATGACATATTGCAGGTCATCCGAAGGAATCCGTTCCTCTTCAAGGTCGTCCTCGTTGGCCAGGATCGGCTGAATGACACGGCGCACGCGAGGCTCCAACAACTTGTCGATCAAGATGTCGATATGCGTGTCGCGGCGGTAGATGATATTCTCGATGGCCTTGTCGATCATTTCGGGGATGATGCGGACGCTGCGGTCGCGGTTCTCCCGGATGTTCCAGGTCACCTCATGTCCCAGCGCGTTCACCAACCAGGGTTGCCCTTCAGTAGCGTCCCATACCATCGGGAAACAGGCTTCGTCAAACACTTGGCCGGTTTCGCGGGTGTGCTGCATGTAAAGCTCATGGATCTCTTCCTTGGAGAAGTTTCCCAGCCGCAGCGAGGTTGCCTTGATATTGAAGGCCGAGCCGCCGGTAACGATGTCCTGGTTGGAGAGCACGATGCGGTAGTCGCGCACGTCGCGCACGCCGCACAGGATGACGCTTTGCGGGAAGGCGGTGGGACGGTTCGCATAGCCTGAGCGAATCTGCCGGAGAATGCTTACCAGGCTATCGCCCACCAATGCATCTATTTCATCGATGATCAAAACGATCGGTTTTGGCAAACTTTCGGCGAGACGGCGAAGGAAAGTTGAGAGCATTGAGTCTTTGCCCACCTGCTGCACCTCATCGCGCACCTGCCAAGGGATGTCATTTTTGACTATTCCTCTGAATTCTTCCGCCAAGGTGTCAACGGTGGATTTCACCACGCTTTGCGCGTCGTTGCGCGAAGCCTGGCCGCCCTCCACGTTGGCATAGACGGCGATGTAGTCATCCCCCCGGTTCAGGTAGTCGCGCAAGGCAAGCATACAGGAGGTCTTGCCCGTCTGACGGGGCGCATGCATCACGAAATAGCGTTGCTGGCGAATGAGCGTCAAAATGTCGTCCAAGTCGAAACGGCTCAACGGGTCAATCGTGTAGTTGATGTCGGGCTTCTGTGGTCCAGCAGTGTTGAAGAATCTTTCCATTTGAATTTAATTTGGCTGCAAAGATACAGTTTTTCCAATCATGGAGTGACAGGATTCCAAAACCGGTCACAATACCGTCACCGTCCCTTTTTTCACAAATGATTTCCCAAAAAGATTGGAATAGCGTATAACGTATTGATACACATTGTTATAATATGTTTTCCCCTTGAAATTGCCGTCCCACTGGAAGTTTTTATCTGTGGAATAGAACACCTGCTCGCCCCAACGGTTGAAAATCCGGATTTCAAAATCCGCCATCTGCGACTGCACCTTTTCCGGAATGGAAAGCAGGTCGTTCAAACCATCGGATTTGGACGGGGTGATGACATTGGGGAGATGCAGGACGATATCCGCCACGGCAATCAGCACGGTGACATGCACAGTACTGTCACAGCCATAGACACTTTGGAAGGTGATGGCCGTATCGATGCGGGATACACCATCCAACACGCTCTCGCTCAGGAAGATTCCATGGTTGTCGTAGGGATAGCCCTCGGGAATGGTCTCCGTGAAATGGAGGTCATACTCAGGGTGCACCTGCAGCCGCAGAACAATCACGCTGTCGCAATCCTCCACTTGGAATACGCGGGTGAAATAGTGCGTGCCTGCCGTCTGCGTCTCCGCCGCTTGGATGTCGAAATTACTGTCGGCGTATGGCTCACGTACGCAGATGTCCGCCGTGACGGTGTCCCGGATAATGGGGCACGAACTTGCGGGGAAGCGGAAGAAATTGTCGGTGGTATCACATTCCTCATGCTGCCCGCCGGTCTGCGCCACACCCTGCCCGTTGTCATTCACTGCCACCACGATGGTGTCCAAACCCGGGAAATCCATCAAATCATCCTCCGTGAATTGAGCCGTAATGGTCATACAGTTGCCCACCGTCAGTGAATTGTTGACGGTTTCCGTACGGATTATCGGACCTTGGTAATTGCCGGCATAATAGGTGATGCGGAACGGAGCCGGCAAGGTTTGCCCACCGGTATTGCAGAATTTATACGAGACGGTGAGTGTCCCGTTCTCGAACGTCACGCTGGTGTCCGTGGTGGCGTGGACGTTCAACATCCGGGAGAACGGCCGCCCGTACTGGTCGAGCGTGGTGGCCTGCTGCAGGAAGTTGTTGAAGGGCCGCCGCACCACGCCGTCGGGATCGGTGAACACCGTGGCGTTGTTAAACAGCGAGGACGGAACTGTCAGGTCTTTGTTGATGTTGGTGACGTTGTAGAGATACTGGTTCCAAACCGGACGCGCTGGCGCCCAGGGTTGCCCCGACGACTTGAAGATGTTCAGCTTCGTGCTGCCCACGGAGACGATTTCCGCCGCTCCGTCCGCATCCACATCGGCGATGACGGGATACTGCATGATGGTGGTTTCCGAGAACGAAAACGTATTCAGCACATAAACCGGCACCGTATCCTGGTGCGTGAGATGGCTCTTACCGCTACCGTTGACTATCTTCAACGTGTTTTGGTCGCAGATAATCAGTTCCAAAAGCCCATCCTGGTTGAAGTCGAACGCCGTGAAACTGTTCGAGAAGGAGTCCTCGTCAGGATACATGCCCCATATCATCGAAAACGATCCGGAAGCAGCATCATATCGGTAGGCCTGTATCCTTTTGGACGAATTCACCCACCCGTTCTGAATCACCACCTCCATGGATCCGTCATTGTCAATATCCGCTATCAAGGGGATGCTCTTGCCCGAATGCGTGGTGATTACGGTCATCGGGGTGCTCACGGTGCCGTTATGGACATCCCACACATAGAAATACACCATTCCATTGACAATATCCGTATCCCGAATACTGATGAAGACATCCAGATAGCCGTCCAGGTTGAAGTCCGCCACCTGCGGATGCCCGTCTGAGGGCACGGAGCCAGGCGGGGAAGTCTGCTCCCACAAAGTAATCGCATTGCCCGATGTGCCGTCCAGATTGGTGATGGAGACTTGATAGATTTCGTTGCCGAGTATGAGTTCCGGCTTGCCGTCCCCAGTGAAATCGGCGACCATCGGCGACGACAGCTTTCGATGTGTGACATGCGTCCAATGCGCATACGACAAAGCGGCATTCGTTGTGGAGGCTTCCGCCAGCAACTTCCCGTTCTCGGCATTATAGACCTTGTTCCGCACATACACCTCCGGATGCCCGTCCCCGTTGAAATCCGCAAAACTCACATTCGCCGCGTAGTCATTATTGCCTGACACATAGTCGACATCGGAGACCCAATGAGGGGAGCTCGGATTTGGAGAAGAAATGTCGTATGCCCGCAGTTTGTTGTCGCAGCATGCGGTTACGATCAGCCCCACGCCGTCCGAGGTGCGCACCAGACCGTAAGCTGCCGCATCGTAAGCCGAAACAGGGGATTCCATCGTGACAGTCGCCTTCAGTTGCTTGGTGACCCCGTCAAAAACCAACATCTGGTTGTCGATGTTGCCTTGCCCCGAATAGGAGGACTGCCCGGCGAGCGAGAAACACAGCACTTCCGGATGCCCGTCCCCGTCCAAATCCCCCACCAGCGGGATGTTGAGATTGGAGACAATCGTGTTCGACGACCAAGCGTTCACAACTCCCCAAGTCATGGATTCGACATCCGTCACACAGTCTGCCTCCATCATGTTGTCAGGCAGGACGGACTGAGCGGAAATGCGGAACAACGATGACACGCAAAACATGATAACGATAATGAGAATTCCCCGATTCATATCCGCAAGTTTGAATTACCCAATTTAAGCCGTTTATATTTTGCAGCAAAACTTTAATTTGCCGCCGCAAAAATACCATTTTTCCACTTCCGACATCATGAATTTCGCAAAAGCCACAAATGGAAGAATTTGTCGAAAACCGGATATTGTCCCTTGTCAAACGTAAGCAACCCTTTGTGACAAAAACCGATTAATCCCATACCCTGCTTTACTTGTTTCATAAAAGCCAAAAAAGAAAGAATTTGGCGCGACTTTGAACCTTTTTGATTATTTTTGCACCGCAAATGGAGACAACCCCTTATGACTGCCTCCGTTCTCGAAAAATTCTGATATAAACCATATTAACCATAATGAAAAAAAACTTGATTATCATCGGAGCGTGCATTTTGACCGCCATTCTGACCGCCACCGGTTGCTGGGCCATCACAAAAAAACACACAGAGGCCGACCCCACCCCTAACCAGTATGCGAACACCCTGACAGCGCCTCCACTGCCGCAAAGCATGACCTTTGCCGGCGAGGAAGTACCGATAGATGTCTATTGGGTACGGGAATCCCTCGACCGCGAGCTTATCATCAACTGCTACCAACACTCCAAAACCCTGCGCATACTCAAACTCTCGCCGCGCATCTTCCCGGCTATCGAGAAAATTCTCAAGGAAGAAGGCGTGCCCGACGATTTCAAATACCTCTGCGTGGCGGAAAGCGGACTTGAGAACGTCACCTCGCCTGCAAACGCCGGCGGATACTGGCAGTTCATCCCCTCCACCGCCAAAGTCTATGGCTTAGAGGTCTCCAACGATGTGGACGAACGTTGCCACTTGGAAAAAGCCACCCGCGCCGCGTGCCGCTACCTGAAGAAAATGAAGAACCAATTCGGCAGTTGGACTATGGCGGCGGCAGGCTACAACCGGGGCGACGGCGGACTGCAGGCAGCCGTCGATGACCAGCACGTACGCAACTACTGGGATCTATGGCTCAACAGCGAAACCTCCCGCTACCTCTATCGCATCCTCGCTTTCAAACTCATCTTCGAAAACCCGCAACAATACGGCGTTAAACTCTGCCCCGCGCAGATGTACCACCCTTTAGAGACCAAAACCGTGAGGGTGACTTCCTCCATCGCCAGCCTGCCACGCTTCGCCGAGGAACACCACATCACCTACCGCGAACTCCGCAACCTCAACCCATGGATTCGCAATAACAAACTCACCGTCGCCGCAGGCAAAACCTACGACATCGTGATTCCGAAGTCTCCGAAATCAAACTACCGCGATCTGTACAAGCACCTCGACAACCCATATCTAAATTTGGGTGAAAAAGCACAATAACCTTACCCGCAAACATTTACAATGATGATATTTTACTTAGGCAGCTGGTATTTCCAGACGAAATTCCTGAAACGGCGCAAACCGCTGCAGACGGTGCTGTTCATCACCAACCGCTGCAATCTGTCGTGCTCGCACTGCAGCGTCTATGACCACGAACATCCGACCGACAAAAGCTACGGGCAGATCCGCGATGAACTGCAATATTCCTACGACTTGGGCTCCCGCTTCGTCGATTTCGAGGGCGGCGAACCGACCCTCTGGCGCGACGGTGACCGTCGGCTCAACGACCTCATCGACCTCGCGCACGAAATCGGCTTCTTCACCTCCACCGTGACCACCAACGCCCAGCAGCCCTTCGCCGGCCTCAAGGCCAATTCGATATGGGTCAGCATGGACGGCATCCACGAGTTCCACGACGCTGTGCGCGGACAGGGCACCTTCGACAAATTGGTGAAGAACGTCGATAGCTGCGGCCACAAAGCCCTGAGTGCCAACATGGTCATCGATGCCAATAACTACGTCAACGTAATGGACACGCTGCAGTTCGTGAAAAATCACCCCACTTTCAAGAGCATCGCCTTCAACTTCTACACCCCTGCCTTTTTCAAAGACCAAGACCCGCTGATTCTGGATTGGGACAAACGCATAGAGCTGATCGACAAACTGATAGAGCAGAAAAAGAAACGGATGCCCATCATGAACTCCGTCTCCGGACTGAAGCGGATGAAGGATCTCTCGTTCGAGAAGGCCTGCTGGATGTGCAACTATATCCTGCCCGACGGCACGCGCCTGCCCGAGTGCGTGGGCAAAAGCGCCGGCGTATGCGACCAATGCGGCTTCTGCATGGCCGGCGAGATGCGCTCCGTCATGGATTTCCGCCCCGACACCCTACTCGCCGGCCTCAACCTACGCGGATAGTTATAGTCATAAGTCATAGTCATAGTTATAGTCATAAGTTATAGTTATAGTCATCGTCATCGTGGAACAGATCCGATACATCACCCTCAGCACCACCTCCCCCTATCACAACCTGGCAGCGGAGGAGTACCTGCTGCAGCAAACGAAAGACAACGTCTTCATGCTGTGGCAGAACGACAACACCATCGTCATCGGCCGGCACCAGAACACGGCGGCGGAAGTCAACCAGGAATATGTGGACCGCCATCATGTGAACGTGGTCAGAAGGCTGACCGGCGGCGGCGCGGTCTTCCACGACACCGGCAACCTCAACTTCACCTTTATCCAAAATGTGGAACCCGGCAAAAAGGAAATCGACTTCCAAAAATATCTGCAACCCATTGTGGACGCGTTGCAGGCTTTGGGTGTCCCGGCTGCATTTTCCGGTCGCAACGACTTAGTAATCAACAATCAGAAGATTTCCGGCAACGCGATGACATTCTTCGGGAACCGCGTTTTGGAACACGGCACACTGTTGTTCTCCTCGCAGATGTCTGACCTCGCCAACGCCCTCAAGGTGGATCCCGACAAGTTCATCGACAAGGCGGTGAAATCCGTGCGCAGCCGCGTCACCAACATCTCTGAGCATCTCCCCCACCCCATGACCGTATTGGAGTTCAAGGATTACCTAATGAACTACATCATGCAGGGCAACCGGCTCTCAGAGCCCCAAAACCTTACCGAAGAAGAGGAAACCATAGTCCATCGGCTCATGAAGGAAAAATACTGTACCTGGGAGTGGAATTACGGCAAGTCGCCCGAGTATTCGGTGAACAAGAAGATCCGGACGAAAGGCGGCACCGTGCAGGTGGTCGCCGACATCCGCAACGGCCTCATCCGCGATTTGCAATTCTTCGGGGACTTCTTCTCCGAAAAGGACCCACAGGATATTGCCAACCAACTGGTAGGCGTTCGCCTCGACAAAACAGCCATCGCCGACGCCCTCGCCCAAATAAACATTAACGAATATTTCCACAATGTCACCTACGATGATATTATAAACTTGTTATGCTGATTCCACCCCTTGCCCTACCGAGCTCTTGCCCCTGCCGGAGCTGCTCAAAGAACCCATTAACCCATTAACCCATTAACCCATAACCCAATGAACCTCATCGTATTCGACCTCGACGGCACGCTGCTCAATTCGTTAGAAGATCTGGCGGATTCGGCCAACTGGGTGCTGGAGCAGCACGGATTCCCGACGCACCCCGTGGATGCCTACCGCTACTTCGTGGGCGACGGCGTGCGCAAGCTCATCGAACGCATCCTGCCGGAGACGGAGCGCAGCACCGACTGCATCGAGCAGTGCCGACAAGAGTTTGTGGCGTACTACGACATTCACAAGGAAGACAAAACCACTGCCTATCCAGGCATCGCGGAGCTACTTAAATCATTGAAATGCAAAGGATTGAAAATCGCCGTAGCCACGAACAAAGTGCACTTGGCCGTGGAACCGCTGATGCGCAAATACTTCCCCGAAATCCATTTCGACGCGGTTTTCGGACAGCGGGAGGGCATCCCGGTGAAACCCGCCCCACAAATCATGTACGACATACTGAAGGCGACCGGCTGTGCGCCTTCGGAGACCTTGCACGTGGGCGACACGGCCACGGACATGCAGCTCGCGCACAACGCGGGCGTAACCCCTGTGGGCGTGTTGTGGGGCTACCGCCCGCTGGAAGAGCTACAAGAGGCGGGAGCGAAGTTCATCATAGAGAAACCGGAGGAGTTACTGAAGCTGGTGAAGTCGTATATACTCACGAGTAAATGAGAATATTCTCATAAGCCAACGAGAATACACTCATGTGCCAACGACACAATAACCCGCCTGACATTTGCGTCAACAACATCATTATTCACCAAAATATAACATTATGATAGACAACCAACTCGAAAACCTGCAGTCGTTGCGGGAATACCTGCAGCAGGAGAACTGCCGGCCGCAGGAGCCGCCCGTCCCCTTCGGCGAATGCTGCGGCTGCCCGCAAACGCAAATCATCAATGGATAACCGTCATTCGGTAGAGGCGCAATGCACTGCGCCTCTGCCTTTGTGAAACCAAAACAGTACGATTATGAATAACATAATGGACTTCTGGCGCAACGACACGCACCAGCGCAAGGAACTGCGGAACGGTTTTGAAAAATACCTGTCTTGGTAGGATTTGGTGTATCAGTCCGCCAATTCCGCCGCTGCCATATAGGGCGAAATCTGCTTCGACTGGATCCGCGGCAGCATCTCCTCTATCCGCGCCTGCGTTGCCTCGCTATTGTAGAACCGATTGAGCAGCGTGTATTCTATCCAATGGTAGAATATATTGATCAACTGTTCGTTACGAGTTTTTTCAAAGCTGCCGTTTCCTTTGGTCAGCGCGACGAAATCCTGGATAATCTGCCACACCTTGTCCAAGGCGAATCCTTCTAACGCCGAACAAACCTCCACCGGAACGTCCCAGCCGTTGTCATTTTTCGGGAACAGCTTCAGCGCGGCACGATACTGCGATGCCGCCATGCGGGCTTTGTGCTGGTTGTCGCCGTCGGCTTTGTTAATAACCAGTGCATCCGCCATTTCCATGATGCCGCGCTTGATGCCCTGCAACTCGTCGCCGGCACCGGCCAGCATCAGTAGCAGGAAGAAATCGACCATCGCCTTGACCGCAGTTTCCGACTGCCCCACGCCAACAGTCTCGACGATGATGACATCGAAGCCGGCGGCCTCGCACAGGATGATGGATTCGCGGGTCTTGCGGGCTACGCCGCCCAACGCGGAACCCGACGGCGAAGGCCGGATGAAAGCGTTCGGATCCACGGAGAGCGTCTCCATCCGCGTCTTGTCGCCCAAGATACTGCCCTTGGTGCGTTCGCTCGACGGGTCGATGGCCAGCACCGCCAACTTATGCCCTTGCGACGTCAGCATCCCGCCGAACGACTCGATGAAGGTGCTCTTTCCCACCCCCGGCACGCCCGTGATACCGATGCGTAGTGAGTTGCCGGAATGCGGCAGACACCGTTCGATAATCGCCTGCGCCATTTCGATGTGTTCCAGCCGCTCGCTTTCGATCATAGTGATGGCTCGGCTGAGGACAGTGCGGTTACCGTCCAAAATTCCCTTGACATAGTCATCCACGGTGAGTTCCGCCTTCTTGTGCCGCTTGAAGTTCGGGTTCACCTGCATGGGCTGTTCCACGCCCGCACGCTCCGTCAGCGCCGATTCGTAATAGGGGTTCGCCATGGTCACTTCCAGTTGAAATTGAACATCACCGCCTCTTTCATCGATTCAAAGTAGTGGAAAGTCATGCCTTCGATGAAGTTCTCCTTGATGTCGTCAATGTCCTTTTTGTTCTCTTTGGACATCACGATGTCGAAAATGCCGCAACGCTTGGCCGCAAGAATCTTCTCCTTGATGCCGCCCACGGGCAGAAGTTTTCCACGCAAGGTAATCTCGCCGGTCATGGCAATCTTCTCACGCACAGGTGTTTGCGTAAACGCAGAAACCAAAGCGGTGAGGATGGTGATGCCAGCGGAAGGCCCATCCTTCGGGGTGGCACCTTCGGGCACGTGGACATGGACTTTCTTCTTGTTAAAATCCTTAGAATCAACATGATAGTCTTTCGCATGGGCTTTCAGGAACTCGTAGGCGATGGTGGCCGACTCCTTCATCACGTCACCAAGATTGCCGGTGAGGGTCATCTCGCCCTTGCCCGCGCTGGTGAGGGCCTCCACAAAGAGAATCTCGCCGCCCACGGCCGTCCAAGCTAAGCCGGTGGCCACACCGAAGACATCCTTGTCGAGCGCTTTTTCCATCTGGAAGATAGGTGACCCGAGGATTTCCTTGAGGTCTTCAGGCTTCACCATCGGTTCCATGGTACCGTCCTGCACAAGCTGCGAAGCGCGCTTGCGGATAATCTTCGCAAGCGTACGCTCCAGTCCGCGCACACCCGACTCGCGCGTGTAGTCGCTGATGACCGCCTTGACGGTTTCCTCCGGAATGGTCAGCTGTTCGGGAGACAAACCATTGTCTTTCAGTTGTTTTGGAATAAGATGCTTCGTTGCGATAGCCAACTTTTCCTCCGCCAGGTAACCGGGGATGTCGATGATTTCCATGCGGTCCAACAAGGCCGGATGAATGCTGTTGAGGTTGTTGGCGGTGGCGATGAAGAGCACCTTGGAGAGGTCAAACGGGGTTTCAAGGTAGTTGTCGTTGAAGGTGCTGTTTTGTTCGGGATCCATGACCTCCAGCAACGCCGCCGAAGGGTCGCCGTTGACGCTCATGCCGGAGACCTTGTCGATCTCATCGAGCACGAACACAGGGTTGGCGTACCCGACCTTGCGCATGTTCTGGATAATGCGGCCGGGCATGGCACCGATGTAGGTTTTGCGGTGGCCGCGAATCTCCGCTTCGTCGTGCACGCCGCCGAGCGAGATGCGGACGTATTTCCGTCCGATGGACTCGGCGATGGAACGCCCAAGGGAAGTTTTGCCGACACCGGGAGGGCCTGCCAGACAGAGGATCGGAGATTTCATGTCGCCCTTCAGCTTCAGCACAGCCAAGTATTCGAGGATGCGCTCCTTCACCTTCTCCAGCCCATAGTGGTCCTTGTCAAGGATTTCGCGGGTCTTTTTCAGGTCAAAGTTGTCCTCGCTGTACTCGTTCCACGGCAGGTCGAGGAGCAGTTCCAAGTAGTTGAGCTGAACCGAATAGTCGGGGGACATATAATTGGTGCGCTGCAGTTTCTTGAACTCTTTCTCGAAGAGGTCTGCCGTCTCCTGGTTCCATTTCTTCTTCGCGGCGCGTTCTCGAAGCTCGTCGAAGTCCTTTTCCGTGGAAGGACCACCCAGTTCCTCTTGGATGGTCTTCATCTGCTGATTGAGGATATATTCGCGCTGCTGCTTTTCCAGCTCTTTGCTCGATTTGGTGTGGATTTGGTGCTTGATTTCCACCACCTGCAGCTCATGCGTGAGGTGGGAGAGCACCTTGTCGGCGCGGAGCATAATGTCCTGGGTCTCTAATACATCCTGTTTCTCCTTCACATCCAAGGAGAGGTTGGAGACGATAAAGTTGAGCAGGAATGTGTTGCTTTCGATGTTGTTGATGGCGGCAACGGCATCGCGCGGGGTACCTGGGGTGAGCTGCATGATGTTGGCCATGGTTTCGCGGACCATGATCATCTTAGCCTTGAACTCCTCGGAACCGATGATCCCGGCATCGAGATCGTTGTTCGGGAAGGGCTGGGTGGTGCAGCGGTAATAGGGCCGAGTGTGGGTGACGCGCCCGATTTCGAAAGTCTTGACGCCCTGCACGACCATCATGACGTTACCATCGGGAATATTGAGGGTCTTGAGGATGCGGGCGATGGTACCCACACGGTACATGTCCTTGATGGTGGGGTCCTCCACGCTGTTGTCGCGCTGGGCCACCACGCCGATGGGGTCGTCGGAGTTGGCGCAGTCGCGGGCAAGTCGCAACGATTTCTCGCGCCCCACGGTGATGGGAATGACCATTCCGGGAAAGAGCACAGTGTTGCGAAGCGGAAGCAGCGACACCTCTTCAGGCAACGCCTCCTCGCTCAGGTTGACCTCATCCTCTGTCGAAAGGATGGGAATAACATTTGACTCTCCGTTCAGAAAGCCTCCTGCAGCTATGATTTCTTTTATCATCTTCAATAGGTTACAATACAAAAACTGACCTTTTTCGGGTTAGCAAAAAAGGTCAGCAAAAGTACAAAATATATGGATTATTTGGATTTGCCAGCTTCAAAATGGCGGGCATATTTGTTGCGGAACTTATCCACGCGTCCAGCGGTGTCCACCAACTTCATCTTACCGGTGAAGAAGGGGTGCGAAGTGCTGGAAATCTCTAATTTCACGAGCGGATATTCATTTCCGTCTTCCCATACAATCGTATCTTTCGTATTGACCGTTGACTTGGTCAGGAACGCGTAATCGTTGGACATGTCCTTGAAAACCACGGTTCTGTACTCCTTAGGATGGATGTCTTTTTTCATAATATCTTATAATTTTTTCAGTCGTTAAAATTGGACGGCAAAAATACACTTTTTTTTGATATTAACAAGTTGGGGTTGAGATTTTTTTTTAACATGAGGAGATGGGGGCAAGTTTCAGGTTTCAGGTTTCAGGTTTCAGGTTTCAAGTTTCAGGTTTCAAGTTGTCAATGCCTAAATAAGGTTGACCGTTTGTCTCTTATTTGTGATTGCTCTTTTG
>CAMVBK010000062.1:0-17284 GCA_947165685.1 uncultured Bacteroidales bacterium | reverse complement strand
GCGAGAAACCCTACAACGGTCCGTCCCCGCTGATCGGCTTCCGGGTGATTGCGGTGAGGAAAAAATGAGACGATGGAAAACGAGGAAACAATACGTGAAGATACGAGCGATACGCGGGGATTATTATCTCCACGTGTCGCGCGGATCTGCACGTATAATTCCCTAATACATACTTAAACTTCAAAAACCATAACAACATGAAAAAGCTCATCACCATTATGAAACAATTGTTAGCAATGAAAAAATATGCTTCGTTTGCCTTAATACTGCTTGTTTGCACAAGTTGTTCCTCCGTTGGCAAAGATCCCCAAAACGAGCCTTCGAAAGAGGATTATACGATTGATTTTCAATTGGAAGAAGGAACAATTGTCCTACATGCAAAAATCAATGATATGGATTCTTTGCGTTTTATGTTGGACAATGGCGCTTCCGCAACTATATTCGACTCCACTTTTTGGTTGTCTTTAGAGAAACAAAACGCTCCGCATTTTATCCAAAATATTGGAAATTTCGACGAGTACTATTGCCCTACAAACATATCTTTGTCGGATTACACATATTCTATTGACACGTTATATGTCGCCTCGGAGAAATATTCACAAAACGCCTTCTCCGCTTTATCTCTCAATGGGATAATCGGGGTGGAACTGTTTTATAAAAACATTGTGGATATCGATTTTGAGAATCAAAAAATCCATATTAGCGATCAATTGCCTGAAAACATTCAGGATTACAAACAATATGACATGATTTCCTTACATAAACAAGGAGACCCATACTATCATAAAATGAGATTTTTGACTGTGGACGGGCTCTACGACAAGAAAGGTGAGCCCGTGTCTTCGCATTTTCTCATTGATTTAGGTTCTATTACAAACAATCTTGATTATCCATTCTGTGACAATATTGACATCGAAAAAAGCAAATCAATGGCAAGTGACACAACTTCAATGATTCACATGCTTTTAAACAAATATCCGATGATTGAAACCGTATATATGGACACCTTTGCTGACACCGCCCACGTTGATAACTTCAAAAATGGTGTGATTGGCATAGCTTTCCTGAAACATTTCAATGTGATTTTCGACTATCCGCACGACAAGTTGTACCTGAAACCAATAAAGCAATGAAAAATCACCTCATAATCATCGGACTTTTAGGAAGTCTGCTGTCCTGCACCGGTCAGCCGAGCAGCAGCGATGCGAACAGCACTTCAGCCCCAAAGTACTCCTACCGTTTCCACTGCTACACCTCTCACATCTATGTGGATGCCTTCCTGAACGACAGCCTGCCCGTCAAGTTGGTTTACGACTGCGCCGCTCCTTTCGTGTGGTTGGACAGCACGTTTGTAGATAACCACTACGGCTACGAAAGCAAGCAGACAATGGCATTTGAGGGAATCGGTACGGAAGGGCGGCAGGTGGTGAAGGCGTTTCAGGATTGGAACATCACGATTGCAGAAAAGCGGGAAGAGTTTCCGATTATTCCCGCTCCCAACCTGCGAAGCACGTTTAATGACAGCATTGACGGGGTAATAGGGCTTGTGTTTATTAAAAAGCATGTATGGGCATTTGATTTTGGCACGCATTCCTTCGATATTCTGCCTTCTGTCCCTGATTCGGTGCGGAAAAACTGGCACGCCCTGAAACTGTTTTATCGGGACAAAGACTATTATTTTGAGGCACCTGCCACGCTTTTTGTGACGGACAGCCTGAAAATTTCCGGAAAATTGCTATTTGATTCGGGCATGGGTACAGATGTTAGCCTTTTCGCTGATGTAGCGCGGAAATTGAATATTGGCAGTTTGGATATAGCCAAAATTTCAAGGACAACCCAAGGGGCTTCGGGCAGTAGCACCAATGAAGTTTTTGACGCGAAACGTCTGGTGATGCCGAACTTTGTGGTGGATTCCGTGCATACGTGGGCGAATACGGACGCGTCCGGTCACGCCAGCAAGGCTCCCTCCAAGGATGTTATCGGCTATTTCGGTTTCGGGTTACTGCAACGCATGGGTGAAGTGGTGATTGATTTCCCGAATCAGATGGTGTATTTTAAGCCGAAGGGGGCGGAATGAATCCACTTTTTTGGAGCTGGTACAGTTCCTCTCGGTTTTGTCAGAAACAACGCGTTTATTCCTCTCGGTTTTGTCAAAAATAATATGTTTATTCCTCTCGGTTTTGTCAAAATTTGTATCTTTGCGGCCTGAAAGGATGTAATAAAACATTTTGAAATGTATATTGAAAGACAAATTGACACCTTGCTTTTGGAATGGAAAAACAGCAGTCGTCTCAAGCCGCTACTGCTTAGAGGTGCTCGCCAAGTGGGCAAATCATGGGCTGTGAAGCATCTGGGCGAAACGTTTGATTATTTTATTGAGGTGAACTTTGAAAAACGTCCCGACATGTTGGAGGTTTTTCAAAAAATCCACGAAGTACACGAGTTGACGAACACACTGAGCATGCTCTACAACACCCCTGTTGTGCCTGGAAAGACCTTGCTTTTCCTCGACGAAATCCAGAATTCAGTCGATGCCATCAGGAGCCTTTGGGCTTTCAAGGAGGACTTTCCCGATCTTCATGTGGCTGCTGCCGGGTCGTTGCTGGAATTTGCCCTTAAAGACCTGCCTTCGTTCGGGGTGGGACGGATACGCTCGCTGTTTGTCTATCCCTTCTCGTTCGACGAGTTTCTTGTGGCTGAGGGTAAAACCGCTTGGGTGAAATCCAAGCAGAATGCAACCCCCGAAAAGCCCTTGCTTACTACACTGTACAACGATCTTGTGCAACACTATCGTATTTTCTTAATGGTGGGTGGAATGCCTGCCAGTGTGGCCGCCTGGGTGACAACCCGCGATTACCGTCAATGTCAAACAGAGCTTGATGATATCCAGCTGACCTACTATGACGATTTTCCCAAGTATGCTAAGAAAGTTGACCCTACGCTGCTGCGTAATACGTTGCAGAGCGTCGTCATGCAGATTGGCACCAAGTTTACTTATAGTCGGGTGGAGGGTGGCTATCGTGCCGAAGAGGTGAAGAAAGCACTGTCGCTTTTGTGCGATGCGGGCATCATAAAACGCGTCAGCCACACCGCTTCCAACGGCCTTCCGCTCGGTGCCGAGGTTAATGATAAATTTCGCAAATATATCTATCTCGACAGTGGTCTTTTGCTGCGCATTCTCGACATGGATTTGGGAGGCGCACGTCAACTCACAGAACTGATTCTTGCCGGCACTGCTGAAGATTTGGTGAACAAAGGTTGTCTGACTGAGATGATGTTAGGTTGGGAACTGGTGAAATACGACAATCCCCGTTCTCAACACGAACTTTACTATTGGGAGAACACAGCCGAAGGAACACGCTCTGAGGTGGACTATATCATTGCCCGTGACCTGAGGGTGCTGCCTGTAGAATGCAAAGCAGGCGTAAGCGGTAAGATGAAGAGCCTGTACGAGTTTATGCGTCAGAAGCACCTGACCGATGCAGTCCGCTGTACTCTTGAGAATTTTTCAGCTATTGAACATTGCGACAAGAAAGATAACGATGTTGTGCGTCACGTTCAGATACTCCCACTTTTTGCAGTATCCAATTTGTATGACAAAATTGAAAGCATGGCCGATCTGAAATAGGCCTGAGAGTGATTCCCTCGGATAAGGACTCGGAAATCGAAAAAACACACAACCTCCTGTAAGGATTTTCGGGCGGTGTTGTCTAACGTCATAAAATCCCAAACGGTCAGATGAAAAGTGCCAAAGAACAGCAATTTGAAGAACTGGTGAAACAGTACAAGAGGAGGAAACACCCCTATTTCCCCGTCGTGAAATTGATTTCCGTGTCTTTGCCTGCGCTATGCCCGTCCTTGGTGGGGAACTTGGTACCCATGACAACGAACCCGTATTGGTGCGACGGTTCCAAGAGGAAAACCACTTCCAACGTCTTGTCGTCGCGCCAGGCATAGCTCTTGACAGGAGGGAAATCCACCCCCGATGTGCTCATATACAGGGCGATGCTGTTGACCATCGGTTTAGAAAATTTGATGACGAGTGTGAAAGGACCGCTGGGAACATCCTTCGCGCCGTCCTTGAGGTTCACTTTGTAGGTGGCGTTCTTCTTGGCAAGTGCTTTCTGCCGTTTGTTGTACTGCTTCAAGTCAAAGTCGTTCACCATCTTGGCATAGACGGGCATGAAGTCGGACATCGTGGCGTACTTGTCGCGCTGCTGCTCGTACTCTTTCAGCGCGTCGCACAAGGTTTGGATGAGGATGAAACCCTGCCGTTCTTCCTCTCCGACAAATGCGGATTCCTCAATCTGAGGATAGTGGACTCGCATATAGCGGATGACGGAGGCGCGGACAAAGGTCTCGTTCATCATAATCAGGGCCGAGCCGTATGCGGATTGCCGCAGTTGCTCTTCTCGCTCCCTGAACACCTTGTCGGCGGATGCCTCCATCAGCGACCAAAACTGGCCGTTCAGCGGATTGCAGTAATGGTGGCAGAACTCGTGGATGACAACGGGCAGTACGACATTGGCGTTGTAGGAGATGTTTCCGTTATCATCCACTTGGCAGCAGCCGATGACGGGGCTCAATGCGTTAGTGCCGTCTTTCAGTTTGGCGCTGCACCCGTAGTTGTTCGGACCCACCAACAGGCTGAGCACGATGCGGAAGGTGCTGCCGCTTTCCGCGCCGAAATAGCCGTTGAACCAATCGTAATCAATTTGCTGGTTGATGGCCTCGAACGCCTCCTCCACCTCGTCGAACAAAATATCCTGCTGCAAGTACCAATCGTGGAAATGGGACTTGCGGTAAAAATCGTTCAGCGGTTCCAGGAACTCCTTTTTCTGTTGCTCCGACCAACGGTCGAAAGAGTTGTCGCTGCCTTCTAAGAAGCTGTCGTCAAACACGATAGCATCGTTGGCATTCACCGTCAGATGCAAACCGTACGAAGCCACCGCATCGTAGCTGATTCCCGATTCGTTCTGGTATTGGCGAGCCAGCTGCACGACGGGATGGTCTTTGTATGGCCCGAAAACGGAATCGACCTCGTGTGCGTATTGCGGAACTCTGCAACGATTGTATTCTTCGGAGCCCGAAAGTCGCCAGACCGTGGCCATCAGCTCCACACATTCGTCGAAGTGCGCCGATACCGGGCTTTGGGCGAAGGAAGTCAACGCGGAGAGAACGGCGCAGAGGAGAACGGTTAATGTTTTTTTCATATCGTCAAGGGGTTGAATTTGTCTGCAAAAATAGTAAATATATTCATTCAGAGCACTCGAGTTGATTGTTGATTCCATTTTTTGTATCTTTGCGGCATGAAATAGTATATAATTCACGTTTTGCATGTTTGGAAAAACAGATATTCAGAAGAGTCGTTCACCCTGCCCGACGCCAACTATATCGGCTATGACGCCATCGAGTTCAATGCCGACAAAACCTTCCGGTGGCATAGAAGCGACCTTTATGTCCAACAAGGAATGTATGACGACCCCTACGCAACATTCAACTGGCAAATTGTCGATGACACGTTGATTATCGCTTCTGAGTTGAAATATGCAATAAAAGAGCTCAACAAAAACGATCTTGTCATCGAGGAATATGCCAATAACGGAGGTGAACAGTATGGCCATCACCATTGGGAGCAAATACACCGCTACACGCTCAAACGTGCCCAATAGCTCACGGTCAGCCAAGACAATTATGACGAAGACATCCTTCGTTGGTGGAATCTCGGTCCGGGCGACTACCTCCTGATGTTACCCTTCTCCACCGCCGAAGGTTCCGCCGGTATGCTGACCATAGATGGTGCCGGCATCCATATTCGATATATCTTGTCACCTACGACGGAAGTGCCGTAATGGTATCGCGCCTTTTGAGATAGTAAAAAATGGAAATTTCACCAAAAATGTACTCGCTGGATTTGCTGCTCAAAGCCTATACCTGCGCCAATCGCCTTGGCGAGAGCAATGCCCTGTACTCCACCCAGATAGGGCAGATTGTGAACGTTATTCTCTCCTCAGGCGACGGACGGACGGAAAAGACCGCTTTCAAAGTGCTGGAGGTGTCGGACGAGTATTGTATTCTGTATGGCATTCTCGGGCTTAACCTCAAATCGCAGGCGTTGATCGGGCATTGCGACCAGATGACGGTCTATGAAGACGAGGCTCCTGACGAGACATTTGACATCTATTTTGACGTGTCGCTCCACCTCGCCCACCTCGATGAATTGTTTGGTGTCATGGACAAAGCCGATAAAATGATGAAAAAGTCGAAGAAGTCGAAACGGAAGAACGGGAAAAAGTATGGAGAAATCAGCTTTTGATAATCGTACAGCTGCATCTCGAACCTGAAGATTTTGACAATTCCGCGCAAAAATGTTTACGGCCGGAGGGTCGGTTAGAGAAAATACGCCATATAAGCGGGCAGATATTTCACGGATTCTTCGCGGTCATAATCCTTCGTGAAAACAAGGCAACGCTCGTTGGTGATTCGTGACGAGTACTTTTTGCAGAAAGCGTCTAAAGATGCGTGTGTCTTGTAAGAAGAGGATTTCACCTCAACAGGCAGAATTTTGGTTTCGCGCGTGAGGAGGAAATCAATCTCATAATTGTGCTTCCCGCTTCCTGTGGGCCAGGAATGATAGTAAAATTTTTCAAGTTTCGCATGTTAAAAAAAGAAGAAAAACAAGCGTGTGAAGAATGTTTCCGGCCGCAGCAGGCCGCTGCGGTGTTGTCCCGCATCGGCACGATGTGCCGTAACCGGGAAAAGCGTGCGGACGCGAGTCTCGGCATCGGGGATGACAACACCTTTGCAAGAAAAGGCTTTTTTTCTGAGATACATATAGTTGAAAACAAACATGCGAAACTTAAATAAAAGACTTCTACATCCCCTCTGTAGTCTCAACGTATTGTGCGGGTTTGAAGTCGATAAACGGACGCGACATTTTTTTTATCCTTTCATTTTCTTTCGATCAACAAAAGGGCGTTTAGACTTTGGCGCGATTTTGGCGCGGTGATTTTATAAAACCCCGCAACGTTTTGTAAAACAGCGCGTTGCGGGGCTTCTGCGGAGAGAGAGGGATTCGAACCCCCGGAGGTGTTACCCTCAACGGTTTTCAAGACCGCCGCAATCGACCGCTCTGCCATCTCTCCAATTTGAGGCGGCAAAAATACACTTTTTTTGGAAACACAAGACGATCTTTTTTTGCCGTGGGGATCGGTGGCGGGCGTGGGGGCAGGTTTCAGTTCAAAGTTCAAGGTTCAAAGTTCAAGGGGCCAAAAGCCAAATGCCAAAAGCTAAAAGCCAAAAGCCAAAAGCCAAAAGCTAAAAGCCAAAAGCCAAAAGCCAAAAGCTAAAAGCCAAAAGCTAAAGTCCCTTCGTGATAAAACCGTCCTCGGACACGGCGTACCGGTTCGTCAAATTGAAACAACACCGGATGTTCTCTTCGGTCAGGACTGCGCCTGTATCACCGAATTGCAACAGATTCCCCTCTTTCAGCAACAAAACCTGCTTGGAATATGCCTTTGCGATGGGCAAATCGTGGAGGATGATCAGGATGGTGGTGCCCCGCTCCTCGTTGAGAGCCTGCAAAATGTCCATGATCTCGAATTTGTGCGTGACATCCAAGTTCGACAGAGGTTCGTCCAACAGCATGATGCCCGTCTGCTGCGCCATCGCACGGGCGATGGTCACCCGCTGGCGCTCGCCGCCGCTCAGCTCCTGCAATAGATGGTCACGATGATGCCAGACGTTGCATTTTTCCAGCATCTCCCTCACAACATCCCGATCCTCAGGACGTTCCGTCTCCCACGGCGTCTGATACGGGTTCCGCCCCAACATCACATAGTCGAACACGCTGATTTCGAAAACAATATCCTGATACTGTGGCACGTAGGCGATTTCTTGGGCCAACTCCATCATCTTGTACTCCGACAGGAGCTTCCCGTTGAGGGTTACCGTGCCGCTGTCGGGCTTCAGCAATCCCGCCACACACTTCAGCAGCGTGGTCTTGCCCGACCCGTTCGGCCCTACTATCGAGCAGAAGCCCCCTTGCGGAAAATCCAACGAAAGGTCGTTGAGAATCGGTTTCCTGTCGTAGGCGAACCGGAGGTTTTCTATACTGATACTGTTCATTTAACGATTTATGGTTTACGGTTCTACACTGTGCTGCACTTGTGTGTGGCTAATTGCACTTCGTGTTTGCCTCTCCAAGGCTGCTTGAGGAATATATACCATCATCACTGTTTTTGCGTTGAACGTTTCGCGTCTTACGTTTCACTCAAAATAGCGACGTAGCTCCTCCGCGCCGAAAATGTGCAGGGTACTTTTCCCTGACGGGGACAATGTAGGCATATCGCTCTCGAACAATCTGCATATCAATGTTTTGACTTCTTCTTGCGTGGTCGGGACTCGCTGTTTGGAACGTTTCTGCCGGGCCAGGCTCTGCGCCATCCCCGCCATCCTGTCACCTTTGTTCATCACCTGGTTGGTCTGATAGGCACTCAACACGTTCTCAATCAGTGTCTGCACATCGCCCTCCTCGTCCTCGTTATTCGGGGTGGCGTTGACGGCGAGGTGCGTGTTGTCAATCTTCTCCAAGTCATACCCTAACCGCAAAAAATCCTCCTTCAGCGAGGTGGCCAGATCGACCTGCGCGGCTGTGAGCGTGACCGTCTGTGGGAAAAGGCTCTGCTGAGGTCGTATCGGCGTGTTTTTCAAGGCGTTGATGTACGTCTCGTAGAGAATGCGCTCCTGCACGTTCGGCAGGTCCGCCACCATCACCTGACCGTTCAGGTCGAAGAAGAGATAGCGGCCGCCAAACACGAAAAACGGGATGTTTTCGGGGATGTCAAGTTGGTTGTTCGCTGTATTAGGCTGAAACTCAAATTGTTGTTGTTCCTCCTTCGGGTAGTCCACCTTCTCCACGTTGAGCTCCTTGAGGAAGTTCTCCCAGTCGTTGGAGGTGGGTGTTTCGCGACGGAAACCGCCGCCGAACTGCTGGAACGGGGAACTGTGTTTCTTTTCCGGCACCTTGTCGAACGGGTTGTAGTTCGGGTTGGTGCGGATTGTGGGAACCGTGATCTCTTGGTTTTCGGGACGTTGCTTGATGATGTCGGGAAACGAGTCGTCGAAGTCGATCATCGGGGTGAGCGACATGGTGCCCAGTGCCTTCTTGACGGTGGAGTTGAGAAAGCCGAAGACCAGCCGTTCGTCCTGGATTTTCACTTCCACCTTGGTGGGGCTGACGTTGACGTCGATCATGGCGGGGTCCATCTCGATGGAGATGAAGTAGGCGGGGTGCATCCCCTGCGGGATGAGGTCGGCGTAGGCCTTTTCCACGGCGAAGTTGAGCAGGCTGTGGCGCACAAAACGTCGGTTGATGAACATGTACTGTTCGCTTTTCTGTTTTTTGGCCTTCTCGGGCTTGGCGATGAAGCCGGTGATGCGCATCAGCTCGTGGTCGAGCTCCACGGGGAAGAGTTTGTCGTTGAAGTGCTGCCCGAAGATATTGACGATGCGCTGGCGCATGTTGGAGGCGGGCAGCATCAGGACAAGTTGCCCGTTGTTGTAGTACTGGAAGGTGATGTCGTGGTGGATGAGGGCGACACGGTAGAGTTCCTCCTCTACGTGGGTGAGTTCCACCTTGTCGGACTTGAGGAAGTTGCGGCGTGCGGGCACGTTGAAGAAGAGGTTTTTGACGGCGATGGAGGTGCCGTCGGAGGCAGTCACGGGCGCGTGTTCCTTGATTTCGGCACCCTCGATGCACACGAGAGTCCCCATTTCGTCGTCGGCGGGCTTGGTCTTGAGCTCCACGTGGGCGATGGCCGCGATGGAGGCCAGGGCCTCGCCGCGGAAACCCTTCGTGGAGATGCGGAACAGGTCGTCGGCTTTGCGCAGCTTGGAGGTGGCGTGCCGCTCGAAGCAGAGCCGCGCGTCGTTGAACGACATGCCCTTGCCGTTGTCCACCACCTGCACCAGCGTCCGGCCGGCATCCTTGACGATGAGCTGGATCTGCGTCGCGCCCGCGTCGAGGGCGTTTTCCAACAGCTCCTTGACCACGGAGGCGGGCCGCTGCACCACCTCCCCGGCCGCAATCTGGTTCGCCACCGCGTCGGGCAAAAGTCTGATGATGTCTTCCATAGGTTTAGTAGGTTTAGAAAGTTTAGAAAGTTTAGAAAGTTTAGAAAGTTTAGAAGAACTTCCAGAGGACGAGGGCGAGTACTATGACGAAAAAGATCATGAAGATGATGGTCAGCGAGTTGTGGTTCTTGCGCTCGCCGCTGGTATGGTTGCGGCGGCTCTGCCATTCGTCGTGGAGGTTGCGGGCGAAATCCTTCCGCGCGTCGCCGGTCGATTCCTCCTTCTTCGGGTCATAATAGCGGGGCTTGTAATTGAATTTCCGATTCTCGGTTTCCTGCTTGAAAAATGTGAATGCCATAATCTTGGGTTTTGCTTGATGTGATTGTCCTTTTATTTGACGTGAATCCTAAAAAAGCACTATTCATTGGATTTGCGGTCGAATAAGGGCGATTACTGTTTCGATAAGTCGTTCTGTCGGTTCCAACAAAGGCTTGACGTCTGCTTCTTGCAAATCAAAACAATCGCCATAATCCCCTGTGATACGCATGGTAAAAAGCCTGTTGTATTGCCTTCCCTGTTCAGTGTCAATTCTCCCTGTTTTGACGAAATGCATGTTAAACATCCTAATGATTCCTTCATGGGTTTTGGCATTCAACCCATGGAATAACAATAAAGAAGACACCGCGTAATAGGCTGCATAATATAACCGGTTGGCCGCAGTCGCCCACAGTTCCAATTCGATGACTTTTTTTGCATCCTCCAGGGTCTTCTTCGCCTTTTCCAGTCTATAGGCTATAACTTGCTGTTTTTCTTCTTCGTTCGAGCTCATATCAACACAATTGCATCTTTCATGACATTCTTATAAAATGGAGTGAAGCTTTTCTGGTTCCATTCGTCTTTGGTCTGGATGATGGTGTTCACATCCTGGCCGAGACTCCAGAAAAGCATATTCAAAGGATAACCGACATTGTCGTAATCCTCCCACGTAGAATGCCCGTCACGATTCAGGATAACCAACAGGTCCCAGTCAGAGTCAGGACGACAAGTGCCTCGCGCGCGGGATCCGAACAGCAAAACACGCGCACCTGAGGGCAACAGGGCGTCTATTTCCCCCCTTAGAGCATTTATTGTCGCCTTTTGATCTACTGTCGGTTGGTTATCCATAGGACATCTGTTTCAATTCAATAAAAACACTGTGCAAAAATACACAATTATTTCATTCAATCTGAAAAAAGATGTCGAAATCAAAAAAAATTGTTCCCGTACCGCCATCTCGAATGCCAAACCTGTCGCTTGGAGCACCCGTTCCACCCATTCGAAGAGTCCTGTCGTGCATTTTCCACACAAGATAACTGGGAAAATCCGAAATGCAATCGTTTTATACACAATTAATTACATAAAAATATTCATTTGCGGTCGCGGAATCAAAAAAAAGTGTATTTTTGCGACCTGAAAAAAGGCGGGGTAGCTCAGTTGGTTAGAGCGTCGGATTCATAACCCGGAGGTCTCGAGTTCAACTCTCGATCCCGCCACAAAAGGAGGCGACTGTTGCAGTCGCCTTCTTTGTTTCAAGTTTCAGGTTTCAAGTTTCAAGTTTCAAGCAAACCAGAAGTTTGAAACCTCATTTTTTGTATCTTCGCCCGTCATTTTTTAAACGTAGAAAAAACATAATAGTCTATTGTAACATGTTGAAAATTAAATCAATCTTCATACTGATGATGGTGGCAGCGGTGATGCTTCCGGCGTGCGACCGTGCCAAGAAAGCCCCCAAGGAGACTCCGCAGGCCACGGTCACGCTGCCGGCCTTCAACAACGATTCCGCCTACGCCTTCGTGAAGGCGCAGACTGACTTCGGTCCGCGCGTGCTTGGCTCGGAGGCGCACGAGAACTGCCGTGTCTGGCTGCTTGGAAAACTCCAGCAATATTGCGATACTGTTTATAACCAGTCGTTTACAGCCAAAACTTACGATGGCAAATCGTGGCCCTGTGCCAACCTCGTCGGCAGCTTCGGCCCGGAGAAGTCCAAGCGCATCGTGCTGGCTGCACATTGGGACTCGCGCCCCTTCGCCGACCACGACCCTAACCCCGCCAACCGCGACCAGGCCATTGACGGTGCCAACGACGGTGCCAGCGGCGTGGGCGTGCTTCTCGAAGTGGCGCGGCAACTGCATGAAAACCAGCCGAATGTGGGTGTTGACATTGTCTTCTTCGATGCGGAGGACTACGGTCCGCGGGAGAGCGAGAACGTTCCCGGCGACTGGTGGGGCCTCGGCGCTCAGCATTGGGCGAAAAATCCTCATATAGAAGGATATACGGCGGAATACGGTATTCTGCTCGACATGGTGGGCAGCCCCAACGCGCAGTTCATGCAGGAGCAGTTCTCCCTGCGCGACGCCCAGGAGGTGGTGCGCAAGGTGTGGGCCACGGCCTACGAACTCGGCCACGGTGCCTATTTCCAGAATCGGCCTGGCGGCATCATCACCGACGACCATTACTATGTCAACAAATATGCCTCGTTCAAAATGATCGACATCATCCACTACGACGCGGCCTCCGGTACCGGCTTCGACCCGGTTTGGCACACTGTGAACGACAATATCCGGAACATCGACCAGAACACCCTTGGGGTGGTGGGCACAACCTTATTGCAAGTCCTTAAAAACGAATAACAGACGATGAAAGTATTCAAATTCGGCGGTGCCTCCGTCAAGGACGCGCCCGCCATCGAGAACCTGAAGAACATCTTGCAACGTTATGAAAACGAGCAACTTGTGGTGGTGATTTCCGCCATGGGAAAGACCACCAACTTCCTCGAAAAGCTGTTAGACGCCTACTGCCACGAGCCGGAAAAGGTGGAAGGCCTGCTCACCGAGCTACGTACCCGGCACGAACGTGTGGCTGAGGAGCTGATGGGCGTCGGCAACCCCTTCCTTCCCCATTCTGAACGCCTCTTCACCCTCTTGGCCGAACAACTGCAACGCCCCATCTCCGACAACTTCGACTACGATTACGACCGCATTGTCAGCTTCGGCGAGTTGCTCTCCACAACGTTGATCTCCACATACTTGAACCATCAGGGCTTGGATGTCCAGTGGCTCGATGCGCGGCAGTTGGTCCGCACCGACAACACCTATCGCGAAGGTCATGTCGATTGGACGGTGACCCGGAAACTGGTCTGCAACACCATCAACCCCTATTTCCAGAACCGCACGAGCGGAATGGTGCTGACCCAGGGGTTCATCGCGGGCACGGCCGAAAACCAGACCACCACGCTCGGTCGCGAAGGCTCCGACTACTCCGCTGCCATCCTCGCCAATACCCTTGACGCCGAGTGCGTTACGGTGTGGAAGGACGTGCCCGGCATCCTCAATGCCGACCCCAAGCGCTTCCCCAACGCCGTCAAAATCGACAAGCTCACCTACCACGAGACCGTGGAGTTGGCCTACTACGGCGCGAGCGTCATCCACCCGAAGACCCTTCGTCCTCTGCACAACAAGCAGATACCGCTGTTCGTCAAGTCCTTCTTCCACCCGGAGAACGAGGGCAGCATGATCACGCAAACCGCTGACACAAAGGATATTCCATCTTATATCGTAAAAGACAACCAACTTCTGATTTCCGTCTCTCCGCGCGATTTCTCCATCATCGGGGTGGAGAACTTGTCCAAGATTTTGGACATCCTGTCCCAATACCGCGTGAAAATCAACCTCATACAGAACTCCGCGCTCACCTTCTCGGTCTGCACCGACAACGTTCCCATGCGGTTGCAACCCTGTATCGAGGCCTTGCAGAAGGAGTTCGTCGTCAAGTTCAACGAAGCCATCCGGTTGGTCACCATCCGCCACTATGACGAAAGTTCGGAAAAGGAGGTTCTCGGGATGTTCGCAGGCGAGGAGGTGCTGATCCGGCAGAACAACCGGCATACGATACAGTTGGTGCTGAAGTAGAGTTTAGTAAGTTTAGTAAGTTTAGTAAGTTTAGGAGGTTTAGGAGGTTTAGGAGGTTTAGTAAGTTTAGGGAGAATGTTTATTTGAAAAAAAAGTTTTTTATAGTTGGTTTTTTGAAACAAAAGTGTATTTTTGCGGTGCGAAAAATTTGAAATAAACATCATTCATTAAAAACGTTTTTATGAAAAAAATTTCTTTACTTCTTTTCATGAGTGCCTTGTTGACGGCCTCTTTCGCGCAGCTGCCGAACGGAAGCTATGCGCCCGCTTTCACCGGTTATGAAATAGACAAGACAACCGGTAACATTATTTCTACCAATCCCATTTCCCTTTACGAAATGACGGATGCGGGTTACACAGTCTTCATGGACGTGTTCGCCACTTGGTGCGGTCCGTGCTGGAACTACCACAACACCCACGCTTTGGAGGACCTTTATGGTCAATACGGTCCTGAAGGAACCAATGAGGTGCGCGTGCTGGCCATCGAAGGCAGCAATGGAAACTACAATTCGCTGAGCGGCGCGGGAGCCGATGCTGGCGGATCCGCCACCCAAGGCAACTGGCTGAGCGGCGTGGAATATCCTGTCATTCCGTTGAAGATGGCCCCCAACACCATGGCTTTCGACAACGATTACGCCATCGCCTACTTCCCGACCGTCTATATGGTGTGCCCGAACCGCTTGGTTTATGAGGTCGGTCAACAGCAGACCGGTGCCCTGTACCAAGCCTCCAAGAACACCTGTCCGCAATTCGACGCCACGCTGGCCAACAACGGTCTCGTTCTCACTGTTGGTGGTATCGAAAAGGTTTACCACTGCTCCTGCACAGCCACCCCGACGGTGGATCTCCAGAATGTGGGAACTGCCAACCTGACCTCGGTGACGTTCAGCATCGAATTTGATGGCCAGACTTCCACTTTTGACTGGACAGGCAACCTTGACAGATACAACAAGACCACAGTGACGTTGCCGCAAATCACTTCCAACACGGATGGTACCCATACCTATACAGTATCAATCGCCACTGTGAACGGCAATGCCGATACCGATACTGTCATGAACACCGTTTCAAACTCCTTCCACGTGGCTGTCACCCCCACTTCCGTGACAATTAACGAGGACTTCTCCAACGACATTCCCTCCGACTGGTGCAACGCTGAAGACATCCTGTTCACTTACAACTTGAATGGCGACTACGGCAAGGCCGTCTGCTTCAATGCCTACAACTTGGACGAGGGTACTATTGCCAACCTCTACCTCCCGTTCGAGAACATGTCCAGCCTCACAACGCCCACTCTGTCGTTCGACGTGGCTCATAAACGTTACAACACCAACTATACGGAGAGACTTCGCGTGATGTATTCCACCAACTGCGGTCAGACCTGGCAGTCCGCCTACACGAAATCGGGCTCTTCTTTGGCCACAGTCACGGGCAACGCGAGCAGCAACTTCATTCCTACTGCCAGCCAATGGCGCACGGAGACCATTGACCTCTCCAACATCACGGACCGTGACGATGTTGTCATCAAATTCGAGTTCAGAAGCGGTTACGGCAACAACGTGTGGATCGACAATGTCCGCATCGCAAACGGTACGGGTATCCAGTCCGTCGAGTCGGATCTGACGATTTATCCGAACCCGGCCACCGACAATATCACCATCAGCACTTCCGAGAATGTGCAGCGTGTGGAGATCTTCAACATCCAAGGCCAGCTTGTGAAGGCCGAGGCCGGCAATGTGACCCACATTTCCGTGAAGGATCTCGCTAACGGCATGTACACCCTGAAGTTGACGACCGAGAACGGCACCTCCATACACAAGATTGTCAAGAAGTAATTCTGATTGACCCCATCATAAAAAAAGACCGGCCACACTGCCGGTCTTTTTTGTTTTTCGAAATTTGGGATTATTTCTTTTTGAAGAGCGAGATGACCAGGAGAAGCACCACTGCGCCGATAACCGCCACGATGAGTTCCCAAAGGAGCCCGGCCTTCTGAATGTGGAGGAGGCTCATCAGCCATCCGCCGATGAAACCGCCGATAATGCCCACGATGATGTTGACGATCAGGCCGAAGCCGCCGCCTTTCACCAGTTTGCCAGCCAACCAGCCGGCCACTGCGCCGAAGAGCAGGTAAAGGATAATGCTTACAATGTCCATAGATTTTAATTTTAGTGAAACAATGCGGCAAAGGTATATTTTTTTTTGATTGTTGACCCAAAAAATTGTACTTTTGCGCCGAAAATCAAAACGGATTCATCATTAGCATTTATAGCGTCATGGAGAGAGCATTTCGTATTTTGGCAATTGTCGCCATCTTGTCAACAACCTTGCTAACTGTCAAGGCTCAAGCACCTTACAAAAACGGATTCGGTATTTCCGCAGGCACCATGCAAGCGTTGTCGTTCAAGACCTTTGGCAGCGACCATTTCGCCTTCCAGTTGGATTTGGGCACGGCGTTCGTCACCACGAGCGGCCGTTTCCAGAATGTGGAACTCAAGAAGGTGAACTTCTGGACACTGGAGCTGAACCCGAACTTCATGTTCGAGGGGCATTTGGTCGGCGGTCTATACGGATTGGCGGGTCTTGGCGGAAGCATCGGCTACTGCTGGAGCGACATCCAATACCAGGGAGTCTTCGGCCTCACGCTGACCCGCAACGATTTCGGCAAGTGTGGTGCCAACGCGATTGTCGGCTTGGAGTACAAGTTCAGATCCCCCTTGGCCGTGCAGATCGACTTCCGGCCCGGCTACGGCTGCCTCTTCGCAAAGCACTTCGCCGCCCACTACTTCGACTGGAGCGCGAACCTCGGCATCCACTATGCATTCTGATACGCGAACCCGTTGTGGTCATCCTCTTCAACAAACCCTACGGCGTGCTGAGCCAGTTCACCCCTGAGGCGGGACATCCCGCCCTCAACGAGTTCGGCTTCCCGCCCGGTGTCTATGCCGCCGGACGGCTCGACCACGACAGCGAGGGCGCCCTGCTGCTGACCGACGACGGACGGCTGGTCAAACGGCTGTTGGACCCGAAGAACGCCCATCCGCGCACCTACCTCGCCCAAGTGGATGGCGAGATTACCGACGAAGCGCTGCAAAAGTTGCGGGAAGGGGTCGTTATCAAAGGTTACCGCACCCGCCCCTGCAAGGCCGAGCGTGCAATGCCGCCGGAAAACCTTTGGGAACGCGTGCCCCCCGTCCGCTATCGCGCCAACATCCCCACCAGCTGGGTGCGCCTCACCCTCACCGAAGGCAAAAACCGCCAGGT
>CAMVBK010000061.1:0-17623 GCA_947165685.1 uncultured Bacteroidales bacterium | reverse complement strand
AAAAAGCAATCACCAATAAGAGACAAACGGTCAACCTTATTTAGGCATTGACAACCTGAAACCTGAAACCTGAAACCTGAAACCAAAAAGGGAGCCCTTTCCGGACTCCCTTTGCAATTGTCATAAAGAATTTACGTAAGATTCGCGAGATCATCTCTTCACCACGAACGTTTTCGTCACGGCGCCAGCCTCGGTGGTCACGCGCACGAAGTACATGCCGTCGGCCAGGTTGGAGACGTTGATGCTTGTGGTCTCGCCCGTCATCGGGACGGTCTGCACCAATTTGCCATACACGTCGAACACGTGCAAGTCGGCACTCATTTGTACATTATACATTGTACATTGTACATTGACGAAGTCGTTGGCCGGGTTCGGGAACACCTTCACGCTGTTCTCCATCCAGCTGCTGATGCCCACGTTGGTGGTGTGTGCGGTAGCGGAGGCCGTCCAGTCGCTCTGGTTGCCGTCGCCGCAGTCGGCCTGCACCTGGATTTCGTAGTCGGTGTTGCCGTCCAAATCGGAGATGGTGTAGCTGTTGGTGTTGGCGGTGGCGGAGTTCCAGCTACCCTCGTTAGCCTTGCGGTAGCGGATGTTCCAGCTGTTCACGTTGCTGTTGGCGTCCCAGGTCACGGTCACGGCATGGTTCTCCACGCTGGCGACCGTCAGGCCGGTCGGCACGTCGCACGGCTCGACACCCTGCTCAAGCGTGGTGAAGGTCATCTCGTTGCCATAGACGGTCTGTCCGTTGAAGGTGATGAACGCGCGGAAGGTGTAGCCCGTGTTGGCGGTCAGGCCGGTGAGGTTGTAGCTCAGGCCGCTGCCGGTGGCGTTCACCGTCTGGTAGGTGCCGCCCGTGGTGGTCTTCCACTCGAAGCCCTTGGCGGAGATGGTCACGTTGTCGGGATTCGTGATGGTGCCGTTCAGCGTGGCGGTGGTCTGCGCGACAGCCGTGGCGGCGTTGGTGGCCACCGTCGGGTCGGTCTGCTGCGGGCCAGTGGTGTCGTTGGGCAGGCTGAACACGGTGATATCGTCTAAGTAGATGCCGTAACCGTAGATGCCATAGCCGGTGAAACAAATCTGGTAGGTGGCCGTCGCGCTCGGCAGTTGCACGGTGTCAAGGTAGAATTCCGAGCCCGTGGAGGTGGTGAAAGCCGTGAGGCGCACCCACGCGGCACTCTCGGAAGTCCGGTAGCTCACCGACACGGAATCGACGACGGCGCCGTCAGGATATTGTCTGTGGTGGAAGGAGACTGCCGGATTGGTGACGCCCGTGAGTTCGAAGACCGGCGAGACGAGACGTGCGGATGCTCCTGTCGTGTAGGGGAAATAGGCACTGTTGAAACCGGAGACTGAATAGGTGCCGCTGACCGTCCAAGATTCGCTGGTGATGGTCTCGTTGGTCCAGCAGCCCAGGTCGCCGCCGTCGAAGTTTTCCACATACGGGAAAGAAGAGACATTGGAACACTCGGTCTTGAAAGTGGTGGTGCCGGAGTACGGGGTCGCTTCGCCGCCGCAGAGGGCACGCACTTTGACCGAGTAATACGTACCGGACATCAAGTTCGTGACGGTGAACGGGTTGGCGTCGGCGGAAACCAGCGAATCGCCGACCAAAATCTCCCAAGACGTGGCATCGCCGTTTTCCGTCCATGCGATGACGGCGGAGTTGTCGGTGATTCCGCTGACTGACACGGCTGTGGGCGGCGGGCAGTTGGGAATCTCCTGCAAGGTGATGTCATCTACATAGAAATAGGTGTAGGCGGAGGAGTTGTAGGCGTTCTTCAGCGCAAGATAGCGGCCGGTTCCGTTATAGTTCGTCAAGTTCACCACGATGGGATCCGTGGAATATTCGGTGCCTAAAGCAAGGCTCTGCACCGTAACAAAGGTGCTGGCATCGGTAGGGTCGGTCATTACGCCCACTTCCAAGCGCGCGGTGGTCAGGGCAGAGGTTTTGGCGTAGAAGGTGAGCTGCAGGGTCTGGATGTCAAGGAGTTCGTCTAACTCGGGCATCACTGCGATGGTGTTCGCATTGGAGTTGGAGAAATAGAGGCAGCTGAAGCCGCTCAGGGCGTTGTAGTCATACACGTAAGGGTAGGTGCTGTTCGTGCGGTTCCAGCACACCGGCAGCGGGTTGTAGTAGGTGCCTCCGATGTTGTCGCCCTCGAAGTCCCAAGTCTGCGGCACGGAGTTGATGACGAGGCAGGCGGTCTGGAAGACGACCGGCTCGGTGACCGCGCTGGTGTCGCCAGCGTCGCAGATCGTGCGGAGGGTCACCGTGTAGTTGGTGGCGGGTGTCAGGTTCGTCAAGACCACGGTGGGGTCAGTGACCGTGAAAGTGGAGTCGTTCAGGGAAACCAGCCACTGGGCATCGCTCTCGGAGGCCGGGGTGATGACCAAGGTGGCGCCGTCGGTGTTGATTTCCGTGAAGCTGAGGGCGGCAGGTCTTGCGCAGCTCACTGCCTCCACGGAGAAATTGTCGATGGCGGCCGGCGGCTGGTTTTCAGTGATGCCGTCGTTGTGCCAGGAAAGATAGATGCGCTTTACGGTGTTGGCGTAGGAACCGTCTAACAGGGTGCCGAAATGCTGCCAGGTGTCGCTGCTGTTGAAAGTGCCGATGAACTCGGAGCCGGCGGGGTCGCTGCTGTTGCCGCTAAACACCGCCACGGGGTTGCCGATGAACACGCGCAGGTTGTCCCAGGTGCCTTCGGCATAGCATCTCCAGTCAAAGGAGAGGGTGAACTCGTTGGCATCGGAGAACCGGATGTCGCGGTAGGCCCACACGGCGGAAGAGTTGCCGGAATAGTGGTAGTTGGCGACGCTGTCGTCGGTGATGTAGAGGGAATAGCCTGTGTCGGTGGCCGCGGTGTCGAACACCCAGTGGTTGGCGGCGTTGCCGTTCACCAACGTCCAGTTGGCGTTCTCCACGGTGTCTTCAAAGGTGCAGTTATAAGGCAATTCGGCCGGCATCGTGCCCAACGTCATGAAGTTGCACGCGTTGGACCACTCGGAGGTGCCGTCGGCGCAGACGGTGCGCACATAGACGGTGTAGCTGGTGTTCGGTTCCAAGTCGGTGATGGTGAAAGGATTGGTGGAGACAGAAACCACTGCGTCTTCGTCGGGCTGGCTGCCGGCCGGGCCGTAGAAGGCCTCCCATTCGGTCTGGCTCTCGTTGGCGGTCCAGCCGATGACCGCTTCCGTGGGGAGGACGGCGTTGGCCGTCACGGCCTGCGGACGCGAGCACTCGGGTAGCAGGTCCAAGGTCACGTCATCCACATAGAGGTAACCGGTAGAGGTCGTGCGGATCGCCACGAAGCTGCCGGAGCCCGTGTAGCTGTCTAAGGAAATCTCAAACAGCTGGTAAGCGGAATTCGCCGTCAGGTCACCGCCCACCTGCACGAAAGTGTTCTCGTTGTGCGGGTCGGTCATCACGCCCACTTGGAAGGTCATGCTGCCGGAGTAAGGGCTAAGGGCGTAGAGGGAGATCTGCGTCGTGTTGACGGGGATGTCGGTGTTGAGTGCCGGAAGGGCCGCCGTGTTCGGGTTGTAGAAGTAGAGCTTGTACGTGCCCGTGTGCGAAGAGTAATCCTGGCAGTAGGGTGTCTGGTAGTTCGGGTTGCCGCGTGTCCAGCAGCGGGTCAGCGGATAGTCGGTGCCCAAGAAGTCGCTCTCGAAACCGCAGGTGTAGGGCAGCGTGTCGATGGCCACGCAGTTGGTGACGAAGGTCACGGGCAGGGCGTTGGTCTCCGTCCCGTCGCTGCACAGGGAGGCCACGAGGAGGGTGTATTGCGTGCCGGGCAGCAGGTCGCTGAGCGAATAGACGCTGTCCGCCACAGGACCATCCTCAATCTGCGTGTAGGCGGTTTCGCCTTCGCCGATGTAGTACAAGGTGTATTCGTTCACGTCCTGGGCGGGAGTCCAGGAGACATTCACGGAAGTGGTGGTGATATTGCTGACGGTGACGTTCTCCGGACGGGCGCATGTCGGAATCACTTCCAACGAGACATTGTCCATATAGATGGTGTTGCCGTAGTTGTACCCGTAACTGGTGTATTGGCCGGGATGGATGCGCAGGGCCACGAAACGGGCCGTGTCGTCAATGCCGTCGTAAGAGGTGAAGTAGGCTTGGTATTCCGCATATTCGTCCGTCAAGCCCGAAAGGGTGTCTAACGGCACGAAAGTGGAGGAGGCGGCGGGGTCGGTCATCACGCCCGCCACGATGAACCCGTTGGTGTCGTAGGTGCTCAGTTTGGCCCAGAAGCTGAGCTGGAGGTTGTGGATGCTGATGTCGGTCAGGTCCAGCTCGGGCAGCGCGACATAGTAGTCGCCGGCGCCGTAGGTGGAGAGGCAGCTGCCTGACACTCCGTTGTAGGAATAGACCGCAGGGTACTCGTAGTTGGTTCTGCTCCAGCAGGCGGGCAGCGGGTCTTCGTCGGTGCCGGCGATGTTGTTCGTCTCGAAGTCCCAGGTGCGGGGCAGGGTGGTCGGCACGCACTCCGTGTTGAAGGTGAGGGTCTGGGCGGAAGCCAGCAGGGTGTCATCGCTGCAGATGCCCTCCACATACCAGAAATACTGGTATCCGGGGGTGAGTCCCTGCAGCACATAGACGCTGTCGCTGTTCAGGGTGACATCCTCCACCACGCTGAAAGCGGTCTCGTCGGCGCGGCGGTAGCGAATGTTCACCGTGGGGGCGTCCGTCTGCCACGTCAGTTCGGCACTGTGGGTACCGACGGTGACGGCCTCCAAGTCGTGCGGACGCTCGCAGACCGGAATGGCGGCCACGGCGAAATTGTCGATGCAGAGATAGTAGCCGTCGTTGGGGATGGTGTCGCGGGTCAGGGCGATGTAGCGGTTGCCTGTGTAGCCGGTCAGCGGCACCTCGATGATCTGGAACTCACCGTTGGTGATGGTCGTGTTGAAAATCCGGGTGAAGCCGGGCAGCGGGGAATTGTTGTTGGCGGGTGCGGTCAGCGAGGCATTCTCGTTGGAGATCCAGACAGAGACCTCCTCAGGGTCGGGCTCTCCGTAGTAACTGTAGGCTTTCGCGTAGAAAGAGACCTGCAGGCCGCTTGTCAGGTTCATCATCGGCGATACCAGCCAGTCGTTGTGGCCGCTGCCGCCATAGCTGCTCGAATACATCACGACGGAGTGTTGCCCTTCATACACCTGGTCGTCGTATTGGTTCGGTCGCCAGCTGTAGTTGGCGTAGCTCTCGGCATAGCCGCCGTCATAGATGCTCCAGCACAAGGGGGCGGTGTTGTTCTGGTTGAACACGCCAGTGGCAATCCAGTCGCTCTCGAAACCTTCCGTGTAGGGGAAAGCGTTCACGGTCTCGCAGGTGGTGTAGAACATGGCGTTGTTCGCGGCGCTGATGTCGCCGCCGCCGCAGTCCGTGCGCACGTAGGCCATGTAGGCGGTGCCCGGCAGCAGGCCCGTGAATGTGTGGGAAGTGTCCGTCACAGTTGTCCAGACCGCCTCGGCGGGGTCGTCGGAGAGCGGAATGGCGCACACCTCATAGCTTCCCGTGGAGTTGGGATGCCAGGAGAAAGTGGCACCGCTGCTGGTGATGTTGCTGATTGTCAGGTTGTCGGGAGAGATGCAGGTGGCCCCGCCCGTGAAGGCGAACAGCGTCTTCGGGATGAAGTCCACCACATCACTGTTCTCATAGCCGTACGAGTCGTAGGTATAGAGACTGGCGGCGTTGGAGGCAACGCCCGCAAAAGTGGCGGAGTTGTAGCTGCCGCCCGACGTAAGGCTCAGGTCGAGCAGGAGGTTGCCGCCCTCATACAGGAACGGCGTGCTGAAGTTGAACACCAACGTGTCGCCCGATTGCACCAGGGAGCCGGTATAGACCACCGCGCCGGGTGACGGAAGTGGATTGCCGCCGGTAATCATCGGGGACGTGACGGTCCCCAATCTCAAGGTCGCCTGCTGTCCCGACCAGGGGGTTGACGGCGTGCTGCTGAAGAAGAACTTCATGCTCTGGATCTCGCCGCCCACCATGTTGGAAAGCATTCCGGCAGGATAGACAACTTGGTTGTGCTGGACGACATCGGCCCAAAGCCCATAAACCGGCACGTAGTCGGAACCTTCTGTGCCGTTGGCCACCAATTGGGTGTTCACCTGCGCCGACAGCGAAAGACAGCTGACGCCGATCAGCACAGTCAACAGAATGGATAACAATTTTTTCATACTTTTGATTTTGGTGAATATTACGGTTTGTCTATATTTCTGACTAAAGTTGAGAGGCCGCAAATTTACTACTTCTTTTATAAGATGGTCTTTTGTTGATAAAATGTTGATAAAAAAAGGGAGACCCTTCCGGATCCCCCTTTAGTTTACAGTTTACGGTGTATCGTTTACCGTTTCACAACAAACGGTTTGGTTACCGCGCCCGCTTCGGTGGTCACGCGTACGAAGTACATGCCGTCGGCCAGGTCGGCAACGTTGATGGCGGTGGTTTCGCCCGTCATCGGGACGGTTTGCACCAATTTGCCATACACGTCGAACACGTGCAAGTCGGCACTCATTTGTACATTATACATTGTACATTGTACATTGACGAAGTCGTTGGCCGGGTTCGGGAACACCTTCACGCTGTTCTCCATCCAGCTGCTGATGCCCACGTTGGTGGTGTGTGCGGTAGCGGAGGCCGTCCAGTCGCTCTGGTTGCCGTCGCCGCAGTCGGCCTGCACCTGGATTTCGTAGTCGGTGTTGCCGTCCAAATCGGAGATGGTGTAGCTGTTGGTGTTGGCGGTGGCGGAGTTCCAGCTACCCTCGTTAGCCTTGCGGTAGCGGATGTTCCAGCTGTTCACGTTGCTGTTGGCGTCCCAGGTCACGGTCACGGCATGGTTCTCCACGCTGGCGACCGTCAGGCCGGTCGGCACGTCGCACGGCTCGACACCCTGCTCAAGCGTGGTGAAGGTCATCTCGTTGCCATAGACGGTCTGTCCGTTGAAGGTGATGAACGCGCGGAAGGTGTAGCCCGTGTTGGCGGTCAGGCCGGTGAGGTTGTAGCTCAGGCCGCTGCCGGTGGCGTTCACCGTCTGGTAGGTGCCGCCCGTGGTGGTCTTCCACTCGAAGCCCTTGGCGGAGATGGTCACGTTGTCGGGATTCGTGATGGTGCCGTTCAGCGTGGCGGTAGTCTGCGCGACAGCCGTGGCGGCGTTGGTGGCCACCGTCGGGTCGGTCTGCACCGGGCCGGAACCGGCCAGGGTGACGTTGATGTTGTCGAGGCTCAGGTAGTAGTTGCTGTACTGGCCGCCGGTGTATTTGAACGCGATGCGGGCGTTGTTGGCCGTGGCAGGAGCCGTGGCGAACTCCACCGTGTCGGTCGTCAGCGTGGTGGTCTGCGGGAACGTCTCGACTTCCACGAAGCTGTTGGCGTCGGTTGGGTCGGTCATGTAACCCACAGACAGCGTGCCGTTGCTGGTGCTGGTGCCTTCGTTACGGTAGGTGAAGGTGAGGACCTGCGACTGGAGGTCGTCGGTGAACTCGGGCAGGACGGCATACAGCGGGGTGCTGGCACTGGAACGGAAGAAGAGGCAGTTGCCGGAAACCACGTAGCCGCTGTTCGTGGTCAGGAAGGCCATTGGGTATTCATCGCTGTTCGTGCTTCTGTTCAGGAAACTCCAGCAAGAGGGCAAAATGTCGTTCGGATAGTCGCTCGGATAGGAAGAGGAGGTGCTGCCGGCCACGTAGCCGTCGAAGTTCTCGCTGTAAGGAAGCGTCAGGGCTCCGTTGCACGGGGTGGCGGCGCCGACAGACGGGCTCCACGCGCTGTGGTCGGTGGCGTCGCAGACGGCGCGCACAGAAAACTGGTAGGCGGTAGCACCGTTCAGATTCTGCACCTCGAATGGATGCGTGCCGGCCGTGACCACGGTCGCGGTGGCGGGATCCACACTACCTTCGCCGTAAGCGATTTCCCAGGTTCCCTCGCTGCCGCCGGGCGTCCAATCCAGTGTGACGGACGTGCCTGTGACGGCCGTGACACTCACATTGGTGACGGCGGGACAGGTCGGAGGCGTGACGAAGGCAATCGGATTGGACCAAGCGGAATTGCTTCCGTCGGCACAAGCGGTCCGGACGTATGCCGTGTAGGCGGTCTCCTGGGTCAGTGTGGAGACGGTGAACGTGGTAGTTGAGGTCAGTCCGCTGATGGCCGCGATGTCGGCCGTCTCGCCGTTGGTGCAGATGGCGTATTCCCAGGCACCGTCAGTCGGCATGGCCGGGCTGAACGTGAAGTCCGCGCTGAACGGTTGGACGTTATCTACTGCCAAATCGTAAGGTCTGCCGCAAGTGGAAGCGGTGATGACGATGGAGTCAACGACAGCGGCAGGGCTCGTGCCCACGGAGCTGTCGTTGTGCCACAAGAGGTACAGACGCTTCGTGCTGTTGGCGTAGCTGCCGTTGAAGACGGCGGTGAAGTGCTGCCAGTTGCTCTGCTGGTTGAGCTTCTCGGCGAGCTGGACGGCTCCGGAGGGAGCGTCCGTGCTGCCGGCGGTGACATCGGACGGTGAGCCGATGAAGACGCGCAGGTAGTCGCAGCAGGATTCGCCAGTGCCTTTCCATTTGATGTCTAATTCAAATTCCGCACCCTCGCCGAACGCGAAGTCGCGGTAAGCCCACACGTTGGAGGTATTGCTGATATTGTACGCCTCGGAAGTCCCGTTGTTGGAGATGAACAGTACGCTGTCGCTCTCGCCGCTCGGTTGTCCGATATACCATTTGTTCGTCTGCGTGCCGTTGACCAGTGTCCAAACAGCGTTCTCCTCGCCGTCGTCGAAGGCATGGGCGTAAGGCACCTGGGCGGGCTCGCTGTTCAGCAGGGAGAAGGAGATGACGCTCCAGTCGCTGTAGCCGTCGCCGCTGGAGCAGACCGTGCGCACCATGGCGGTGTAAGACACGCCGCTTACGGCGTTCGGGACAGTATAGCTGTTGGTGGTCACGGTGACTGCTTGGGTGTAGTCGGGCGTCTGGTTGGAAGGATACACATATACCTCGTAGGTGCTTTCGCCGGGCACTTCCGTCCAATGGAGCTCGGCGTCTGTGGTGGTGACATTGGCCGTCAGGTTGGCGGGCTCATTACAGCTCGGAATCGTCATGACTTGGACATTGTCCAACCAGTAATAATACACACTGCTGTTGGAATGTTGTCTGAAAGCGATATAGCGGTTTGGGCCTGTCAATGCCGTGGAGTCGAGGTCAACCACATATTGGGTCCACTCGGTGTTGGCGGGTTGGATGATGCGCACCGACTCGAACGTGGTCACATCCGCCGGGTCGCTCATCACGCCCACTTCGAAGGTGCCGGAGGAGGTGGTGCTCTCCGCCCTCAGCATGAACTTCACGCGCAGAGTGTGGATGTCGGCATCGAATGCCGGGGTCACGGCCGTAGTGGGCGTGGTGCTCAACGACATGAAATAGAGACTGTTGGGGGAGGAGGCGGCGGAATAGCTGGAGGTGATGTACGGCGTACTGTTGTAGGTGATCGGGAACGACCAGCATATCGGTCTGGTGGAAGAGGAGGCGGTGTAGCTGTCGAAGTTCTCCGTGTAAGGAAGTTCGGTGACAGCGCCGCATTCCGTGACGAAAGAGAGGGTGATGTAGGGGCTGGTGTTCTCACCGTCCTCGCAGTTGGCGGCCACGCGCACCGTGTAGCGGGTGCTGGGCAAAAGGTCCGTCAGCTCGTAGGGAGAGGTGGCGGAGGGAACTTCCGTCCAGTCGGCCTCGTTGTCGGCCTTGTAGGCGACAAGCGAGCTGGCGGCATCCGTGCTCCACGAAATCGTGGCCGAAGTGGTGGTGACGGTGTCGAGTGCCAGAGCAGTCGGGGCGTCGCAGTAGATGGCGTTAATGCTGATGTTATCGACAGCGGCGGGCGGCATGTCGCCGGAAGAGCCGTCGTTGCGCCACAGGAAGTAGATGCGTTGTACAGTGGTCTCGGCCAAACCGGGCAACGTGGTGGTGTAGGTCTGATAGCTGCTCTTCAGGTTGAAGTAGTGAGGGTAGGAGGAGTTTGCGGTGGTTTGAAGGGCGATGGTGCCGGCAGGGTTGGCGAGGTTGCCGCTATACAAAGAAGAGGGGACGCCGGCCGTCACCAAGGCGGGAGCGCCCACATACACATTCATGAAGTCGTAGCCGCTTTCGCCGTAGCCGCGCCAGTCGAAAGAGAGAATGTAGCCGCTCGGGCTGGCCGGGAACTCGATGTCACGGTAGGCCCACACGGTACTGGGGCTGCCGGTGTTGTAGGAACTCGTGGCGCCGTTGTCGGCAGAGATATACAGAGCGTGGGTGCCGCCGTTGTTGGTGGCGGTGCCCACATGCCACTTGTGCGGCTGGTTGCCGTTGACAATGCCGAAGGCCGAAGCCACCTCTGCATCCTCGAAGTCGCAGAAGTAAGGCAGCGTGGCAGGCACCTGCATGGTCATGAACGTCGTGTTCATCCAGAAGCTGGTCTCGCTGCCGCAGTTGGCGCGGACATAGACCGTGTAAGGCGTGTTCTGGCTCAGGTCGTTGGCCGTGTATTCGGGGGCGCCGTTCACCGTGGTGAAGGTCACCGTGTCCATGTCAACCGCGCCCGTGCCGGGCACGAAGGCGATGTCCCAGGCACTCTCGTTGCCGCCCGGCACCCACGCGACCGTGGCGCCGGAGGAGGTCACATTGATGACCTGGAGGCTATCGACATGCTCGCAGGAGGGGATGACGTCGATGGTGATGTCGTCAATGTACATGAAGCTGCTGTAGCTCTGCGGGACGCGGAAGGCGACATAGTGGCCGTTGCCGCTGTACTGGTCGAGGTTCACCGTCTTGAGCTGCCAGGTGCCGGTGGCGTCGGGGGTGATGTCGCCGCTCACCTGCTCGAAGGTGCTGTAGTCGTTCGGGTCGCTCATCACACCCACCTGGATGTAGTAGGGCATGGAGGTCTTGTAGGCCCAGAAGCGCACCTGCAGGCCGTTCACCGGGATGCTGGCGTCAAACTCGGGAGAAGCCAGGTAAGAATAGTAAGCGCTGGTGCCGTAGAAATAGACGGAATAGCCGCCAGAGTTGTGTTGGGAGCTGGAAAGGGAGGGGTACGAAGAGCTGTAGTTGGAGCCGGTGCTCCAGCAGTAAATCCGGTTGTCGGAGCCGGTGTTCTCCACATCGTCGAAGTTCTCCGTGAGCGGAAGGATGTTCACCACGGAGCAGGCGGTTCTGGCGGAAGTGCCCGCCCAGCTGCTGGTTTCGCTGCCGCCGCAGACCGAACGCACGCGGATGCGGACATCCGTGTTGTCAGACAGGCCGGAGATGGTGTGCGGGTTCGAGACCGTGCCTTCGGAAACCCACACCGAGTCGGTGGTGTACTCCAGTTCCCAGGAGGTCTCGTTGCTGCCGGGCGCCCAGGCCACCGTCACGCTGTTGTCTGTGGTTCCAGTGACATGCGGGTTCGGGGCGACACAGGTCAAGGTGTTGTCGCAGGGAATGAAGAACTTGACATTGGAACGGGAAGAGGTGGTCCCGGAATTCGGTTCATCGAATGTCGGGTCGGAGAGGTTGGGGTTTATTTCGTCGTCATAGAAATAGAGGGCGCGGGGCGCTCCGGCGTCGTGAACATGGAAATAATAGCCAGAGCCATTATAGTCACCGGAATTGTCGTCCACAACCAACACGAGGTTGTCGGTGCCGTTATACTGGAACGGCGTGGAGAAGACAAAGGTGTTCCAGCCCTGGGTACAGTTCAGATTGCCGGAATAGACCTGTTGCAGGCCGGTGGCGGGAATGTAGTCCGAAGTGCTGGAGAAGGTGGATTGCGTGGTGTGTCCCAAGTAGATGGTTACGCTTGTCTTTTCTGTTGACGGGGTTGAGTAGGCGTAGTCAAAGGCTATGCTGTCGAGCGTGTGTGCCCCACCCATTTCGGAGGCAAGGAAAATCTGCTGGGTGTAAGTGTAGTTATAATAATTGTTGAGGGGAAGATTACTGTGCGTGCTGGTGCCCTCCGTGAAGGGGTCGCCCCCCATGATGCAACTTCTGGTGCTGAAACTGGTGAACACCGTGTCGGCAGTGCCTTCTGCGCAGTTTGAGACCACGAACACGTCGTATTCCGTATCGAGGGTGAGGCCGGAAATCATGCACTGCGTGGCACCGGTCACCGTCTGGGTGGTCCAGTTGTTGAGGCTGTCCTGCGAATAACCCACCGTGTAGTTGCCGCCGCCATAGATGGCGTCGGTCCACGTCACCAAGGCGGAGTTCGTTGTCACCTGAACCACGCTTACATTCTGCGGGGCGGAACAGGTCGGGTGCGTGGCGAAGGAGCGTTTGAAAGACCATCCGCTGTACTCGCCGGAGCCGCAGCTGGCGCGCACATAGACATCATACGTGGTGCCGGCCTGCAAGCCTGCGATCGTGGCGGAAGTGTTGGAGACAAGTTCCGGAGTGCCTGTGTTCACATCCGCGTTGGCTGCCACAACCACGACTTCCCAGGCACTTTCGTTCCCGTTCGGGGTCCAAGAAATGTCGACGCTGGTGGAGGTGGGGTTGGAGACAATGACGTCAGACGGCGTCTGGCAGTTGGCGATGAGGTCCACCTCTACGTTGTCAATGTAGGCGTAGGCGTTGTTGCCGGTGTGCTCGTTGCGGATGGCGATGTAGCTGCCCGTGCCCGCATAGTTGGCGAACGATACGACGCGGTAGTCCCAGGCCGAGGCATTGCCGTTCAGCGGATAGACCGTGTCAATCGAGGTGAAGGTGGCGGCATCCGTGAAGTCGTCCATCACGCCGATGACGAGCCGGTCGCTGTTGGAGTTGGCACGATACACGAAAGAGAGCTGTAACGTGTTGATGGAAATCGAGGGGTCGAAAGAAGGCAGTATGGCAATCTGGTAGGTGCTGGCCGTGCCCGTGTAGAAGTAGAGGCTTCCGCCGCCTGCATAGTTGGTGGAGGATACGTAGGGGCAGTTGTTGCCCGTGGCTGTGCTGAGTTTGGTCCAGCAGGTGGGATAGCTGGAGGAACCGGTGCCGTAGGTGTCGAAGTTCTCGGTGTAGGGAAGCTGGTCGATCGGGGCGCACGCCGTGGTGAAGGAGGTGTTGCGCCAGTAGCTGGTGTCGGTGCCGTTGCAGAGGTTAGCCACGCGCACGTTGTAGTTGGAGATGGGGGTGAGGTTGTCCAACGTGTAGGTGGTGTCGGTCGGATAGACCGTCATCACGCCGCTGTCGTCCCAGCCGAGGTCGGAGGTCTTGTATTGCAGGATGTAGCTGCCGCCGTCCTCCGGGAGTCCCCAGGAGATTGTGGCGGTGTTGGAGGTGATGTTGGACACGCTTGGTGCCCCGACAGCATGGCAGTTGACGTTCAGCGGGGAAATCTCCAGCTTGATCTGGTTCTTCACCGACAGGCGGCTGCTGGCCGAGTAGGTCGCCCCGACGGCGTCGTAGTTCGTTCCGTCGCTATAGACGTACATGGCGCAGTTGGGGGTGCTGCTGAAAACACGGCACGACAGACCGCTGCTCCAGTTCATGTTCTCGTCCACAATGAGTCCGAGATTGCTCACACCGTCGTAGGTGAACGGCGTGGAGAGCTGGATGGTCGTCCATGTACCTGCCGTGAAAGTGACATCGCCCTCGAACACAAGGTTGGCCGCAGTGACCGTCAACCAGTCGGTGGTACTGGAGAATTCCGTCTTGGTGGTATTCACCATGTAGATTTTGATGTTGGGGGACTTGGTAGTTCCCCCGTTGTAGAAGGCGATGCTGGAGACGACACCGCCCATGCCCACCTCTTGAGCCGTGTAAATCTGCTCCGAGAGGGTGTTGTTGAAGAGCGTGTAGGCTGGCAGATAGCTGCTGGTGGTCGTGCCGCCATCGCCTAAGATCTCTACAATCTGCTGCGCCGACGACTGCCAGGTGCCGAGCCCCAACAGAACCGTCAGCAAAATTAGTAAATACTTCTTCATAAATGATGGATTTAATTTGAATATAATGTGAATAATTTTATCCTGTCTTTACTGCTAATTTTACTACTGTGTTTTTTTTAAGAATATCCTATCTAAAAACAAGCCCCAAAAATAGGCAATATTTGCAAATGCAGGATACTTTTTTTTTCAACAATGTAGTGTGTTTTGAAGGAATTGAGAATCAATGTTTTGCTGTAGGTGTAAAAAGGTTTTCAACATGTTGATGGGGATAAGGTAGTTTAGTATGTTTAGTATGTTTAGTATGATTAGGGCTTTGAACCTTGAACCATGAGCTTTGAACCTGAAACCTGGTTTAGTGAGTTTAGTGAAGTTTAGAGAGTTTAGAGAGTTTAGCTCCCGGAAAAGAAACTCTCAGTTCTCAGTTCTTAGCTCTTAGAACCTGAAACCTGAAACCTGAAACCTGAAACCAAAAAGGGAGCCCTTTCCAGACTCCCTTTGCAATTGTCATAAAGAATTTACGCGAGATTCGCGAGATACGCGGAGACTATCTATCCGCGCGATCATCTCTTCACCACGAACGGCTTTGTCACCACGCCCTCGTCTGTGGTCACGCGCACGAAGTATAGGCCGTCGGCCAGGTCGGAGACGTTGACGCTTGTGGTCTCGCCCGTCATCGGGACGGTTTGCACCAGCTTGCCATACACATCAAACAGGTGCAAGTCCGCACACATTTGTACATTATACATTATACATTGTACATTGACGAAGTCATTCGTCGGGTTCGGGAACACCATCACGCTGTTCTCCAGCCAGCTGTTGATGCCGACGTTGGTGGTGGTCACCGTGAGCGTGTCGCTCCAAAGGCTGAGGTCGCCGTCGCCGCAGTCGGCCTGCACTTGGATTTCATACATGGTGCTGCCCGCCAGTCCGGGAAGGGAACAGCTGTTGGAGGCGGCGGCGACGGCGGTCCAGGCGCTGTCGGGGGTCCGGTAGCGGACGTTCCAGCTGCTGGTCTCTGGGGCGGGTTCCCAGGCGATGTCGATGGATTCGTTCGCCACATTCGTGACTTGCAGGCCAGTAGGGATTCGGCACGGGGCGCCGGCGGTCACCCGGAGGTTCGAGATCATGGCGCCGGGCTGCGTGCCCGTGGTGTTGTCGTTGCGCCAGAGGAACACCAGCTTCGCGACCTCGCCGGGGGCGGGGTTCGTCATGCCGGCCGTCACGCGCACCGTGTCGGCGCACAGGTTGAAGAGGTGCGGATAGCCGTTGCTGCCCGCGCTCAGTGCCTTGAACGGGGTGAAGTCCAGCGCGTGGTCGGCATACAGGCTCTGCGACTGCGCGTTGTTGTGCGTCCCGGCGGCGAACTCGGTGCTCTCCGGCACGAGGAACACTTTTAGGAAGTCGAAGTGCGATTCGCCTCCGGCCATCACGTCGAAGGCCACCGTGACGGTGTCGTCCTCGGGCATCACCAGTTTCTTCTCGGCCATCACGGTGGAGGCGACGGCGATGTTGTAGCCGGGCGAGGTGTTGTCGTGGGTAACGAAAAGGGCTGGATTGCCAGTGCCGTCGGGCTGTGCGATGGTCCAGCGGTTGGGGGCGTCGCCGTTGTTGAGCCGCCAGCTGCCCACGGAGTCGAAATGGTCGGTGTAGGGCAGACTGTCGGCGCGATAGACGCCTGCAGCCGTAATGGTGATGTCGTCCAAGTTCCACGACCGTTGCGTGCCAGTGAGCCGCAGGGCGATGCGCATACCGGGCTGTGGATCAATGTTTTGGAGGGAATGCTCGCCCATGAAGTTGGTGTAGGGCGCGTCTTGCCCGACACGACCGAAGGCGGTGGCGGGGATGGTCTCCACGGGGATGAAGCTCGACGGGTCGGAAGCGTCGGTGACCACTCCGAGGGTGAGCGTGCCGGCCGCCGCCGCGTTCTGGGCACTGGTGTTGCCCCAGAAAGAGATGCTGAGCAAATTGATGGGGTTGGTGAACTCGGGGAACACCACCATAACGGGGCTCCGCTTGAGCTCCAGCGAGTTGCTGCCGGAGTGACTGGCGTAGGGATAGCCGGTATAGACGAAGGGCGAGGTGCCGTTGTCCACGACTAAGCTCTCCGGCGTGGCCCAGCAATCGCTCAGCGGCACGGCGGCGTTGTGCGGATACGACTCGAAATCCTCGAACCAGGGATTGTCCACCTCGATGGTGACCGGCGGGCACTGCGCATACACTGCGGCAGGTCCGGCCAGGAAAGACAGGAATGTTGTCAAAAGGGCTATGGAAAGGCATTTTCTCATATTCGGGAGCGTTTTCAAAATACGCGGCAAAAATAGTGAAAATTTTATGATATGAGATGTCTCTTCTGTTTTTTTGATGTTAAAGTGACGTTTTTTTTTATTGTCGGGAAAAGAAATTTTTTACTTTTGCGGGTCTTTTTTTCGTTCAAACAAAAATCTTTAGTTATGGAAAAGCTCAAATCCTCGCGCACTTGGAGTTTCGTCGTTATCGCCCTCGTTTATGTGCTTGCATTCGCCATAGGGGTGGTGGTCTTCCGCCTCGCGGAAAATGCGGGTTGGCACTACCTTTGGGGACTTTTCACGGCCGATGTGGCCGCCACCGTGGTGGTCTGGTTCTTCGGGCTTCTGTTCCGCAATGTCTCCGTCTATGACCCTTACTGGAGCGTGGCGCCGCCGTTGATATACACGTTCTGGACCTGCCACACCGGGCACTGGAGCCCTGGCACCGCGATGCTGCTCGCCGTCGTCTGGCTCTGGGCCGTGCGCCTTACGGGCAACTGGGCTTATACTTTCCGGAACCTCGGCAGCGAGGACTGGCGTTATGCCAAGTACCGCACCGAGAAGAGTCCCGCAATATTTCAGTTAATCAACTTCTTCGGGCTGAACCTGATGCCCACCGTCGTGGTCTTCTTGGCCATGACCCCCGGTTTCTTCGCCATCGAGGCGGAACTGTCGGCCAGCAGCCTGCCCGTGTTCGCGTTCATGGTCTGCTTAGCCGCCGTCCTCATTCAGGCACTCGCCGACTACCAACGCCACCGCTTTGTGCGTGAAAACCCCGGCAAGGTTTGCGACGTGGGTCTCTGGAAATACGGCCGTCATCCCAACTATTACGGCGAAATCATGATGTGGACCGGTGTGTTCCTGTTCTATCTCCCGACCTGCGCCAACGGCAAAGACATCCGCGACCTCTGCATCGTCGGAATGTTGCTCATCATCTGTCTTTTCCGCTTCATCAGCGTCCCGTTGATGGAAAAACGCCAGCTCCAGAACAAACCGGAATACAAGGAATATCAGGCAAGAACGCGGATGTTCATTTGAACTCCAGCGTTTTGAGCTTGAAATCTGAAGCCTTTGCTTGGGTTAGTAGGTTTAGTAAGTTTAGTAGGTTTAGTAGGTTTAGTAAGTTTAGTAAGTTTAGCTCCCGGAAAAGAAGCCTTCTGCTCTCAGTTCTCAGCTCTCAGCTCTTTGAACTTTGAACTTTGAACTTTGAACCTTGAAACCTGAAACCTGAAACCTGAAACCAAAAAGGGAGACCCTTTCGGATCCCCCTTTGCAATTGTCATAAAGAATTTACGTAAGATTCGCGAGATTATCTCTTCACCACGAACGTTTTCGTCACGGCGCCGGCTTCTGTGGTCACGCGCACGAAGTACATGCCGTCGGCCAGGTTGGAGACGTTGACGCTTGTGGTTTCGCCCGTCATCGGGACGGTCTGCACCAATTTGCCATACACATCAAACA
>CAMVBK010000060.1:0-17910 GCA_947165685.1 uncultured Bacteroidales bacterium | reverse complement strand
ATTTCACGGATGAGGCGTGCGACAGTTATACTTGGAATGGCGAAACCTACACCCAATCTGGCACCTACTCGCAAACCTTCACAAACCTGGCGGGCTGCGACTCCATGGTCACCCTGCATCTCATTATCAACAACCCGGTGCACACTGCCGTCACCGAAACCGCCTGCGAGAGCTTCACGTGGAACGGCACCACGTACACCGTCGGCGGCGACTACACCTACAGCCACGAGGATGCCAACGGGTGCACGCAGGTCGATACGCTGCACCTCACCATCACGAACACAGATCACACGGATTTCATGGATGAGGCGTGCGACAGTTATACTTGGAATAACGAAACCTACACCCAGTCCGGCGACTACACGCAAACCCTCGCCAATGCGGCCGGCTGCGACAGTGTGGTGACGCTGCATCTCACCATCTTCAACGATGAAACCTCCGACTTCACTATCGTCACCGAAGACTCCTGCTACACCTGGAACGGCACCGAATATTGCGCCTCCGGCGACTACACCCAAACTTTCCAGACCGTCCACGGCTGCGACAGTGTTGTTACGCTGCACCTGACGATTACCGTTGGAATTGACGACCACGACGGTTTCGACTTCAAGGTCTATCCCAACCCCGCCTCCAACATCGTCAATGTACAATGTACAATGAACAATGTACAATGGAACGGCGCGGAAATTCATGTTGTGGATGTGTACGGTAAATTGTTGCAAACCAAACCGTTTGATGGTGAAACATCGCACATTGATTTGACGGGATATACCAACGGCGTCTATTTCGTGAAATTGATGGCGAATGACCAAACCGTCGCCGTTCGGAAGGTGGTGAAACAATAATTTCCGCGTATCGCGCGGATCTGCACGTATTCTTGACAGCTGGCGATGTAGGGATACCGCAATGCGGCATCCCTACATCCGTGATGCAGCATCCCTTGAAAAAACCGCAGAAAAATAAATGTTCCCGCCGTAACCGAAAAAAGTGTATATTTGCCCCTCATAAAAATTTGGATTAAATCAACAATAAATCAATACAATAACAAACTAAAATATTAGAATTATGGCATTTAAAGGAGCTTTAGTCATTGACACTGAAAAGTGTAAAGGTTGTGCCGTGTGCATAACCGGTTGCCCTCAAGACCCGAAGTGCATCGGCCTTTCCAAGAAGGTGAACGCCAAGGGTTACAACTATCTGGAAATGGTCAACGAAGAGGCCTGCATCGGCTGCGCGAGCTGCGCGGTGATCTGCCCCGACGGTGTCATTGAAGTGTATCGCGCGAAATGCTAACCGCGTGAAAGTTAAGAAATTAAACAACAATTAATCAAAAACATCTATTAAAATGGCAAAACAATTAGTATTGATGAAGGGAAACCAGGCCATTGCAGAAGCCGCCATTCGCTGTGGCTGCGACGGCTACTTTGGCTATCCCATTACCCCGCAGTCGGAAGTGCTGGAGCACCTGATGGCGGAGAGACCATATCTGACCACCGGCATGGTAGTTCTGCAAGCCGAGAGTGAGCTGGCATCCATCAACATGGTGTATGCGGGCGCAGCCGCTGGCAAGCGCGTCATGACCTCCTCCTCCTCCCCGGGATTCTCCCTGATGCAGGAAGGCCTTTCCTATATCGCAGGCGCCGAGCTGCCTGCCCTGTGCGTCAACGTCGTGCGCGGCGGCCCCGGCCTGGGCACCATCCAACCCTCCCAGTCCGACTACTTCCAGACCACCAAGGGCGGCGGCCATGGCGACTACCGCCTGATCACCCTCGCCCCCGCATCCGTGCAGGAGATGTACGACTTCGTGGAACTCGGCTTCGACCTCGCCTTCAAATACCGCAACCCCGTCGCCATCCTCTCCGATGGTGTCATCGGCCAGGTGATGGAGAAAGTCATGGTGGATGACTACAAGCCGCGCTGGACCAACGAATATATCGAAGAAAACTGCCCGTGGGCTGCCACCGGACACCGTTCCACCGGCAAGCACAGAATCGTGACCTCCCTCGAACTGGAAGCCCTCAAGCAGGAGGCCATCAACGACCGCATCCAGGCCAAATACCGCAAGTGCGAAGAGGAAGACGCCCGCTACGAGGCCATCCAATGCGACGACGCTGAATACGTCTTCGTGGCTTACGGCTCCGCAGCCCGTATCTGCATGAAGTCCGTCGAACTGGCCCGCGCCGAAGGCATCAAGGTCGGCTTGATCCGCCCGATCACCCTGTGGCCCTTCCCGACGAAAGCCGTCAAGGAAATCGGTGGCCGCATGAAGAAGATCCTCAGCGTGGAAATGAACGCCGGTCAGATGATCGAAGACGTGAAACTCGCTGTCGATTGCAACGTCCCCGTCGAACACTACGGCCGCTACGGCGGTGTCATCCCCACCCCGGTCGAAATCCTCGATGCGTTGAAAAAAATGGTTAAATAATTTAAGCACTTGAAATTATGACAAGAGAAGATATAATCAAACCCGAAAATTTGGTCTATAAACGCACTCCGGTTCTCACGGATGCGACCATGCACTACTGTCCGGGCTGCGGCCACGGCGTCGTGCACAGAATCATCGCCGAGGTGATCGAGGAGATGGGCATTCAGGACAACGTCATCGGTATTTCCCCCGTGGGCTGCTCCGTGCTGGCTTACAATTATTTCGACGTTGACTTCGTGGAAGCCGCCCACGGCCGCGCACCCGCTTGCGCCTCCGCCATCAAGCGCCTCCGCCCCGAGACCTTCGTGTTCTCCTACCAGGGCGACGGCGACCTGGCCTCCATCGGCTGCGGCGAAGTTGTCCATGCTTGCAACCGCGGCGAGAACATCACCATGATCTTCATCAACAACGGTATCTACGGCATGACCGGCGGCCAGATGGCTCCCACCACCCTCGAAGGTATGGAGACGGTCACCTGCCCTTACGGCCGTGATCCGAAAATCATGGGACACACCATGCGCCTGACCGAAATGCTGGCTCAATTGCCCGGCACGTACTACGTCACCCGCCAGGCGGTCTATACCCCGGCCGCTGCCCGTAAGTGCAAGAAAGCCATCCGCCAGGCTTTTGAGAACCAGAAACTCAACAAGGGCGTCTCCTTCGTGGAAATCACCTCCAACTGCAACTCCGGCTGGAAAATGACCCCCGTGCAAGCCAACAAATGGATGGAAGAGAACACCCTCAAGTACTTCCCGCTCGGCGACATGAAGGTTGACGGCAAGTTCGATCCCAAGTTCATCGAACGCGTCGCCACTTTCGACCAGCCCAATGAAACCATCTTTTCACTGAGAAAAAAATAATCATTAAAATCCCAAAGACATGACTGAAGAAATCATTATAGCAGGCTTCGGCGGACAAGGTGTGCTCTCCATGGGCAAGATCCTCGCATACGCCGGCATCATGCAAGACAAAGAAGTGAGCTGGTTGCCTTCCTACGGTCCTGAAATGCGCGGCGGCACATCCAACGTCACCGTCATCATCAGCGATGAGCGCATCTGCTCCCCCTACCTCAACCAGTTCGACACCGCCATCATCCTGAACCAACAGTCGATGGACAAGTTCGAGTCGGCCGTGAAACCCGGAGGTCTTCTGATTTACGACCCCAACGGCATCACCCATCACCCGACCCGCAAGGACATCAACATCTATCAAGTCGCCGCCGCCGACAAGGCCAGCGAACTCGGTATCTCCAAACTGTTCAACATGATCGTGCTGGGCGGTTTCCTGAAGGTGAAACCCCTCGTGACACCCGAAATGCTGCACAAAGGTCTGGAGAAATCCCTGCCCGAACGCCACCACCACCTCATTCCCAAGAACGAGGAGGCTGTGGAAATCGGCAAGAGCCTGTTGACCCCGTATCATACGATCTAACGGCTAACCCCTGTAGGGTTGCGGCAATGCGGCAGCCCTACAATATATTATATAAAAAGGACGACCAAGCGGCCGTCCTTTTTTGTTGAAATGCCCAGCGGTTAGTCGTTCACCCGCTCGAAGTCCATCCGGCGCTTGATGACATCGACGGCCACCACGCGCACGCGCAAGGGGTCGCCGAAGCGCAGCGAACGGCCGTGGTGAAGGCCGACCAAGGTGTAGTTCTCCTCGTCAATGTAGTAGAAGTCGTCGTCGAAGCTGCGCATCGGGATCATGCCCTCGCAGTGCGATTCCGTGAGCTCGGCATAGACACCCCACTTGGAGATGCCCGACACCACCGCGTCGAACTCCTGCCCGATCTTGTCGGAGAGGAACTCCGCCTGCTTGTACTTGATGGAGTTGCGCTCGGCCTCCATCGCCTGCCGCTCCATGTCGGAGCAGTGCTTGCAGTACTCCTCGTATTGCTCCTTGTTCACCGACGGCTCGTGGGCCAGGTAGCGGTCTAACAGCCGGTGCACCATCAGGTCGGGGTAGCGGCGGATGGGCGAGGTGAAGTGGGTGTAATAGGGGAACGCCAGCCCGTAGTGGCCGATGTTGTCGGTGGTATAGACCGCGCGGGCCATGATGCGGATGGTCAGCTTGCTCAGCATGTCGTAGTCGGGCTTGCCCTTCTCGCCCTCCAGCATCTTGTTCAGCGAGCTGCTGAGGTTCTTCGTGGAGTTGGTTTTCAGCTCGAAGCCCAGTTTCTTCACGAACTCCTTGAAGGTGTTGAGCTTCTCGTCCAACGGTTTGTCGTGGACACGATAGACGAAGACGTTCTCGGGCTGGTTGGCCGAGCGTTTCTTGCCGATTTTCTCGGCCACGCGCTTGTTGGCGAGCAGCATGAACTCCTCGATGAGCCAGTTGGCCTCCTTTTGCTCCTTGAGATAGACCCCTATGGGCTTGCCGTTCTCGTCGAGTTTGAACTTCACCTCCTCGGTCTCGAAGCTGATGGCGTGGTTGTCGAAGCGTTGCTTGCGCATCACCTGCGCGAGCTTGTGCAGCTGGAGGATGGCTTCGCTGAGGTCGCCCTCGCCGGTCTCGATGACCTGCTGCGCCTCCTCGTAGTTGAATCGGCGGTTGGAGCGGATCACCGTGTGGCCGAACCACTCCTTGTGCACCTTGGCGTTGTCGTCGAGGTCGAAGACCGCGCTGTAGCAGAGCTTGTCCTCGTCGGGGCGGAGCGAGCAGAGGTTGTTGGAGAGGGCTTCGGGCAGCATCGGGATGGTGCGGTCAACCAGATAGACGGATGTGCCGCGGCTGTAGGCTTCTTGGTCGATGCCGCTGCCGGGCCTGACGTAGTAGGAGACGTCGGCGATGTGGATGCCCACGCGGTAGAGGCCGCTTTCGAGCAGTTCGAAAGAGAGGGCGTCGTCGAAGTCCTTGGCGTCGGCGGGGTCGATGGTGAAGGTGAGGGTGTCGCGGAAGTCGCGGCGGCGCAGGATCTCCTTCTCGGGGATCTCGGTCGGGATGGCCTCGGCCTCCTGCTCCACCTCTTTGGGGAAGGCGACGGGGAAGTCGCTTTCGGCGAGGATGGAGAGCATTTCCACGTCGTTTCCGCCGGGTTTGCCGAGCACGTTGACGACCTCGCCGATGGGGTTGCGCTGGCCGCTGGCCCAGTCGAGGATGCGCACCACCACCTTGTCGCCGGTCTTGGCCTTGCGCAGGTGCCGCCCGGGGATGATGACGTCGCGGCGCAGCACCGTGTTGTCGGGCACGAAGTAGGCGATGCCCTTGCGGATCTGGATGGTGCCCACGATCTGGCGCTTGCTGCGCTGCACGATCTCCACCACCTGGCCCTCCATGCGCTTGCCTTTGCGGGCGGGGAACACGACCACCTTCACGAGATCGCCGTTCAGGGCGTTGCCGAGGTTGCCGTCGGCCACGAAGATGTCGTCAACGGCGGACTCGTCCGGCGTGTCGTCCTGCTTGCCCTGCGGGATGACGAACGCCATGCCGCTGCGCTTCTGCTCCACACGCCCCACGATATAGTTCTTGCCGGTGGTTTTCGTGTCCTGGAACTTGGTGTTCAGCTTGTATTTGCCGCGGCCCGCCTTGAGCACGACCTTGGCGTTGATGAGCTTGTCCAGCTCTTGCGCTACTTCCGCGCGGCCCTTCTTGTCGAAAATCTTGATCTTGGCCGCTATCTGCTTGTAGTTCAGCTTTTCGGTGCTGTTCGACAGCACTTCTATGATTTGTTGGCTTAATTCTTTCATTTTGGGTTAAAGGGTTAAAGGGTTAATGGGTTAATGGGTTAATGGGTTAATAAGTTGGTAGGTTAAGGGTGTGGGGCAAAGATACATTTTCTATACTTCTTTGATTTTGTGTAATAGCAGGTCATCGCAATTTGATTTGACTTCCTCGAAAATTTCACGGCAGCGTTCAACGCCCATCTTGTTTTTTGTTCCGACAGCTATCATGTCTTGTAGGGTGGGGGTGCCTGTCCTGTTGACAGATGTTGCATGCTCTCCATTGTATCCCTCCGTACACAGCGTCAAATCGTATGCGGGCGCAAGATGCCAGGAATATCGGCCACTTCCAGTTTTTGAAACCAAAAAACTGAAATTCTTGCAGTGGTCATCTTTGTTGCCAGTCAAATAGTTGAACACCATGCGTCGGTACATTTCCTCCACTTCTTTTGCATTTTGGGTGAGAAAACCGGTCAACGCAAGCAGGTTTTCATAGTCAAGAAAAGGCATACTCAACGACAGGCACAGCAATCCGCCTGCTGTTGCCGTATGAATTCGCTTCCCGTCAGGCGCAATGTCGAATCGGCGGGTTGTAAAATAGCGACCGTTCGTGAGCTTGCAGTCAGGGATGTTTATGCCGCATCTTTTGGCCACTTCATTGTAATGGAACTCTTGTTGCCCAATATCGGTAGGGTCGTAATAGTGGCGGAACTTGATCAGCCAATGCCCTTCGTTATCGCTGAAAATGGCTTTCGGACGTGCTCCGCCGCTGTTGCCGCTATTGTATAGAAGCAACCCCGCATCGGTGTCTTGCTCTTCTTTCAACACTTGCAACGCTTTCTCTTGAAGGAGATCGAAATCAAGAATCTCGGAATCTTTAATTACTTTTGTCTCAGGATGATACGTTAAAGCCCCCATTCCACTATTGCCAACAATGCTCAATCTGTCAAGGGCAGACAGGTTGTCGTCGTTGATGCCTTCACGCAAAAGCGCTTTGTGAAGCAGATAGCGCCCGTAACCATCGGGGAGACTGTCTTCGAAAATGCCGAAGTTGCCGTGGAAAGGCTGATGTTTGGCAATAAACAGACCTGCTTTCAGCGGAAGCTCTAATGGTGATATGCTGAATCCGTCGGACAGCCATGCACTGTCGTATTCGAAGGCGCACAGACGATCGTCGGGGGTGAGGGTCAGCGTTCCGACAACTCGGTCGTGATATTTCACCATCAATTTATTTGTTTTCATTTTTTATAAGCTTTTGTCTTTCCTGTGTTTTTCCGAATTTGTGTCAGTTCCTCCATTGTCGAGTATTTTGGGTGGGCAAACAGGCTTTTGACTTCCGCGGTGTAGCCCAGCGCCATTGCCAGTCCTATCAGATTCTTCAGCGAAACAAGCCCTTTCTGCTCGAACCTCGCCACGTTACTCAACGCAATATCAGCACGTTCGGCGACCTCTTCGCGCGTCATCCCTTTTTCCACCCTGCGATGGCGAAAATCCGCCGCTATCTGTTTGCTGATGTTGTCAACATTGTCAAGCAGATAGTTGTCAAGAACTGATAACATATTATCTATTCCGTCGTTGATCATATAGAAACAATCAAAATATTACCAGTTGCAAAGATACACTTTTTTTGAATAATAGCGTCATATTATTTATTATAAATCTCCCCCTGGATAATCATTCATCATTCATCATTCATCATTCTTCATCACCTTCCACCCTCCGTTCCCCTCCGCGACGATGAACCACGCCTCCAATTCCGGATGCTGCTTCACGATTTGCGCGGAACGTTCGTGGCCGAGCACCATGAAGGCGGTGGCGTAGGCATCGGCGGTGGCGCAGTCGGGGGCGAAAACGGTGACACTCAGTAGGTTGGTGCGTTCGGGTCGGCCGGTGCGCGGGTCGAGGATGTGTGTGTAGCGCACGCCGTCCTCCTCGAAGTAGTTGCGGTAGTTGCCGCTCGTGGCCACGGCGCGGTGGTCGGGCAGGGGAAGGCTCTCGAAACTCTCCCGCGCGCCGTCGGCCGTTTGGGTCGGGACTTGGATGCCCACCTTCCACGGTTTCCCGCTTTTGCTGCCCCGGGCCGCCACCTCGCCGCCGATCTCGACCAAGCAGTCCGGGTAGCCGTGTTCCACTAACCAGTCGGCGACCCGATCAACGGCGTATCCTTTCGCCACGGCGTTGAAGTTCAGCTGCACGCGCGGGTCTTTCCGGACGATGCTGTCGCCTTGCAAGTCAACAAGTTGGAAACTGACGAATGCGCGAACCGCCGCAAGGGTGTCGTCGCCCACGGTGTGCCGCACGCCGTCTTTGCCGAAGCCCCACAGCTGCACCAACGGCTGCACGGTGCAGTCGAAGGCGCCGTCGGTGGACGCACTCACGGTCTTGGACAGCCGCAGCACGTGCAGGAAGTCGTCGTTCGGCTCGACCTCTTCTCCCTTGTTCCAGCGGTAAATCAGCGAGGTGGTGTCGAAGATGGAGAACGTGTGAGACAGCTCTGCCAGCAGCGAGTCGATTTGCGCGTGTGGGAGCGGCCGCTTGTCGCCCGTGCCGGTGGCGCAGGTGACGGAGTAGGTGGTGCCGAACGCCTGTCCTTCGAAGTGCTTGACGGGTAAGCGGTTCCGATGGCATCCGCATAACAGGACGAGTAGGACGGCGATGGCGAATAAGCGGGTTTTCATATACAGGAAGGTTTTGCGCGGCAAAGATACACTTTTTGCGGGTGTTAGCGCATATTCGTAATTTGTGTACTTTTGCCGCCGTTATGTCCGATTCCAGCGAATTGCACAAAGATTCAGATCCGGCTTCCTCCTCCGGCGAAGTCACCTCCTCGTTCGAGAACATCTCGGACGTGTTCACCGCGTATGCGGAAATTCCGTCGAGAGGGTTCAACCGTTTGTATAAGGCAAAACGGTACGGCAAATGGTTCGTGCTGAAGGGGTTGAAACCGGAATTTCAACGGAAAGCGGTCTATAACGAGTTGCTGACCAAAGAGTTCGAGTTGGGAGTACAGATGGACCATCCCAACATCGCGCGCACGTTCAGCTTCGAGACCGACCCGGTCGCGGGGCCCTGCATCGTGATGGAGTATGTCGATGGCTGCACGCTCAAGGAGTTCCTCGCACAGAGTCCATCTCGGGCCGTACGGATGAAGGTTGCGAAGGAGATACTATCGGCAATGTCCTACTTCCACGGCAAACAGATTATCCATCGCGATCTGAAGCCCGACAACATCTTGATCACGCACAACGGACACAACGTGAAAATTATCGATTTTGGGTTGGCGGACACCGATTACCACGGCATTCTGAAGCAGCCGGCGGGTTCGGACAAATACGCCGCACCCGAGCAGAAGAGCGGTGGCGTGCCGTTGGACTGCCGTGCCGACCTCTATGCTTTCGGGGTGATTCTACGGCAGCTTTTTCCCCATGGTTACGGAGGAATAGTCCGCAAGTGCACGCAACCCGACCGCGAGAAACGCTTCGGCAATGCGGAGGAGATTATACGGCGGATGCAGCAGCAACAGCGGTTGGTTCCGCTCCTTGTTGTACTGGCGGTTTTGATCTGTGGTGGAATAGGGGCGTGGGTGCTGCAGCCAAAAACACAAGAAAGTTCAGAAGAAGGACAAACCGTTGAGGTTGAGGAGGCTTCGGTGGAAGAAAAATCCTCAGGTGTGGTTGAGGAAAAGGATGAGATACCGTTGCAGTCGCCCGTTCATGAGGTGTCAAATCATGCGGATTCGCCTTCCAAAGAGGAGAGTGTCTCTTCGGAAAAACCAGATAACCAGCAGATTCCGGCAGAAGTGGAGAATCGGGTGGAACAGGCCGTAGATACGCTTTTCCGTCCGTTTTGGGAATGGAACAAGGCGGCAGAAGCTCGCGGGTTGTCACCGGTTGACAAGTTGGCGGAATACACTCAGTCTGACTTCTTCAAAAACAATTACGAAATCCGGGAGCGGCACCGCGAGGCCGTTGTCAACGATATATTGCGGCGTTACCCGCAGTGTGGGCCTATCAAGGAGAAAGTGACCATGTACTATAACACCCTGTTTGCGAAGCGGATGATTGCGGTGGGCAACGTGGTGAACGGGTGGCAGAAGGCCGCGCGCTAATCGCGGAGGCAGCGAACGGAAAACGCAATGTTTTGACCATGGGAAGTGGAGTTGAAACCACAGAAGTCTGAACAAGAACTTCTCAAACAGGCGTGGTCAACATTAACATTTGACGGGTTGTCGGTAATCCAAAACACTGCTTCTTCAAGGAAAGCGCAGCCCGCAGGCAGAGCGGAGAACCCCGAGGCGTTATTGGTTGCGGGAGTATTGCCCACGGAGCATTCGTTGTCGGAATAAGACCAGAACTTTGTGGAAGCCAATGCCTTGGCGACGAGATTGCTGTCGTCACCGCATCTGTATTCGGCTTGGCTGCCTACATAATCGACAAGTTGATGCCACTCAGCGGCACTCGGTACGTGCCAACCTGCAGGGCAGACGCCTTGCAAGCCGCTGGGGTTGGCACTGCTGGTGTCCGAACCATGCAAAGCAGCCGCTCTGTTGTAGAGATATCCGAATATGGGGACCGCCTCGTTATCGCCATTCCAAGGGGCAAAGCGATAGGGTGTGGTTGCGTATGTGGTTGCATTATAGCCAAGAGCTATCGCCGTGCCGTCGGCAAAGTGCGTGGCCCGCAAGTTCTCCCTCAGCCAGCACTGGGTGCCGATTTGAATGGTGCGATAGATGTTGCCGTCGAAGTCCATCACGGTACTGCCTCCGCAGGAGTCAGGCCAGTAGGTGGTGAAACTCCGCTCTTCCCCGTAAGCAGTACCCACATCGTTGGTGGCGTAAGGTCGCAAATAGTAGGTGGTGCCAGGCGAAAGGCCGGAGATTTCACTGTTGAAGCGGCCTGTGCCGATGCCTTCGGAAGTGTGGCTGCCACCAACGGAGGGGTTCGGCGAGGTGCTCCAGCAAAATCCCCTCGCGGTCACCGCCGAACCGCCACTGGCCGTCACAAAACCCGTGCAGGAAGCCGAAGAGGCACCAATGTCGTCGAGGGTTGTAAGCGACACGACAGGCAAAACAGCCGTGCTGCTGTCCACCCCCGAATCATTTAGAAGACAACGTACGGAAACGACATTGTAACCACTGTTGAAGAAAATATCCCCCCAGTCACGGAACGTCTTTTCCTCGGTGTCCTGGCCGCCATCGCCGAGCCCCGATCCGAAAAACGAAAAGGAATCGTAACAGAAGAAACGGGCTTCATCATGGTAGTAAAAATTCAAGGAAAAGAAGCCTGCCGGCAGCGCAGAAAAACCGGTGGCATTGTTGGAAGGCAAATCCATCTTAGGAGAATACAAACTTAGAGGAGGGATCACTCCTGCGCCATTTTCCCATCGGGTGGTGGAGGCCAATGCTTTGGATATGTTGTTGCCGTTGCAAGTATATTGGCTTTGGCTACCCACAAAATTCATCAACTGTTCGGATTCAGTACAACTGGGTATATGCCATCCCTCAGGACAAATTCCTTGCACCCCGTTGGGATTGGAGTCGTTTGCGTTAGCTCCGTGCATTGCTGCCCCTATATTGTAAAGGTAGCCATAAATGGGCACATTGCCACTGTTGTCTCCGGGAGCTCTTCGATAATTGTCATAGGAAGACGGGTACTCGGGGATGGTCATGCCATCGGGATAGTGCGTGGTGCGAAGGTTCTCCTTCATCCAGCACTGGGTGCCGATTTCGACCGTGGGATAGCGGTTGCCGTCGTAGTCGGCCACTGAGTCGATGCCGCAGTAGAACGGACCTATGACCGTGTCGGAAGTCAGAGTGGTAAAACTGCGCTCCTCGCCGTAGGCCGTGCCCACACTGTTGGTGGCGTATGCCCGCACGTAGTACGTGGTGTTGGCGTACAAGCCGAATATGTGGCTTGTGAAACTGCCGACACCGCTGCCGTCGCTGGTGTGGATGTTGCTCAAGGTAGGGCTCTGCGTCGTGCTCCAGCAGACACCGCGCATCGTCACGGCGCTGCCGCCGTCATACGTCACATTGCCGCCGCAGACCGCCCCGTGGATTGCGGTGTCCGTCACCATGAATGTGTGCACCTCCGGTAGATCCGACTGCGTGTCGAAGTAAAGGATGTCTCCGAAGATGGTCCCCAACGCCGTCCTGGCATAGGCCTGGTAGTAGTAGCGGGTGCCCATCTGCAGGCCGTTGACCTCATAATGGAAACTTCCGCTGCCCGCGCCGTCCGTGTAGTCGGAGGCCCCGGCCAACTGGGCGTTGTCGGTGATCAGGAAGCCGCGGTCAAGAACAGGATACTCAGGGTTCTCCGTCACCAACCCGTTCAGCCGTGCCGACGTAGTCGTTATGTTGGTGGCCGGCTCGGTGGTCACCGTGGGCTGCGGCAGGTTGAAGGTGAGGGTGATCAGCTCCGAGGCGTTTTGCCTCTGAAGCACCGGGTCGCTGGAGAAATCCGTGCCCGCGATGTGGGCACTGCCCTGGTACAGCATCCAGTCACCGAAGGTGAACGGCAGGTTGGTGCTGCCCTTGGCGTTGTCATCCGACTTTGCCATGTGAGAAGGGCTGCTCTTGCCGAGGTATTCGATGCGGTTCTGTCCGGCGCTGCCCGCGTTCACCATCTTGATCCGCACCGTGCCGCCTTCCGTGCGGGCACTGAGCAGGTAGGTTTGCGGCGACGACAGCCAGGCGCGGAAACAATTGTCGCCTTGGTCCAAAGAGCCAGTGTAGGTGGCCGTTACGCTACCGTTCAGGTCGCATATTTCGAGCTTCACTGCCGAGGCTTCTGGCAAGTAGAGCACGAAGTCCGTCACACCGTCAAAAGGGTTCGGCACGTTTTGAAAAAGGTGCACCCCCTTTCCCTCCGATTGCGGGTCATGGATTCCGACAGGCCCGATGAAGAGAACTGTGTCGGGGTAGTAGAGCATCTCCTGCCAGTGCTGGGTGACGTTCTCCACGGTGACGGTACTCAACGGGACGTGCTGGCCGTATTGGTTTTGGCCTGTGAACTGAAGGGTCGCCTGGTCTTGCGCCTGAAGTGTGAAGATGGTGGACGACAGTATCGTTAGAAGGGTGGTTACAAATCTTGTATGTTTCATTGTCTTGCTTGATAATTAGAATCTTAGATATTGCTCGTCGGCTTCGGAGAAGGCGTTGCATTTGTACAGGTACTGTAACATCTCATCGGTGGACCGACCATAAAGCGTTGCGGTGAAACGATGCAGCATATCCATAACTTTCAGGTATGCAGATGGATCTTTTTGACGGCTTAACTTCCTTAAAGCGAGCAAATAATCCTCCCGACAGACTGTAGGAACGATGATTTTCGCCTCTCCCGCTTTGAAGAGCTCTGCGTTCATCATCATCCGCGCCACCCTGCCGTTGCCGTCGTCAAAGGGATGGGTCTCGCTGATGAGGAACATCATATAGACAGCCCTTGCCATCGGGGAGGAAAGGGCGGCATAATAGCTGAATCCCACCTCCAACGTGCCGGGAACTAACTTGTAATCAACAAACTCCTTATTCCCAGCCCGGTTGTTGCGCTCCTTGAACTGCCCGGGATGCAAGTCGGGCCTCCCAGACAGCAGGATGGTATGGCGGCGTTGGAGAATATCCTTTAGATCTTGGATGGACTCGGGGCATTGCTGCATCTCACTGCGGTTAGAAACCACATTGAATGTCCCTAATATGTCGTGGGAGTCTTCAGAACGGTGGGCGGCTGGCAAACCGGACTCTACAATTCTCCTGGCCTCGTCCACCTCGAACTCCGTTCCTTCAATATAATTCGAGAAATAGCTCTCGTAAAATGCAATATTCCGGTACTCTAACTCGGAGGAGACTACTGGATATGAAAGAAAATGATGACTTTGCAGGGCATCGAACAATGTCTCAAAGAGTGCTTTACGATTCTCATCGTAGGGCATTCCCGCCGCCATCGCCCTTGTCGCAGGTGAAGACAGAACATCTGCTGAATGCGTGGCCAAAATCGCCGAAATCAGAATATTGATTCGTTTGAACTCCCGATCCATGCCGAGACGCTGTGCCGTGGCACGCAATTGGTCCCGATAATCGTTTAGCGCATCCTCGCCGCCGGCAATCATCACGCTTCCCAATTTCTTTTCCACAACTTCTTGCGGCAGAATCTTGGAACATCCCCCTTCTTTCTTGGTCTGCTGCATGTTTTCCAACATCCATCTATATTCGCTGGCAATGAACATGTTGCCGTATCGCATGTCTTTTTCGTCCGGTTCGGGACCTTTGAGAATATGGACGGTCACCCCTGGCAAATCCTTGACGTTCCGGTTGGATTTTCCGGTCAGGAAAAAGTCGCCGGAAGGGGTGATGCGCATTTCGTAGGCGCTTCGGTGACTGATGACTGTCCCAGGAAAACGCCACATCAGAATATGGAGGATGTTGCGACGGACAATGCTCTCCGGACTGTCAACGAGGTTGGAGGAATAGATTTTAGGGGCTATCTTCCGCAATTTTCCCTCAGAAAGCAATCCGGAAATAGCTCTCGACACCTCCGGATTCGAAGATGCGAATATGATTTCTTTGTTTGTGTCGAGATAGACCATACAAATTTTTGCGAATAAAACGCGCAAAAATACAAATTTTCGCGAATAAAAATGGCTGATACACAAATTTTCGCAAAAATAGGTTCGGCGGTGCGACCTACGGGCGGCACTCCATCGCCACCCGGAAGCCTACGGACACGCTGGCGGTGTTACCGTTGTAGGCATCCCGGCAGGTGGTGCGGCAGTAGGCGGGCTGGTAGGTCCATGCGCCGCCGCGCAGCACGTATTGTACACCAGATTCAGTGATCGGGTCGGTCTGCGGTGTGGCGGGATATGTCCCGTATGTGTCTGAACACCACTCCCATAAGTTTCCGCTCATGTCGTGGAAACCCAGTTCGTTAGGGTGTTTCTCACCCGCTTTGTGCAGCCCGCCTCCGGCATTTCCGTTGTGCCAGGCCACGTCGTCCGCGTTGTTGCTGCCGCTGAAACGGAAGTGCAGCGAGCGGGAACCGCCCCGTGCGGCATACTCCCACTGCGCCTCGGTGGGCAGCCGGAAGGGCAACCGGGTCATGGCACTCAGTTTCTCCAGAAACCGCAGCGCCTCGCTCCTCGACACATTGTAGGCGGGGAAGTCGTCGCCTTTCCCATACTGTTCCGACCAGTCCAACTCGTAGCCCATGACCGTGCACCATTCCTGCTGGGTGAGCTCGAACTTGCCGATATGGTAGTCGCTGAGCGTCACTTCGTGCACGGGCCTCTCGTTGCTTTGCGCCTCCGGATCGTAGTTGCTGCCCGCCGGGTCGGCATTCTGCGCGCCCATCTGGAACGTGCCGCCCTCCACCCGCACCAGATTCGCGATCAGGTTCCGTATCACGTTTTTCTGCTCCTCGCCAATGTCCATCGTGTCGGCCCAGTGGATGAGGATCCCGTTGACATTGTCCACAGGGGTGAAATCCTCATTTTCATAGATGTAATCGCCCTGTACAAAGACGGGATCCTTGCCGCAGGAGGCGAAGACAGCGGCAACGGCAACAAAAAAAGCCACAACAACCAGAGAAAAGCAATGTGGGAGATCCCGCTCGCTCACTGTGTTCGCGGCGGAATGGTGCACACTGTTGAATAGGCGAGAGGGAAAAAGATGGGCGGCGAGATAAATTGTACTGTGGCCAAAGATGTCTCGTTCGCCGCCCATCTTTTTCCCCTTTTGACCTTGACCACGATGCACCATTCCGCCAGAGACGTCAGGAACTGGCGGAATCTCAAACGTATTATGTAACTGCAACTTCATGACTTTCATTGTTTTTTTTCACGGGGCAAACAAAATCCCACCCCCATCTTCACGCCAAACGCGCCCCGCACGTCGTTGATCGAGTTCAAATTATAAACCATCCCGCAGGCTTCCGCCGAGAGTGCCACGCCCTTGACATGGAACATCACACCGAGCGAGGCTGTGGGACCGTAATAGCTCCGTTTCGGGTAATGGTGCCAGCCATGGTCGCTTTCGAGGTTGAGGGTGCGGTAGCCGTAGCCGGCCCCGAGATGGACGGAGACCAGGTTGTGCGGCCGTACGACGAACCCTAATTGGCCTTCCATGTAGGTGGTCTTGGAGATGCCGGTGAGGACGTAATGTTCGTCGGGAGTGAATGGGGAGAAGGCCCCTCGGAAGTTGAAGTTGGTCATCGCGCTGAGATACCAGCCGAAGAACTTCACCGTGCCGACCTTGAACCCGAACGACCATTGCGGCATGGCGGTGTATTGGGCGTTGAGGGTGAAGAAGGTGGTCAGCGGGAGGGCGTTGAGGTAAGCCTTTCGCCGGGTCGCACGTTCCTTTCGTTCGGCGGCTTTCTCGGCGGCGAGGAGCTCCCGGAGACTGGCCTTGACGGTGTCGGCGGCAGTCGTTTGGGAGGGTGGGGGAGTGTTTCCCGCCTTCCTCGCAGAATCTCCCTCCCCCCGCACAAAGTCACGGTCATTGTTATAGTCTAAGTTATAGTCATTGTTATAGTCATTGTTATAGTCATTGTTATAGTTATTGTTATAGTTATTGTTATATTCATTGTTATAGTCATTGTCATCGTCATTGCCCTCGTGGTCCATCGCCAGTCGGAATCCCGTGGAGGCATCGTTGCCGCCGAGGTAGAAGGAAGGGGTAACATCCGGAAGGAGGCCCGATCGGACAGCACATGTCCATTCCGATTCCGTGGGGAGACGGTACTGCATCTTCGTCTTCTGGTTGAGCCATAAGATGAAGAGCTGCACCTCGTCGCGGGAGACGTTGGTCACGGGCAGGTAATCGTCGGCCTCCCTGTCCGCGTAGGTGCCCATGATCTCGTTCCAAAGCCGTCGCGTGACCTTGTGTTTGGCGATGTAGAATCCCTTAGGTTTGGTGCTTGTTTGCGCGTCGGACATAGACGTGCAGGAGGGCACAAAATACATTTCAATGACCGGGTTGCCGTTGGAGGGTATGTCGTTTTGGGAATAGAGCAGTGTCGGAAATAAGGTTGATAAAAGACACAATATCAGCGTGATGAGAAAAAATCGTTGATATGCTGATAGGTTCTGTGCCATAGAGAGCAAGCTTTTTCCAACCCAATCCTCAATTCCTAATTCCTAATTCCTAATTCCACTATGTAATCCCCCACCGTCATCGTCTCCCGCTCGAACGCCACGCCCACCTTCACGACCTGGCGGCCTTCGGTCTCGTAAGGATGGGCATAGCCTTTGCTGTTGATCTGGTCCAAGGCCTCCTGCGCCGTGCCGTTTGCCTTGAGTTCGAGGACGTAGGTGGTGTCGGGCATCTCCACCACAACGTCGGTGCGGCCGCCCGCACACTTCACCTGCGTTCGCACATAGACGTTGAGCATCGAGAAGATCAGGTACAGCGACCATTCGTAGAACCCCTCATAGTTTTTCACCTCCTCCAACTTCTTTTGGAAGCCCTCCACGTAGGGCAGTCCGGCGAAGTAGGCCTTCATCTCCTTCATGGCGAGGTCGATGTCGCGCTTTTTCAGGGCGCGCCAGAACTTCAGGGCGAAGCCATCCTGCACGTAGCTTCCGTCCAGCCCGACGTAGGTGGGGATCAGCCCGTCGATGAATCCCGTGCGGACCTCGTTGTTCGGGATGGACAGGATATAGGAGTTGGACTCCCGGTCGTACTCCTTGATGGTGAGGTAGCCGGTTTGGTAGAGCAGCGGCAAGGCGGTATTCATGGCCTCCGGGGGGCGGTCGAAGGCGGTCGCCGAGGCTTCGATGCGCTCCAGCGTGGTGATGTCGGTGCGGAAATGCTGCATCTGGCGGATGAGGAAGGTC
>CAMVBK010000059.1:0-19486 GCA_947165685.1 uncultured Bacteroidales bacterium | reverse complement strand
GGCGAGGTAGATTTTATATGGTTGAAGGTCGTTCAGTAGCATGTTGCTCGTTTGCGTAGGTGGTTTAGGAAGTTTAGGAGGTTTAGAAGGTTTAATCTTCCTAATCTTCCTAATCTTATTCAAGTCTCGCATGTTGTTTTCCAACTATATGTATCTCAGAAAAAGCCTTTTCTTGCAAATGTGTTGTCATTCTCGATGCCGAGACTCGCGTCCGCACAATATTTCCGGCTACGGTACATCGTGTTCGCCCGCGCCGCAGCGGCCTGCTGCGGCCGGAAACATTCTTCACTCGCTTGTTTTTCTTCTTTTTTTAACATGCGAAACTTGAGTGAAATAATACGTCCAAACACGAGCAATACGCGGAGATTTGTTATAAACGACTCTATTACAACCGTTTGATTTCCGCGTCAACCACAAAAATATCCCCTTCGTTGTCCACCAAGACATTTCGAGGAAGGAGATCCCAGGCCTCATAATCCCCATTGGTAAAATGACCTTCTTCAATGGTCTTTTCAAAGCCAAGCGCCGCCATGTAAGTGTCAATCATTATTTGACTGGCAGGCTTGGCATCGGCAACCCTTGGTTGATAAAGAACTGGCTGTACGGTTCGTCCATCGAATCCAGCGAAACCGTGGAATGAATATGCTGTATCAGGGAAAATTACGTTGTGCAGCAATATCTTCTGAAGCAGAGAAACGATGCTGCCATTGTTGTTGAGCAGGTTGTTTACCTTGTAAATGCCTTGTTCTGAAACGTATGTGTCGTTTTCATGGCCACTAGGTCCGGGAATACCAAGGCGAAAGACATCCGCCATTGGCATCCAAAAGCCTTTGGATTTCGCAACTGTTCAGCCGCCCGTTGTTCGGCTTCAAAAGCGCTTACATCGTTTTTGCCAGCTCCAAATTGCGCTTCATGTACTCGGCAAAGTCGGCGGAGCTTATCGGCGATTTCTGCTCATCGGCGATTTTCCGCTTCTTGCGCTTCGTCACTTCCTTGTGAAATTGGTTCAGATACGTCATAATCCATCATCATATTGGTTGATGACCGCAAAGATACATTTTTTTCATTTACTGCACGCGTTTGTTCTTCATCTTCTTATTGATTTTGAGTTATCGTGCGCTGTCCCCTCAACGTCAGCAACCTCGCCCCCGGCACCAACCTCGCGCACGTGCAGACCAAAGCGGGGGGTAGCGATGTGAAGTTTGTTCACCATCTGCTTTGAGGTGTCATTACTAATTGCATTCCGCCTTCGCGTGGACTTTGTTGGAGCAGAGTTGGAGCAGAGTTGGCGTAGAGTTAGAGTAGGGTCGCTATCGTCTGCTTTTTAAGTAGGGTGGTAGTTGAAAAAAAACGTACTTTTGCGCCTCTTTGAGATATAACTTCCGTTCTCGAAGATGGTCTTTTGTGTGATGAACATCCGGAAATACATATTATCCATGTTGGTGGTCGTCGGACTGCGGATAACGGCCCCGCCCTTGTACGCGCAAGTTGCTGACAGCTCGATGGTTGCTGCCGATGGCATCACGGTCCCGATAGACACTGCCGTCCTGCCGATGGCCGCGGGCTACGACTGGATTACCTATCGCGGCAAGGCCGACATCACCGACACGGGCGGCACCCGCACCTGCAACTTCTACATGGTCAACCGCACCGACAGCATCCTCTACTTGAACATCCACGCGTATGGGGTCGAGGTCATGAGGGCCGTTTTCACCCCCGACAGCATCGTCTATGTCAACAAGCTGACCCAGCAGTATTTCCGCGACAGCTATGCGCCTTTCAACCGGCTTTTGCCGTTTGCCTTCGACTTCCAGACGGTCCAGGCGCTGTTCAACGGCGACCTCGACAAGCTGCCGAAAGGGCAGAAGCTCTCCTACGAGTACCGTTCGTTCATGCCCGTTGACAGTGCCAGCTCTTTCTTCACCGAGTTCGTTTTCAAGGAGTTGAACCGGGTGATAGAGGTGCACGGCAAGATCAAGGTGGTCAGGCTGAATGTGCCGGGGGTGACGAGCATCAGGATTCCGGAGAAGTTCGAACGCATCACCCTGTAACGATGGAGGAGATTGTTTGTTCACAGCAAATCAAGGCTTTTGCGGCCGAGTGCGGCTTCCAGGACTGCGGCATTGCGCGGTCGCGGCCGCTCGATGAGGCGGAGGCGCAGTTCCGCGAGTCGCTGTCCATGGGCTGCCATGCCGGGATGCGCTTTTTGGAGCGGGATGTCGAGGGGCGTTTCAACCCGGCGTCGCTGCTTCCGGGCTGCAAGTCGGTTGTCGTGGTGGCGTACAACTACCTGACTGACACCACACCGAAGTCCGACCGCTATCTTTTCGCCCGCTATACCTGGATTCAGGATTACCATGTCTTGGTGAAAAATCTTTTGCAACAGCTTGCGGATAAAATTGTAAGTGTGTGGCCATCAATGGAATATCGTATTACGGTCGATAGTTCCGCCATCTCCGAGAAACGTTGGGCGGTGGAGGCTGGGGTAGGGTGCATGGGGAAGAACGGGTTGGTGCACAACTCACATGGCTCCTTTTTCGTCTTGGGGACGTTGCTGATCGACCGTTTTTGCGATGTTTATGACGATTCTCTTCCAAAATCTGACTGCGGGAATTGCGATTTGTGCGTGAAAAGTTGCCCTGTGAACGCATTGGAGACCCCTTTCCGGGTGGATGCGCAACGGTGCGTGGCATATCATAATACGGAGAATAAAACGCCGAATTACAGTGAGTTAGCGACCGAGAAATACCTGTTTGGTTGTGACATTTGCCAGGAGATTTGCCCGAAGAATAAAAAAAAATCAGCCAACCCGTCGAACATATCGAAAAAATCCTTATTTTTGCCGCTCGAAAATGATGACTTGGAAACGCTGAGTGAAACGGATTTCAAGCGTTATTTTTCGGATACTTCGATTCTTAGAAGGAAGTATGCAAGATTTCGTTCTTTGATAGAAGAGAAAAGACAACAAAAGCATCTTGGAAGAATGGAACCGCAGGAAATTATCGCATACGGGAAGAAAGTGATAGGGGAAGAGGCCGAGGCTGTGTCGAAGCTGGTCGGTTACTTGGATGACAATTTCGTGAAGGCCGTTCAGGAGATAATCCGATGCAAGGGTCGTGTCATTGTGACGGGGATTGGAAAGAGCGCCATCATCGGTCAGAAGATTGTGGGTACGTTCAATTCCACGGGAACGCCGGCGGTGTTCATGCACGCAGCCGATGCCGTTCACGGCGACTTGGGCATCATACAGAAGGATGACATTGTGGTCTGCCTCTCCAAGAGCGGCAACACGCCGGAAATCGCCCTGCTGATCCCGTTCTTGAAGGCCCAGGGAAACCTCCTCATCGCCATTGTCGGCGCTACGGACTCCCTTTTGGCGAAGGAAGCGCACTGCGTGCTTAACTGCACGGTGTCGCGCGAGGCAAGCCCCAACAACCTTGCTCCCACGAGCAGTGCGATGGCTCAGCTGGCTATCGGTGACGCTCTCGCGTCCACGCTCATCAAGATGCGCGGGTTCTCCACGGAGGATTTCGCGAAGGTGCACCCCGGAGGCATTCTCGGTCGGCGCACACGCTTGAAGGTCAGTGACCTGTACAAGCAGAACGAAGTCCCTATGGTCAATCGCGATGCGGCCATGCAGGAGGTTATCCTCGAAATCTCCGGGAAATGCCTTGGAGTGACCGCTGTTGTCGAAGACGGAAAAGTGGTCGGTGCCATCACCGACGGTGACTTGCGCCGAGCTATCCAGAAGCACCAGGACATCATGTCCTTGAAGGCTTCGGATATCATGACCACGAGACCTAAGACGATTCACGGGAATACCCTCGCCGTGGATGCGTTGCAGATGATGAAAGACCACCAGATTACTAACATCTTTGTGGTGGATGACGGTGGAAACTACCAGGGCGTGATTCATATTCACGACATCATCAAGGAGGGTATTTATTGAGCCCAGGTGGCGGAATGGTAGACGCGCTACATTCAGGGTGTAGTATCCGAACGGATGTGCAAGTTCGACTCTTGTTCTGGGCACGCTCAAGAAAGACGGTTTCAAAAGCCGTCTTTCGTCGTTTTAGAACCCACTGTTATGGCAAAACTGTTTATCGTCCCGACCCCGATCGGAAACCTCGAAGACATCACCCTTCGTGCGCTCAAGGTCTTGAAATCCGCAGATTTGATTCTCTGCGAGGACACCCGCACCACCAAGAACCTCCTCCAGCATTTTGAGATAGAGGGCAAGAGGTGCATGGCCTATCATATATTCAACGAACATGAGCAGGTGGGGAACTATATTCGGTTGATTCAGCAGTGCGAGACGGCCGCCTTGGTGAGCGATGCCGGCACGCCGGGGATTTCCGATCCCGGCTATCTGCTTGTGCGCGAGGCGTTGAAACAGGAGGTGGAGGTGGAGTGCCTGCCCGGTGCCACGGCCTTCGTGCCCGCCCTCGTGCAGTCAGGCTTCCCGTGCAGCAGTTTCTACTTCTTTGGTTTCCTTCCGCACAAGAAAGGGAAGGAGACCCTGCTGAAGCGTTTCGCCGAAATGGAGGAGACGGTTGTCTTCTACGAGTCGCCGCACCGTTTGCTGAAGACGTTGGAGAAGATGGTGGAGGTCATGGGTGCCGAGCGTCCTGTGGCCGTGGCCAAGGAGCTCACGAAAATCCATGCGTTCACCTTCCGGGGCACGCTTGCGGAGGCTGTCGAGCATTTCGGACAGCAGCCCGTGAAGGGGGAGTTTGTGGTGATGGTCTGAGGGACGTTACCTCCTGTGCAGTCCGCACTCGCGTTGTTCGGGCGATTCCCACCACCAGCGGCCGGCGCGGATGTCTTCGCCAGGCTTCACCGCCCGTGTGCAAGGCTCGCACCCGATGCTCGGATATCCGTTGTCGTGCAACTTGTTATACGGCACATGGTGCTCCTTTACATACGCCCATACCTGCGCTTCGGTCCAGTCAATGAGCGGATTGATTTTCAATACGTTGTGATTCTCGTCCCACTCGATTTTCCGCATGTCGGTGCGGGTAACGGACTGTTCGCGGCGGAGACCGCAGATCCAGGCGTCGAGGGTTTGGAACGCGCGGCCGAGGGGTTCGAGTTTGCGTACGTAACAGCAGGCATGCCGCTTTTCGATGCTTTCGTAAAAAGGGTTGATGCCCTGCTCGCGCACGAAACGCTGCAACATCTCCGTCTGAGGGCAGAATACCTCCATGCGGATGCCGTAGTGCAGGTTCGTCTTGTCGATCAGCTGGTAGGTTTCCGGAAACAGTCTGCCTGTGTCGAGCGTGAAGACGCGCGCCTCTGGGCAGACTTTCATCAATATGTCTGTAAGCGTCTGGTCTTCAAGACTTAAACTGGACGACAGAGCAATTCTGCCGCCATAGATTCCCCCAAAATGGCGTAGCAAATCCTCCGGCGAGGCCTCCGCAAAACGCGCATTCAAATCTGCAATATCATCTTTAAAATAGCCCATTGTTCAATATTAAAATGCTAAATTCTTAGTTCTAAATTCTTAGTTCTAAACTCTTAGTTCTTAATCGAAAGCATTCCCGCCCCCACCGTCTCGAAGCTGTCAGGATCGATGAGGATGACGGAGCCTGTGACGCGGTTCTCGTTATAGCGGTCAACTGCTATCGGGTTTGCGGTCTTCACCGTGATGCAGGCAATGTCGTTCATTTTGAGCGATGTTATGCCTTCGACAAGTTCCAACGTGTTGATGTCCACCTTGTAATCAATTGCCTGCACCATCGCGACGGTCTCCGACACGGTGGTGCGGAGGATGTAGCGTTTGCGTAGCTGCATCTCCGTCTCGTTGAACCAGCAGCAGTGCATTTTGAACTGCTGGGTCACGATGGGCTGCGGTCCGTCCTTGCTCACAATCATGTCGCCTCGGCTGATGTCGATGTCGTCATCCAGCAGGATGGAAACCGATTCTGGCGTATGCGCCGCATCCAACTCTTTGTCGGCCTGCATGATGGCCTTCACGGTGCTTGTCAGTCCGGAGGGGAGCACGCGCACGGCGTCGCCCTTGCGCAGCACGCCGCCGGCGAGCCGTCCCGCGTAGGCGCGGTAGTCGGGGAACTTGTCGGAGATAGGCCGGATGACGTATTGCACGGGAAACCGGAGCGGTTGCGTTTCGTCGCCCATTTTGTGGTCGATGGAGACCGTCTCCAAGAGGTGCATCAGCGGTCCGCCGTCATACCACGGCATGTTCCGGGAGGCTTCCACCACGTTGTCGCCATATTTGGCTGAAATCGGGATGAAGAGCAGCGAGGCGCGGATGCCGATCTTGGTGGCCATCTCTTCGTAGCGGCGCCGTATGTCCGTGAAGACCTGTTCGGAGAAATCGACCAGGTCCATTTTGTTGACGCAAACGGTGATAAAGGGGATGCCGAGCAGCGATGCGATGTAGGAATGGCGCACCGTCTGCTCCACTACGCCGTTGCGGGCGTCGATGAGGATGATGGCGAGGTCGGCGGTGGAGGCACCGGTGACCATGTTGCGGGTGTATTGGATGTGGCCGGGAGTGTCGGCGATGATGAACTTGCGCTTGGGCGTGGCGAAGTAGCGGTAGGCCACGTCGATGGTGATGCCCTGCTCGCGTTCGGCCCGCAGCCCGTCGGTGAGCAGCGCGAGGTTCACCTCCTCGTTGCCGCGGCTCCGCGAGGCCTGCTCCACCGCCTCCAACTGGTCCTCGAAAATCGACTTGCTGTCGTATAACAATCTGCCGATGAGCGTGCTTTTGCCGTCATCCACGCTGCCTGCGGTCGTGAACCGCAGCAGCTCCATGTCTAAGTATCCGTTATTCATATTTTTGTATCTTTATAACCCCCACACTGCGCTGCGCTTGTGTGAGGTTATTAGCGCTTCGCGCGTCTTGCCCCTTCGGGGCTGTTTAAGGAATTATGTCTTAAATAAATGTTCGTTACTAACTAAAAGTACCCTTCCTTCTTGCGGTCCTCCATGGCGGTTTCGCTGCGCTTGTCGTCGGCGCGGCCGCCGCGCTCGGTGACGCGGGTGGCGGCGATTTCGGCGATGATGTCCTCCAAGGAGTTGGCCTCAGAGATGGTGAGGCCGGTGCAGGTGATGTCGCCGATGGTGCGGCAACGCACGCGACGGGTGATCACCTCCTCGGTGGGCTTCAGCGTCATGCAGGGTTCGGCAGCCAGCCACTGGCCGTCGCGGAGAAAGCATCTGCGCTCGTGCGTGAAGTAGAGCGACGGCAGCGGAATGCTCTCGGCGTAGATGTACTGCCAAACATCCATCTCGGTCCAGTTGCTGATGGGGAAGACGCGGAAGTGCTCGCTCATGTTCTTGTGTCCGTTGAAGATGTTCCATAGCTCGGGCCGCTGGTTCTTTGGGTTCCATTGCCCGAACTCGTCGCGGTGCGAGAAGAAACGCTCCTTGGCGCGTGCCTTCTCCTCGTCGCGCCGCGCCCCGCCGATGCAGGCGTCGAACTTGTATTCTTCGATGGTGTCTAACAATGTGGTGGTTTGCAGTCTGTTACGGCTGGCATTGTAGCCCTTTTCCTCTTTTACGCGCCCCTTGTCGATGCTCTCCTGAACGGAGCCGACGACCAGCTGCGCCCCCAGCTTCTTCACGAGCGCGTCACGGTAGTCGAGAGTCTCCTGGAAGTTGTGCCCCGTGTCGATGTGCAGCAACGGGAACGGAATCTTGGCGGGATAGAACGCCTTGTAGGCCAAATAGGTGACCACGATGGAATCTTTGCCGCCGGAGAAGAGGATGGCGGGCCGCTCGAACTGCGCCGCCACCTCCCGCAAGACGTAGATGGATTCGGATTCCAGTTCTTTCAGATGGGTTAGTTTGTACATGATGGTTTAGGTGGTTTAGTGGTTTAGGTGGTTTAGTGGTTTAGTGGTTTAGTGGTTTAGGTGGTTTAGGAGTTTAGGAGTGGTGATGAAATAGGGGGGAAGATGATGAAGGATAGTTAATTTTCAATTGTTTAGCTGAAGGCTCCGTTGAGGTATTTTTGGGTGAGTTCGTGTTGGGGATGGTGGAAGACCTGTTCCGCGCTTCCCTCTTCAATCACTTCCCCTAAGTACATGAAGACGACGTGGTCGGCGATGCGGAGGGCCTGCCGTAAGGTATGGGTGACCATGATGATGGAATACTGTTCCTTGAGTTTCACGAAGAGGTCTTCCACGGTTTTGGCGGAGATGGGGTCGAGGGCACTGGTAGCCTCGTCGGCGAGGAGGTAATCGGGTTCCACGGCGAGGGAGCGGGCGAGACACAGACGCTGTTGCTGCCCGATGGAAAGGCGGGCGGCGGGCGCGTGGAGGCGCTCCTTGACCTCGTCCCAGAGCCCGACGCCCCGCAGGTTCTCCTCCACACGGCGGTGTAGCTCTTTGCCCTTGCAGAGGTTGTTGATGCGGCATCCGTAGGCCACGTTGTTGAAGATGGACATCGGCAGCGGGCACGGCCGTTGGCTCACCAACCCGATTCTCCGCCGCAACTCGGTGATTTCCGCACCGCTGCGGATGATGTCCTGCCCATCGACCAGCACCTGTCCGCTGATTTTCACCCCTTCCGTGGAGTCGATCAGGCGGTTGAGCGTTCGCAGCAGGGTGGTTTTGCCGCATCCCGAAGGTCCGATGATGCAGGTGATCTGCCGCTCGGGCAGCACGACGTTCACGTTCTTCAGGATGTGCGCGTCCTTGATGTGGATGTTGAGGCTCTTGACTTCTATCATTTTGTTGACTATGACTAATAACTATAACTATGACTAATAACTATGACTATGACTATGACTTTTGCCTATTTACAAATCACAAATCACAAATCACTGTTCACTGATTTACACTTTGTTTTTTGAGAATTTGTTGGATATGAGGCGGCCGGTGATGCTGAGGAGGAGAACGATGACGGTGAGGACGAGTGCGGCGGCGTAGGCGCGGTCCTGGACTTCGGGGATGGGGCTGCTGAGTTGGAAGAAGACGGCCAGAGGCAGGGTGGCGGCGGGTTGGGAGAGGGAAGTGGGGATGCTGTCGGTGTAGCCGGCGGTGAACATCACGGCGGCAGCGTCCCCGATAGCGCGTCCGACGGAAAGCAGCGTGGCGGTGGCGATGCCTGGCGCGATCTGCCGCAGCACGACCTTCAGCGTCTCCCAGCGGGTGGCGCCGAGCGAGTAGGTGGCGTCGAGGATGTCGCGGGGAAATTCGCGCGTGGCTTCGTCCATGGTGCGGATGAAAATCGGAATGATGAGCAGGGTGATGACGATGATGCCGCCCAGCAGCGAGGTCCGCAACCCGAAGAAGATCATGATGGTGAAGGCGAAGGCGCCATAGACGATGGAGGGCACACCGAAGAGTACATCGAAGGCCATCCGCGCAACGTAAGCCAGCTTGGATCCGGGCTTCAGGTAGATGTTGAGGTAGAAGACCACCGGCACGGAGATGAGCAGTCCCAACACGGTGGAGCCTCCCACGATGTAAACCGACCCCGCGATGGCGTTGAGGAACCCGCCCTCCTTGCCGATGTAGAAGCCGCCGCCCGGCAGACTGCTCACCATCTCCCAACTCATGGCTTTCCAGCCGTGTGAGAAGATGGTCCATATCACGCTGACGACCATGCCGACGACTACCGCCATCGACAGCCACATGAGGGTTTGGGCGAGCGCCTCTTTGACCCGTTTGGCTCCACACCGCGCCTTCGGCTTGTTGTGTTCGCCCCACACTGCGCTTCGCTTGTATGGGGTTAATTGCACTTCGTGCGTGTTGCCTCTTCGAGGCTGCTCAAGGAAGTTTTTTTTCATGATGTCTTTTCCATTCGGTAGAGGATGATACGGGAGAGAAGGTTGAAAATGAAGACGACGATGAAGAGGATGAGGGCGGCGAACATCAGGGCGGATTCGTAAAGGGGCATGGAGAGCATTTCGCCGTAGTTGTTGGCGATGAGGGCGGGTATGGGGTAGCCGCTGTCGAGCGGGCTCTTGGGAATGGTCATCACGCAGCCGCAGACCATGAGCACGGCGATGGTCTCGCCCATGGCGCGGGAGACGGCCAGCACAGTGGAGGCGAGGATGCCGGGCAACGTCTTGCGCACCACCACCTTCCGGGTGGTCTGCCAGCGGGTGGCCCCCAAAGCCAACGAGGCCTCGCGCAGGTCCTGCGGCACCATGCCGAACACCTCAATGAAGAGACTGACCAGCAACGGGAGAATCATCACCCCGAGGACGACGCCGGCGGCCAGCACCGTGTAGCCCGACGAATACTCCACGAAACGCGGCGCGACTTTGTCGGAGATGAGAGGCACGATGACCAGGGTGCCCCAAATGCCATAGACCACCGACGGCAGCGCGGCGAGAATGTCTAACGCTGGAAACACGAACCTGCGCACCGCTGGGCGGGCGTACTCGGTAAGATAGAAGGCCGTGAACAGCGATACAGGCAGGGCCAGCAGGATGGCGATAAAGGTCACCCAAAGCGTGCCCGCGATGAACGGCAAGAAACCGAACTCCCCCTTGAGAGGCTTCCATTCGCTTGAGGAGAGCAGACTCCACATCGACTTGCCCTCCAGCACCGGCACCGACTTGAGGTACAGCCCCACGAACATCACCACCACGAACACGATGGAGAGGATGGTCAGGGTCAGCATGGTGGCACCGGCGGTTTTGTCCTTGATGATTCTTGATTTCTGCATGGTACCTTTTTTGATTTTACACTGCGCTGCGCCTGTGCGACAGGCCCCACACTGCGCTGCGCTGGTGTGGGGCTAATTGCACTGCGTGCGTGTTGCCTCTCCGAGGCAACAAAAGGAAATGCTTCTTAAACAATGGAAAGGCTACCTCCATCATTCTTAATTCTTAGTTCTTAGTTCTTAATTGTTCTACCCCTTTCTGGAGCTTGTCGTTGCTGAGACTGATGTAGCCAGCGGGGGCGCACTCCTGCTGGCCGTCGGTGAGGACGTACTTGAGGAAGGCGACAACCGCAGGATTGGTGGGTGTACCGTTGGTGACAAGGTAGAGGTCACGGGCAGGCGGCGACGGGTACTTGTCCGCTGCGACGGCCTTCACGAAGTCGTCTTTGGTGTCGTAGAAGTACTCCCCGGCGGAGATGCTTCCGTCGCCGTCGCGGTCGATGGGAAAGACGAAGAGGCCGGTGTTGGGTTTGCGGCTCTCCTCATCGTAGGCGTAGCCGATATTGTTAAAGCCCACGGCCAGCTTGTCGCGCTGCACCGCCTGCGCCAGCCCGGGGTCGCCGAAGACGGCCGTGCCCTGCAAATCTTCCTGCTTCTTGCCCATCCACATCGCAAAGGTCTCGGCAGCACCGCAAGCGTCGGAGCGTGTATAGACATGGATTGGAGTGTCGTCGGCGGTGCCAAGCAGCTGACCCCAGGTTTTGATTTCACCCGAAATCCAGACCTTGTAGGCCTCCTCCATGGTGATGCCTTGCCGCTTCATCTCGGCGGCGAAAGGATTCCCCGTGTTTACGGTGATGACCACCGCGTCCTTCGTTACGGCAAACGGTACCGCCCCTTTTTCGATCTCGGGCGGATAGACCTCACGCGAAACCATGCCGAGATCGACCACGTTGGCCAGCACGTCGGTCATGCCTTTGCCCGCGCCGCCTGCCGAGATGTCGATGTGTATGCCGGGGTTGGCTTTCTGAAACTCCTCGACCCATTTCACGGCCAAGGGGTAGAGCGCGAAGGCTCCGGAGATGGAGATCTCTCCAGAGAGAGCGCCCTCCTTTTGTGGCGCTTCTTTTTTCGTGCCGCAGGAGGTCATTAGGGTGACGCATACGGCTATTGCGAGGATTATGCACACTGCGCTGCGCTTGTTGTGTTCGCCCCACACTGCGTTGCTGCTGTGTTTGCCCCACACTGCGCTGCGCTTGTGTGGGGTTAATTGCACTTCGTGCGTGTTGCCCCTCCGGGGCTGCTCAAGGAATGATGTCTGTTTCATATTGCTACTATTTGTTTATCAGAATTTTACGGAGGTCATAACAGTCATGTTATGACCTAATTGGTCGTTGTTGTAGCGCTGCTTCAAAGTGTAGTTCAACTGCACGCGAACGTGCTTTTCGGGCCACCAGTCAAGGCCGGCCGAGTAGTAGATGGAGGGCTGCTTGTCGTTCAGGTTAAGGTTTTTCTGATAGTAGTCGAGCCGTATTACGGGACGGAGCTGCTGCCGCACAGTGCTTTTCCCTCCCCAGCCGAAGTCGAACCAGTAGCCGGACACCACATAGAAACCGTGGGATTGTGCGGGGTCAGGCACAATATGGTAACCCTCCCCGAAAGGACCGTTCATATTTAAGGCAAAATCGGTGACCCCCCACAGATACTCGCTGCGAACCACCAATTTCCCGGTACGATATTCCAATCCATACGCACTGCGGAACCGGGTGCCGTCCACACCGGTGCTTGCCCCGTTATAAAGCATGTCGTATTTCCCCCAATATTCTGATATGGAAATCGTTAGGCCTTTCACAAACGGGCAGAATTCCAGGCGGGCGGAGATGTCCTTTGCCATGTTGTCGGTCTTCACGTTGATGCCGTTGCCGCCGAATATGCCGATGCCGTAGGTGAGAATCGGAATCCTTTCGCCGTGCACTTCCGCAGAGGCTGCCGTGCCCGTGAGCATAAGCCCGATTTCACGGCCGTTGGAGTACGTCCCGATGCCAGTGACATCCTTATATCCTGATAAGGCACTTATAACCTGCGCATTCTCAGTTAGTTCCAGATCTAATGGAGAGAGCTTGTTCTCCAAAGAGAACGGAATCTTGAACTGTCCGACCTGCAGTTGGACGTATTTGCAGAAATTCACTTTCACGAAGGCGTCGATAAGGCGGGGATTCGGAGCGAGGTCGCCCTGTAGCCGGAAATCGACCCATTTGGAAAGGCTGCCTTTGAGGTCGAGACGGGCGCGCCGGATTTGAAACACGCTGCTCTTCTCTTCGCCGAGCTGGTCGTAGGCATACTGCGCGTCAATCCATCCGCCCACGCTCACATGCTCCTTCACCTGCTGCCAGATTTTCTGTGCTTTTTTCTCAGGAATGCTATCCTGCGAATAGCCTGACAACCATCCCAATGTTAATGTAAATATTAAAATAGATAGTAGCTTTTGATTCATATGCATCTATTTTTGCTTCAAAAAAAACGGGCAAAAATAGGAATTCAGGGAGGTAGAACTGTCAATATTCGGCTGTAATGTGTCATGATTTAGCAATATTTTGTCGTTATTTGATCAATACGTGTAATAGATTGAGATTTTTTTTATTTTCGCCGCCATGAAAATTTTGTGCTTTACTCTAATCTTTTTAACACTTTCCAACATTGCCACGTTGGTACTGCTTTTTCATAGCCGGCGCTCGTATCGCAAATTGATGCAGAAGAGTCTCCGCAAGGACGAAGAGTGTAATAATTTAATCGAACCGGTTGTTTTTGAGCCGGCTGAAGCTGTCGATGAGCATAGCGAAAAGCTGCTCCAGAAGTTGCAAATCTGCATGGAGCAGCACAAGCTGTACTTGCGGCCAGAGTTAAACATCCAGGATCTGTCAAGGGAGTTGGGCACGAACAAAACCACCCTTTCCCATGTGATTAACACGTATCTGCATCAGAATTTCTCCTCGTTGTTAAATAGTTACAGAATCAAGGAATCGTTGAAGCTGCTTGGTGACCCGCAATATTTCCATGAAAAGATGGAAGTGATAGGGGAAATGTGCGGCTATAACAACCGCCAGGTTTTCCATCAGGCGTTCAAGAAGGAGATGGGCATCACGCCCAACCATTTCCGCAACATCCAGAAAGCGACGGCGCGGGAGGTGCATCGCAACATGCAAGAGGATAGCGAAAGCATTTTACTGTCATAGATGAAAAAGGGGAGTACCGCGCTGCTGTTCTGACGGATGAAAACTTAACCATGAAAACAAAATAATTACATATAGATGTTAAAAAACACAAAAAAACCATAAAAAGAGCTGAGGGTTGTTTCCATTCAGACAGCATGACGGCTCCCCTTGTCGTCCATTTGAGATGTCTATAAGTCTAAGTCATAGTCTAAGTCATAGTCATAGTTCTAAGTCTAAGTCATAGTCCTAAGTCATAGTCATAGTTCACCGTATGATCAACGATTTGGAAATTCGGCCGTTGGGTGTGGTCGCCTTGAGGATGTAGTATCCGGCGGCGATGCCCGACAGGTCAAGGATTTCGCCGTCAGTGACATGTTCCCAATGGCGGACTACAGTTCCGGTTTCGTTGAAGAGTTGTATCGAGATGGCGTCTTCGCAGAGTGCCCATCGGAAAGAGCTGGATGCCGGGTTGGGGTAGGGGTTTGGCTCCGGGCTGCCCGGATCGTCGATGCCGGTGTCATCGTCATTGTTGGCGGTTTCCTGTCGTTTGGTGATGATGATGTTGTTCAACTGGGTGTTGCCGGAGGTCGCGGTCACCAATTGCCAGCGAATATGGCGCGTGTTGCTGTCTAACGGCAGTTCCCCGAAATGGCTGAACCCCTCCGTGCTGATGTCCGATTCGTTCAGCGTGGTCACGGTGGACCATTGTGTGCCGTCCGCCGACTCGCTCACTAAGAATGTGATGCCGCTGTAGGCCGACGGCGTGCCGCCTTTCACGCCTCTCAGGTCGAAGGAAAGGGAACCCGGCGAGCCGTCGATGTTCGCCAGCAGCCAGGCATTTCCTGCGTTCTTGGCCTCGAATTTGACAGAGCCGTTTGCGTAGGAGGACCCCAGTTTGTTGTTTCGGAAACCGGGCATGTTCTTGATGTCCGCGTGTGTGGAGTCGCTGTTGCCGGAAATGTCGAAGGGAAGCTCCACCATGGCGCTTGTGTCCATGATGACGAACTGCACGGTCATGACATTGCTGTTGTACATGTTGTCGTGCATGGCGAGCGCCTTCAGGGTGCAGGTGGCGTTGACCGTCAGGTTGCCGTTGTACGAAGGAGACAGCGCATCCGGGGTTGTGCCGTCTAAGGTGTAATGAATGGATGCGCCTGGGGTTTCGCAGGACAGGAATACCTGCTGCGGCTCGTAGAAAGTTCCGCCGGAGGGGGCGCAAGTGGGGGTCTCTAATGTTTCCAAGACCACTTCATCGCCATCGGTGATGCAGATGTCGTCTAAGCGGTAATCGACGTTGACGAGATTGGAGAAGCGGAGGTGCAGGTGCGGATGCGCGGGCACATTCGGGAAGCAGACGCGGTACCAGCCCGAGGTGCCAGTGCCTGTCGGCAGCGTGTCGGCCATGGGTAGGTGCACCCAGACGATGCTGTCGGTGGAGAACTCCACCACGAAGTTGCTGCCGTTTTCCGCGGCTGTCTTGCGAAGTCCGCAATAGAGTTTCACGGTGGGCCGCGAGGCGGTGGTGTTGAGGCCGGAGATCTGGAACCATTTCACGGTGTCATTGATCATGACGTTTCCGCCGCCCGAAGCCTGTCCGTACCCGGTTGAGGCGTTCGAGCTGCGTACGTCGCAGGTGCCGTTGCCCACGTATAGCATGTTCGTGTTTTGCCAGCCGAGATAGCTCCCTATGGGCGTGTTGGCTGCGGGAACGCCCATGTTCTCCTCGTAGAGGATCGTCTGGCCGCCTGCTCGCGCGAGACTTCCGCATAATATCAGTGACAGGAGGACTGTCTTAAGTCGTGTGATTTTCTGTTTCATTTCCTTTCGTTTCAAGTTGTACGAATCCATAACCAAAACCTTGGCAAATATACAATAATTTTAATCGAATGTCAATAAAAAATGAATGTTTTCAAGAAAAATATTTTTATCTTCTTGATACATTGAGAAATAAAAAAATGAAAAAGCTCTAATATTAAGATAAAATTGTTAACATTAGAAATAATGTTAAGAATTTTTTCTTAAAAAAAGAGGGACTGCGGTGGGCGTTAAAGGACGAAATCGCAGGATTCCGCGCATTTCGCCGCAATTTCGCGCATGAGCCACATGGGGGTGGAGGTGGCACCGCAGATGCCGATGCTCGCTGCATCAGACAGGTCGATGTCGCTTAGCTGTTCTGCAGAGGTCAGGAAAAAGCAGTGCGGGTTGTGTTGTTTGCATATATTATATAGGTATAGCCCGTTGGAGCTTTTTTCGCCCGAAACGAAAAGCACAGTGTCGAAGCGGGTGGCAAAGTCGGCGATTTGTTTGGCGCGGGAGGCCACTTTTCGGCAGATGGTGTCCGCGTATTCGAAATAGTCGGGGTGACCGGCCAGACGGTAGCGTTCCTTGATTTGCCCGATCAACTCGTAGTATTTTTCCACGCTTTGGGTGGTCTGGGAGTATAATTTGGCCGGTCGCGTGAAGTCGATGCGCTCGATGTCCTCGGGGGAAGATAAAACGATGCCTGAGTTCTCGGTCTGTCCTAAAAGCCCGACGACTTCGGCATGGCCTTTTTTCCCGTAGATCAGGATTTGTTTGCCGGAGGCGTTGTGGTATTCGTCGGCGATGCGCTTTTGTAGCCGAAGCACTACCGGACAGGTGGCGTCGATGAGGTGGATGCGGTTTTCCAGGGCAGTGCGATAGACTTCCGGCGGTTCTCCGTGTGCGCGGATAAGCACGGTGGTGTCGTGAAGGCACTCAAACTCTTCATGGGTGATGATGCGCAGTCCGAGCTCCGAGAGCCGCCGCACCTCTTCGTTGTTGTGGACGATATCGCCTAAACAGAAAAGAGAGCGGTGCTCACGCAGATACTCTTCCGCCGTCTGGATGGCGTTGATGACGCCGAAGCAGAAGCCGGAGTTTTCGTCGATGACGACTGTGGAGGGCATGGCTACCAGTTGTCTGGGAAGAGGGAATCGACAAATTCCACGCGGTTGAAGATTTGCAGCTGGTGAATTTTCTCGCCCACGCCGATATATTTGATGGGTACTTGGAACTGGTCGGAGATGCCGATGACCACGCCGCCCTTTGCAGTGCCATCTAACTTGGTGATGGCTAGTGCGTTGACCTCCGTGGCGGCGGTGAATTGCTTGGCCTGCTCGAAAGCGTTCTGCCCGGTGGAGCCATCGAGGACGAGCAGCACCTCGTGTGGTCCGTCGGGGACGAGCTTGCGGATGACGTTCTTGATTTTCACCAGTTCGTTCATGAGGTTGATTTTGTTGTGGAGGCGTCCAGCGGTATCGATGATGACGATTTGGCTGTGGTTGGCGATGGCGGACTTGACGGTGTCGTAGGCCACGGCAGCGGGGTCGGAGCCCATCTTCTGGGCCACGATAGGCACGTCGCAGCGGTGCGCCCATTCGGTGAGTTGGTCAATGGCGGCGGCGCGGAAGGTGTCGGCGGCGCCGAGTGTCACCGAATAGCCGCGTTTCTTGAACTGGTAGGCCAGTTTGCCGATGGTGGTGGTTTTGCCTACGCCGTTCACGCCCACCACGAGGATGATGTAGGGCACGTCCATCTCCGGAATCACGAAGTCGTTGGCTTTTTCAAGGTCGTTCTCTAACAGCAGACCTGCGATTTCCTCCTTTAAAATCATATTTACCTGGTTGGTTCCCAGGTATTTGTCTTTCGACACGCGCTTCTCGATACGTTCGATGATTTTTAGGGTGGTCTCCACTCCCACGTCGGAAGTGACGAGCACCTCTTCGAGGTTGTCGAGCACCTCGTCATCCACTTTCGATTTGCCGACGATGCTTTTTGCCAGTTTCTTGAAGAAGCTCTCCTTGGATTTTTGCAACCCTTCGTTCAACTCCTTTTTTTGCTCCTCGTCAATCTCCTTTTTTTTATCTTTGTTGAAAAATGAAAAGAATCCCATAGTGCTATTTTTTACGGCGGCAAAGGTACATAAAATTCGGATTGTAACGGTCAGGGTGCTTGAAAAAAACAGCTTTAAAACGAAAAAAGGCGGGCAGGCGCCCACCTTTTTTCAACCATGAAAACAAAATATTACTTTTTAGCCAAAAAGTCTTTAACAGCGCTGGATTCCACAATCGCCTCTTTGAAGGTGTAGGCTCCAGTTTTCGGTGAACGCTCCATTCTCACAACTCTTGTGTAGGTGACGCCACCTTCTCTTTTCAATGATGCAACAACTTTCTTTGCCATCTCTTCTCAGTTTTTTTGTTATTTTACTTCTTTGTGAATTGTCATTTTCTTCAAGTACGGATTGTACTTTTTGAGTTCAAGTCTGTCGGGAGTGTTTTTTCTGTTCTTCGTCGTGATATATCTGGACATTCCCGGAACTCCGCTTGCCTTTTGCTCTGTGCACTCAAGTATCACTTGCTGACGTGCTTCCTTCGTTTTCTTTGCCATTTCTTTCTCTTGTTATTTTTTCAGCTGCAAAAATACACTTTTTTTGAATTGTTTTATTCGTTTTAATATTTTTACGAAAAAAAATTATTAACAGCTGTTAATAGCATGATGTCCAGTGTTTTACGATTGCTCGTCAGGCTGAAGAAGATTCCAGAGACGGTCTTTTAGCTCGGTGAGGTGCCAGTTGGAGACGGAGGAAATGCAGATGGAGGGTACGGTTTTCGATATTTTCGTCTCCAAAGTGATCGCATCTTTCTCTGAGATGAGGTCGCATTTGGTGATGGCGAGCATCCATTTTTTGTCCAAAAGCTCTGGGTTGAACTGCTTGAGTTCGTTCTGCAAGATTTTCAGTTCTTTCTTGATTTGTGTGATGGTTTTCACCTTTCCTTCGTCGTCGGCTGCGGGGATCATGAACAGCAGGGCGGCGTTGCGTTCGATGTGCCGCAGGAACCGCAGGCCGATGCCTTTGCCTTCGGAGGCACCTTCGATGATGCCGGGGATGTCGGCGATGACGAACGACTGGAACTCGCGGTAAGCGACCATGCCGAGGTTCGGTTTCAGGGTGGTGAAGGGGTAGTCGGCGATTTTTGGCCGCGCGTTGGATAGCTGTGTGATCAGCGTGGATTTGCCAGCGTTCGGGAATCCAACCAGTCCGATGTCTGCCAAAACCTTGAGTTCCAAGGAAATCCACCCTTCAGTGCCTTCTTCGCCGGGCTGCGCGAAACGGGGCGTTTGGTGGGTGGCGTTCTTGAAATGGACGTTGCCGAGCCCGCCGCGGCCGCCCTTCATGACGACCAGCTCCTGCCCGTCCTCAAGCACCTCGCCCACGTATTCGTCTGTGTCCGTAAGGCGGATGATGGTGCCGAGCGGCACTTCGATGTAGGCGTTGTCGCCGTCTTTGCCAAAGCACTGGTTCTTCTGTCCGTTCCCGCCGTGTTCCGCGAACACGTGCTTGGTGTAGCGCAGGTGCAGCAGGGTCCATAGGTTGCGGTTGCCGCGCGCGATGATGCTGCCGCCCTTGCCGCCGTCACCGCCGTCAGGACCTGCCTTCGGGTTGCGCGCCGTCCGTGCCAGGTGCGCCGAACCCGCGCCGCCGTTGCCTGACCGGCCGAAAATCTTTACGTAGTCTATGAATTGTTCTTCCATGTTGGTTCAAAGTTCAAAGTTCAAGGTTCAAGGTTCAAAGTTCAAGGTTCAAGGTTCAAGGTTCAAAGTTCTTAGTTCTTAGCTCTTAGCTCTTAGCTCTTAGCTCTTAGCTCTTAGCTCTTAGCTCTTAG
>CAMVBK010000058.1:0-20134 GCA_947165685.1 uncultured Bacteroidales bacterium | reverse complement strand
GACTATCCCCACGGTGCCGACAAATGTCAGCGCCTTCACCAATGACGCGGGATACCTGACCTCCTATACCGAGCAGCAGGTGTTGAGTATCAGCAACGACACGCTGTTTCTCACGGGCGGCAGTTTCGTGAAGCTGCCTGCCGGTTTCGACGGTAACTACAACTCATTGACAAACCAGCCGGAGCTTTTCAGCGGCGACTACAACGATTTGACGAACCAGCCGTCCATTCCCACGGTGCCTTCCAACGTGGGAGCCTTCACCAACGATGCGGGCTATGTGAGCAACGCCAATTGCGACTCCGTGCAATTCTGCGACATCCTTGCGCGGCTGAACGCCATGCAGGCCGAAATCGATGCCCTCAAAGCGGCCATGGCCGGTACCGACACCACGCAAACGGACACCGCCGGGGTGGAGCCTGTCAACCCTTCGGACACCACGGTGGTGCCGGGCCCGATTGACCCGAGAGACACAATCGACATCAACCCCTGTCCTACCGCGCCGAAAGTCATGGACTTTGACGGAAACGAATACCGCACGGTGCAGTTTGGCAACCAGTGCTGGCTGCGGGAGAACCTCCGCTCCAAGCACTATGCCAACGGCGAAGCTATTCCATTATACGAAAGTTTTAACCGGTTAGTCGTTCTGCCGGCAGGCCGTTTCTATCCTGACAACGATCCGTCAAAATTGGGAACGTATGGCTATTTATACTCATACGATGCCGCCACCTATAATTACAATATCTTTTCTGTAGGCCCGCTCGTGGGTGCTTGTCCCGCCGGTTGGCATCTGCCTACCGCCGCCGAATGGGACTCCCTCTTCGCCTACATTGCCCAATGGGACAGCTTGCGGTGCAACAACGAGAGTTCCCAAGTGGTGAAAGCCTTAGCCTCCACCGTGGGCTGGAACCCCAGCACCACCGAATGTGCCATCGGCTGGAATCCGGAAGACAACAATGCCACAGGGTTCTCCGTCAAGCCGGCCGGCTATGTGGAAAACGGGCCTTACGGGGTGTATGGAGAGAATGTGGGCCTTGCCTCCGGTTCTGCCGCATACATCTTCGGCAACGGCACAGTCAAAAAGTTCTCCGCTGATGGGACGACGGTCACCACGGAAAACCCGAGTGCTCTCGGAAGTCTCCTTTCCAGACGCGCCGCTTCCGTCCGCTGTGTTCAAAACAAGCCCTACAACGGCAATCTTGACAACATTCTTCCCGCCGTGGTGACCACCGACAGTGTGGCCATTTCCGTTACGGACACATCGGCCATCTGCAAGGGCGAGGTGATTGACAAAGGTGCGTCGGGCGGCACCATCGGCCGCGGTATCTGCTGGGGCACTTCCGCGAACCCGACCACCAGTGGCAACCATATTGCCAGCGGTAGCGGCTTGGGCGCGTTCACAGTGAAACTCACGGGTCTGGCTCCGTCCACCACTTACCGTTTCAGAGCATACGTCACCAACTATCGCGGCACCACGTATGGCGCAGACTGGACCTTCACGACCCAGGAGGCTGGTTTCGTGCCCACCGTGGTGGTGCCTACGGTAATCACCGGCGAAGTGGAGACGACGGCTGTGACGGCCAACGTTACGGGCACGGTGACCAATGACGGTTACAGCGAGGTGACGGAACGCGGTTTCTGTTGGGACACACTCCCGAATCCCACGGTGAGTGGTGCCCACTCCTCCAACGGCACAGGCTTCGGCGCATTCAGCCAACTGATTGTCAATTTGCAACCTGCCACCACGTACTATGTCCGGGCATACGCCACTAACAGCGCCGGCACCGGCTATGGCGAAAACGTGACCTTCACCACCGACACCATGGCTCCGGAAGCCGCGTGCGGAAGATTGCGTGTGGAAGATGTCGATGGAAATTTCTACAACACGGTACTGATTGGCACGCAGTGTTGGCTGAAGGAGAATCTGAAGACCACGCACTACACTGACGGCACGGAAATTCCCTTGTCATCGTCCATGACGGCCGCAGATGCCAGTTATTTCTACCCGGGAGGCAATGCGAACAATGTGGCCGACTACGGCCTGCTCTACAACTGGGCGGCCGCCATGCACGGGGGATCGGCCAGCTCGGCCAACCCGAGCGGGGTGCAGGGTATCTGTCCTGACGGCTGGCATCTGCCCTCCAACACGGAGTTCAACGCCCTCTTGTCTTACGTCTCTTCTGTTCCGGAATACCGCTGCGCTGCCACGGCCGCCAACAATGCTAAGGCATTGGCGGATACTGCGCTATGGGCTGCTATGACCTGGGGTTGCACACCCGGTCTGAATCCTTCCGAGAACAATGCCACCGGATTTTCCGCCCGCCCGGCATCCCTTTCCAACGCTATTACGCGTGTAACCCGCGATGCCTGGTTCATGTCGAGCAACACCATCGTAATGACGCAAGCCGGCACCGGAGCACAAAGCATACGCCCCCTCATGTTCAGAATATACACATCGACTGCCTCCAATGCTGTCAAGATGGTCCAAGACATGTCCAAGCAAGACAATGTCGGTGCTTCTGTACGCTGTGTAAAAAACGAGTAACCCGTTAAACGTCTTTAAATGAAAAAAACAGCAATTTTCATAGCAATGGTCTGCGGCGCCCTGTTTTGTGCAGGGCAGCCGCTATCTACTTTCCAGCAATTCTCCTACCAGGCAGTGGTCAGAGATGCCAACAGCCAGCTGCTGCGCAACCAGAGCATTGGGGTGCGCATCAGTATTTTGGAAGGGAGCAACAGCGGGACCGCTATGTATGTGGAGACACATAACGCACAAACTGATGCCAACGGCGTTCTCGCATTGTCGGTTGGGTCCGGCAACGCGACGCTTGGCAGCATGTCTGCCGTGCACTGGGGTTCGGCGACAAACTTTTTGAAAGTGGAAATAGACCCGGCTGGAGGCAACAACTACTCCATCACCAGTGCCCAGGAGATGTTAAGCGTACCCTACGCCCTCTATGCGCACACGGCGGGAAACGGATTCAGCGGCAATTATTACGATCTGACGCACAGGCCGAACATCCCGGTGCTTCCTGGCAATGTTTCCTACTTCAACAATGATGCGCACTATTTGACAGAAGTACGGTTGAACGCCATCATGGACAGCCTTCTCACGCCGTACATCCAAACCATTGACAGCCTGAATGCGCTTATACTCGCCCAATCTGCATTAATCGACAACATGATGAATGCCTTGGACACGCTCTCGCACAACGGATTCCGTTGCGGAATCTACACCATCAAGGACTTTGACGGCAATGAATACAACACGCTGCAGATTGGAAACCAGTGCTGGATGAAGGAAAACCTTCGCACCACACACTACGGCAACGGAATGCCGATACCCGTGGGGGCGACCACCGACTATGTGAACGCCTATCGCTATTTCCCGAACAACCAAAGTTCGAGCGCTATGACTTACGGAATGCTCTATAACTGGGCGGCGGTCATGAACGGGGCCTCATCCAGCAATACTGTTCCCTCAAATGTGCAGGGCATTTGCCCGAACGGTTGGCATCTGCCTTCAAAAACCGAATGGGATGAAATGCTCAGCTTTTTGCCGAACATTGACAGCGCCATTTGCGGAGGCAGCGCCAGCAACCTGGCCAAAGCGTTGGCCTCCAACAACGGCTGGGTGAGCAGCTCCGAGCTTTGCGCAGTAGGTAACGACCCGTGGAGCAATAACGTCAGCGGATTCACGGCGATGCCTGCAGGATTGTATAACGGTGTTTTCAATGCTTTCGGCACCGCTGCCTATTTCTGGACGGCCACTGAAGTGTCGGAATCCAATGCCTATCAGTACGGCCTTTTCCATAACGCTTCCGAAATCAACGCTCCCATGACCGGATATGGAAAGAACAGTGCCTTGTCTGTTCGTTGTGTCATGAACTAAATCGGCACGGCTATGAAAAGGTTACTTGTCTTGCTTTTTTTGACGACTTTGGCCACGGTTTCGATGGCCCAGGCACCGAAGGCATTCACCTGCCAAACGGTGGTGCGTGCCGAAGAAGGCCGGATCTTGGCCAACCAAGCCATGAGTGCGCGTCTGAGTTTAGTGAAAACCGGGAACAGTCAGGTTGTCTATATGGAGAGACATTCGGTGATGTCCAACGCCAACGGCTTAATCACACTGCTCATAGGCAGGGGGCAGCCCATTGCCAATTCACCGGCCTTCAACTCCATTCCGTGGGAGGAAAGTCTCTTTGTCAGGGTGGAAATAGACCCTGATGGTGGAACGAGCTACTCGATTTCCATTGAGCAGCCGCTTGCCAGTGTCCCGTATGCCATTTTCGCGAACGAGACCCAGGAAGGGGCGTTCAGCGGAAATTACAACGACCTGACCAACCGTCCCGACATCCCGGAGATTCCGACAAATGTGTCCGCATTTGTCAACGACCCGCCGTATATCACGGATTACCAGATTTTGCCGCAGGTTGTGAACAGGGTGCATGACTCTCTTGCCCCACGAACCCAAATTCTTCACGACAACACGCTGAACCATGAGGAGCTATTAGACTCCATAGCGGCGGCTGTCGATTCGATAACGACAGGCGGCTTCATCTGCGGTCTTCACAAGGTGATTGACTTCGACGGCAACCTCTACAACACCGTGCAGTTAGACAAGCAGTGCTGGATGCGCGAGAACCTGCGGGTGCGGCACTACAGCGACGGGCGGGAGATTCCCTGGGGCGGCGGTACGGTGTATGAAGACCCGACCCCTCGTTGTTATCCGCATTTCTGGAACAACGATCCTGGCTTTACCATCGAGAATGCCGGCCTGCACTACAATTGGGCGGCCGTGTTGGACGGCGGCAGCGGTTCCAACTCCATCCCGTCGGGAGTGCAGGGAGTGTGCCCGGTAGGCTGGCACGTGCCGAGCTTCGCCGAATGGCAGAAAATGCTGGCCTTTGTAAAAAGCCAACTGGAATATCACTGCAACAGCAACCCGGCCTCCATCGCCAAGGCCCTCAGCTCACAAACCTGTTGGAATCCATCATCAAACGGATGCGCCCCCGGATTTAACGGTAGCGACAACAACCAAACTTTGCTCTCGTTGGTGCCCACGGGCTGCACGAGTCTTTCCGTCATTAATTACATTTCTAACCACATAAGGCACCAAGAGGCCCAGTATTGGTCAAGTTGGGGAAGGCGTTACATTCACCTCAACTACAACAGCGCATCTGTCACAGATAATGCCGAATGGGCCTATAATGCCCTGCCTGTGCGTTGCGTACGCGACGAATTGAGCTATAATGAAGTGCAAAGACGGCTCGCGACCGTGACCACTGTCCGGGCGAGCAATGTTTCCGACCACTCGTTCCGTGCAGGCTGCAACGTGGTCACCGACGGCAACTCCTTGGTGACGGAGAAGGGTATCTGCTGGAGCACGCTGCCGAACCCCACCATCAACGATTTTCATGTGGCTGCCGGGGCTGGCGAAACAGGCGTTTTCACGGTTACGGCGACAGGATTGAACATGCATACCATATATTATTATAGAGCATATGCCACCAATGCCGTCGGGACGTCTTACGGCGAGGAATATACGGTTTCCACCACGTGGATCCAGATGGACAGTCTGGTTTGCCCGGACATTCCCGCTGTCGCCGACATCGACGGCAATGTCTATTCCACCGTGAAAATCGGGGAGCAGTGCTGGATGCGCGAGAACCTCCGCACCACCCATTTCCCGGACGGAAGTCCGATTCCGATGTGCACGGACTGGAGCCAGCGCAGCGACAGTCTGCCGTTCTGCTATCCGCCGGCCAAAGACACCTCCAAAGTGGCTGTCTATGGACTGCTGTATAATTGGCATGCGGCCATGAACGGCGAGGCGTCCAGCGATGCCACCCCTTCCGGAGTACAAGGCATTTGCCCGAACGGCTGGCACATTCCTTCCCGGGCTGAACAATACCAGCTGAAAAACTATGTATCCGCATTGAACAAGTATCGATGTACCACCCCTCCCGACCAGGTCTGGCACGTCGCTCCTGCTTTGGCCTCCAATTTCGGTTGGGCCTCCTGCTCCGCCGGTTGCACGCCTGGCTATGACTCGACACAAAACAATGCCACGGGATTGTCCATTTGCCCTGCCGGATCCATCATCGGGAATGTGAGCTACAGCTTTATCGGCGGTTTCGAAGGTTTTGGGACTTTCGGTGGAATTATGTGTTCCACGCTCCAATATAATGACCATTATGACCGCTATTACACCTACGCTATCGCAGTCAGACATAATAACGACTATATTAGCGGAGCCTCCCTCTTTTACAGAAAAGATGCGATTTCCGTGAGATGTGTGCAAGACTATGACGCACCTCCTTCAACGGCTTGCCAGTTCCCCACGGTCGTCACGGGCGAGGTCACGAACGTCACGAGCACTTCGGCAATGGCCAAAGGACGGGTGACCAACACCGGCGGCTGCGCAGTCACGGAGCGGGGCATTTGCTGGAACAGCATCCCGCACCCCACCATTGACGACAACATCTGCATTTCCGGCGCCGACACCGGCACCTACTCCTGTCCGATGACCGATTTGTCACCCGAAACCGACTATTACGTGCGGGCATACGCCGTTAATGAACAGGGTGTCGTGTATGGCGAGGAGCAACGCTTTGTGACTTCGGATTCTGTTCCGCCGGGACCGGTGCTTCCGTCTGTGACTACCTACCCAGCCTCCGACATTGCACTCAATTCTGCGGTTTCGGGCGGTCTGGTCATGTCCGACGGCGGAGCCTTGGTGACTGAGCGCGGCCTTTGCTGGGGCTTCCATCCCAACCCCACCGTAGAGGATTACCATATTGCATTGGGCACCGGGACTGGGACATTCACCCACACGATTTCGGATCTTTACCTCAGCATGACCTACTATGTGCGGGCTTACGCCGTCAACAGTGCGGGCATTGCTTACGGCAACGAAATCGCTTTCCAGACGCTCACGCCTGCCCCGCAGCGCTACGACCAGGTTTGTCCAGGCACCTCTGTGGTCACAGATCATGACGGCAACATCTACAATACGGTGCGCATCGGCAACCAGTGCTGGATGCGCGAGAACCTGCGGACCACCCATTATGAGGACGGCACCGAAATACCGCTTGCCACGGCCTTTTCCACCACACCGGTCTGCTACTCGCCTGACGGAAGCAGCAACAATGTGGCCTCGTACGGCTACCTGTACAATTGGGCGGCGGTGATGAACGGGGCCCAAGCTTCGTCATCAATCCCCTCGGGCGTGCAAGGCATCTGTCCCTCGGGCTGGCATGTTCCGAGTCTCGAGGAATACCAACTTCTCTATGGGTTTCTCCAGACTCAGTCAGAGTGTCTGTGTAATGGTGTGATGTCCAATGTGGCGCTCTCCCTTGTCGATCATCCTTCTTCTTATTGGGCGATTCCAAACGATTGGATGCATTTGGTCTTCGACAACTGCTCTCCTGTGGGTGGATGGGTCACCAGCTTCCCAAACATCCACAACATGATCAACGCCACGGGCTTCAGCGCCAGGGCCGCCGGCTATTACGGCAGCGCGGAAAACCAGCCCGGATGGTTCAATTTCACGGCCAATGCCATGTTCTGGACCTCCTCAAAGCTTGCTGGGGAGCCGAATCCAAAGGTTATTTTCCTTGATTTCCGTTTCCCCAACCTCAATGAATCGAACATCTATACGCAAGAACACGGCTTTTCCGTGCGTTGTGTCCGTGACCTGCCTGTGGAATGCGCCCCCACGGTCTATACGACCACCGTGTCCGATATCACGGCCGTATCTGCAAGGGGTAGCGGGAACATCACCCACAACGGAGGCGTTCCGGTGACCGCGTACGGCCTTGTGTGGAGCACCTCCCCGGACCCCACTTTGGCGGACAACAGCGCCGTTCCAGCCATGCCTTTCAATGTTTTCACAGTTGACATGGCGAACCTGCAGCCGAACACTTTCTACTATGTGCGGGCCTACGCCATAACCGCCAACGACACGGTCTATGGCAACGAAGTCAAATTCTTCACGGCCGACCTCAACTATTCTACCGATGGGCAACCTTGTCCGGACAATGCATACGTCTATGACTATGACGGCAACCAGTATGCCACCATTCAGATGGGCGAACAATGCTGGATGAAGGAAAATCTGCGGACCACCCATTTCTATGACGGCACGGAGATTCCGCTGGGCGACTCTTTGTCCACCACGCTTCCCTGCCGTTACTACCCGAACATGGACATGCAGTTTTCCTACTACGGTTACCTTTACAACTGGAAGGCAGTGTGCGCCATGAACGACACAATGACGGCCTCCGTCCCTTCAGGCATCCAGGGCATTTGTCCCTTCGGGTGGCATGTTCCCTCAAACGGGGAATGGCAACAGCTTCACGACTATCTGTCCGCGCAGACTGCCTATAACTGCGATACGGTTCCGGGCAACTATGGCAAGGCGGTGGCTGCCGCCTCGTTGTGGAAGTTTTCGGACGGCGAATGCTTTGTGGGCGACCATCCCATGACGAACAACACTTCCGGATTCGGGATTCACCCATTAGGCATGCAGACTCCTGCAACGGGCATCTATGCCGGCTACTTCGGTGGCATGGCACGTTTTTGGACGGTCACGAGGCAATCATCATTGTACCTGAAAGCCTGGGGGCTGGATTCGAACCAGTCGTCCATGACAACAGCTCTCCAACATCGCGCAGGCGCGGCCGCAGTGCGATGCGTGAAAGATTAAGAGGGGGAAATCGAGTAGGGACGCAAAAATTTGCGTCTCTACTTGTTTTTAAAGAGTCCCTGTTATCTAAAAAAATGTATTTTTGCCGCTGCAAAGTGGTGAAGGACTTTCAATGTGCAAAGTCCTGAGAGGGAAACAGGTGCGAATCCTGTACAGTACCCGCTGCTGTAAGTTCCGCGTGTTGGAGCAGCAATTTGTCACTGTCGGAAGACGGGAAGGCGCTGCCCCGGGAATGAGTCAGAAAACCTGCCACCGCGCGTTGTTATCGCTTCGGGAGGTAGGCGGATGCAAAAAGTGGCTTTCAGCTCACTTCAGTCCCTTTATTGTCCGAAGCATTTTGTCGAACCCTTAAATGCCGAGGATTATGCGTTTATGGAACTTTTTGAGAAACAATCTTTTATGGGTGCTTGTGCTGCCCCTGCTCGTCGCTGCCTGCCATCGTCCGGAACCGGAACCGGAGCCTGAACCCCAACCCGATGCCTATGCAAGCGGTCTGTTCATCCTGAACGAGGGCCTTTATCTGCAAAACAACAGCACCCTGTCCTACTATGATTTCACGACGGGAACGCTCACGGGCGACCTCTTCTTGGATGTCAACCACCGCGGCTTAGGCGACGTGGGCAACGACCTGCAAAAATACGGCGGCAAGCTCTACATTGTGGTCAACAACTCCAACATCGTGGAGGTGGTAGATGCAAAGACTGTTAAATCGTTGAAAACCATCAATTTATCAGGAAAACAACCGCGTTATATCGCTTTCCTCGACGACAAAGGCTACATTTCCTGTTTCGATGGCGATGTGGTGCGCATCGACACGGCCAGCTTGGAGGTGGAGGCTTCTCTGCACACCGGCCCGAACCCCGACGGCATCTGCGCCTGCAACGGTAAGATCTATGTCTCCAATTCCGGAGGCTTGAGCGCACCGAACTATGGCAACACCGTCTCCGTGATCGACCCGGCCAGCTTCACGGTCAGCAAGGACATTGAGGTGGTCATCAACCCCACCCGCATCAAAGCCTACAACGACCGCTACGTCTATCTGGTCTCCAACGGCAACTACGGCAGCGTACCCTATACTTTCCAAAAGATTGACAGCCAAACAGATGAGGTGATCAAAACCTACGATTTGGAAGTGCTGAACTTCGACATCCACCATAACTTGGCCTACATCTACACCTACAATTTCAGCACGATGAGCTCCGCTTGGGTCAAGGTGCTGGACCTGGAGACCGACGAAGTGGTAAAAGAGCAGTTCATCACGGACGGCACGCAGCTGAAAACCCCCTACGGCATCAAGGTGAACCCGCTGAACGGCGACGTCTATATCACCGACGCCGGCACGTTCACCACCAACGGCGATGTCTATTGTTTCGACAAGGACGGGAAAAAGAAGTTCTCCTTCGAGGCGGGCCTGAACCCGTCGGCGATGGCATTCGATAATTAATGGATAGTGATTAGTGAATAGTACCAATCACAAGTCACAAATAAACAAACATCAAATAAAAAAAATATGAGAAAATTTCTTACGATTTTGGGTTTATTGTGTGTGATAAACCTGTTGAGCGCCCAAAATCCGGTGACAGTTCACCAGAACGGGCATGATTTCCAAGTGAACGCGATGCGTTCGGTCACGGACTATCCCGCCAACAACATCCAGTTTTGGGTAGGCAGCGGCAGCAACAGTATTGTGGCCGTGTTCCAATGGTGCCAGGACGAAACGATGGGCATCGCTTATGGCTACAGATGGGATGGCGCTGCCACTGTCTACGACATGCTTACAGCCATTGATGCTGCCGACGGCCGATTCTCGATAACTTTTGCCGGCACAACATCCATCAACACGTATACCTATCAAGATGATCTCTATGATGAGTATCTTGAGGATGCCGGTTGGTTGATGTACACGATAAATGGCAACTATTGCTCCGGCTTGTCGGATGCACTGGTCAACAACGGATACTTTGAAATGACTGAGTACGGTGACTGCACCCTACCTACCACAAATATTGTTCCTGCCACCGATCCAAACAGCGACCCCACAGACGTCACCATCGCCCTCTCGCAAATCGAATACTGGGTCGGAACCGGCAGCACGGAAGTGATTTTCTCCACCAATTGGTGCGATCCGGAGACGGCACTGGCCTGGGGCGTGCGTTTCAACGGCACCAGCGCCACCGTGGAAGCGGTGATGGACACCATCGCCGCCTACGACCCCCGCTTCAGCTATTCGGGCGGCGGCGGTCTCATCTATGATGTCAACTATCAAGACGACACCTACGATCTTTCTTTGCTTCAGCCGAGTACAGGTTATATCATGTACAATGTGAACGGGGTATTGGCCAACTTTGGCTACCCTGACATGGATGTATATCAGGGTGACCTCATTAAGGTGGGTAACTCAGCTTGTGCCACACAGACCGGCGACCCTGCCGACTGGTCAACCTGGGGATATGCCTGGCAAACGCCCATTGTGCCTGTGGCGGCTCCGGCCACGCCGGTCGATCCCGTAACGCTCTGCACAACCGTCCATGCGCTGCCCTACAGCGACGACTTTGCCGGCTACACGTCCGACGCAACCATGCGCCCCCACTATGCCGGTGCCCCGCTGCCCGAATGCTGGACCGTTTTCGGCAACGGCACGGTCAACCACAGCGGCAACGGCACCTCCACGGCGTCTGACTACTTCGGTGGTGTGGGCTATTCCACCAGCACCAACAGCTACGGGGCCATCGCGGCCAACGACGCTTACTTCACTTTCATCGCCAGTCAGATTTACACCGGCACCAACGCCAACCACATCAACGACATGCTCACCACAGGCACCCGCCGCTATGCGGTACTGCCCCCCTTTGACGCTCCCCTTGCGCAGACAATCCTCGCCTTTGACCACCGCACGAACATGGCCGATGCCAACGCGCACCTCGCAGTGGGCTACATCATGAACGACACCGCCGATTTTGTGGCACTCGAAACTTACGCTGCCGACAATAAAGTCCTGCACCACGACACGATTCGCTTCAGCGAGTATGCCAATGTGCCGGCCGACGCACGCCTCACGCTGATGTGGGATGTTGCCAGCACCACGGCCAGCACCACCGGTCCCGGCAACCGTTACTGCGGCATAGACAATCTGAGTGTCATCCTGGCCAACGTTGACACGACGGTCACGCCTGTGGATACGACCGTCACGCCCGTGGACACGACGCAAACGCTCTCCGACGCCGCCATCGACCCTGCCGACATCCTCTACTGGATCGGCACCGGCAGCGACAGTGCCGTTTTCGTCCTGAACATCGACACCACCTCCGTGGCTTGGGGCTACCGCTTCGATGCGGCCGACGAGCCCACGGTCGGCGACATGCTGGTGGACATTGACGCCGCTGATCCCCGCTTGGCCTACACCATCAGCTGGGAGACCTACGAATACACGTTCTTCTACGTCAACCATCCGCTCAAGCTGATGACCGACAACTTCCGCTTCAAGGTGGATGGCATTCTGGCGGATGAATACGAGGATTTCGAGGACTATGACCTCTATGACGGCACGGTCGTGGTGGTCAGCAACCATACTGCCGACACGTGGGACACTCCGATTGAGCCCGCCACGGTGGCCACTATGCCGGTGAATACCACCATTTCCGCCGAAGAAATCCTCTATTGGGTGGGCGAAGGCAGCAACGAGGCCGTCATCGCCATCAACTGGGGCATGCCCGACACCGCGCTGGCCTGGGGTCTGCGTTTCGACGGCAGCATGACTGTGACGACGGCTCTGCAGGCGCTTGTGGCCGCCGATGACCGCCTCACGACCGATGCCGCCATGTCCACGTTCAACTACACGGACGGCGCCACCGCGCTCAGTTTCCAGAACATGACCGGCAACTACATGCAGTTCATCCTCAACGGCAACCCGCAAGCCGGCCTCACCTCTCCGGTGAACGACGGCGCTTTCCTGAAAGTCGGGGAATCCGCTTTCGGCATCGGCTACGACTCCACGGCCTTTGCCGGTCAATGGTATCCGATGGGGGTGGCATGGCCGACCCCGATTCACCCTGTCGCCGCTCCCGACACCACGCCTGTCACCCCGGTTCCCGAGGAGGCCACCATTGCTTTCAGCGACATCCTTTTCTGGATTGGCGAAGGTTCTAACGAAGCCGTGATGGCTGTGAACTGGGCCGACACTGCCTTGGCTTGGGGCTACCGTTGGAACGGTGATGCCACTGTGGCCGACATGATGGCCCACATCGCCGCCGCCGACCCGCGCTTCAGCTTTACGGGCACGGGCATGGTCAGCGACATCAACTACATTGACACCGCTGCCGGCATGACCACTCCGCTAGGCATCACCCCGGGTTATTATTGGAGTAGCACCAATAACGGTGTGATGGACTGGGGTATGGGCCAAACGCTCGCCAACGGTGATTTCGAGAAATGGGCGGATGGCAGCACGGGTATCCTCGTTGACAGTGTCTGGGTTGACGAATACGGCGGCTACTGGAACTACATCTACGTCTATCCGATGACGATTTATCCTGTCACCGTTCCTGACACGACGGGAGGTTCCGGTCCTGACACGATTCCCGAGCACGGCCCGTTCTGCGGTGCTGTGGGTACGGACGGCTGCAACGCCATCGCCGCCGATGACAACCAGTTCGTGGCGTGGGCTACCAATGTCGTGCTGACTCGCGGTCCGCAGAACATCTCCAACCCGAACAGTCCGTTGGCCTCCTTCGGCGACGAGACGAATGCCATCGGACCGGCCACGCCGAACAACAGCATGGAGGCTGTCAGCCTTGGCGACGGCGGCTCCGCGCTGGTCACCTTCGAGCGTCCGATCCGCAACGGGGAAGGTCCTGACTTCGCGGTGTTCGAGAACGATGTCAGCGGCGGATTCCTTGAGTTGGCCTTCGTGGAGGTGAGTTCCGACGGCATACATTTCGTACGCTTCCCGGCCACTTCCCTCACCCAAACGGAGACCCAGACAGGCTCCTTTGCCTTCACAGACCCCACCTTCATCAACAACCTGGCCGGCAAGTTCAAAATCGGCTACGGTACTCCGTTTGATCTCGAGGAGCTGGCCGACAGCGCGAACCTCAACATCGACAGCATCGTCTATGTGCGGATTATCGACGTGGTGGGCAATATCGACCCGCAGTACGCCACCTACGACGCTTTCGGGCACATCGTCAACGATCCCTGGCCGACCGACTTCGCCAGCTGCGGTTTCGACCTCACCGGCGTGGGCGTCATCCACCAGAAGCCCGTCGGCATCGAGAGTCACGAGATGCCGCAGGTCTTCGCCTACCCGAACCCCACGACCGGCACGCTCTACATCATCAACGAAAATGCCGACCGCATCGAGCTCTACAACATGAACGGCAAGCTCCTTGAAGTGGTGGAGACCGGCGACACGCAGGTGACCCTCAACATGCAATCTTATCCCGCAGGTCTTTATATGCTGAAAGTCGGCAACGGCGTGCAGAAGATTCTGAAGAAATAACCCTTTTATATTAATGAGCAGCCGGTTTTGGGATGAGTGACCGGCTGAAAATAGAACGGCTCCGCGAATGCGGGGCCGTTTCTGCGTTAATTCAATTTTCTCGACGCGCAAAACCGACCAAAATAAAATTTCGCTATATCTGAAAAATGTGTATTTTTGCTGCCGGTTTGGTCACCCTGACGAAGGGTGCCAAGAGGGAAGTCGGTGTGAGTCCGACGCAGTCCCGCTGCTGTAAGCTCATAGAGTTGAAGCCCAATCAGATATGTCACTGTGCGACACCATAGCCGCATGGGAAGACAGGGTGAAACGAGCAAGCCAGAAGACCTGCCAAATCGTTTTTTATCGGTAATGCTTCCGAGGAGAGGCCGCCCGACCATAAGGACTTTGCACCATTTGTACAGGTATGCCTTGTCCATTTGTGTATGTGTCATGGTTTTCCCCTTTGTTTGTCTTGCCGATACTGAAATTGGAGATCCTTATTATCAACAATTAAAAGTATCAAACTATGGTAAAAAAACTAATCACTTTCATTTTGGGGCTGATGCTGTCCGTGGGCGCATCAGCCCAATTGACCACCATCGACCCCAACGATGTGCAATTCTGGACAGGGACCGGCAGCAACAGCACGGTTGTGGCCATCGGTTGGGACGACGATTCGGCTCCTTATACACCCACGGTTGTTATTTGGGGTGTGCGCTGGGAGGGCAGCATCTATCTCGTCAATGCGTTAGACACCATTGCGGCCTACGACGAGCGTTTCTCCTACACAATGGGAGGCAGCGGATTTCTTCAGACGCTGTCCTACAATGACCCTGACGAGGGGCTGGTGCTGACCCCCTCGATGGAGTGGAACTGCAACAACTACGGGGGTGCATACGGCTCGACCACTCTCGGCAGCACCCATTTGAGGATTTCCGAATCCACATGCAGCAACTACACCTTCACGGGCGTGACAAACATTGTCTATGCCTCCGACCCCAACGCGGCCTTATCCTGCCTCAAGGCGCAAAATGCCAATGTGACCGACCTGACCTCCACTTCTGTTACAGTGAACATCACTGACACCACCAATTTGAACAACTATACGGTGAAACTTTATGAGAATGACTCGCTGATTGACAGTGTTGTCCTCTATTCCCAAACCATTTCCTACAGCACTCTTGCGGCCAACACCGCCTACACGGTGAAAGTCTTCTCAAACTGCCCCGACGGCACGCAAACCTCTTCCCGTAACGTCAGTTTCCGCACCCCTTGTGTGGCGGTCGCGCACACCGACCTTCCCTGGACGGAGGATTTCCAGTCAGGCACCGGTTCGTCGTGGTCAACGGCGGCGGCCTTCTTCTCCAACCACGTTTTTTGCTGGGATCTGATCAATCCGTACAGCGCCTCCGACCCCTATATCAACAGTTCCTCATCGGTCAATGTCAGTGGCGGGCAGTGCCTTTATGTGAGCAGCCGCCCTGTCAGTCCGACCGTCTTGGTGCTGCCTCCGTTTGAGGACACGCCTGACCAGCTGCGCCTCCAGTTCGATGTCCTTTCCACCTACGGGCACGGTTTCGAGGCGGGGGTCATCACCGATGTCACCGATGAATCCTCCTTCACTCCCATTGCCACCTGTCTGCCCACGGGCAGCGGCTGGAACCATTTTGAAGTGACCTTCGCCGGTGTCACAAACGGTCGCATCGCGCTCCGCTCGAACGACAACGGTCCCGCCTATCTTGACAATGTGACCGTCGATGAATTGCCTTCCTGCGTGAAACCTTCGCAGGTGATGGTCTCCAACATTGATGCCTCTTCGGCGGATATCACGATTACAGACCCCAACAACACCAACCATTATATGTTATATGTTGCTGAGGATAGTGTGGAAATCTACAGCAACAGTTATTCGCTCACCAACCTGCTCCCCAACACGCGCTATGTGGTGGATGTTCGCACCGTTTGTCCCGAGGGTGTCACGGATGTCACAGAGGCGGCCTTCCGTACCGCTTGCGGTCCGATTGCCATTCCTTATCACGAGGATTTCAGCCAGTTTGTGGATGTGGCCAACGGTTACGGCTACGCAGTGACCGACAGCACCTTGCCCTGTTGGGGATTCTTCAAAGCGCGTGAACTTGACCGTCTGGAACTCTTCCCACCGTCACAGGGTTCTTCCTACGGCTATGGTGATGACGGCTACACCTTGCGCATTTATGGAAACTACTCCAATTCTCAAGACATCTTGATGCTTCCGGAGTTAGGTCAATCGCTGAACACCCTCGAGATGAGCTTCATGACCCGTCCTTCCGAAACCGGCAGTTTCGGCGGCATTTTGGAAGTCGGTTACATGACCGATGCCACCGACACTTCCAGCTTTGTCGCAGTGGCGGGCTATGGCTGTGCCCAGTTTGCCAACGGTTACGATCTTCGCGCGGTCACCTTCACGAATGCACCTGCGGATGCCCGCATCGCTTTGCGCGTGGTGCCCACCGGAGGATCGGCCAAATCTTGGTATATCGATGACCTCGACGTGCACGAGATGCCCACCTGCGCCCGCGCCAACGGTATCAGCGTGGACAACATCGGCACCGACAGCTTCACCCTTCATGTCGATGACCCCACATCCGTGAACAACTACCGATACTATCTCGCTTCGGAGGAAGGTGTTGACAGCCTCGACTTCTACGATACGGTGGTCACGGTCACAGGTGTCGCCGCTTCTTCCGATTTCCAACTCAGCGTGGTCTCCATCTGTCCCGACGGCACCCTCACGCTGCCCCATACCGTTTCGGTGAGCACTCTTTGCGCACCCGTGCCAACCGTTCCTTTCGAGGAAAATTTCGAGAACTGGACGGCCACCCAGTCGCAGGGCATGAACCGCTGCTGGAACCGTTTGTACTGCAATTCTTCCAGCAGCTTGGTCTCCAACAATTATCCCTATTGTGCGTCTGGCTCATCAAACGCAATCAACGGTTTCAAGTCGCTCAAAATGTACTCCAAAGGCACTTCCAATGCCATCAAGGAATACTCTGTAGCTTACCTTCCTGAGTTTACCGCAAACCTCAACACACTGAAGGTGCGTTTCTTCTACAAATATGGTGGCAGCACGACCAACATCAACAAAGTGCGCGTGGCAGTCGGTATCAGTGAAAGTGTTGTCGACACCGCTTCCTTCACCCGCTTGGCCACCTTGGTGCCCACCGTCATCGGCTGGAACGAGTTCGAGGTTGATTTCAGCGGCTATGCCGGTACGGGCAACCGCATCACCATCATGCAGACCAGTATCGGCACCACGGCCATCACCAGCTATATTGACAGTGTTGTGGTCGATACCATCAGCAGCTGCAACCGTCCCGCCACCTTCGAGGTGTCCGATGTCACGGCTTACGGCGCCAACCTTACCTGGACGGATCCCAGCACTGCGGACTCCTACATCGTGCGCTGGAGCGATGGCATCACGACCGACAGTGTCATGGTCATTGCCGACACCACCTACGAGCTCGCCGGCTTGACGCCCAGCACCACCTATACCGTGGACATCCGCAGTATCTGCTGGGGCGAGCCCACCAATGCCCGCACGCTGACCTTCGCCACTTCCTGCGCTCCGATGCCTCTGCCGTGGAACATGGATTTCGACAACATCACCAACATCAATCAGCTCTCTTCATGCTGGAACCGTTACAGCGGTATCTTTGTGGATTCTACCAACAGTGCCACGCTGACCTCCACCACCAGTGGATGGTCACGTTCCACCACCGCGTTTGACGAATCTTCGCATGTGAAGGTCAATCTTTATGGCAATTCCTGCAAATATTGGTTGGTCACGCCTGAAATTGATCTCACTGAAAATGCCGAACTGACGTTTGACTATGAACTCACGGATTACAACAACGCCGACGCCCCGGACACGGGTAATGGCTTTGAGGATGACCGTTTTGTTGTGTTAGCCACCACGGACAACGGTAACAGCTGGACGCCTCTCGCCAAATGGGGCAGCGACACGGTGAACCGCGATGACTACTATCTCGCGGCAGTGACCAACACCCCTTCACAGGCCACCGTTTCCCTTGCCGCTTTCACCGGACAGGTTGTCCGCTTGGCCTTCTATGCCGAGAGTACAGTCAGCGGCACCGACAATGACTTGCGCATCGACAACCTCGTGGTTGCTGTTTCGGCCGACACGACGGTCACCCCGCCCGACACCACACAAACGCTCTCCGACGCCGCCATCGACCCTGCCGACATCCTCTACTGGATCGGCACCGGCAGCGACAGTGCCGTTTTCGTCCTGAACATCGACACCACCTCCGTGGCTTGGGGCTACCGCTTCGATGCGGCCGACGAGCCCACGGTCGGCGACATGCTGGTGGACATTGACGCCGCTGATCCCCGCTTGGCCTACACCATCAGCTGGGAGACCTACGAATACACGTTCTTCTACGTCAACCATCCGCTCAAGCTGATGACCGACAACTTCCGCTTCAAGGTGGATGGCATTCTGGCGGATGAATACGAGGATTTCGAGGACTATGACCTCTATGACGGCACGGTCGTGGTGGTCAGCAACCATACTGCCGACACGTGGGACACTCCGATTGAGCCCGCCACGGTGGCCACTATGCCGGTGAATACCACCATTTCCGCCGAAGAAATCCTCTATTGGGTGGGCGAAGGCAGCAACGAGGCCGTCATCGCCATCAACTGGGGCATGCCCGACACCGCGCTGGCCTGGGGTCTGCGTTTCGACGGCAGCATGACTGTGACGACGGCTCTGCAGGCGCTTGTGGCCGCCGATGACCGCCTCACGACCGATGCCGCCATGTCCACGTTCAACTACACGGACGGCGCCACCGCGCTCAGTTTCCAGAACATGACCGGCAACTACATGCAGTTCATCCTCAACGGCAACCCGCAAGCCGGCCTCACCTCTCCGGTGAACGACGGCGCTTTCCTGAAAGTCGGGGAATCCGCTTTCGGCATCGGCTACGACTCCACGGCCTTTGCCGGTCAATGGTATCCGATGGGGGTGGCATGGCCGACCCCGATTCACCCTGTCGCCGCTCCCGACACCACGCCTGTCACCCCGGTTCCCGAGGAGGCCACCATTGCTTTCAGCGACATCCTTTTCTGGATTGGCGAAGGTTCTAACGAAGCTGTGATGGCTGTGAACTGGGCCGACACTGCCTTGGCCTGGGGCTACCGTTGGAACGGCACCGCCACCGTGGCCGACATGATGGCTCACATCGCCGCCGCCGACCCGCGTTTCAGCTACGTGGGCACCGGCATGGTCAGCGACATCAACTACATCGACACCGCCGCCGGCATGACCACTCCGCTTGGCATCACCCCCGGCAACTGGTGGGGCAGCACCAACAACGGTGTGATGGACATGGGCATGGCCCAGACCCTTGCCAACGGCGATTTCGAGAAATGGGCCGACAGCAGCACCGGCATCCTCGTTGATAGCGCTTGGGTTGACGAATATGGCGGATACTGGAACTACATTTACGTCTATCCGATGACCATTTCACCCGTGACGATACCCGACACCACCACCACACCTTCCGACACGACGGAACCCGAACACGGTCCGTTCTGTGGCGCTGTGGGTACGGAAGGCTGCAACGCCATCGCCGCAGACGACAACCAGTTCGTGGCTTGGGCCACCGGTGTTGTCCTCACGCGCGGTCCGCAAGACATCTCTAACCCGAACAGTCCGTTAGCCTCCTTCGGCGGCGACACCAACGCCATCGGACCGGCCACGCTGAACAACAGCATGGACGCGGTCAGCCTTGGCGACGGCGGTTCCGCGCTGGTCACCTTCGAGCGTCCGATCCGCAACGGGGAAGGTCCTGACTTTGCGGTGTTCGAGAACGACATCAATGGTGGCTTCCTCGAGTTGGCCTTCGTGGAGGTGAGTTCCGACGGCATACATTTCGTACGCTTCCCGG